>CAZAYP010000031.1:0-59391 GCA_964489425.1 uncultured Verrucomicrobiota bacterium | reverse complement strand
GTCGCGCCGCCGCGCACGGGCAAGACCGTGCTCCTGCAGAAGATCGCCAACAGCATCTCGGTCAACAACCCCGAGGTCAAGCTGGTCATCCTGCTGATCGACGAGCGCCCCGAGGAAGTGACCGACATGATCCGCAACACCAAGGCGGAAGTGCTCAGCTCCACGTTCGACGAGCCGCCCGAGCGCCACACCCAGGTGGCGGAAATTGTCATCGAGATGGCCAAGCGCATGACCGAGACCGGCCACGATGTGGTCATCCTGCTGGACAGCATCACGCGCCTGGCGCGGGCGTACAACACCCTGCAGCCGCACAGCGGCAAGATCCTGTCCGGCGGCGTGGACGCCAACGCGCTGCACAAGCCCAAGCGGTTTTTCGGCGCCGCGCGCAACCTGGAGGAGGGTGGCAGCCTGACGATCATCGCCACGGCCCTCGTGGACACCGGCAGCCGCATGGACGAGGTGATCTTCGAGGAGTTCAAGGGCACCGGCAACATGGAACTGGGCCTGGACCGCAACCTGGTGGACAAGCGCATCTTCCCCTCGATCAATATCGAGAAATCGGGCACCCGCAAGGAAGAGCTGCTGCTGCACCCGGACGAGCTCAACCGCATCTGGACCCTGCGCAAGGCGCTCAACGGCATCCCGCCCGTGGAAGCCATGGAGCTGCTGATCAACCGCCTGAAAAAGACCGGCAGCAATGCCGAGTTCCTGATGACGCTCCAGTCGTAAGGCGGCGCGCCAGGCCAAGGATTACCAACCCCCAGGAGAGGCTACGATCATGGAAATCACTGTCAAGGATGTGGAACCCTGCCGCAAGGCGCTGGAAATCGTGGTGCCCGCGGCGGAGGTCGCCACGCATTGGGAGCAAGCCGTCAAGCAGTTCCAGGGCCAGGCCCGCATCCCCGGGTTCCGGCCCGGCCGCGCGCCTCGCGACGTGGTGTTGCGGCGCTTCAAGAAAGAGCTGCAGGAGCACGTCAAGGACCAGGTCATGCCGGCCGCCTACCGGGACGCGCTCAAAACCCACAAGCTGGACGTGGTGGCCGTGCTCAACGTGGTGCCGGAGCCGTTCGTCGAAGGCCAGCCGTTCAAGTTCACCGTCACCCTGGACGTGCCCCCGGACTTTGCCCCGCCGGAGTACAAGGGCGTCCCGGTCAACAACGGGCTGAAGCCCGTGGCGGAGCCCGCGGTGGACGAGGCGCTCGCCCAGTTGCGCGAGCGGCACGCCACGTTCGAGGAGATCAAGGACGCCGCCGCCGAGAAGGGCGACGTGCTGCAGATCCGCTACGAGGGCGTGTGCGAGGCCCGACCGGTGGCCGAGCTGGCGCCGGCCAAGGCCGAGCTGGGCAAAGCCGCGGACGTCTGGACCTCCATGGACGAAAACGAGATGCTTCCGGGCTTCACCGCCGCCCTGCTGGGCGCGCGGGCCGGCGAGAAACGCCAGGTGCTGGTGGATTTTCCAGCCGATTTCTGGGTCCCGGAACTGGCCGGCAAGAAGGCCACCTATTTCGTGGATGTCGTGGCCGTGCGCCGCAAGCACCTCCCCGAAATGGACGCCGAGTTTCTCGGCCGGTTCAAGGTGGAGACCCTGGACCAGCTGCGCGTGGTGGTGCGCAAGGAGCTTGAGCGCCAGGCCGAGATCGAGGAGAAAGACCGCCGGCGGACGCAGATCATCGACTACCTTCTCAAGTCCGTGGTTTTTGATTTGCCCCAGTCGGTCGTGGACGAGGAAACGCGCAAGAACGTCTTCGACATCGTGCGCAACGCCACCACGCGCGGCGTGCCCGAGGAAGTCATCCAGGAGAAAAAGGACGACATCTTCAGCACCGCGGCGCGCGATGCGGCCGCCCAGGTGCGACTGGATTACATCCTGCACCGCCTTGCGACCCTGGAGCATGTCGAGGTGGAGGATGCGGAGCTGGAAGACACCATCCGGATGTACGCCTACCGGCGCGGGATGGAGCCTGCCAAGCTGCGCGCCGACCTGGAGGCGGACGGCCGGATCGACCATCTGCGGGAGCATACCCGGCGGCACAAAATGCTTGATTTCATCCTGAATAACGCGAAAGTCGTGGAAGCCGCGCCGTAAAGCCGGCCCAACGAGGAGCCCAACAATGAAGGAGCGCAGCCAGATGTTGATCCCCATGGTGGTGGAACAGACCGGGCGCGGCGAACGCGCCTACGATATTTATTCGCGCCTGCTCAAGGACCGGATTATTTTCCTGGGCACGCCGGTGACCGACGAGGTCTCCGACCTGATCGTGGCCCAGATGCTGTTCCTGCAGGGCGAGGACGCCGAGAAGGACATCAGCCTGTACGTCAACAGCCCCGGCGGCTCGGTGACGGCGGGGCTGGCCATCTATGACACCATTCAGTTTCTCAAGTGCGACGTGAACACCTACTGCGTGGGGCAGGCGGCCAGCATGGGCGCGCTGCTGTTGGCGGCGGGCGCCAAGGGCAAGCGGTTCGCCTTGCCGCACGCGCGGATCATGATCCACCAGCCGTGGGGCGGCGCGCAGGGCGCGGCCACGGATATCAGCATCCAGGCCCGCGAGATCCTGCGCCTGCGCGAGATGCTCAACGAGATCCTGGCGCGGCACACGGGCCAGACGCTGGAAACCGTGGCCCGGGACAGCGAGCGCGATTTCTACATGGGCGCCGACGAGGCCCGCAAGTACGGCATTGTGGACGAGGTGGTCCTCAGCCGCCGCGATGCCGCGCGCCATAAGGAAGCCGAGAAGGACAAGAAGGTCGCGGACAAGGAAAAGAAGAAAGACGAGAAGAAGGAAGAGTAAGGCAACCCGGCCATGACCACCAAACCATTAGCCACCAAGTGTTCTTTCTGCGGCAAGGCGCAGCGCGAAGTGGAGCGCCTGATCGCCGGACCCAGCGTCCAGATCTGCAACGAATGCATCGGGCTGTGCAACTCGCTGCTGGCCCAGGAGGCGGGCAAGGCGCCCAAAAACCGCTTTGACCTCAAGGTGCCCAAGCCGCACGAGATCAAGGCGTTTCTCGATGAATACGTGGTCGGCCAGGAGTACACCAAGAAGGTGCTCTCCGTGGCCGTGCACAACCACTACAAGCGCGTCCTGCAGAACGTGGCCCCGGCCGGCGCCGGCGACCCGCACCGCGACGTCGAGATCGAAAAGAGCAACGTGCTGCTGATCGGCCCGACCGGGAGCGGCAAGACCCTCCTGGCCAAGACGCTCGCGCGCATGCTGGACGTGCCGTTCAGCATCTCCGACGCCACCACGCTCACCGAGGCCGGGTACGTCGGCGAAGACGTGGAAAACATCCTGTTGCGCCTGCTCCAGTCCGCGGAGTTCAACGTGCAGCGGGCGGAGGTCGGCATCGTGTACATCGACGAGATCGACAAGATCGGCCGCAAGACCGAGAACGTCTCGATCACCCGCGATGTGTCCGGCGAGGGCGTACAGCAGGCGCTGCTGAAGATCCTTGAAGGCACCACGGCCAACGTGCCGCCCCAGGGCGGCCGCAAGCATCCCCAGCAGGAATACATCAAGGTCAACACGCAAAACATCCTCTTCATCTGCGGCGGCGCGTTCGTGGGGATCGATAGCATTGTCCAGCGCCGCATCGGCAAGTCCCGGCTCGGGTTCCGCATGGGCGAAGCGGAGGCCGCTGCCCGGCCGTCCGACCGCCTGCCCGTGGAGCCGGAGGATCTGATCAAGTACGGGATGATCCCGGAGTTTGTCGGCCGCCTGCCGGTGACCACGGTGTTGAATGAATTGAAGGAAGACGACCTGGTTCGCGTGCTGACCGAGCCCAAGAACGCCATGATCCGCCAGTACGCCAAGCTGCTGGGGATGGAAGGCGTCGAGCTGGTCTTCACCCCGAGCGCCCTGCGCGAGCTGGCGCACATCGCCTCGCAGAAGGGCACCGGCGCCCGCGGGTTGCGCGCCATCCTCGAGCACGTCATGCTGGATGTCATGTACGAGGCCCCGATGCGGGGGAACCTCACCAGCTACCGCGTGGACAAAACCATGATCGAGCAGCATCGCGCCGCGTTCGGCCTTGACCATGCCGCGGCCAGCCGGGTGGCTTAGCCGACGGCCGCGGGCTGAAATATTTTAGATCATTCCTGTTGACGCCGGTTGGGGCCTTGGTTTATTCATACGGGTAAGAGGAAGCGAGCGTAGCTCAGTGGTAGAGCTCCACCTTGCCAAGGTGGCTGTCGTGGGTTCAAGTCCCATCGCTCGCTCCATTTTTTTATCATCGGGGGATGAAGGCGGCGTGGCAATCGATCAGCAACTCCAACTGGCGGGCATCCGGCAGGCCCTGATCCGGCTGGAAGAAACCATCATCTTCAGCCTGATCGAGCGGGCCCAGTTCTGCCGGAACGCGCTGGTGTACCGCAAGGGAGGCCTGGGCCCGGCCCTGGGCGACGAAAGCTTGCTGGACTTCATGCTGCACGAGTGCGAGCGATCCCACGCCAAGGTGCGGCGCTACACCAGCCCGGACGAGCACCCCTTCTTTCACGACCTGCCAGACCCCATCCTGCCGCCGTTGGCCTATGACCAGGTGCTGGCGCCCGGCAAAATAAATATCAATCCCCGGATCCGGGTGGTCTACGAGAACGAGATTGTGCCGCTGATCTGCCCGCCGGGCGACGACCGCCAGTACGGTTCCAGCGCCGTCAACGACGTGGGGCTGCTCCAGGGCTTGTCCAAGCGCATCCATTACGGAAAATTTGTGGCGGAGAGCAAATGTCGCGCCAGCCCCGGGCTGTTTGTGCCGCTGATCCAAGCGCGCGATACCGCCGGCTTGCTGGCGGCGATCACGGACCCGGCGGTCGAGACCGCGGTGCTGGAGCGTGTGTTGCGCAAAGCGCACACGTACACGCGCGAGTTGGAGCCGGAAGCCGGGTTCCATACCGTGGACCCGGAAACGGTGCGCGACATTTATGCGCGCTGGGTCATTCCCTTGAACAAGGAAGTCCAAGTCCTGTACCTTCTGCAGCGCGAGGCCTGATACCATTTCCGCATGAGGATCGGTACGTATCTGGGCTCCCCGCCTTTTCAAGGCGGGGGGGACCCGAAGGGTGGGGCGGTTGGTCCGGGTTCCACCCACCGTGATATCGGGGCGCAGACCATCCACAACCACCCCGGCCTGCGGCCACCCTCCTTGCAAGGAGGGGAGCTTGTATGCTTGTTCTCATGCGGAAAAGGTATGAGCCGCCGGTTTTTTAAAATGAACAGGCCCCGCGATTTTTGCAATCAGCGGGGCCTGCCCCAGTCTAATAACGTACCTTCAGCCAAATTGGTTCAGGATGCTCCCGACTTGCTGGCGCATGGTGGTCAGCTCAATGCCCACCGCCTGTTTCAGGGCGCGATTGACCATGTAGACGCCGTACTCGCCCGGGGATCGCGCCACGACCCGATCAATGGCGGCGTTGTCGCCCATGTTGAGTTGGTTGGCGGGTTGCCCCTGGGGGTTCAAGGCCGCCGGGCCTGCGGCAGACATGGCTTGGTTGGCCCGGTAGATCCCGTATTCGAAGCTATTGTTGGCAATCGCAATATCCATAATCGGCCTGCTACTCTCATAATCGGCGCGCAGGGCTGAATATTAAGTGGTTTGACACTTATTGCATGCGTGGGATAATAGGCGGCAAAAATAGCCTGTGGCTCCAGGTGGCGGAGGGTCCAGCGAAGTGCACCTCAAGGCAGGTTAAAGGAGATCGGCTGGTGACAAAACATCTTGTCCGTCAACTGGTTGTGATATTTTGTGTGACGGCGCTCGCGATGGCCGGATCGGCCTGCCGATCAACAAAAACCACCCGGCCGCTATCCAGCAATTTCTCCAATGAACGGTCAGCCAGCCGGGCCATCAGCCAAGCCAAGTATATTATGGGCCAGCGGAAGTTGGACTTGGATTATGACCTTGATTCCGGCGAGGCCCACGACAAAGGCGACTACTGGAATGTCTGCTTCAAGCCCAAGCCGGGTCGGGGCTGGTTCAGCCGCTGCGTGGAAATCAAGAAATAGCGGCGCCTGGTCAGGCGGCCACCACGGGGGCCGCGGCGGCGACCGGTGCGCGGCGGCGCCTTAGGCGGAACACCTTGGCCAGCAGGGGTAATGGCCCGGCGGGCGCCAGGGTGATGATGAGGACGAGCAGGGCGCCGAACACCATGTGGTCATAGCTTCCGAAGAAGCCGCGCAACGATAAATAGTTGATGATTGTGCCGACGGTAAGGACGCCCCACAGGCTGGCAGACCCCCCGGCCGCGACCAGCGCCACGTAGCGGATGGATTTCATGGCGCTGGATTCCGAAGGCGCGATGCCGCCGGTGTAGTGGGTCAGGAAAAAGCCGGCCACGGCCGCCATGACTGCGCTGATCACGAACACCTTGAGCTTGTAAGCCGCTGTGTTGACGCCCATGGCATTGGCCGTGAGTTCGCTGTCGTGGATGGCGCGCAACGCGCGGCCCGGCCGCGAGTTGACCAGGTTCAGCAGCATGGCCAGCGCCAGCAGCACCAGGGTCCAGGCGATGTAATAGTTTTCCACCCGGAAAGTTCGTTTGCCGCACAGGGTTACGTGGGGGAGGATCTGCCACGCCGGCACCCCCTGCAGGCCGTCGGCGCCGCCCAGCCATTCGCAGCCCAGCAGGATGCGGTACACGATCAGGCCGAACCCGAGCGTGGCCATGGCCAGGTAGTGGCCTTTCAGGCGCAGGGCCGGCCAGCCGACCAGGAGCGCCACGAGCACCGCGACCCCGATGGCCACGACCAGCGCCGCGCCGGACGAGAACGTGTAAAACTGGTTGCCATACAAGTCCGCCCGCGGCGCCAGCACGCCGCCGCGCGCCAGCAGGGCGGGCCACCCGGCCGTGGCCGTGGCCGCTACAGGCTTGGTGGTCATCACCGCCGCGGTGTACCCGCCGATGGCAAAAAAGGCGCTGTGTCCAAGGGAGATTTGCCCCGCGTAACCCATGAGCAGGCTCAGGCCGAGCAGGACGAGCGTGTAGTAGCCGGCCATGGTGAGCTGCGTGAGGTAAAACTCCTTGCCGGCCTGCCGGGCAATCAGCTGGATGGCCACCAGCACCAGTGCCAGCGATGCCAGGCCAAGGATACTGCGGCGGTCCATGGCCTTCAGCACTCCCGGACCATGGACCCGCCCTTGCGGCCAAACAACCCCTGCGGGCGGAAAAACAGCACCAGCAGGAGAATGGCGAAGGCGGTCACGTCCTTGTACGCCGCGGGCAGCACGCTCACGCTGAGCGATTCCGCCAGCCCGACCAGCAGGCCGCCGGCGATGGCCGCGGCCGGCAAGCCCAGCCCGCCCAGGATGGCCGCCGCAAACCCCTTGATGGCCAGCGGCCCGCCCATGTTGTACTGGGTCATGGCAATGGGCGAGATCAGGCATCCGGCCAAGGCGCCCAGGCCGGCGCTCAGGCTGAAGGCCAGCGTCCGCATGTTGGAGGTGTTGATGCCGGCCAGGGCGGCGGCTTCCGGGTTCGAGGCGCAGGCGCGCATGGCGCGCCCCACCATGGTGTACTTGAGGACCAGGTGCAGCGCCACCACCGTCAGACCGACCGCGCCCAGCACCCACAACGCCTGGGGGGTGATGGCCGCGCCCAGCACCTTGACCGAGGAGCACTCGTTCCCCGTGAAATAGGGCAGGGCGCGGACCTTCTCATCCCACGCGTGCAGGGCGATTTCCTGGATCAGGATCGACAGGCCGATGGTGATGATGATCATGTTGAGCAGGGAGTGCGACCGCAGCCGGCGGAAAAACACCAGCTCCAGCAACGCGCCGAGCGCCGCCACGCCGACCACCGCGCCCACCACCGCCACCGGCAACGGCGCAAACGCCAGCAGCGACACCGCCAGCATCCCGCCCAGCATGACGAATTCGCCCTGGGCAAAATTCAATATTCCCGTGGTGCTGTAGATCAGGTTAAAGCCAATGGCGATAACCGCATAAATGCTGCCGACCGTCAGCCCCGACAGGATATACTGAATCATTGATTATACAGGGTGAACTTCCCGTCTTTGACGGTCAGCATTTCAAACGCGTCCATTCCGAGCCCGTTATGGTCCGTCGCCGAGAAGTTGAAAACGCCCGCCGTGCCCACGAGGCCGGTGATGGATTCCACGGCATCCCGCACCTGCGCCGGATCCGTGCTGTTGGCTTTCTTGATCGCTTCGGTCACGATCAGGATCGCGTCATACGCGTGGCCGCCGAAGGTGCTGACCGGCTCGTTGAACTTCTGCTCGTAGTCCTGCTTGTAGCCTTCCAGCACGGCTTTCTGCGGGTGATCCGCAGGCAGCACGTCCACCACCAGCAGGCGGCCGCAAGGGAAGATGATGCCTTCGCCCGCCTCGCCGGCCTGCTCGGCATACTTGATGTTGCCGAACCCGTGGCTTTGGAACAGCGGCATGTCCATGCCGATCTGCTTCATGTTCTTGGGCACAATGGACTGGGCCGGCTCGATGGACCAGTTCACGACGGCTTCGCCGCCCGCGGTTTTGAGCTTGTTGAGGACGTCGGTCAGGTCCGTGGCTTCCTTGTCATACACCTCGTTGGCCACGATCTCGATCCCGTAATCCGGGGCCATCTTCTCGAGCTGCGCCTTGCCGCCCTTGCCAAAACCGGTGTTGCTGGACAGCACGCCAATCTTGGTGATGCCCTTGGCTTTCATGGTCTGGAAAATCCACGCCACGGCTTGGCTGTCTTTCTGGGGGGTCTTGAACACGTGGCCGGCCTGGGGGTTGACGATCGCCTCCGCCGCCGCGCAGGAAATCAGCAGCACCCCTTCGCTCTCGCAAAGGTCCTTGATCTGCAGGGTTTCGCCGCTGGTGCTGGGCCCGATGATGGCCAGCACGTTGTCTTCCTCGATCAGCTTCTTGGCAAACGACACCGCCTTCTCCGGGCTGCCTTCCGTATCCATGATGATGAATTCCACGGGCCGTCCGAGGATCCCGCCGCCGGCATTGATTTTTTCTGCCAGCATGCGGGTGGTTTTGGCTTCCGGTGCGCCCAGGAACGCGGCCGGGCCTGTTTCGGCGAACAGCGCGCCGATCTTGATGGGTTCCACTGCGGCTTCTTCCGCCCAGCTCAAGGTGCCTGCCAATGCCAGACCAACAATCCAACCGGCCATTCTCTTCATGGCGATCTCCCTTTTTTGATTAAGCGTCCCTCATACTTCCGCCGTCATTGTGCAACGGTGCACAATATGCAAAACATTCGGATAATTGGCCGCCATAGTCAAGCGCGGGATGCAGCCGCAATTTGGGGAATGGCCGGGTTGGCTTGTGCCCGGCGATCATTGGTGAAACAGGGGTTGAAGCGGCCCCGGCCGGGTGCTAAGGTCACCATCCAGGATGAATCCAGATCTGCAGGGCAAAATCAGGAGCCGGGCCGCCATGCCGACGGAGCGGGCGCGCCTGCGGGCGCAGGGCCGCAAGCTGGCGTTCACCAACGGCTGTTTCGACATCCTGCACATCGGCCACGTGGAGTACCTGGCGTGGGCGCGCGCCCAGGCGGACGCGCTGATCGTGGGCCTGAACTCCGACGCCTCGGTGCGGGGGATCAAGGGGCCGCAGCGGCCGATCGTGGGAGAGCAGGACCGCGCGCTGGTGCTGGCCGCCCTGGAATGCGTCGATTACGTGGTGATTTTTGACGAGCCCGAGCCGGCGGCCCTGATCGGCGAGCTGCTGCCGGACGTGCTGGTCAAGGGCGAGGACTGGGCGCATTACGTGAGCGGCCGCGAGGTGGTGGAGCGGCATGGGGGCCGCGTGGCCCTGGCGCCGCTGGTGCCGGGCAAGTCCACCTCCGCGCTGATCCGCCGGATCCTCGAGGTGTACGGCGGGTCGGCGCCTGCGGCGGGCCCGGCCGCCTGATTCCCCAAGACAAGGAGATGGCAGGCATGGGACTGAAAATCATTGTCACGGGCGGGGCGGGCTTCATCGGCAGCCATGTCGTGGAGCAGCTCAACCAGCGCGGCGAAACCGACATCCTCGTGGTGGACCACCTGGGCCGCGGCGAAAAATGGCGCAACCTCACCGGCCTGCGGTTCGAGGACTACATGGACAAGGAGACATTCCGGGCCGCGCTGGCGGCCAACAAGATCCCGGACGTCAAGTTCGTGTTCCACCTGGGCGCCTGCAGCAGCACCACGGAGGCCGATGCCGACTACCTTGCCGACAACAACTACCGCTACAGCCGGCTCCTGTGCGAATGGACCCTGCAGCACGGCGCGCGGTTTGTCTACGCCTCCAGCGCGGCCACCTACGGCGACGGCCGCCATGGCTACCACGATGACGAGCGCGCCCTCGACCAGCTGCGGCCGCTGAACATGTACGGATACTCCAAGCACGTCTTTGACCTGTGGGCCGCGAAGAACAACCTCTTTGATCTGATCGTGGGCCTGAAATATTTCAACGTCTACGGCCCGCGCGAAGGCCACAAGGGCGACATGCGGTCCGTCATCCATAAGGCCTACGGCCAGATCCGCGAGACCGGCGAGGTCCGCCTGTTCAAGTCGTACCGGCCGGAGTACGGCGACGGCGCGCAGGTGCGCGACTTCATTTACGTCCGTGATGCGGCGGCCATCACCCTGTTCTTCATGGAACGGCCGCGCGTGTCCGGCCTGTTTAACTGCGGCACGGGCCGGGCGCGCAGCTGGAACGATTTGGCCGGCGCCGTGTTCCGCGCCATGGGCCGCGACCCGCGGATTGTCTACATCGATATGCCGGAGTCGCTGCGGCCCAAGTACCAGTACCACACCGAGGCGGACATGGCCAAGCTGCGCCGCGCCGGGTACGAGGCGCCGATCAGCAGCCTCGAGGACGGGGTGAGCGACTATGTGCGCGCCCTGGCCGACGAGCACAGCTGACGGGCGCCGGGCGGGGTTCACTTTTTTCCGGAGGCTGGGTATTCTATTCTCCATGATGGGCCGACACGTCAGGCACAGCGCCAGGCCGAGTTGCCGCCTGCTGATCGCGGGCGGCTTCGCGTTGGCTGTGTGCGCCGGGTCGGCGTCAGCGCGCGTGGTGCCGCCGATCCTCACCTGGACCGAGGATCCGCAAACCACGATCACCGTGTCCTGGGAGCGCGATGCGCCCGGGCGGGGGACGGTGGATTACGGGCCCACGACCAACTACGGGTCCAGCGCCAGCGATTGCGGGTGTTCCCGGCGCCATGCCATCACCCTGCGCGGCCTGGTTCCCGGCGCCGCCTATCACTACCAAGTCGTCAGCGGCGACGGTTACGCCACGGCCGACCGCACCTTCCGCGCGGGGTGCGCAACCACGGGCATGCTGGCGCTCGTGGTGCACGGCGACCTGCAGGGCGGCTGCACGGTGAGCGCCGCCGAGGGGGTGGCCGCGGCGATCTGCCGCGCGCAGCCGGATCTCGTCATTACCGGGGGCGACATGGCGGATGACCAATTTTTGCCCGGCTGGAGCACCTGGGCAAGCTATTTCCAGATCACCTCCAACGAGTTTGCGCAGACCGTGTTCATGCCGGCTCCCGGCAACCACGACGACGTGAGCAGTGACGGCGCCACCTACTTCGAGGTGTTCTCGCTGCCGCCGCGGCCCTGCCGGGAGCGGTACTACTCGTACGATGTCGGCCCCACGCATTTCATGTCGCTCAACAGCGAGATCGATATTTACAGCCAGACCAACTGGATCCAGCGCGACCTGCAGGCGGCGGCCAACAACACCAACACGAGCTGGATCGTGGCCCATTATCACCGGCCGGCCTGGACCGGCGGCGATCACGCCCCCGACTACGAAATTCGGGCTGTCTGGTGCCCGCTGTTTACGCGGTACGGCATGGATTTCGTATTCAATGGCCATAATCATTGCTACGAGCGCACAACGCCGATCGACGGGGTAGTGTACGTCGTGACCGGCGGGGGGGGCGCTACCCTCTATGACAGCACGGCCAAACCCTACATCGCCATCGCCACCACCTGTTACCATCATGTGGAGCTGGATATGTTTCCCGACCACGTCAATTACCGGGCCATTCGCAGCGACGATCGCGAGTTCGACACCGTGGTGTACACCAACCGCCGCCCGCCCGTTTGGTTCGCACCTGCGTTCCCGCTGCAGGAGCAGGCCGTGACCATCTCCTACGATGCCGGCTCCGGCCCGCTGGCGGCCGCCAATCCTGTGTATATCCACCTGGGCCTGGATGATTTTTCTTCCGCCGTGGCGAGCACCGCCATGACCTTCAACGCCGTCAGCGGGCGCTGGGAATACGAATATACCGTGCCCACCAACGCGGCCTGGCGCCTGGTCTGCTGTTTTCGCGATGCGGCTGGCGCCACGTGGGACAACAACTATGCCCAGAACTGGCAGGCCCTGCTCGGGCGCCTGGAGCTTGATCCCGCCATGCCTGTGGCCGGATCCAACGTCACGGTGCGTTACCAGCCGGCGCTCGGTCCGTTGGCCGGCGCCGGTGCGCTCCAGTTGCGCGCAGGCCTGGATAACTGGCAGCTATCCCTGGCGGATATCGCGCTGACCAACAACCCGGCCACCCGGCGCTGGGAGGCGAGCTTTGCCGTGCCCGCCTACGCGCGGCGCATTGACCTGGCCGTCCACAACGGCGCGGCATGGGATGACCACGATGGGCTCTACTGGGGCGCGGACGTGGCCGGCGGGTCCGGTGCTGTCGCGTGGCCGGCGTTGCCGTTGCTGGCCGCGGGATCGCCCGTGGTGACCACCAATCCGCCCGTGGTGCAGAACCAGGTGGGCGACAACGTAGACTTTAACGTGGATGGCGGCGCCCTGCGCGCGCTCAGCTCCGACGGGTTCGGCGACTTCGGCGCCATCTATTTCAACTACGATGCCACCAACCTGTACGTTGGCGGACTCGGCGCAAGCCTGGGCGGCACGAACAACGTGTTCTGTCTGTTCCTGGGATTCGATACGCTGACCGACAACGCCGAGACGCTCTGGCACAAGACCGGCCCACCCAACACGCTCGATTATCTCCACAACCTCAAGTTCTCCGAGCCGATGGACTTGGCGATCGTCTTCGGCGACGAATACGGCGACGCGGCGGATTACACCAACTTTACGTATGGCGGCTATGACTTCGGCCAGGGCCTTTACTATGTCGGCACCAATTCCACCGCTTTTGTGCCGGTGCCTGGGGCGATCCTGTCCCAGTTCGATGGCTCCAACAGCGTGGCCTGCGCCACGGCCGATGACGATGGCGACCGTTTCACCGAGCGCTGGGAGGCGCGGATCCCCTGGACCGCAGTCAATGCCGCCGGCGGGATCACGAATATGCATTGCCTGCTGGTCGCGGGGGTGGCCGCCTCGGCCGGCGTGAGCGGCAACAACCGCTACTTGTCCGCCACCTGCATCGGCCAGGCCGCCGATGGTCAGAAGGACGGCTACGGCAACTACGGCTTCGGTTTCCTGACCCTGGCGCCCACCCTGGTGTCGCGGCCGCAGGACGACTACGATTACGACGGCCTGCGCAACGACTGGGAGCAGGAGCATTTCGGCAGCGCCCGCGCGGCTGCCGCCGGAGTTGAGGATGCCGACGGGGACACCCTCGATAACCTCGAAGAACGCGTCGCCGGCACGGATCCAACCAACGCCGCGTCGGTGTTTGCCGCGCGGAGCGCCGTCGTGGATGCGGGCCGCCGCGAGCTGGCCTGGCCGGCGGCGACCGGCCGGGTGTATGCCATCCTGCAGTCCACCAACTTGCTGGCCGGCTTTGTTCCTTATGCCACCAACCTGCCGGCCGCCTATCCGCAGGGCTGCCACACCGTTTCGGTCGGCCAGGCGGACGGGGTGTACTACTCCATTCGCGTGCGCGAATAGGCATTGTTTTAGCCCTTGTCGCGAGCCGTGGCCTTGGTTACCTTGTCTCTTATTCGTTTGAGTTGGCCGCAGGTCGGCCGGGACAATCCAATAACAAAAGGAGTGACCAGATGAGCACTAACGATAACCTGCAGGCCGCGTTTGCCGGCGAGAGCCAGGCCAACCGCAAGTACCTCGCGTTTGCCAAGAAGGCGGACGCGGACAAGCTGCCCCAGGTGGCCAAGCTGTTCCGCGCGGCTGCCGAGGCCGAGACGGTCCATGCCCATGCCCACCTGCGCGTGATGGGCGGGATCAAGTCGACCGCGGACAACCTCAAGGCCGCGATCGAGGGCGAAGGCCACGAGTTCCAGCACATGTACCCGGACTTCCTCAAGGCCGCCGAGGCCGAAGGCAACAAGGCCGCGGTGATCAGCTTCAAGAACGCCCTGGCGGTGGAAGAGATTCACCACGGGCTGTATGGCCAGGCACTGGTCGCCGTGCAAGGGGGCAAGGACCTGCCGGCCAAGCCCATCTGGGTGTGCCAGATCTGCGGCAACACCGTGGAAGGCAATTGCCCGGACCAGTGCAGCGTGTGCAAGGCGGGTAAAGACAAGTTCGTCGAGATCAAATAAAGGGATAACATGCAGCAGCAGGGCGGTTCGACTTGGCGGTGCACGGTGTGCGGCTACGTTCACAATGGAACGGAGCCGCCGGACGTGTGCCCGGTCTGCGGCGCCTCCCCGGCCGAGTTCGAGGCCCTGGCCGCGGCCGCGCCCGCTGCGGTCATCCCATCGGCCGGCCCATGGCAGTGCCTCAACTGCAACTATGTCCACGATGGCGTGACCCCGCCTGAAGAGTGCCCGGTGTGCGGCGCGCCGCGCGACCGGTTCACCCCGGTCGCGGCGCAGGCCGCGGCCGGCGGGGGGGATTTTTCCGGCCGCCTGGTGGTGGTGGGCGCCGGGATTGCCGGGATCTCCGCCATTGAGGCGTTCCGCGACGCCACGCCGGGCGGCACGATCACCTTGCTCAGCCGCGAGACGGACTGGCCCTACTACCGCCTGAACCTCACCCGGTTTCTGGCCGGCGAACTCAGCGAGCCGGATCTGCTCATCCACGATCCGGCCTGGTTTGCCGCGCGCCACATCGACGTCCGCCTGGGTTGCGAAGTGGCGGCCCTGCACCCGGACGAACGGCGTATGGAACTGCGCGACGGCACCGCGTTGCCCTTTGACCGCATGGTCCTGACGGCTGGCGCGCACGCGTTTATACCGCCGCTGCCGGGCGCGACCCTGCCGGGCGTGGTCGTGCTGCGCACCCTGGGGGATGCCAGGGCCATTCTGTCCGCGCTGGGGCCCGGCGCGCGGTGCGTGGTGATCGGCGGCGGGTTGCTGGGCCTCGAGACCGCCGGCGCCCTGGCTGCGCGCAAGGCCGAGGTGACGCTGCTGGAAGGCCACGACTGGCTCATGCCGCGGCAGCTCAACCGCACGGCGGGCGCGCGGCTCGCGGCGCACGTGGACCGGCTTGGCATCCGCATCCGGCGCAACGCGCGCACGCGGGAGCTGCGCGGCCGCGAGCGCGTGGACGGCGTGTTGCTCGAAGATGGCGCTCTGCTGCCGGCGGATCTCGTGATTGTGGCCACGGGCGTGCGCTCGAACAGCCACCTGGGCCGGCGCATCGGCCTGGAGGTCAACCAGGGGATCGTGGTGGACAACCACCTGCGCACCACCCATCCCGCGGTGCTGGCCGCCGGCGACGTGGCCGAGCATAACGGCATCCTGTATGGCAGTTGGGCGGCCGCGCAGTTCCAGGGCCGGATCGCCGGCCTCAACGCCGCGGGCGCGAGCCTGGAGTTCGGCGGCCTGCCGCGGTCCCACACGCTCAAGGTGCTGGGCCTCGACCTGGTGAGCATCGGCCGGTTCGAGCCCGAAGACGGCAGCTACCAGGTCGTGGAGCAGGAGTCCGGTGAAGCTTACGCCCGCTTCGTGTTTCGCGACGAGGTCATGGTGGGGTGCATCCTTGTTGGCGATGCCGCGGCGGCGGGCGGTGCCCGCCGGGCCATCGAAGGGCGGCGCAACTTTTCCGCGGCCCTGGGCGCCGGGGTGTCCGCCGCCGGGGTTCGTGACCTGTTGCGCGGCTGATCAGCGAAGCAAGGCGAAGATCACGCCGGCCAGCGCGATCCGGTACCAGCCAAACGGGACCAGCGTGTGGTGCCCCAGGAACCGGATGAACAGCTTGACCGCCAGCCACGCGCACGCAAAGGAAACCGCGAACCCGACCGCAAAGAACAGCACGTGGGCCGCCTGCAATTCGTCCAGGCTCTTGAGCAGATCGTAGCCCACGGCCGCGGCGATCAAGGGAACCGCCGCGAAAAAAGAGTATTCCGCAGCCACCCGACGGTCCAGGCCCAGCAGCATGCCGCCCAGGATGGTCGAGGACGCGCGCGACATGCCCGGCCACAGCGCCAGGCACTGGAACAGTCCCACCAGCAGTGCGTCACGCCAGGTCAACTGGTCCAGGCTCGCCTTGCGCACCTGCGGCCGCCAGCGTTCCACCACGAGGATCCCGGCGCCGCCCACGGCCAACCCCAGCGCCACCGTGGCCGGGGTGAACAGGTGCGCCTTGATCGTGGCGTGCAGCGCCAGGCCCAATACCATGGGGGGCAGGGTGGTCAGCGCCAGCAAAACGAGACCGCGCCAGCCCTGGAACCCCGTTGGGTCGCGGCGCAGGGGCAGCAAATCGATGAACCGCCGCGGGTAGGCCGCGACCACGGCCAGGATCGCGCCCAGCTGGATGAAGATCTCGAACGTGTCCGCCACCGGGCCGGTAAACCCCGCCAAGTGACCGGCCAGGATCAGGTGGCCGGTGGACGATACCGGGAGAAACTCCGTGATGCCCTCGACAATGCCCATCACCGCCGCGAGCCAGGTACTCGGCATGATCGCTTCCGTAAAAGAGTGGCCTTGAGTCAGGCCGGCCGATGCGTTATTGCAGCGCCTCGAAGAACGCCACGGCCATGACCTGCACGCCCGCGGCGTTGGGGTGCACGCCGTCGGCGGACATCAGCTCGGTTTCGCTGCCCTTGAACTCCGCGGCCAGGTCCACGAGGATGGCGCCTTCCTGGCTGGCCATCTCGCGGATCATCACGTTCAGCGCATCCGCGCCACCCTGGAAAATCCAGTGGGTGCTGTACAGCATGGGCGTCAGCGTGGCAACCAGCGGCACGGTGCCGCGGCCCTTGGCGGCGCGCACCATGTAGCGCAGGTTGTCCATGGTCGTGCCCTTGGCCACGAAGTGCATGAGGTCGTTGGCGCCGTAAAGAATGCAGAGGGAACAGGGGTTGTAGCGGCTGAGCACATTGTTCACCCGCCGCGCGCCGCCCGAGCTTTCCTCGCCGCCGCGGCCCTGGTTGACGATCGTGTTCTGGGGCATCATGCCGACCAGCACGGAGGGGTAGGGAGGCACGCCGTTGTTGACGTCGCCGGTGATGCTGTCGCCCATGCAGGCCACCGTGACTTTGTTGCAGGTGTCGGCGCAGGCGCTGCCCCCGCCGCCGCCATCATCGCCGCCGTCGCTGCCGCCGCATCCGGTCATCCAGCCTGTGAGACCCACCGCCAGCCCCAGCCCGCACACCGCCATCATCAGCCGCTTGTTCATGACCGTCATGCTCCTGTATTGGGTTGAAGAAATTGACTAATACCAAAGAAGTCCGCAAAAGTGCAGTTCTTTTGTCGCACAATTTGTAAGGCCTCAACAACGCGGGGAGACTCTCACGGAGGCACGGAGACACGGGGATGAACGCAAATGAAGCATCACACGCGCCCTCCACGGCCCGATCGACGCGATGCTCCGTGACTCTGTCGCTCCGTGAGAAAAAATGAACAAGGTACTGTACCGTATAATTGTCCGGAAAGACCGGACGGCTCACGGGGACCGTTCGCCCCACCTGGCCGCAGATCTGCCGGGCGAGGTGTCTCACCGAGCCGCTGAAAACGTCCCCAGCCATGCGTCCGTACGCCGGGAGCATGCGTTGCGTCGATTCTTTACCACTGTTCGCTGATCCGCAAAAAGTGCGTTGGATGGTCAGAGAGCGCGCTGGTGTGGCAATTCATCGGGGGCGCGGCGGAGATGCCGGTGGCTACGGGCGCAAAGGCCCCGGGCACCAGGTTGGTGGCGAGTTCGACCCGGTAGGTGCGGCCGGCGACGCTGGGCCAGGTGAGGACGGCATTGGTGCCGCGCGCCTCGGCAGACTCGACAACCAGCGGCGCGTCGGCCCAGTCGGCCTGGCGGGTCTGGACACCCTGGCCGCTGTCGAACAACACGTAGGCGTACACCTCGCAGTTGCGCGGCACCAGGGTGGCCAGCCAGTTGGTATTGAAAGTCAAGCTGGCGCCGCTCATCCAGTTCGAGACGCT
The DNA here is from genome assembly GCA_964489425.1 of uncultured Verrucomicrobiota bacterium. Taxonomy (GTDB): domain Bacteria; phylum Verrucomicrobiota; class Kiritimatiellia; order RZYC01; family CAZAYP01; genus CAZAYP01. The sequence continues at coordinate 41,192 of CAZAYP010000031.1, read as the reverse complement.
CTGACGGAACTCGGCCACGCTGGCGCCCGCGGCGTCGCGCACCACGATCACCAGGTCGGCGTCCAGTTCCTGGTCGCCCCGGTTGACAAACTGGGCGCTCAGATCCACCCGCTGGCCGATGTTGAAGGCCGCAGGGGCGATGGTGACGTTGGTGGCGCCGGCCGCGGCAAACCCCACGGTGAAGTACACGCTGTCATAGTCCAGCAGCGTGCCAGCCTGCGTTTTGCAGCGCACCGTGAGCTTGTATTCACCCGCGGGATAGTCGCAGGCATCCCAGGCCACGCTGGCGCCAATGACGCCGCGCACCTGGGCCAGAACCTGGAGCGGCAGGAACAGGACGGCATCTTCATCGGTGCGGGTAAGCACGGGTTCGATCACCACGTCCAGGGGAACCGCGTTAGTGCCAACCACGTAGATCAGGGCGGTGATCGTATCATTGGTGTCATAGACATTTTTGTCCATGGATAACCGGTTAATGGCAATATCCGACACCGCGTAATCTATGCTGAAGGTATAGTTGGAGTAAAAGATCGCGGCGGTTGTGTTGGAGTTGTAATACAACGGGCACACCGTAACGAACAGGGAACAGCTGCCGTCCGCATTTTTGTCGGTATCCCAAAAGAAAACGTTGGTTGGCCACCAGCCCGCGGCGGGCGGCGCGGCGCGGCGGCCGCGCGGCGCAAGGTCCTGGCGGCCATCGCCGGCCAGCGTCGCCACCGGGAGCCTCCAGCCGTTGGTTTCGTGCGCGCCATCCCGACAGATGAGGGCCACGTCCTGCACGGGACAGCCGGCCGGAAACCGCACTTCGGTCCGGTACAACGGCACGATCGGCTGGCCTTCGTCGGCCAGGTCCAGGTTGTCGGGCAGGGTGACCGAGTCCATGCCGTCGAAGTTGGTGACGCTGTACATGGGCACTTGGATGGCCAGCCCGTTCGTGGGCCCCATGATCACCGCGGGCCCCCGCGGGGCCGCGGCTTTGCGGTCCGGCCAGTCGATGGCGATTTTGGGGTCGCCATACAACTGGTAGGTAACGCACGTGAAATGGTTGCGGCGCTGTTTGGCTTGCCGAAAGGCCCGGCCCAGCGTGGTAGGCACGCTCAATTGATCAATAAAATCATAGAGAAGTTGAGGCGTGCCGTAGCTCTCCGCAATCGCGCCGATATACGCCGCCGCCCCGGCCGACAGCCAGCGCTCCGCAAAGGAGCGGCCGGGCGAATACTGCCCGGTCAGACAGCTATTAGCGATGACCAGCGGCCGGACGGCGGTGGGCGCGAAGTCGAGGTTGACATCTTCCGCGCTAATAATATCCCAGCAGTCCCAATAGCCGTGGCCGGCCAGGGTGATGAGGTTCATGCCCGGCGCGTGGTCAAAGAAGGCGGCGCGGTCGATGGCGCCAGCGCCCTCGGTCCATTCTTCCGTCACCGGGCCGAATCCCGCGCTCCGCAACCGGCCGGCCAACTGGGCGCGCCGGCTGTTAAAATCAACGCTGTCCGCCGTGCCATACGCACCTCGGCGGGAGCCGCTGACCACGTAGGCCGCGTCCAGGGACAGGGTATTGGTGCCTGCGTCAAGACCGAGGCTGGTGATCACCGGCGCCTGCAACGCGCTGAGGCTGCTGCCGATGATGCGGCCCATGCTCAGTTCGGGCCGCTCCCGATTCCCGGCCGTGTTGGCATAATCCGCATCCGCCAGGGTAAGCGCAAAATAGCGGCTCCCGGTATCCAGGCGGACGGAAAAGGAAGGGATGACTTCCGTCTCGCCCACCAGCAACAGGTACCCCTCGGAAACCCAGTTCGTGGCCAGCCGGGCCGCCCAGGCGCCGTGGGGGTTGAGCAGGTCGTCCAGTCCGTAGCGATCAGGGCAGGCCGAGGCCGCCCCGGCGGGGAGCACTTCGATTTCGCCGGCGCCCGCCCCGTCGTGCGCGCTTTGGCGCACCACCAGGACCTCCGCCTTGCCGCTGGGCAGAATGTCCGCCACCAGCAGGACATCGTCGGCGGCGATGAGGGCATCCCGGCGCCACAGGCGGAACAGGCTGCCGCCGCGCAGGCTGTCGAAGAGGTAGGCATAGGTGGTCAAGCTGTCGCGATCGGGATCGCCCACCACGATTTCCGCGCCGCCGAACCCATGCATATCACCGGCGGCCACCAGGGCGGCGGAGTACAGCGCACAGGCATAGCTGTAGGTGGGCGCAACCGGCGCCGCATCGGCGCCCAGGTCGTAAAAATCAAGCTGGTCGGCGCCGGGTCGCACAATGATGATTTCCTCGCGCGCATTACCCATGACCTGGGCCACGCGCAGGCCATCGCCCGCGCGGAAGGTTGAGGTGAACGAAGCGACCGGGCTTGCGCTGCCGTCGCTGTATATTTCGATCAGGCCGGTATGGGCCTGCGCCACGACCACCTCATCGCCCAGGTTGGTGGTGACATCTCCGGCGGCAAAGCCGTCGCCCGCCCCGAACGAGGTGTGGAGGGTGTTGGTTTCAAAGACGTCCTCGTCCGGCATGTACATGTAAATGCTGACCTCGCCTTCCGCGGGGGAGGCGGGATCGCCATGGGCAATCAAGATTTCTTCCAGCGTATGCGCTCCGCCCAGGGTGACCACATCGCCGACAGCCATGACGTCGTGGTCACCGAATGCGCCGCTGCCCAGGGCCAGTGGCATCCGGTGCGTGATCGCGGCCGGAAACTGGTACCCCAGGACATACGCCCGCTCTTCAGATCGGTAGGTCATGAACAACTCATCCAGTGCTTCGCGCAACCCGAACACCCGGCCGGCGGCAAGCTGTTCGCCGCTGTTGTAGCTCGACATTATGGTCGGGGCGGGATCGTAATAGCCCAGCACGCCATCCCGCGCCCGCGCCAGGCGGGCCAACTGTGCAAGCAACTCGTCCCGTTCGGCGGTCGAGCCCAGGTACGCCAGGTTGCGCGGGCTGGTCACGACCAGGTAGTCGGAATTGCTCAGGACCGCCGAGACCGCCGTGGCCAACCGCACCGTGGCGGCGCCCTGGTCCACCCACCAGGTATCCAGGGTATTGCCACGCTGATACTCTTCCGCGGCCTGCGTGTAGCGGGTGACATAGTCGCCGCCGACACGGTAATCGTCCGGCAACACGCTCAACACGGGGACGATTTCGTATGGGCGCTGGAGGGTGGCCCCGGCCGCCAGTTCGCCGGACAGGCCATGGAAGGTCATATGCAGGCGGCTGACGTTCTCCGCCGCGTCATAAACGGAGGTGACCGTAGTTTCCGCGCTGCTGTAGTGGATGGGCTGGAAACCCCGCAGCGTTTCGACATGGGACAGCAACTGGATGGTTTCGCTGTTGGGATTATGGAAGGTGAGCGCGACGCCGAAATGGTGCCCGAGCCGGACGATCTCGCGGCTGACCTCGATCGAGGATACCTGGTGGGTGACATGGAACTGGCGCGTCAGCCGGCGCGAACAGGCATTGGAGAGCTGGATCATGGCCGCGAATTCATGCCGGCCCGTGGTCAGGGCGAGAATGTCGCCGGTCAGCTCAAACAGGTAGGGTTGGCCAGGGGTCGTGTTGGAAACGGTGCCCAGTGAAACGGAATCAAGCAGAAACTCCACGCTCTTGGCGGGCGCCATGGGCCGGCCATAGAGCTTGGAATCCCAGGCTGGGCCCGGCAGGCCGCTGCCCGTCTTGGCCGCCGGGTCCAGCGTCAGGGTTTGGGCGGCATGGACCTGGAAGGTCAACGCGGTGTGCACACTCGGCGCGGGAATGTTCAGGTCATAGGATTCCGGCGGGAAGATCACCTCGAACTCGCCCTGCGGGATGGTGCCTGCACATGGCCGGTAGGTGGCCCATTCGGCCTCCTGTGTGATCACCGTGCCATCGAGGTTGTAAACCAGCGCGGCAATGCCACGGATTTGATCAAGGTCCAGGTTGGTCAGCGAGAGGGGCGTGAGATCGAAATCGGCGTAGGGCGGATAGCTGATGCCCGCGAACACGCCGTCCACGTAATATTCCACCCGCGCCACCCCCCCGGAAGCTTCCACGTTGAAACGCACGGGCCATTCATAGGGCGACTTCACCAGCAGGGGCTGCACCACCAGGTTGGTCGGCAGCGCGCTGATGGTGGCGAAGTAGCGGTCCCCGCTGGCGGCGCTGCCGCCGTATTCCGTCGTGCTTTCCACGCGGTAGCGGTAGGTCGCGCCGGAGTGCAGCCCGGTCAGCGTGATCACATGGTTGGTCGCGCGCGCCGTATTGGTGACGGCCCCCTCGAACGCCGCCGCGCTGCGGCCATAACGCACCACGCTATCCGCCGCCAGGTCCGTCTGCCAGGTGATCGTGGCGTTGGTTTTGCTCACCGCGCCCGCCGCGGGCCCGCTGGTGATCACCGGGTTGACCACCCCCGCGGCTGACGCCACCCGGAACCCGTAATAGTTGTAGCCATAGTTGGGATACTGGCCGTTGCGGCGGGTCACGCGGGCCATTTCGGCGACGTTCTGGTAGCTGCCGCCGCGCGTGATCCGGGTGGAGCCGGAGAATGCGCCGACCGGGTTGGTCGCCGGGTCGGCCGAGTAGCTGCCGTTCCAGTCCCAGCACCATTCCCAGACGTTGCCGGCCATGTCGCAGAGCCCGTAGGCATTGGTGGCAAAGCTGCCCGCGGGCGCGGTGTAGGGCGTCGGTTCGTTGGTGTAAAGCGGATGGTACCCGCGCGTGGGGCTGGTATCATAGGCATAGACGGCGGAGCTGTCGTAAGTCGCCCGTGAGTGTTGAATCTCGTTGGAGTCGCGCCAGGGGAACCGGTTGGTGGCGGATCCGCCGCGCGCGGCGTACTCCCACTCCGCCTCGGTCGGCAGCCGGTAGCCGGTATTGGTCAGGTTCAAATCCGGCGTAACATCGCCCGATCGGTAGGCGCCGCCACCGACTGTGTAGCAGGGCTGGCGGCCTTCCATTTCGCTGCGCGCGTTGCACCACTTCACCGCGGAGTACCACGTCAGGGTTTGCGCCGGGTGGTTGGTGGCTTTGCCGGCGGCGCTGTTGGTGGTGATGTCGTAGCCGTTGGTCGCCGCCCAGGCGGCCACGCAATCCCACTGTGCCTTGGTCACTTCGGTGCGGCCCATGTAGAAGGAGCGCAAGGTCACCGTGTGCGCCGGCAGCTCCCCGGCCGCGCCTTCGGCAAACAGGTTGGTATTCCACCCCATGGCAAACGTGCCGCCGGGGATGCTGGCCATGGGCAGCGACGCATCACCCAAGCTGAGCCCGGCTGGCAACATCGCCGCCAACAATAGCAGCCAAGTCTTTTTCATGCCTCCCGTTTCGGTTATATGTCCCGCCCCATGCTTTGCGCCGCCAACCCCTCGCTGACCAGCCTCCGGGCCAGATGGCGCTGCGCTCACCATTGCTCGCTGATCCGCCAGTATTGCAGCGGGAGGTCCGGCAAGCCGTTGGTTTGGCGGTTCAGCGGCGGCATGGCCGCGATGCCGGCCGCGATGGGCGTATAGCTCGGGGCGACGAGGTTGGTGGTGTATTCGATCCGGTACGTGCGGCCGGCGACGCTGGGCCAGGCGAGGACGGCATTGGTGCCGCGAGCCTCGGCAGACTCGACCACCAGCGGTGCGTCTGCCCAGTCGGCCTGGCGGGTTTGGACACCCTGGCCGCTGTCGAACAGGACATAGGCATAAACCTCGCAGTTGCGCGGCACGAGGGTGGCGGTCCAGTTGGTGGTGAACGCGAAGCTGGCCCCGGCCTGCCAGTTGCTGATGCTATGGCGGAACTCGGCCACGTCCGCGCCGGCCGCGTCGCGCACCAGGATCACCAGGTCGGCGTCCAGTTCCTGGTCGCCCCGGTTGACGAACTGGGCGCTCAAATCCACCCGCTGGCCAAGGTTGAAGGTCGTGGGCGCGATGGTGACGTTGGTGGCGCCGGCCGCGGCAAACCCGACGGTGAAGTAGGTGAGGTCGCTGTCCAGCAACGCGCCATCCGCGGTGCGGGCGTTGACGGTGAGGATGTATTCGCCGGCCGCGTAGTCGGCGGCTTCCCACTCGATGGAGGCAGACGACACGCCGCGCAGGGCCGGCAGGGTCTGGATGGGCAGGAACAGGATCGTATCCGCGTCGCTGCGGGTGAGCACGGGTTCCAGCACCACGTCCCGGGGCACGGCGCTGGTGCCCTGCAGCCAGAGTATGGCCGTGATGGCGTCGTTGGTGTCGTAGACCGCCTTGTCCATGGTGAGCCGGTTGATGGAGATATCCGACAGGTCGTAATCAATGCTGAAGGTGTAGTTGGAGTAGAACAGCGCTGCGGTGGTGTTGGAATCGTAGTAGAACGGAAACACGGAGACAAAGAGCGACAGGCTGCCGTCGGGATTTTTATCCGTGCTCCAGGCGAACACGTTGGTGGGCCAGTAGCCGTCCGGCGCGCCGGCGGAGCGGGGGACAACCGCCGTCCGGTCGCCGGGCGCGGCGGCGCCATTCGGCAGCACCAGGCCGTTGGTTTCAAACAGCCCGTCGCGCAGGACAAGTTGCACGTCCTGGACCGGGTGACCGGCCGGGAAAATGACTTCCGCCTGGTAGATGGGCACGATCGGATGCCCCAGTTCGTTGACTTCCAGGTCGCCGGGCAGGCTGACATAATCCAGGCCGTCGTTGGTGACGATTTCGAACATGGGCACCGCGATGCTGAACTGGTTGGTGGGGCCCGCGATCGGCTCGTCGGCGCGGCGGGACACGTCGCGGCGGCCGGCCCCAAAGTCCATGGTGATCTTGGGGTCGCCGAAGAGGTAATAGATGGCGCAGGTGTACCGGTTGCGCCGCCGGTCGTTGAGGTTGCCCGCGTTGGCGCGATGGCGTTTGGCGCGCTTGAAGGCCGTCCCGATGTCAACGTCGCCGGCCAGCCGGTGGTAGAAGTCCCGGTGCAGAGAGATGCTGTAATCGAAACTGAGGGCCGTGGCGCCGATGTAGGCGGCCGCGCCATGGCCGATGAACTCTTCGCCAAAAGAAGCGCCCTGCGAATAGCGCACGGTGGAACACGAGTGGGCTAATACCACGGGCCGGGTGGCGTTGGGAATGAACCGATCCCTCACGCTCTCAGCGCTGAGAATATCCCAGCTGCTCGGGTTGCCATGGCCGGCAAGGAAAATGACGTTTCTCCCGATTGCTTCCGCGTAGAACTCCTCCACGGTGACCGGGTCGCCGCCGACGGTGCCGCGCTGCAAAATGGAACTGAACCCCTTCTCGCGCAGTTTGCTGCCAACCGATTTCCGGTTCCCAATCCAGTCGTTGCCGTCGTCATCATTCTTAAGTGCCCCGCTGACCAGGTAGGCGTCGTCGTTGGCCAGGCTGTACGTGGAGTTGATCAGGCCCAATGCGGTTTCGATCGGCACGCGTAATGCATCTATATCATCGCCAATAATCCGGCCCATGGCCAGTTCCGGCCGCTCGAGCTCACTGCACATGTTGGCATAGCCGACATCCGCCAGGGTGACCGTGTTGTACCCGGCGTTGGGCACGTCATAACGGAACGTAAACGAGGGGATGATTTCCGTTTCGCCGACGAGCAGCAGGTAGCCTTCGGAAGTCCAGTCGGGAGTGAGGCGCCGGGACCAGTTGCCGCCGGGTTCCATCAGGGCATCAAGCCCGTAGCGGTCAAAGGCCCCGGTGGCCGCGCCGCCGGGTTGGGCCTCGATCTCGCCTGCGGCCACTTTGTCGTGCCGGGTGCGCCGGGCGAGGATAATCTCCTCCTCGCCGCCCGCCAGCACGTCGGCCACCAGCAACTGGTCGTCCGCCGCCAGCACCGTGTCGCGCCGCCACAGGCGGCTCCATAGGTTGCCGTAAATGGTGTTGAACGAGAAGGACCACGCGGTCAGGACATCGTCGTCGGGGTAGCCGACCACGATCTCGGCCCGGGCCGACCCGGCCAGGTTGCCGGCGGCCACCAGCGTGACGGACGGAATGTCGAGGGCCTGGGTGTGGGTCGGCGCCATGGGCGCGGGGTCGGCCGAGAGATCGTAGATGTCCAGCACGTCGTCGCCGGGCCGGACGATGATGATTTCCTCGGCCGCGTCGCCCAGCACGTCGGCCACGAGCAACCCGTCGCCGCTGCGGAACTCGGACGGGAACACGACCTCGGGCGTGAGGCCCAGGCCGTGATAGACGTTGACCTGGCCATTGGTGCGGTAGACGTGGACGATTTCGTCGATCTGGCCGGTCAGCACATTCCCGGCCGCAAACCCATCGCCGGAGCGATAGCTGGATGGCGAATAACCTGTTTCAATCACATGGGTGGCGGGGTTGAAAAAGACGACCTGCAGCCGCTGAGGGTCAGGCGTCGCCGGGTTGCCGCTGGCCAGCACCCATTCATCCAGCGCGTGGCCGCCAGGGTCAACAACATTGCCGCAGGTCAGCGCGTTGCCCGCGTTCCACCAGTTGGTGCCGATGGAAAAACTGGACAGGAACGACGGAAACCGGTAGCAGCGCATGCTGTCCTCCTCGTCGCCTTCCTTGGTGAAGAAAAGATCGTCGCGCCGGCCTCCATAACAGTTGCCCGCGGCGATCTGCGCGCCGGACTTGTAGCTCGTCTCAATCGCGGGCGCGGCGTCGTAGAACCCCAGCACGCCCTCGCGCGCCAGGGCCAATTCGGCCAGCTTTTCCAACAGCGCGTCGCGGTTGGTGGCGGCGCCCAGGTGGCCCAGGTTGCGCGGGCTGGTGACGGCCAGGTAGTCGGAGGTGTGAAACGCGTCCGAGACCGCGGCGTGGAGATAGGTCGTCGCCCGCACACCGCCCAGCGCATAGGTCACCCACCACGATTCGTACGCGTTGGTGCGGGTGTAGGTTTCGTAGTCGTCCTGGTACCGCGTGACGCACTCGCTGCCGAGGCGGTAGTCGTCCGGCAGCACGCTGAGCACGGGCGCCAGGGTGTAAGCGACCTGCAAGGACTCGCCCGGCGCCAGGGTGGCAAACGCCGGATTGATGAACCCGACCCGCACCGCGCACTCATTTTCGTCCTGGTCATACGCGGAAGAAATCCGGTAGTTGGCGGTGACTTTGCCGACCGGGTAGAAGCCGCGCGCGCTTTCCTGGTAGTCCGTGAGCACCACCTCGTTGGAGGCCGCGTTGACGAACTCCAGCGCCACGGTGAAGGCCTGGTTGGTGCGGGAAACACTGCGGCTGACGGTCACCCGTGAAGACTGGCGCGTAACCCAGAAGGGCCGGCGCGTCGAGTAGTTGCAGCCGCCTTCCAGGAACACCTCGGCCACAAACTGGTGCATGCCGGTGGACAGGTTCTCGACATAGGACGTCTGCTCGAAGGTGAACTGATCCCCGGGCACGCTGTTGCTGACCACGCCGAGGAGGGTGTCGTCCAGGTAAAACGCCACGCTGCCCACGTTGGTCAGGTTTTGGACCCACTTGGCGGTGTCCCACCGCGGGCCCAGATGGCCGTAGCCGGGTTCGGATTCAAACTCGCTGTCCAACCCGAGGATTTCCGCGGCATACACCTGGAACGTCAGGCTGGTGGACACGGCGCTGCCCGCGATGGAGATGTAGTGAAGTTCCGGCGGCCAGAGCACCTCGGGTTCGCAGCGCGGCGGCACGCGGTAGCATAAGTCCGGCATGTACCAACTGCTTTCCTGGGTGATTACCGAGCCGTCAAGACGGTAAACCAGCGCTTCGATGCGCCGGATGCCGCTCAGGTCGAGGTTGGTCAGCGAGAGCGGCGTCAGGTCGAAATCCGTGTTGGGCGGGTAGGCGATGCCCGCGAAGGCGCCATCCACGTAGTATTCCACGCGCTGCACCGCCCCGGACGCGTCCACGTTCAGGCGCACGGGCCACTGATAGGGCGATTTCACCAGCAAGGGCTGGATAACGAAGTTGGTCGGCAGGGCGCTGATAGTGCTGAAATAGCGATCCGCGCTGGCGGTGCTGCCGCCGGCCTCGCTGCTGCTTTGGACACGGTAACGGTAGGTTGATCCGGAATGCAGCCCGGTCAGCGTGATCGTGTGGTTGGTGGTCCGCGCCGCGTTGGTGACCGCGCCCTCGTAAGCGGAAGCGCTGCGGCCATAACGCACCACGCTGTCGCCTGCCAGGTCCGTCTGCCAAGTGATCGTGGCGTTGGTCTTGCTCACGGATCCGGCCGCCGGCCCGCTGGTGATCAACGGGTTGATCGCGCGCGTGGCCGAGGCCACCCGGAACCCGTAATAGTTATAGCCATAGTTGGGATACTGGCCGTTGCGGCGGGTCACGCGGGCCATTTCGGCGACGTTCTGGTAGCTGCCGCCGCGCGTGATCCGGGTGGAGCCGGAGAATGCGCCGACCGGGTTGGTCGCCGGGTCGGATGAGTAGCTGCCGTTCCAGTCCCAGCACCACTCCCAGACGTTGCCGGCCATGTCGCAGAGCCCGTAGGCGTTGGTCGCGAAGCTGCCGGCCGGGGCCGTATAGGGCGACGGCTCGTTGGTGTAAAGCGGGTGGTACCCACGCGTGGGGCTGGTGTCATAGGCATAGACGGCAGAGCTGTCGTAATTCGCCCGTGCGTGTTGAATCTCGTTGGAGTCGCGCCAGGGGAACCGGTTGGTGGCTGATCCGCCGCGGGCGGCGTATTCCCATTCCGCCTCGGTGGGCAGCCGGTAGCCGGTATTGGTCAGGTTCAAATCCGGCGTGACATCGCCCGATCGGTAGGTGCCGCCGCCGGAGGTGTAGCAGGGGCGCCGGCCTTCCATTTCGCTGCGCGCGTTGCACCATTTTACCGCGGAGTACCACGTCAAGGTTTGAGCCGGGTGGTTGGTGGCTTTGCCGGCGGCGCTGTTGGTGCTGATGTCATAGCCGTTGGTAGCCGCCCAGCCCGCCACATGGTCCCACTGGGCCTTGGTCACCTCGGTGCGGCCCATGTAGAAAGACCGCAGGATGACCGTGTGTGCCGGTAGTTCACCGCTGGAGCCTTCGGGGAACAGGTTGGTGTTGCACCCCATGGAAAAGGTGCCGCCGGAAATGGATACCAGCGGCAGGGTGGTATCGCTGAAGGCGGCGCTGGCCATGCAGAACAGGCCGACCCATACAAACAGCATATTTCTCATGATTTCATCTCCCCTGGCGCCTGCAGCAGCGCGCGCCGCTATCTGGAGTGCCATAACGACATTGCGATTAAGTAATACACTGTTTCACAATAAAAAGAAAGCCGACCGCTGAAAATATACCTGCCGTTCAGGAGCATTATCCATTCGCCGGTTGATGCGTGGTGGTCTACCATCGTGACATTGAGGGGGGCGTTGTGCCGAATAAAGACGAGGCTACACAATGAGTAGATTCGGATGGTGCCTTGTGCTGTTCGCTCTGGCCATGGGGCCGGCCCGGGCCGAATATAACCAACTCGCGGTGGTGAGCGACGGCACCGGCCAGTCCAGCGTCAACGAGCCTGTGATCGAAGGCCAGGCCTGGCGCCACCAGAGCGCGGGCGGCCAGGGCGGCGGCATCCAGCGCGGCACGGCCGGCGGCTGGACCCATGCTGCCGGGTTTCTCGCCGCCACCGAGGTGCTGCAGCCCGGCTTGGACACCAACGGCAACGGCACGCCCGATGAGCTGGACCCGGACAACGATGGCGACACGCTGACCGACTGGTCCGAAGTGGACAGCTCGGCGTTCGATGGCTTTGCGGAAACCAATCCCAACCGCGCTGACACCGATGGCGACGGCATGACCGACACCCAGGAATCCGCCGGCCTGTATGATCCCCTGGACCCCGGCCATCTGCTGGTGATTGAGAGCATCGAGGAAGACGCCGGCGCGCTGCGGATCAACTGGGTGGGCAAAGGCGGCGGCACGATCAACACCATCCTGGCCTGCCCCGACCTGGCACGCGAACCGGTCACCAACCTGGTGCACTCCGGCGCGTTCTGGGGCGGCACCGCGCCGTGGTACAAAACCACCAACACCTACGCCTGGTTTGACGAACAGACCAGCCACTACTTCGCCGTCCGCACAGCGCGCTAAACACTTGAACCCGGAAAATCAGAAAAGAACACCACGAAGAACACGAAGATCGCGAAGGGTCAAAATGGATTTCCGGACTTCGTGCGCTTCGGGCCCGTCTTGGTAACAATATGGCGCAGCAAAAGAAAAGGAATAGCAATATGAAGAAATGGATTCACGGCGCTGTTTGGATGATGATCCTGATGCTTGCGGCCATCACCGCCACCGCCCAGGTGCCGGACCTGATCAACTACCAGGGCAAGCTGGTGCAGGGCACCAACCTCTACAACGGCACCCTGTCCATCATGTTCCGGCTCTTTGACGTGCCCACGGGGGGAGCGATTCCGCTCTACGTGGACTCCAACACCGTGCCGGTGGTGGACGGGCTTTACTCCACCTACATTGGTGACCATGGCATCTTCGGCAGCTTTGACGTGGCCCTGGCCGGCACCTCCGTCTGGGTCGAGGTGGTGCTGGCCGGCACCAACGTGGTCACCCCGCGCGAGCGCCTGGTCGCGGCGCCCTATGCCCAGGTGGCGGCCGGCGTGGAAGCCGCCGGCATCCAGACCCACATGATCGGCACGGGCCAGATCTATGACTATCACATCCTCAACGGCCAGATTTCTGGCGCCAAGCTCGCCAACTTCACCATTTCCAACCAGAACCTGGCGTTTGGCTCCGTGTCGGCGTCGGTCATCGCGGACGGCAATGTCACGGCCGCCAAGATCCAGGACGCGGCCATCACTGCGGCCAAGGTGGCCACCAACACGTTCTGGCAGACCCAGGGCAACCGGGGCACCACGGCCGGCGCGCACTTCGTGGGCACGCTCGATAACCAGCCGCTGGACCTGGTCGCCGGCAGCCAGCGCGTGTTCCGGTTGCTGGGCGACTATTCGGCGCCCAACATCATCGGCGGCCAGGCCAGCAACACGGTCAACCCGCTGGCGGCCGGCGGCACGGTCAGCGGCGGCGGCGGCCTGTGGTATGAACAGCCCAACCGCGTGACCGACAATTTCGGAACCATTGGCGGCGGCAAAGACAACCAGGCCGGCAACGATGCGGGCAACGTGTTTGACGCCGAGTTGGCGACCGTGGGCGGCGGCGAACACAACCAAGCCCTGGCCACCGCCGCCACCGTGGCGGGCGGCCTGAGCAACCAGGCCGCGGGCGTCTATTCCGTGGTTGGCGGCGGCCTGCTGAACAGCATTGAGCCAACCGCCAACAGCGCGGCCATCCTGGGCGGCTATGCCAACGAGGTGGACCAGGGGGCCAGCCGCGCCGTGATTGCCGGCGGACAAAACAACCAGGTGCGTACCAACGCGCTCTACGCCGCCGTGGCCGGCGGGCGCTACAACACCATCTTTGAAGAGACGATGTCGGCCGCGATCGGTGGCGGTGAATACAACACCATCCGCCGCGCGAGCTTTTTCGCCGCGGTTGGCGGCGGGCTCAACAACGCCATCGGAGCCAACAGCACCAATGCCGTCATTGCCGGCGGCGGCCACCACGCCATCGCGGACGCTGCGCCGGCCGCCGTCATCAGCGGCGGCCTGTCCAATCGCATTGGGGTGGCGTCCCGGTTCGCGACGATCGGCGGCGGGTTCGACAATATCATCGAGACCAATGCCACATCCGCCACCATCGCCGGCGGCTATAACAATACCGTGCACGACAACAACTCTGGCGCCGCCGTGTCGGGCGGGTCCTGGCACGAGATCGGGCATTCGGCGGACCACGCGGTCATCGCCGGTGGCCTTGATAATTACATCGGGGCGCGCGCTGAAAAATCCGTCGTGGGCGGGGGCGAGGAAAATACTATCGGCACCAACAGCACCCACGCCACCGTGGGCGGGGGCTACGGCAACGACATCCGGGCGAACTCGAAATACGCGACGATTTCCGGCGGGCAAAGCGGCGCCATCAGCACGAACTCTTCGTATTCCGTGATTGCCGGCGGCCATAGCTGCTATATCGGGCAAGGGAGTGAAGCTTGCGTGATCGGCGGCGGCTGGAGCCATTTTATCAACCGGGACTGTTATGGCTCCGTGATTGCCGGCGGATTGCAGAACCTGATCTACGCGAGCGGCGCGGCTATCGGCGGAGGGGGCGGCCGCATGTACACCAATGAGTTTGGTATCGTCCACGAATATCGCCCCAATGTCATCCGCGCCGACATGGGCGTAATTGGCGGCGGCGGCAACAACGTTATCGCGGCGGGCGCCACCAACGCGGTGATTGGCGGCGGGTTGTTGAATGTGGTCAATACCAACGCCGCGCATGCCGCCATCCCCGGCGGCCGCGAGGCCCTGGCCGGGCATTACGGCCAGCAGGCGTTTGCCAGCGGCTGTTTCAGCAACCGGGGCGACGCGCAGAGCAGCCTGTTCGTGCTGCGCACGACCACCGCCAGCGAAAAGACATGGGAAGACACGTATCTCGACGGCAACAGCCAGATGATCACCGTGGCGCCCGGCGACGCCGTGGCGTTCGAGGCCCTGGTCATCGGCCGCAGCGACGCCGGCGAAACCGCGGCCTACCGGATCGAAGGCGCCGCCGCGGGCGCCAGCGGCTCCACCACGGCCTGGTACACGCTTTCCGTCATTCACGAAGACGACTCGGTCTGGGACGCGCGCATCAACGGATCGTTGGTTGATCAGAATGTCCGGTTCCAGGTGCTGGGCAACACCGAGACCATCCGCTGGGTGATCAGCGTGCGCACCGCGGAAGTGGGCTGGTAGATGAACAGCAACGGATTGCTCATCATGATGACGCGGTTGATTGCCTGTGGCGTGACGGCCGCCTGCTTCCTGGGGGCTGCGGCGAGCGCGGGAGTCCGGGGCGGCGGACGGCCGCCGCCGGTCATGGGCGGCATCTTTACTTTGTTGTTGCCGGCCGATTCGGGGCCGTCACCGGCGGCGACCAACCGCCCGGGCTACGGCAGTCCGCTCACCATCACCAACGGTGTGGTCTACCGGGTCAGCAGCGTGTCCGCCCTGCAAAACGCCTGCGCCGCGGTCAACGCCGCCGGGGTGCCGGCCACGATCCTGGTGGCCAACGGCACCTACACGCTCACGGACTGGGCGCTGCCCATCACGTGCGACCACGTGCTGATCCGCAGCGCCACCGGCAACCGCGACGCCGTCATCATCCGCGGCCCGGATACGGGGCCGGAGGCCAGCGTGGAGCATGTGTTCTGGGTGACGGCGTCGCACGTCACCATCGCGGACATGACCTTTGGCTGGTGCCGGTACCACGGCATCCAACTGCATGGCCAGACCCCGTACGATGCCGCCGGCCTGTGGGTCCACAACTGCCGGATCGTCAACTGCAACGAGCAGTTCATCAAGGGCACCTCGGCCGAGGCGGACCCGGTGGGCGCCACCGACGGGCTGGTCGAAAACTGCCTGTTCGAGTTTACCAGCGGCTGGGCGTACCAGTCCTACACCGGCGGCATTGACGTGCACAAGGCGATCAACTGGCGCGTGCGCGACAACTTGTTCCGCAACCTGCGCGCCAGCGACGGCATGGCCGAGCACGCCATCCATTTCTGGAAACGCTGCTCCGTGCCGCAGAACGTGGTGGTGGAGCGCAATATAGTGATCAACTGCGACCGCGGCATCGGGTTCGGCCTGGGCACCACGGCGGATGGCCACAACGGCGGCACCAGCGCCATCCGCAACAACATGGTTTATAACAACGGCGTTGGCGCCAACACGGACGTGGGCATCGGGCTGGAAAGCGCCAACAACGTCGTGGTGGACAACAACACGGTATTCATCCCCACGTACACCGGCCCGATCGAATACCGCTTCACCTCCAGCTCGAACCTCTGGTTCCGCAACAACCTGGCCAACCGCGCGATCCTGCGGCGCGACAGCGCGCCGGTGGCCAAGGCGTCCAACAACGTCAGCACGGCCGCGGCCGCCTGGTTCGTCAGCGCCACCAACGGCGACCTGCACGTCGTGGCCGGAACCACCAGCGTAATCGACCGGGGCATGACCCTGACCAATTTCACCGGCGACATCGATGGCCAGACCCGGCCCCAGCTCAGCGCCTGGGACGTGGGCGCGGATGAGTATGCGCCGTGACATAAGCGCAAGGAGGCATGTTATATGACCTTGTTTTGGTCCTGCGTTCGCCTGGCCACAGGCGGCCTGCTAAGCCTGGCCGCTGCCGCTTTTGCGGCAGCTGGTGAGCCGCTGGGTTCCAACTTCACCATCAGCGCGACCAGCGGGATGGACGCCATGCATCCGGCCGCGGCCTACAACCGCCAGCTCGCTGAATACCTGGTGGTTTGGCGCCAGGACTTGAGCGCGACCCACACGATCCATGGCCGCCTCATCTCCCGCGCCGGCCAGTTGCTGGGCAATGCCATCGAGTTTGATCCTGCGTCCAGCGCGCATGTGGACCGCGATCGCCCGGATGTCGACTTTAATGGTTGGTACGGCGAATACATGGTGGTGTGGGAGGAGTACAGCAATGCGGCCTACAGGATCCGCGGCCAGCGCGTGCTCGCGACCGGCGCGCCGGGCGCCCCCTTCACCATCAGTGGCAACGGCATGGCCGGCGCTGCGCGCCGGCCGGCCATTGCTTTTTGCTCGGCGTCCAATACCTACCTGGTCGTCTGGCAGAACGTGGCGGCCACCGGGCACAGCAACGTGGTCGGCCAGGTGCTGTCGCGTTACGGTGGCCTGATGGGCCCCAATTTCATGGTGCGGACCAACGCGGCCAACCCCGACGTGGCGTACAATGCCGGCAGCGAAAGCTTCCTGGTGGTGTGGTACGAGAAAAATCCGATCGGGCACAGTGACGCCATTAACGGCGCCTTGTTGAACAGTGGCGGCGGCCAGGAGAAACTCGTTGACCTGGAAGACGCGGGAACCGAGAGCTGGCATGTGCAGGGACCCCGGGTAACCGCCCTGCCCAATGCCGGTTCCAATGGGGTGTTTTTTATCGCTTGGGATTTCTGGTACGGCACCGACTTGCGGCATCCCCGCGGTACCATGATGACGGGTAACGGGAGCTGGCCCTATTCGGGCACCGACCTGTGCGACGACAGCCAAACTGAGAATTACAGTCCGGCCGTGGCCGCCAATCAACAGAAACAGGAGTTCCTGGTCACATGGACCTCCAGCACGACCGGGCTGGTTTCCGCGGCCAGCGTCCTGGGGCGCGCCTCGCCGCCGCAGCATGACGCATGGGGCGGCACCAACACCGTCCAGACCGCCAATTATGCCCATTCCGCAGCTGCCGGCGGCTGGGGCGACCAGTTTCTGGTCATCAGCGCTACGCGCAACCTGCTGGGCAGCTATACTCTCTATGGCCGGTTCTGGGGCACACCTTCGGCGGTGGTGGCTCCCTGGAGCCTGCTGTTGCTGGAAGGCCAGCAATAGCATGATCGTGCTCGGTAGAAGAAAAACATATCATGCTTCGTGGTCCGAAGGCCCTGGATGTCTTGCAAGGGGCGGCACGTGGCACGGCCCTCCCGGGCCGTGGCGTTGCGGCATGCGCACGGCCGGCTGAAAGTGCCGCGCCGGGCCGCCGGGCCGCGCTTTGATCTTGACGCCATCCTGTTTTTTCCCGAATTTCGCGCATCAACCGCGCGTCGGGCGATGCGCAGGTTACCCGGAACCCACACCAGGCGGAAGCGGCATGAAAAAGAAAAAAAGCGGCGGCAAGGCGGAAACCCGGCAGGACAAGGCGGCACCGCCACCTGCGCCAGCGCCACGGCGGGCCGCGGGCCCGCTGAAGAAGCTGGCCCTGGCCCTGGTGGTCACCCTGGCGTTCTTCGGCCTGGTGGAAGGCGTCTTGCGGGTCACGGGGTTTCAGTACAAGCCGCGGGAAAAGATCATGTGGAAGCCTACGGTCGCGGGCTTTGACGGCACGTTCGAGTATTACGTGCAAACCTACTTTGATCCCCCGGGCTACATGTGGCGCGCCGAGCCCAATTCCACGTATACGGATTCGTACGGGTTCCGCAACCCGCCCATCCCGTTCAAGAAAGAGCCCGGCAAGGTGCGCATCGCGTTCCTCGGCGGCTCCACCACCCAGGGCCAGCGGCATGCCTACCCCGAGCGGGCGGTGCGCATCATCAACGGCGCGTTGGGCACCAACCGGTACGAGGCGCTCAACGTGGGGTGCGCGTCGTACTGCACCCACCAGAGCCTCATGGCGTTGCAACGCTGGGTGTTTGATCGCGATCCGGACTTGGTCTGCCTCTACCACGGCTGGAACGACATGGCATTCCATGACGACGGCTACACCGACGCCGAAAAAGACCCCATGTTCAGCGCTCAGCAGAAAATCGGCGGCTGGAAACAGGAGCTTGGCGCCCGGTTGCGATTGGTGCAGTTGCTGGCGCGCCTCATCGACGCGCTCGACGTGTCCTGGCCGCGGCCGCGCGTGCCCTTGGAACAATTCGAGAACAACATGCGCAGCATGGCCCGCCTGTGCGCCAAGAACAACAAGGAGCTGGTCGTTTTTACCCGGCCACCGCTCAACCAGGACGACATCCCGCGCCTCACTGGCCTGTACCTCAAGATGCTGAAAATGTATGGCACGACGAACCACAACGTGGCGCAGAACAAGTCGCACGAGATCTGCGCGGGCCTGCAGCGCAAGGTGGCGGAGTCGGAGCCCAACACCCGGATGTTTGACGCCTCGGCCGTGGTGGCCAGGTTGCAGGAGCGCATCAAGGCCGGCGAGTTCGGGCCCAATGCCCAGGTGTTCCAGCCGGACGCCTGCCACCTGCGCCCCTTGGGCGAACAGCAGCTGGCAGAGGAGCTGGCTCCCGCCCTGGCCCCGGCGCACGCCGACCAGATCCGGCTGTACCTTGAAAGCCCGGGCTACCAACTGGCCGCGGCGCGCGAACTAATGGACGAACTGATGCCGCGGGAATCGACCTATTACATCAACAAGGTGCTCGCGCGCGACCCGGACAACGCCGAGGCCAAGGCCTTGTTGGCCAAGGCGGAATCGGAAATCGAGTTTGCCGACCTGTTCTGGCAGGGGTGCTGGGGCGGGCTGGACGAGGTGTACGAGTCCAAGCTCGCCAAGCTGATGAAATGCCTGAGCCTGCGCCCCGGCGATTTTGGTGTGCTGACGCAGATTTTCCGCGTGTGCATCTACACTGACCACGCCGGCGATGCGGCCGGCGCCATGGCCGGGTTCAAGCCCGCCACCCCGTCCGACCAGTATGGCTGGTACCGCTACACCTTCATGTCGCACATCCAGGCCCAGCGCTGGTCCCAGGCCGTCCAGTACGCGCGCCTGTGCCTGCAGATGAACCCCAACGACGGCGATGCCCGCGCCTTCCTGCAGCAGGCCGGAGCGGCGGGCGGCTGAGCGTCCAAGCAAGGAGTCATGCGATGAACTGGGAATCCCAAGACGTCATGGGCTATGCCGAAACGCGGCGCACCCGCGCCCGGGTTGCGCGCCCGGCCTCGGTGGCCGCGTGCCAGGAGGCGCTCACGTTTGCCCGCCGCGAAGGCGCGACCCTCTGCCCGCGCGGCATGGGCTACAGCTATGCCGACGAGATCACCAACCACGATCAGCTCATCCTGGACATGAGCGCGCTCAACCGGATCCGGTCGTGGGATCCCGCCGCCGGCCGGCTGGTCGCGGATCCGGGCGTGACCTTCGCTCAAATATTCCAAACCGTGCTGCCGGACAACTGGACCCTGGCCTCCTGCCCGGGCGGCATGCTGGTGACGCTGGGCGGGGCGCTCTCGAACAACGTCCACGGCAAAGATTCCTGGCAGAACGGGAACTTTGGCCGCCAGGTCGAGGAGTTCAAGCTGCTGGTGGCCGACGGCACCGAGCGCCGGGTGCGCCGGGACACGCAGCCGGACCTGTTCCAGGCGGTGATCGGCGGCATGGGCGTGCTGGGGCTGATCACCGAGGTTACGCTCCAGCTGAAGAAAGTGCCCTCGGCTTACGTGGCCACGGAGACGTACATGGCCCGCGACTACCGCGAACTCCTGGACATGCTCGAGCAAGCCAAGGTCGGGACGGATTTTGCCGTGGCCTGGGTGGACGCCTTCGCCACCGGCCGCCGGCTGGGCCGCGGGTTCGTCACCCGCGCCCGCTGGGTGGCGGAGGCGCCGCCGGCCACGCCCGCGCGGTTGGCCCGCTCGCTGCACATGCCCACCCGCATTTTCAACATCTTGCCGGCGCGGCCCACCTGGTTTCTCGCGCGCCCGCTGTTCCAGCCGTTCGGCATCATGATGACCAACCACGGCATCCACGCGCTTAACGCGCTCCGGACGCGCCTGCCCGGCCGCGGCGCCGGCCGCCTGCTGTTCACGGACTACAACTTCATGCACAACAAGATTCCGGACCTGAAACACGTGTACCGCCCGGCCGGGTTCCTTGAGTTCCAGCCGCTGATCCCCAGCGCCAACGGGCCGGAGCCCGTGGCGGAACTTCTGCGGTTGTGCCAGAAACACGGCTGCGAGTCGCTCCTGTGCGGCGTCAAGACGCACCGGGAAGACGAGTTCATGATCTCGTACGCCGGCCAGGGCTACAGCGTGGGGATCGACATCCAGGTGCGCAGCCGCCGGCCCGAGGCGATCCGCGACTTCGCGCGCGCGGTGTTCGCGTACACCGCGGACTGCGGCGGGCGGGTGTTTCTTTCCAAGGACGAAATGCTGATGCCGGACCTGTTCCGCCGCATGTACCCGCGCCACGCCGAGTTCCAGGCGGTCAAAGCCAAGGTCGATCCCCAGGGCCTGTTTTGTTCGGACATGTACCGCCGGCTGTTTGCCCCGGCGTAGCGCAGGCGTTCCCGCCTGCTTCTGGATCCGCTGCGCTCCCTGGATTTACATCAATAAAACACGCGCCAGAGGAACAGGCCCTGCGCCGGCGCCGTGGGTACGCGGGCGGTACGGGTTTTGGATGCCAGGATCGCGGCCGCCGCGTCCGGCGGCAGTTCGCCGCGGCCCACGCGGATCAGAAATCCCGCCAGGCTGCGCACCATGCGGTACAGGAACCCGTTGCCTTGCGCCACGATCGTGATTTCCGGACCCCGCGCCAGCACCTGCAGCTTGCGCAGCTCGCGCACGGTGCCGTCGATCTCGCGGTTGGGGTTGGCGGAAAAGGCCGCGAAGTCGTGCTCGCCGATCAGCGCCGCTGCGGCGGTGCGCATGGCCGCGACCTCGAGCTTGGAATACACCGGCGCGCGGTACAGGCGCAACCAGGGCGGGGTGTCCGGCCCGTTCCAGATGAAATAACGGTATTCCTTGCCCGCGGCGCTGAACCGGGCATGGAAATCCGCGGCCGCCGGCCGAAGGGCCATGATGCGGATGTCTTCCGCCAGCAGGGCGTTCATGCCGCGCTTGAGCCGCGCGGCCGGGGGGGCGGCCGCGAGATCAAAATGCGCGACCTGTCCCCGCGCGTGTACACCGCTGTCCGTGCGGCCGCTGCACTCGACGCGCGGCGACTCGCCGGTCAGCTTGTGCAGCACCTGCTCAACGTGTCCCTGGACCGTGGGCTGGTCCGGCTGGACCTGCCAGCCGGCATACGCCGTGCCGTCGTAGGCGACTACCGCCTTGTACCGCCGGCCCATCAGCCCATGGCCGCCAGGGCGGCCAAGGCGGCGGCATAATCCGGCTCCTTGGCAATTTCCGGCACGAGTTGCGTGTAGCGCACCACGCCTTGCGGATCAAGGATGATGACCGCGCGCGCCAGCAGCCCGCTGAGCGGGCCGTCGGCAATCAGCACGCCGTAGTAGCGACCGAATTCCGGCGCCCGGAATACCGAGGCCACCTTGACGTTCTTGAGCCCCTCGGCGCCGCAGAAGCGCGCCTGGGCAAACGGCAAATCCGCCGATATGCACAGCACCGTGGTGTTGTTGAGCTTGGCCGCTTCCTGGTTGAAGCGCCGCACCGAGGCCGCGCACACCGGGGTGTCGATGCTGGGGAAGATGTTCAGCACTACGCGCTGCCCGCGCAGCTCACGGTCCGTGATCCGCCCCAGGTCCTGGCCGGCCAGGCAGAACGTGGGCGCCGCGGTGCCCACGGCCGGCAGCCGGCCCTCCAGTTGGATGGCCGTGCCTTTGAACGTCACCGCGGGTGGCGGCGGCGTGGCGGGCGGCGTCGGCACCTTGGCCTTGGCCGGGGCGGGCGCGCTGGCGGCGGTCGCCGTGCCGTTGGCGGCCGGGAAATCGCGTTCCAGGGCCACCGTGGCCCGGCGGCAGATTTCGCGCGCGTAGTCGGTCCAGACGCCCTGGCCCCAGTAGCGGAAGCAGCTGGTCTGGGAAACCAGCAGCAGGAACAGCGCGTGGCGGTAGCGCGAGTCGGCGGTGTTGATGCCGCCCCGGCCGGCCCGCTGGGCAAACAGCGCGCTCACCTGGTCCATCGGGCCCAGCACGTTCTCGTACCCGCGCACCCATGAAATATTGTTGGTCCAGCTGCCGCCTTCCATGTTGAACCGGTGATCCTCTTTCCGGAGCGCCTCGATCACCGTCTGGAGTTGGTCCGGCCCGCCGCCGGATTGCAAGCGTTCCCAGATCCGTTTCTGATGGATCGGCTGGAGCGTCGGGAGGTCCCGCTCCCGGATGCCGCAGGAGAACAGGTATTCCAGATACTCGGTCACGTTGACGACCGGCGTGGGCCCGCCCGAACTCTCGCGGATGGACTCCAGGTACTTGCCCGGGAACTCGTTCATCATCACGCCGCCGTTTTCACCGTCGCCGATCTGCGTCACCAGTGGCGGGACCTGCCGGCCGGCGAGCTCCCAGCGGTCCAGCCCGCGCGCCTCGTAGTACGGCTGCATCTGGGCCACCAGCTTGGTGTCGCTGCCCTGGGTCTTGATGATGGCGATGATGCTGACTTCCTGGCCGGCGGAGTTGCGTGCCACCAACCGGTGGGGCAGGTGTTTTTTCTCCGGGCCGCGGCCGGTGTCCGGCTGTTCCACCGTGTGTTCCTGGACCATGACCCAGAGGTAGCCGCTGTCCTTGAGGGTTTTCACGAACTCGTAGGCCACGTCCGGGTGGTTGGGCAGGGCCATTTCCGCGGGCGAGAACCCGCGCACGCGCGCCAGGGCGTCCAGCCCGAACATGGCGGCAAAATGGTGGCGCCACGCCTGGACGTGACGGCGGTAGTCTTGCACCGGCGTGGACGGGGCCACCGCGTGGCTCCAGGTGCAGCCCAGCCACTCCACGGCGCGCCGGTAGCGCGGATCGCAGGTGATGGTTTTGAGGCGGTCGACCACGTCGCTGCCCATCTTGCGCAGCCCGTGCAGCAGGCAGCCCGAGTAGTCCAGCATCACGCGCGGGTTCTTGCCCTCGTTCATGAGCTGCGGGATGAATTCGGCCACGCGCTTGTAGCACCACTCGAACACCGGCGCGTTGTGGTTGTCGCCAATGTGCTGGTTGTCGCGCATGTACTGGAGGTTGCTGATGAGGTCCGCGGTATGGATGTCCGGCCCGCCGGCGGGGATAAGCGGCTGCTGCATGTGCAGCGCGATCGTGCTCGCGGCGCGGATTTGTCCGAAGTCGATCCCGCTTTCCGGAAGGTAGTAGGGCCCGTTGGTCGCGTCGGCCGCGGCCACATCCGGTTCCGACCCGCACAGGTTGGGCCAGCCGTCCACATATTCAGGCAACGAAGTAGGCATGATCAGTCTCCGGTTGATAATTCATGGTTGCCCCTCAAGGCTATCGGGCGTTGGGTGGGCCGTCAAACGCTTAATTTCTGCGCGACGGGCGGCTGGCTTGGGCTGGGTATCCTGCCGCCGTGACGGCCGCACAAAACGCGCGGGTCAGGCTGGCCAACTCTTCCGCCGTTATGACCAACGGCGGCAACAGGTACAGCACCGGCCCCAGCGGGCGCACAAGGATCCCCTGGGCATAAAGCGATTGCCTGGCCGCGCGCGCCCGATCCGCGCCGGCATCGCCCGCGAACTCCACCGCGCCAATCAGCCCCAGGCAGCGCACCTCGGCCACCCCGGGCGCCAGCGCCAGCGGCCGCAGGGCCGTCTCCAGTTCAGCGGCCCGCGCCCGCACCCGTTCAAGGAACCCGTCTTCCCGGTAAATCCGCAGCGCTTCCAAGGCCACGGCGGTGGCCAGGGGGTTTCCGGCAAAGGTGTGGCCGTGGTAGAAGGTGTGGTCCACGGGGAGGTCGGAAAAGGTCGCGTAGATGTGATCTTTAACGATCGCGGCGCTGATGGGCAGGTATCCGCCGGAAAGGGCCTTGCCCACGCAGACCACGTCCGGATCAATGCCTGCTTGCTCGAAAGCGAACATGGACCCAGTCCGGCCAAACCCCATGGCAATTTCGTCGACCATCAGCAGGATTCCACATTCCGCGCACAGGTCGGCCAAAAAACGCAAGTAGTCTGCCGAGTACATCCGCATCCCGGCCGCGCCCTGGCATAAGGGCTCGACGATGAGGGCGGCCAGGGTGTCTTTTTCCTGCGCCACGAGGGCGCGGGCTGCCGCGCGGCAGCGGGCTTCGTCGGCCATGGAATGCGGCACTGGCAGGGCCAGGGCCGGCGCAAGCATCGGCGCAAAAGGCGCATGGAACCCGGGCTGGAACCCCACGGCCACCGTGCCCAGGGTGTCGCCGTGATAACCGCCTTGCAGGCAGGCCAGGCGTTGCCGTTCCGGCCGGCCGGTATTGTGCCAGTATTGCAGGCTGATTTTCAGCGCAGCTTCCACGGCGCAGGCGCCGTCGCTGGCAAACATCACATGGCGGTCCGGCGTGGGCATGAGCGCCGCCAGGGCCGCGGCCAAGGCGCCGGCAGCCGGGTGGGACAGGTTTCCCAGAATACTATGTTGCAGATGGCCGGCTTGGGCGGTCAATGCCGCCAGCAGGCGCGGGTGCCCGTGGCCCAGGCTGCAGGCCCACCACGACGCGATGGCATCCACAAACCGCCGGCCCTCGTGATCAAATAGATAAATACCCGCGCCCCTGATCATTTCCGGCAGTCCGGCCTGGGGAATGGCCGAAAAACGCGTGTACGGGTGCCAGATGCGCCCGCCGGTTTGCGCGCGTGACTTGCCTTGGTATGTCATGTGCGTTGCCTGGCCACGGTGTAACACGACAGGGGCCGGGACAACAGTTTTTTTACGGCTTCATCCGCCCGGTTCCTGGTTGGCCTGCCGGCCGGCCAACGAATACCAAGGGGCAGATCACCAGAACCTGGGTTTACCGCAAGCCGGTGCTCGCCAGCTTGATGCAGGGCGCGGGCGGGGCAGGATCAGGCGCTGGCGGGCTTGGCCGAGGCGTTGCGCAGCGCGGCCGCATACAGGCCCAGGTATTGGGCAAGCATGGACAGGCTGCTGTTCATCTGGCCCACCAGGTCAATGCGTTTGGTTCTCGGCTTATCTTTCTTGTGCATGTCATTACCTCTACATTTGCAGGATTACGTCAAACATCGAGTTCACCTCGGACGCCATCCTGGCCGCCGCCTGATATGCGCGCTGCGCAGTCATCATATCGACCAGTTCTTCGTCCAGGTTAACCCCGGATTCGGACAAATTCGCTTCCTTGAGCATGTTGATCGTCATTTTGCCGTCCGCCGCCAGGTCGGCCTCGGTCTGAATTTTCATGCCCAGATTGGTGTTCAGCGTGCCGTAAAACTCGCCGAAGGTCTGGTCGTTCAGCGCGGCCAGGGGGCTGCGGTACAGGTCGGCAATGGCCAGGGCGTTGGAGCCATCGCCCGTGTTGGGCACGGGCGGCGGGCCGGGATCGTGCAGCGTCTGGGCGGCCGCCACCAGTTGCGGGTTGTTGAGCAGCGGGTTGGCCGGATTGTAGAGCGCGCTGTTGATGGCGATGTCGTCTGCGCCGGTACCGGTGAAGAAGCTCAGCCCGGCATTGCCGTCCAGGTCATAGCCGGCGGTATGCACGGTGTTGACGGCGGTGATGAGCTGGGCTGCCATGGTGTCGATGTTGCCGCGCAGGGTGTCCGTGTATTCCGCGGTCTGCACCAGCCCGCCGAGCCGGCCCTGGTCCACGGCAAAGGTGGTCCCGCCGCCGTCCAGCGAGAACTGCAGGGTGGCGCTGCTCATCAGGCTCAGGGTGTTGCGGATGCTGCCGTCGCCGCTGACCAGGGTCTGGCCGTTGACGGTGATATCGTAGGTGGGGGTGACCGTTATGTTCAGCTTCTCGCTGAGGTCGTGGATCAACGCGTCGCGCTGATCCTTCAAATCGTTGGCGTTGACGCCGCGCCGCTCAAAGCGGGTGATGTCCATGTTGAGCGTCTGCAGGCGCTCGGCCACGGCGTTGATGTCTTCAACCATGTCCGGGATCTCGCCCTGGAACGGGTCGGCCGGCGTGCCGGCGCCGGTGGCGATGGCGTCCCGGTAGTCGCCCAGGAACGAGTCGGCGCGGTTGAAGGCGCTGACCAGCGCGCCCGACTTTTCCAGCAGGTTGTTGCGCATGGACAGGTTGTCGGGGTAGGTGGCCACGTCCTGCCAGGCGGTCCAGAAGTTGCGCAGGTTGGTGGCAATGTCCGCGCTGCCGTCCTCCTTGACCACGGACTCGATATCCGGCAGCAGCTTGGTCAGCATTTCGTGCAGCCCGAACTCGGCTTCCTGCTGCATGATCGAGCGTTCGCGCATGAAGTTGTATTCGCGCACCACGTCCAGCACGCGCACCCCGGTGCCGAGGCTGTAAGGCCGGGTGTGGTACAGGTTGGGATCGTTGGACGGCGTGGTGGCCAGCAGCCCGATCTGGCGATGGTAGCCGTCGGTGTTGACATTGGCGATGTTGTGGCCAATGACCGCCAGGCGCTCCTGGTGGGAAAGGATGCCGCTACGGGCAATGATGAGTTGATCGTTCAAGGAGCCCATGATGTCACCCCAGTTGATGGACCAGCAACGGCGCCGGCACGGCTTGCAGCCGGCCATACCCGTTGTACATCCGGGCGTTCCCCGGCCCGGCGGTCAGATTGGTCAACGCCTTCTCGATCACGGCGAGGAACGTGGCGGCCATTTTTTCGTTGGTTTCCAGCACCCGGCGGATGCGGCGGACCATGTCGCGGACAAACCGCTTGCGCTCGTCCGATGCCGGCTTGTCCGGCCCGCCAGTGGACTCGGTGAACTGCTGGAGCTTGTCGAGCGTTTCGCGCTGGACCGACACCGCCGCCAGGATGCGTTCGGGATCGCGCGAAAGCAGGGCCTGTTGCAAGCCCCGCGCGCCGGTTTCGATTTCGCGCAGGTAGTCGGTCAGCATGTCCGGCGGGGCTTCAACCGGCGTCTGGATGGTGGTTTCAGGTGTCATGGGACAGTCCTTTCCCTGGGCGGGGGAGGGGGGGCAGGTTGGCGGAGAACTGTTCGTAAAACGAGTTGGCCAGGCCGGTTCCGCCCTGGGCGCCCAGGTCGTGGGCCAGTTGCTCGATGCCGACTTCCAGCATGGACGACGCGTGGGCCGCGCCGCCTTCGGCTTCCTCCACCACCGGTTTCAGGCCTTCCTTGAGCAGGATGCTCAGAAACATGCCCTCGATCTGGCCGCAGGCCTCGCGCAACTGGCGGTGGGCGGCGCGCACCTTGTCCGGGGTGTTGATTTCCGCGGCCGGGGTGGCGGTCAGCGCATCGAAGTTGGGAAAGCCGGGCATCATGGGTTCATGCTCACATGGTCTCGATTTCCATCTGGAGCGCGCCCAGCTGCTGCAGGGCTTCGAGGATGGCAATGATGTCGCGGGGCGTGGTGCCCACCTGGTTGAGCATTTCCGCCAGCTCCTGCACGGAGGTGGTGCCGGGGATCAGCATGATCTTGGCCGGCTGCTCGTTGACGCGCGTGTCCACTTCCGGCGTGGTCACCGGCCGGGCGTCGGTGAACGAGTTGGGCATGTACGTGGCCAGGGACGAGGAGATCCGCACGGTCAGGTTCCCGTGCGCGACCACGGCTTCGCCGATTTTCACCTCGCCGCCCATCACGATCGTGCCGCTGCGCTCGTTGACGACGATCTTGGAAGTCGTGTCCGGCTGGACCCGCAGCAGCTCCAGCTCGCTGATGAAGCGCGACGCCTGGCCGACTTCCAGCAGGGACTCCGGGATGCGCACCAGCACCACGCCGCCGTCCTGCGCGGAGGCCACGCCTTCGTACTTGGCATTGATCACGTCCGCCACCCGGTTGGCCGTGGTGAAATCCGCGTGGTTCAGGGACAGCCGGATCAGGCCTTCCTGGATGAACGTCGGCTCCTGCGTGTTGCGCAGCAGGGCGCCGTTGGGGATGGTGGCCACCGAGGTGAAGTTCTTGGTCTGCATCTCGCCGCCCATGCCGCCCACGCCCACGCTGTAGCCGGATACGGTCAGCGGGCCCTGGGCGAGTGCGCTCAGGTCGCCGGCCGCGTTCATGAGCGGGGTCATCAGCAGGACGCCGCTTTCCAGCGAGGTGGCATCGCCCATGGTGGAAACCTGGACGTCCACGCGGTCGCCCTTGCGGTGGAATACCGGCGCCGTGGCGGTGATCATCACCGCGGCCACGTTCTTGCTCTTGATGTCCGTGGCCGGGATGTTGATGTTGAACTGCTTGAGGAGGTTGGCCACGGTTTGCTTGGTCAGCTCCAGGTTCTTGTCCCCGGTGCCGGCCAGGCCCACGACCACGCCGTAGCCGATCAACTGCTCGCCGTACAGCCCCTCGATCCGGGCGATGTCCTTGATCCGCGCGTCCACTGCGGCCGGGGCGGAGTTGCCCTGGGCCCAGGCCAGCAGCGCGGCCAGGCACAGCGCCGGGCCGCGCCGGAAGCGAAGGCTGAAGGTACGTTGAGTTTTCATGGCCTTGGCGATTTTCATGGCGGGTTCCTAGAAGGGATTCACCCAGTCGACGATCCGCGGCACGAGCCCCTGCTTCTGGGTCTGGTCCAGCGGGCCGTTGGCTTCGTAGCGGATCACGGCGTCGGCGATCTTGGAGGAGTCGATGGTGTTGTCGTTGTCGATGTCCACGGCGCGCACCGTGCCGGAGAGCACCATGCGCACGCCTTCGCTTTTCATGCTGATGTCGCGCTTGCCTTCGATGACCAGGTTGCCGTTGGGCAGCACGTCGATCACCCGCACGGTGATGGCCGCGGTAAAGGAGTCCGAGTTCTCGATGCCGCCCTTGCCGCTGAATTTGCGCGACCCGCTCGCCGACCAGGTCGGGAGGCTGAAGTTGGTCCAGGCCACGTCGCGGCCGTCAATCCGCGGGTGGGCCACGCTCAGGCCGGCGGAGAAGTCATAGGCCTTGTCCGTCTGGTTCATCACGTCCTTCTTGACTTCCGACTTTTCCTCGATCAGCACGGTCAGCAGGTCGCCAATCTGCCGCGCCCGCGGATGGGAATAAAGAGCGGCCGCCATGGTCCAGTCCATTTCCGTGGCGGCCAGGCCGGTGGCCATGGCCAGGGTGATGAGGAAGATGCCGAGTTGGGTTTTCATGAATGATATCCCTTATATTTTAATGCATTCGCCCTGCTGCTGGCCGGTCAGCTGGATCAGGATCTGACGCTTGGAGGTTTCGTTCATGCACAGGATCCGGTCGCCCAGGCGGCCGGTGCTGAGGGCCCGGGCGCGCAGCGTGATATGGACCGTGCCGCGGCTGGCGTAGACCGTGATGTATTCGCCCTTGCGCACGCACTGCGGCGTGCGCAACGCGCTCTGGGCGATCGGGTCGCCGGCGCGCACGGCGCGGTTGACTTCCAGCCCGGAGATCGATCGGCTGACCGGGATGCAGATGAGCGTGCCCTGCCGGACCGGCATCAGGCGCGGCTCCAGGTCTTCCAGGGAAAGCAGTTGGCCGGCGTCGATCGGCCGGGTCGCCACCCACACCTCTTCCAGCAGCCGGACCGTGGCGGTGATGGCGAGCTGCTTGCACACCTGGCCGTTCACCAGGATTTCGAGGTTGAACGCCTGGTCGTCGGCGTCCGCGCCCGCGGGTTGCTCGCTGACCACGCGCACCTGCAGGTCGCCGCGGGGCACGGCGAACCGCTTGGGCAGGCGGGTGTACTCGATCTTGAACTGCCGGTCCAGGCTGAGTTCCTTGGCGGCGACGTAGGCTTCCACGGCGGCCGTCAGCTCATCCGGTTCCACCATGCGGCCCTGGCGCGCAATCGTCAGGTCGAGCTGGCCGCGCAGCACGATGTCTTCCATGTCAGGATACTTTTGCAGGGCGTACGCGATGGTGGTCAGGTCATAGGGTTGGGGTTCCAGCGTTTCCGGGGCGGCCATGACGACCCGGTCCGCCCAGCCCGGGGGCAGGTTGGCGGCATCCTCAACCAGGTCGCGCAGCAAAACCTGGGTGCCGGGCGCTTCGACCTGGCTCTTGATATTCAGCACGGGCGCGCCGCCGCCGGCGGCTTCCATGCCGGGGGCCGGGCTCGCGTTCGCCAGCGCCACCAACAGGGCGGCCGCACCGCCCAACCAACGATAACCATTTAGATTCTTCATGCTGCCAGCTCCATTAGCACGTTGCATGCCGCGCCCCCGGATCAGCGCCGCAGGCTGTTCGCAATTTGCGCCATTTCATCGTCCGCCTTGATCGACTTCGAATTGGCCTCGTAGGCGCGCTGGGCCAGGATCATGCTCACCAGCTCCTCGGCCGTGTTCACGCTCGACACTTCCGCATAGCGGTGAGCCAGCGTGCCCACGCCGTCCTCGCCGGGGTTCAGGCCGGTCTCGGCGGCGCCGCTGGCGTCGGTTTCGGTGTAAAGGTTGCGGCCGATGCTGCGCAAACCCTCGGGGTTGGTAAACCGGGTCAGGGTGAGACGGGTCTTGGGGGTCATCTCGTTGTTGACCACGGCGGTGAATTCGCCGTCCGGCGTGATGGTGATTTCCGAGGTGCCGTCGTCAATGTTGTCGATGCCCAGCACCTGGTAGCCGTCCACCGTGACCACCTGGCCGGCGGCGGTTTTGCGGAACGATCCGTCGCGCGTGTAGGCGGAGGTGCCGTCCGGCAGTTGGACTTCGAAGAAGCCCTCGCCTTCAATCGCCAGGTCCAGGTCGCGTCCGGTTTCCTTGAGCGCCCCCTGCTTGAACACGCGCGAGATTTCCATCACCCGCACGCCGCTGCCGATCTGGATGCCGTTGGGGATCTCGGTGTCGCCGGTCTTGGCGCCCGGCGAGCGGAGCGTGGAATACAACATGTCCTGGAACGCCACCCGGCTGGCCTTGAAGCCCGTGGTGTTGACGTTGGCCAGGTTGTTGGCGATGGTGTCGAGCGCCAGTTCCTGCGCCCGCATGCCGCTGACCGCCGACCATAAGGATCGTTCCATGATTCAGTCCTCCAGTTACAGTTGCCGGATCATTGCCATCACGTTGTCGTCGTGATTCTTCAATACCTTGGAATTCGCCTCGTACGAACGCAGGCAGCTGATCATCTCCGCCATTTCCTCGTACAGCGTGGTGTTGCTGGTTTCGAGGTAGCCGTTGATCACTTCGGTTCCCGGCGACACCGCCTGCGGCTTGGTGCCTTCGGGCGCCGTGAACAGGGTGGTGCCCACGCGGTTGAGCTTGTCCGGTTCGGCCACCGCCACCACGCGCAGCACGTCCAAGTCTTCCTGGCCGACGCTGAGCGCGCCGTTCTTGCCCACTAGCATTTTCTCATGCCGCACTTCGGGGTTGATCACAATGGGGCCGTTGAGCCCCATGACCTTGGACCCATCCGCGGTGAGCATCTCGCCCTGCGCGTTGATGTGAAACTGCCCGTTGCGCGTTAAAAACTCCTTGCCGTCTTTTTGGATGACGAAATATCCGTCACCGTTGATGGCGAAGTCGAGCGCCCGTTCGGTTAGCTGGAGCGCCCCGGCGGCGTGGTCCACGGAGACCGGGTCGAACCGGCCGCGGCCCTTCATGTTTTCATAAAAATCAAGCTGTTCGCTGAGTAGCGTATCAAACGTCTGGGACGCTACTTGCGTTTTCTTGAAGCCGGGCATGTTGCAGTTGGCCAGGTTGTCCGCTATGGCCTGCAACCGGACCTCCTCGCGGGAGATCATCCGAAACGCTGAACTGTAGAATCCTGAGCTCATGCCCTGCCTGTTAGCAGGGGCCATGCCTCGCGGATGATGCGGGGTTCACGCGGTCGGGCCGGGCGTGCCACGCGACCAAAGACCCGTGCATTCAGGCAGCGTGACGCCCCGCTCATCCGTAACGATCCGGGCCACCATCTCGTCACCGAAGAAAAAGCGCACCAGTTCCTCGGCTTCCGGACGGTCGCGGAAAAGATAGTCGGTTCGGATCCAGGTCCGGGAGAATCCCTGTCGTTCCAGGAACTCGTAATACGGCACCAGCTTGGCCGGCGGGCTGGGAAGCTCCGCCCCAGTGCCGAGCGTTTCCACGAGGATGATGTGGCCGCCGGGCCGGGTGACGCGGCGCAGTTCGCGCAGCGCATCGGTCACCGCCGTCTGCCAGGCTTCCGGCGGGCCTTCGACCAGGTAGCAGACGCTCCAGCCGGCCAACGCCACGTCCGCCAGGCCATCCGGGACGGGCAGGCGGCGGTGATCGCTGACCGCCAGGCGCCAGTTGCTGGCGCCCATGTCGTGGAGCTTGGCCGCCGCAACGTCCAGCATGGCCTGGGAACTGTCAAAGGCTATAATCTCTTTGACTTGCGGCGCCAGCAGGCAGGTGAGACGGCCGGTCCCGGCGCCCGATTCGACGGCCGACACCCCTCGCAACGGGATAATACGGTTCAGCGCGTCGAACAGGTGGTGTTGGTGGTCTTCCCGTGTAACCAACAGGTCGTACTGCTGGGCCTGGGTGCGATAAATCTCCAAGTGGTCCGGCATGCGGGCGCTCCGGGCATTACGCTAACGCAAGGGCACGTACCCGCTCTCCGCAACGACTTGTTGTCCGGCATCGGAAACCAGCCAGTCGCGGACGATCTCCGCAGGGCTGCCTGCGGGCAACTCATCCCGCCACGCCAGGAATACTTGGGAGACAAAGGGGTAGGTTCGATTGCGAATGTTGTCCGCGTCGGGCGCCACGCCGTCCACCGCGAGCCGGGCCACCTCGGGCAGCCGGACCATGTACCGATCATAATACTGCACCGTGTAGCCGATGCCGTGCAGGTCGTGCCGCAACGCGTTGAACGGGCCGATCATGCTGAAGGGGATTTCCAGGTCCGGCGACTGGATCATGGGCGTGCCGCGCATGACCAGCTTCTCCATTTTCTCCTGGCTGCCGGAATTGCGGTTGCGCTGGTACGGGCTGATAAGCTCGTCCGTGCCGCCGACTTCCGCCCAGTTGGTGATCCCGCCGGTATAAATCGCGCGGATTTGATCGACGGTCAGGTTGCGGACAGGGTTGTTGGAGTTCACGATGAACACGAACGCATCCAGCGCCACGGGCGCGCTGTGGATGATCACGCCCGTCTCGGCGGCCAGCGCCAGTTCATCGTCCGATGGTTCCCGCGCGGCGATGATCAAATCCGTCCCACCGCCCAACAAGTTGACGTAGCTTTCGTGGGTTCCGTTATGTTCGATTTTCTGGCCAAGTTCCTGGTTGATGTTCGTGGGCATGCCGCGCGTGGCCGGCGGATAAGCGGGACGGCCTGCCGGCAGGGCAGGGAACTCCAGCGCAAGCCGTGCCGCGGGGTCGTAGGCATCCAGCGTGGGATAGAGGCGGCGGCTGCCGTCATAAAAGTGTTCGCCCCAGGCAAACGCCGTGCCCGTGAGCCGGCACGCGGTCAGCATGCCCAGGGGTTGCGTGGAGGTGGATCCGTCGATGACCGGGTATTGCTCAACGGTCATGTGGGGGCTGGCGGGGCCGTCGCCCAACGCACTGGGAAGCCCGCCCGGACATGCCAGGAAAAACGCCCAAAGAGAGAATCGACCCATGCGGAGGGCCAACTCGGCGCTGATCCGCAACCCTGCGCGGCAGCACAGCGCCGCGGCTACATCCGGACCATGCCCTGGATTCTGCAGGGTTGTAGCCACGGCGCTGTGTCGCCGTGTCTGCCTGCCCTGAAAACGAACGGACCGGGTCACGCCTTGACGACTTTGCCGCGTTTCAGGCAGGAGGTGCAGACCTTCTTGCTTTTTATCGCGCCATCGATTTTGACGCGGATCTTCTGGATATTGGGCAGGAACCGCCGCCGGGTAATGCCGGTGGTGTGCAAGCCAATGCCGCCTTTGCGCTTTTCCAAGCCCCGGCGGATGATCCGGTTGCCCGTCATGGGTCCCTTGCCGCAAATATCACAAAACTTCGACATGTCACTGCTCCTCTTTCATTCCAAGGGCGAATATGAAACCGCAAAAATCGTGCCAGCGCAAGCGAAAACGGCGGAGGGATCCACTTATTTTGGCGGAGCCGTTGCCTTGCGCCTGCCCCCCGGGGCGATTTCCCGGTACCGCCA
Organism: uncultured Verrucomicrobiota bacterium; assembly: GCA_964489425.1. Taxonomy (GTDB): domain Bacteria; phylum Verrucomicrobiota; class Kiritimatiellia; order RZYC01; family CAZAYP01; genus CAZAYP01. The sequence goes on along the minus strand of CAZAYP010000031.1, from coordinate 7,008 downwards.
CCGTCGCGGCGGTCTGGCCGATATGGCCTGTTGCCTTGCGCCCGGCAACCTAGTATAACCGTTGGCCATGAGCGACATGGTGTTAATCCATCCGCCGCTTTCGCAGCAGGAGCGATACGGCATCAAGTTCAAGGCCGGCGGCCAGACGCCGCCCACCGGCCTGGCCATGATTGCCGCGGTGTTGCGCGAACAAAAGTGGGACGTGCGCATCATCGACGCGCCGGCCCTGGGCCTGTCCGTGGCCGACACCGTGGCCCAGACGCTGGCCCTGAACCCGAAGATCGTCGGCCTGACCGCGGTGTCCATCAGCATCTATAATGCCCGGTCCGTGGCCCAGGGGCTCAAGGCCGCGGCGCCGAAGATCCCGATTGTGCTGGGCGGATCCCACCTGACCGCCGTGCCCGAGGAAACGTTGCGGCGGTTCCCCGAGTTCGACCTGGGCGTCATCGGCGAGGGCGAGTTGACCGCCGTGGAGCTGGTGCGCGCGCTCCTCGCCGGCCAGGAGGATCTCTCCGGCATCGCGGGCCTGATCCTCCGCCGCAACGGCGAGCTGGTCCGCACCGCGCCGCGGCCGTTCATCGAGAACCTGGACAGCCTGCCGTTTCCGGCCTGGGACCTGCTGCCGGACCTGGCCCGGTGCTACTGCCCGCCGGTGCACACCCTCCGGCGTTTCCCGGCGGCCCTGCTGGTGCCCTCGCGCGGCTGCCCCGGCCAGTGCATCTTCTGCGACAAGCGCGTGTTCGGCAGCACCCTGCGGGCGCACTCGGCCGACTACATCATGCGCATGCTGCGCCACCTCAAGGACACCTACGGCATCCGCGAGGTCCAGTTCCGCGACGACAACCTGCCCGCGTTCCGCAAGGTGCTCCGCGAGCTGTGCCAGCGGATGATCGACGAGAAGATCGACCTCACCTGGAGCTGCGCCGGCCGCGTGGACATGGTCAACGCCGAAATCCTCGCGCTGATGAAACAGGCCGGCTGCTGGCAGATCTGGTACGGCATCGAGAGCGGCAGCGACCGCGTGCTGCAGGTGCTCAACAAGCACACCAACGTAGAGAAAATCAACCAGGCCGTGCGGCTGACGGCCGCGGCCGGCATCGCGCCCTGCGGCTTCTTCATGATCGGCAACCCCACCGAGACCGAGGCCGACATCCAGGCTACGATCAAGTTGCTGCTGGATCTGCCGCTGGCCGAGTTCCACATCAGCCACCTCACGCCGCTGCCCGGATCGCAGCTGTACGCGCACGCCAGCGAGTACGGCGAGTTTGACGACGCCTGGGAAAAGATGAGCGGCTGGACCACCACGTTCGTGCCCAGCACCATCACCCGCGAAAAGCTGATCTACTACTCCAACCTGGCATTCAAGAAGTTCTACTTCCGGCCGCGGATTGTCCTGGCCTACCTGGGCAAGCTGCGGTCGTGGTACCACGTAAAGGCGTTTTTCTTGGCGTTCCTCGGGTTCCTGCAGTTCGTCACCAAGAAACACCGCTAAGGGGCCGGGGCTGCCATGACCAACCGGCTGATGCGTATCATAGACTCCGGGCTGGGCATTCCCCTGTGCCTGCTGCTGTCGCTGGGCGCGGCGCTGTACCGGCTGCTGTTCTTCTGGCGCCGCCGCCGGCCGGCGCCGCCGCCCCGGCACTTTTTTATCATCAAGCTGTTCGGCCTCGGCAGCATCATCCTGGCGTCGCCCCTGTTCCAGGCCATCCACCGCCGGTTCCCCGGCGCGAGCATCACCCTGGTGACGTTTGCCGAGAACCGCCAGTTCGCCGAGAGCCTGGCCGAGGTGCAGCGCGTGCTGCCCATCCGCTCCGGCCACCTGCTGCAGTTCGTGGCCGACACCGTGCGCGTGGTGCTGGCCGCGTGGCAGGCCCGGCCGGACGTGACCATTGATCTCGAGTTTTTCACCAAGTTCACGGCCATGCTCACGTTCCTCACCGCCAGCCGGCGCCGGGTGGGCTTCTATTTCCGCATGTTCGACCGCGGCACCCTGTTCACCGACACCATCACCTTCAACACCCACAAGCACATCAGCCAAAACTTTCTGGCCATGCTGATCCCGATGGGGTTCGATGACGGCGAGCAGCCGGCGGAGACGTACACCCTGAGCCAGCCGCGGTTTCCGCCCGTGGACGAGGCGGCCCTGTTCCAGCGGCTCGGGCTGCAGCCGCCGTACCTTGTGATGAACCCCAACGCCAGCGGCCTGTCCTTTGAGCGGCGCTGGCCGGCCCACTACTTCGTGGAGCTGATCCGCCGCATCCGCTCCGATTACCCCGACCTGCCGATCGCGCTGATCGGCGGCCGGAGCGAGCGCGAGTACGTGGCCGAGATCATCGGCATGGCGTGCGGGCCCGCCAACCGGGTCATGAACCTGGCCGGCCAGACCACGCTGCCGGAGCTCGCCGCGGTGCTGCGCCGGTCGCGGCTGTTCGTGTCCAACGACAGCGGTCCGCTGCACCTCGCCAGCCTGTACCAGGTGCCCACCATCGCCCTGTTCGGGCCGGAGACGCCCATGCTGTACCGGCCGCTGAACCCGCGCAACTATTCGTTTTACCGGCCCGACCTGCACTGCAGCCCGTGCCTCAGCGTGTACAACGCCAAGGTGGCCCAGTGCCGCGGCCGCAACCTGTGCCTGCAGCGCATCACCCCGGCCATGGTGTACCCCAAGGTGGCCGAGTTCCTGGCCCCGCCGGAGGCCGTGCCGTGACCAGGCCGCTGCTCCTCCTCCTCAACCTGCCGGGCAGCCAGACCTATTTGCGCGACTATTACTGCAGCAAGGTCACCCAGGCCGACTACCTGCTGCCACCCACGGACCTGATCCAGCAATCCGGGTTTCTCGCGGACCGGTTTGACCTGTGGGTGCTGGACGCCATGGCCGCGCATCGCCCGCCCGCGGACGTGCTGGCGGAGATCGCCGCGCGCCAGCCCGCGGTGATCGTGTTCCTGGCCGGCGCCGCGTCCTGGGCCGAGGACCGGCCGTTTCTCGACCAGCTCGCCGCGCGCTGCCCGGACACCCGGCTGGTCGGCATGGGGGATGTGTTCCTCGAGGCCGGCGCCGCGCTGCTGGCCGAGATGCCGCGCATCGAGGCGCTGCTGCTGGATTTCACCGTCGACGATTTGGCCCGCTACCTGGCCGGCGACCGCGCCGACCTCGGCCACATGATCTGGCGCGACGGCCCCGCGGTCCGCGACCGCACGGCGCCGTCCAAGCCGTCCAACAAGCCGTTTGTCGTGCCCGTGCCGCGCCACGAGCTGTTTCTCGGCAACGATTACCGCTACCCGTTCGTCAAGCGCCGCAAGTTCGCCGTGGTGCTCACGGATTACGGCTGCCCGTTCCGCTGCCATTTCTGCGTGATGTCGGGCCTGGGGTACCGGCAGCGCGCCGTGGACAACGTGGTGGCAGAGCTGGATCACGTGCGCCAGCTCGGGGTGCGCGACCTGATGTTCCTTGACCAGACCTTCGGCGTCAACGCCGCGCGCACCTGCGCCCTGCTCGAAGCCCTGCGGCCCATGGGGTTTCGCTGGAACGCGTTTTCGCGCGTGGACCTGCTCGACGAGCCGCAGCTGGACCTGATGAAGGCGGCCGGCTGCCACACGCTGATCCTGGGCGTGGAATCGGGCAACGAGGCGCTGCTCAAGGCCAACCGCAAGGACTACACCAAGGACCAGATCCGCAAGACCTTTGCCCTGTGCCGGCGCCACCGCATCCGCACCGTGGCCACCTTCATCCTCGGGCTGCCGGACGAAACGCACGAAACCATCGCCGAAACGTTCGCCTTCATCGACGAAATCAAGCCGGACTTTTCCTCGTTCAACGTGGCGGTGCCGCGCCAGGGCACGCAACTGCGGCAATCGGCCATGGAGCTGGGATTGGCCGCGCCGGGCGAGCTGGCCATGGACCAGTCCGGCACGCGCATCGCCATGCGGACCAAGGCGCTCACCCAGGCGGACATCAACCAGTACATGAAAACCGCCATCCGCCGTTTCTATTTCCGGCCCGGCTACATGATGAAACAAGCATTGGCCATCCGCAGCTGGGACGAGTTCACCATCCTGGCGCGCCAGGGCTGGGGCGTGATCTCGCGCTACACGCGGCAACAGCGTCGGTAAGTCCGCATTGGGTGTCGGAGATCATGTTGACGGGCGCTGATCGATTGTGTACTAGTAAGACAGATTGGAGATCGATATGAGCACGGTCACCTTGTCGCCAAAGTATCAGGTGGTGATTCCCCGTTCGGTCCGGGAACGAATGCGACTGCAACCAGGGGAGCAGCTTCAAGTCATCAGTTTCGATGACCGCATTGAACTCGTGCCTGTCCGGCCCATGCGGAAGATGCGGGGGGTTCTCAAGGGACTCGATGCGACCTTCACAAGGGACGAGGAAGACCGCGTGTGAACCTCGTCGATTCCTCGGGTTGGATTGAGTACTTCTTCGCGGGCCCAAACGCCGACTTCTTCGCTGCGGCCATAGAGAACACGGACAAGCTGCTTGTCCCGACCATCTGCCTGTACGAAGTCTTCAAGAAAGCCCATGTTGTGGCAGATGAAGCACGAGCACTGCAACTCGCAGGGCAGATGAAGCAAGGCCATGTCGTTGACCTGACCGAAGATATTGCCCTGCGCGCGGCGCTCATTAGCATCAAACACAGACTGCCGATGGCCGACAGCCTCATCCTGTCGACCGCCTATGCGCAGCGGGCCATCCTTTGGACGCAGGATGAACACTTCCAAGCGTTGGAAAATGTGAACTTCAAGAAAGCCCGAGCCATCGCCTCCACCGTACGCTCTGCCCGCGGCGGGCGTCGCGCCCGGTGATGTGCGCCAAGGGGGGCGCGTCTTCACATTTCATTTCACATTCAACGCCCATCTGGTTTTAATGCCGACCGCCGGCGGCGTCCTGCTTGCTCCGTCCGCACTGCCGGACAGTGCCGATGATCCGCCGGGCACTCCCCTTCGACGCCCGGGGGGCGCCCCATGCCAACTAATCCGATCTACACTCCAGGCCTCGGCTGCCAGCGACTTGTCACCCTGGCGGCCGTTGCGAAGGTTCAACGCCTGGTCAGCTCCCCGTGTGCTGAAAACAGCCGCGCAAACAAATTGCCGGATCGGCCGCGCCCTGTTATAAAATCCATCCATAAGGGATGACGCGGCTCCGTTCAACAGCATTTTATCCAGAATGCCGCCAACGACGCAGCGCCCCAACACAACGTTGATGGGCGGCACGTTGGATAAAACGCTATTGTTCCAGAGAATCATGAAAACACTGAAAAAGCTACTTGAGAATAATAAGAAATGGGCCTTGCAGATTTCTAGCTCCAACCCAGGGTTCTTCCCCTCACTGGCTGCGCAACAAACCCCCGATTACCTGTGGATTGGATGCTCTGATAGCCGGGTACCTGCAAATGAAATCGTTGGACTACCGCCGGGGGAATTGTTTGTCCATCGGAATATTGCAAACCTGGTGATTCATACGGACATGAATTGTCTATCCGTACTTCAGTACGCAGTGGACATTCTAAAGATAAAGCACGTGATAATCTGTGGACACTACGGATGTGGCGGCATAAGGGCTGCGATGGAAAGCAAACCTCATGGTTTGGTGGACAACTGGTTGCGACACGTACGAGACATCTACCAGCGGAACAGTTCGGAGCTAGAGGCGATTTCAAGCGAAACAGAACGAATCCGCAGATTATGCGAATTAAATGTGATCGATCAAGTCGTCAATGTTGGCAACACGACCATCATCCAGGATGCATGGGAGCGCGGACAAAAGACCGCGATTCATGGCTGGATATACGATCTGTCTGATGGATTGCTGAAGAACCTGAACGTATGCATCACCTCGCGCAATGCGCTGGAAGCGCTACAGAGAAAGCCATGAATCTGCGAACAAGCGGCTGGAGACGATCGGCTTTTGCTGGGCGCTCAAGCCGACGTCTCAGCCGATTAACCAATAAGACCACTGAATTATGACATCCATCCTGATCATAAGCTCGACCATCGCGATTGTAGTCTCGTTCCTGTGTTCGCTGGCCGAGGCCCTGCTGTTGAGTCTGAATCCGCTAACCTTGAATCGCTTGCAGGCCACGCGTCCCTGGGCCGCGGAGTCATGGAGACGCCTCAAGAAGAACGTCGCCCGCCCGATCACCGCAATCCTCGTTCTAAACACCGTTGCTCATACTGGCGGCGCTACGATCGCGGGCGGGGCCTTCGCAGAAATATACGGCGAGCACAACATCTGGATATTTTCCGTCCTGTTCACGGTCATTATTCTCTTTGGAACTGAAATACTGCCCAAAGTCCTCGGTGTGACCTTTCGCAACCAGCTGGCACCGTGGGCTGGGCCCATCCTGGAGGTCACTACCCGCTTGCTCTATCCGTTCATCGTATTGAGCGAAGCCATGTTCCGACGGCTTACCGCTCACGGGGAATCCGAACAGATTACGACGGCCGATCTCGTGACGCTGGCGACTCTCGCGAGATCTGGCAAGGCCATCAACCTGGAGCAGGAGAACATCATCGTCAATGCGGTGCGCCTCAGCCATACCGCGATCACGACCACCATGATTCCCCCGCAACGAATCCGATTCCTCGCCAAGGGCGCGACATCCGAATCGCTCCTCGTGCTGATGAAGGAAAGCGGACACACGCGCTATCCCGTGAGCAAAAGTTCGGATGCCAAGGATATCTTCGCTTACATTGTCACAAAGAAGGCGGTTCCGGTTACTCCGGTTGAGTTCGCGCAGCTGCTGGCGCAGGCTAAACCCCTGCGCACGGTTGACAGCCGTGCCACGCTGATGACCGGGCTCCACACGATGCTGCAGAACAAGGAGCATTTGCTGGCCGTGGTGGACGGTCGGAATCTGTGCGTAGGAATCGTGACCTTGGAGGATATTGCCGGGGAGTTGCTCAGCGCGAACATGGATGAATTCAGATAGTGTCCAAGGCATCCCGGGGCAGAAGGTGGCGGTGATCGACATCGAGGGTTACGCCGATCTGGTTCCC
>CAZAYP010000030.1:0-61304 GCA_964489425.1 uncultured Verrucomicrobiota bacterium | reverse complement strand
CCTGAGAGAATCTGGCCAACAACACCTCGCAACCTACGTCGCGTTCCGCGCCGAGGTTGAAGGTGACCGATCCGGCGCGCTGCGCGCGCCGGATTGTGGCGCTCACTACGTTCAGCGGCTTGCTCCTCGGGCGCGCCGCGCGCCCTTCGGATCAACGCCGCTTCACCAACATTGGGCTGGCTGTCCGCAGGCAGCGCCTGCTACCATCCAGCCCAAGTTGGTGAGCGCCGCGATTGGAAGTTGAAGAGATGAAACTGAACAAGCGAAAAATAATCCGGATCGTGTTGATCCTGCTTGTCGTGGTTGCCTCTGCATTCCTCTGGCTCATCTCTCGCATTGGCGTGCCAGCCATTTCGGAGGCTAAAGAAGTAGAGGCCCTGCGTGAGTATGTCATACAGCACAACACATTCGCTGAAAGGAGCAAGTCTGCCCCCGACGCTCCACCAGTCTTCAACCGAGCGGGAGCCACTGGCTTCATCTTCAAGAACCCTCTACCCCATCAACTCATCGTTTACGGAGTCACCGACAAAGCACGCCAAGACGCGATTATCTCCACCGTGAAGCAATACAGAAAAGATCACGGCATTCGCCCCGTGGTTGTCTGTTTCTACTTGGAAGAGAACTGGACTGTAAAAACAAACAGTCAGGGGATGATTGTCGGAGGCTCGCGGGGACCAGAGAAGCTCATCAGGAGAAAGAGGATCTAGGCAAAGACACTTCCAACCTGCGCCGTCATCGGCGCTGGTTGATCAACGCCGCGATGAACCCGGCGCTGAACCCGTTATCGATATTCACCACTGTCACGTTGGCCGCGCACCAGCGACGCCCAGCCGCCAAGGTGGGTGCTACCCGGCCTTGTGCGCGGCGCCAAGTTCTCGTCGGTCGAAGTGGATTGGCTGATGCTGCCGGGGCGGCGGTAGCGGAGTCCGGCTGCGGCCCTTGGCTTTGCGTAAGCCTTGCTTGCGCCCAGAGTACCCCGCTTGGGTTGAACACATTCAGGAGCGCACCGATCACTACTTGCGCTTTGCAAACCATCCCGGCGCCGTCCGCCGCCATGCCGGCAGGCACTTCCATTCCTAATGCGAGGCGACCATTTGCCTGGCCTGTCATCGCTGGACCAACCCCAATCCCATAATCAAGTATCACCTGCAGGAACCGATCCGCCTGTTCAGAACCCCGCGTCGAGGATGAACCCGACATCCCCCTCTTCAGATAAACAAAACACGCCCGGATGCGCGTTTTCTCTGCCAAAGGCTAATTTGCTTTGTAAATCGACCCCGCATGGCCGGGTTTGGCTTTGCATTTCCCAAACCAGAGTGCCATGATCCCGCCCCAGGATGAAAACGGACAAAAAAGCTTGGGCATGGCGGGCAGGTCCTGGCCGCGCACCGCGGGAGACGCAGCGTGCACTATCATAAGGTTCATCACCCGGAGAATTTTCGGTTTGCCCGGCGATACGCCGCGGACGCCCGCGCCCTGCGCATCGGGCGGCAATCCTTCCCCGCGGCCATCGCCCACCTGGGCGAGGATGTGTTCCGCCTGGACATCGGCCACCGGCAGTGGCCGCAGCAGTACAGCCAGGCCGAACTGACCGGACCCTTTGACCCCACGCGCGGCGCCTGCCGCCTGGCGTTCGATGCCCGTGGGGGCTTGGCCTTGGCCTTGGCCGGCGCCGACGGCCACGACCTACTGCGCACGGCGCCGGGGTCCGGGTTTGGCGTGAGCGGGAAGGCCTGGATGTTCAAGTGGGCGTACGACCCGGCCATGCAATTTTACGGCATGGGCGAAAAGTGCCTGGGCCTCGAACTGACCGGACGGCGGACCCGCTTCTGGAACACCGACCTGTGGGCAGACTTCCATTACGAGCAGATCATCCACCACGCGCCGGATCCCATGTACTTATCGATACCCTACCTGATCATCAAGCAGGGCAACGGGTACGTGGGGGTCCTGGTCAACAGCCCGTACGCCGTGTTCATGGCCACCAACCCCAACCTGCGCATCGCCAGCCAGTCGGACGCGGCCGACCAACCGGACTCCGAGTTCTTCCTCGGCGCGCCGGACGGGCAACCCAGCCTGTTCTTCATAGTGGGCCCGACCCTGGCGGACTTGACCCGCAAGTACCAGCGGCTGTGCGGGACCACGCCGCGGCCGCCGCTATGGGCCCTGGGGCATCACCAGTGCCGCTGGGGGTACCGCAACTTCCAGGACCTGGAGGAGCTGGACGCCAACTTCCAGAAGCACGACATCCCCTGCGACGGGCTGTGGCTGGACATCGATTACATGCGCGGGTTCCGCGTGTTCACGGTGGACGCGCAGAACTTCAGCGACCCGCCCGCCCAGCTGGCCGCCCTGCGGGCGCACGGCCGGCATATCGTGCCCATCCTTGACCCGGGCGTGAAAAAGGACCCCAAGTTTCCCGTCTACCAGGACGGCCTCAAGGCGGACATTTTCTGCCGCAACCCGGCCGGCACGCCGTACGTGGGGTTTGTCTGGCCCGGCGCCACGGTGTTCCCGGACTTTTCCATTCCCGAGGGCCGCGCCTGGTGGGCCGGCCAGGTGGCGCGCTTTGCCGCGCTGGGCTTCGACGGCGCGTGGATCGACATGAACGATCCATCCACCGGCGCTTCCGAGAGCAGCGACATGCTCTTCGACCGCGGCCGCGCCGCCCACGACACGTACCACAACCAGTACGCGCTGGGCATGGCGCAGGCCACGCGGGACGGATTCCTCCAGGCGCGGCCGGAGGAGCGGCCATTCGTCATCTCGCGCAGCGGGTTCATCGCGCTCAGCCGCTACGCGGCGGCGTGGACCGGCGACAACTACTCCAACGAGCACCACCTGCGCAACGCCATCCCCACCTCGCTCAATCTGGCCTTGTCGGGCGTGCCGTTCAACGGCCCGGACGTGCCCGGGTTCATGGGCGACGCCACGCCCGAGCTGGCGATCGCGTGGTACAAGGCCGGCTTCCTGTTCCCTTTTTTCCGCAACCACACGGCCTGCGGCACACGCCGCCAGGAACCGTGGGAGTTTGGCCCGGAGGCGCTGGAGATCATCCGCCACTACATCCGGCTCCGGTACAAGCTGCTGCCTTACATCTATCAACTCTTCGTCGCCCAGGAAGCCCGCGGCACGGCCATCCTGCGGCCGTTGTTCCATGACTTTGACGACACCCCGGAACTGCCGCTGGGCAAGGTGGCCGACCAGTTTCTCCTGGGCCCGGCCCTGATGCACGCGCCGCTGCTGGCGGTGAGCGGCACGCAGCGGCCGGTGGTCCTGCCCGCGGGCGCCTGGTTCGACTGCGGCACGGGGCAATGGCTGGCCGGCGGCCGCACGCTGGCCGCGGCCTGCGCGCCAGGCACCACGCCGCTCTTTGTCCGCGCCGGCAGCCTGGTGCCCATGGCGCCCGGCTGGCCGCCGGCCCAGGGCCAGGACCTGGCCACGATCGAGGTGCACATTTTCCGCCCCCCGGGCCACGCCGGCGCCAGCCGCGTGCGCTACCTGTGCGACGATGGCCACAGCCGCCGCTACCTCCAGGGGGCGTACAGCGCCTTTGACCTGCTGATCGAGGGCGAGGCCCGGGCCATGACCGCGCGATTCAGCGCCGTGCAAGCCGGGTACCAGCCCCTGCGCGTCCGGCTGGTGACCTACGCGCCCACGGACCCGGTCCGGGTAGAAGTCGGCGGCGCGGCGCAAACGCTGGCGTGGACGCCCATGGCGTGGCGGATGACCGGCGCACCGCTGGCCGCCTGGACCACGCCGGAGATCCTGGTTGGGGCCTAGCCCGGTAACCCTCATGAAAGTACTGTTTGCCGCCAGCGAAGCCGCGCCCTACGCCTCCACCGGCGGCCTGGCCGACGTGGCCGGCGCGCTGCCGGAAGCGCTGCAGCGGGAAGGCATGGAAGTCATCCGGGTGATGCCTTGCTACCGGCAGGTGCTCGAATTCAAGCGCCCGATCAAGGACACGGGGCTGCGCCTGGCTGTGCCGGTGGGCCTGGACCGGATCACCGCCGAAGTGTGGGTGGATAGCGCCGCCAACCCGCCGACGTACTTCATCCGGCGCGACGAATTCTTCGACCGGACGCACCTGTACGGACCGGCCACGCACGACTACGAGGACAATGCCGCGCGGTTCGTGTTCTTCCAGAAAGCCGTGGTGGCGCTGCTCGACCGGATGCCCTGGCCGGCCGACCTGGTGCATGCCAATGACTGGCAGACGGCGCTCATCCCGACTTTTCTGAAATACGGCATTGACGGACGCGGCCGGGCCGGGCGCGAAAAAACCGTGTTCACCATCCACAACCTCGCGTTCCAGGGCCTGTTCGCCGCCCCCCTGTTCCCGCTGACCAACCTGCCGCTGGATTGTTTTTCCATCCGCCTGCTCGAGTACTACGGCCAGATGAACTGGATGAAGGCCGGGATCATTGCCGCCGACCGGGTCACCACGGTCAGCCCCCATTACGCCGAGGAAATCAAGACCGAGAGCCTGGGGTGCGGGTTGCACGGCGTGCTGCGCGACAAGGGCCCGCGCCTCACCGGGATTGTCAACGGCGTGTGCTACGCGGACTGGAACCCGGCCACCGACCACTACCTCAGGGAAACGTATGACCACGACCGCCTGGAGGGCAAGCTGGCCTGCAAGCGCAGCCTGCTGGCGCAGATGAAAATGCCGGTCAAAACGCACCGGCCGCTCCTCGGGCTGGTCAGCCGGCTGGCGGAACAAAAGGGCCTGGACATCCTGGCCGAGGCCATGGAAAAGATCATGGACCTGGACGCGGCGCTGGTGATCCTGGGCACCGGCCAGGACCAGTACCACCAGCTATGCCAGCAGTGGGCCGCGCGCTGGCCGGGCCGGGTGGGCGTCCGCCTGCTGTTCGACACGGCGCTCGCGCACCGGATCGAGGCCGGCGCGGACATCTTCCTGATGCCGTCCCGCTTCGAGCCGTGCGGCATGAACCAGTTGTACAGCCTGCGCTACGGCACGTTGCCGGTGGTCCACGCCACGGGCGGCCTGGTGGACACGATCACGGACGTGGACGCCGACCCGGACCACGGCAACGGGTTTTCCTTCGCGCAGTATTCCGCCGCGGCCCTGGTGCAGACCACCCGGCGCGCCGTGGATTTCTTCGCCGCGCAGCCGCGGGCCTGGAAGGCCCTCATGCGGCGGGTAATGCGCGAAGACCACAGCTGGGCGCAGTCCGCCCGCGAGTACGCGGCGCTGTACCGGCAGAGCGGCTGAACCGGTCACAAGGACGGCTGGCGGATCTTGAGCCAGTACTTGATGACCTGCTCGGAGGCCGCGGGGATCGCCAGGTCAAACTGCAGGCGGTGGCGGTCTTCGACGTAGTTGGCGGTGGCGTGGGTTACCTCCCAGCCGAGACTGGCGGGCGGATGTTCCAGGACTTCGACCTGGATGGCTTTCGGGAGATCGTTTTGAAGGATCACGGCGAAGCCGTCCTCGAAAACGCCGGCCCCGCGGTCTTCGCGCTCAAGCCGGATCCGGCGCGCCCGCACCGCGGGATCAGGACCCATGTTGACTTGGATCAGGCCCGTGACCGGCGTATGCGGGAGGCGGGCGGCACGCACCTGGTACCCCAAGGCCCCGCCGCGCGCCACCTGGGCCAGACCCGGCGGCAACGGCCGGCCCAATCCCACCGCCGCGGTGTTGGCAAAGCGGATCAGTTCGTCCAGCGCCCCACCCCGGCCACGCTCGCTAAAGGCCAGGACCGTTGAATCCGCGGGATAAAACCGGTTGGCCGGCACACGGTTGGCGCGGGCGTATTCGATTTCGGTCGCCTGGCGGTCGGGCAGCGTGGCGGGGCGCGGCATCACATAGTCGTTCTCCAGCACCAGGGGCCGGGGCGGCTTGAGCCACAGGTCGGCCAGCGGCTCGTCAGGCAGCATGAGGAACCCGGGCGGGGCCACCCTCGGCGGCGGCATGCCCCCCACCAGGCGGATCTGGGTGTTCGAAAACGCGCGGCCGCTGAAGTTGCTGATGCTGACCAGGCACACCAAGTCCGCCGATAGCGGTGGGCTGGCCGCCGCCGACTCCGTGGCGAGGTCGCCCCGGACCACGACCTGGTAGCGCGCCTGCCAGCCCACGTTGTGGACGGCGTAAATCAAGCTCAAGTCATACGTTCCGGCGCGGGGCGCGGTACAGGCCACTTGCCACGTGGCGGCCGCCGGGCGGGACGCCGCCGCCGGGGGGCCCGTCAAGTTCCACTCAAGGGTCCCGTTGGTCAACACCCCCATGGGCACCGGCGCCGTGCCGGCCGGCAACGGCCGCCACGACTGCACGCCGACCAGGCCGGCGGGATCAAAAACAAGCAGGCTGGCGGGATCCATGGCGGGCGGGAGCGTGTCCAGCCGAAACTCCTGGGAACCGGCCACGAGCTCCACCGGGCGCGTCTCACGCACCCAGGCGCTTTCCGGCCCGATGGTCAGGGCCACGCGGGAATCGTCGGCCGCTACGGCCATGCGGCCGGCGCCAAGCAGGGCGCCCGCGAGCAGCAACCACGCCGCAGGGCGGACGCCCCGCACGGGGACCGGTCGGCCGGGCATCAGGCGCGCCAAGGGATCACCACTTGTAGCGCACGGTGTAATGGATGGTGCGCACGCCACCGGATTTCAGCTCCGGCCGGAACTCGATGGTCTGCTCATCGCGGAAGGTATACTCCGTGTCCGCCTTGACCACCTCGAAGTTCGGCCACCGGTACAAATGCTCCACCACGCGGACCTGGGCATCCTCGACCGCGTCGTTCCATAGCCGAATCTCAAAAGTTTCCTCGTATTCATGCAACGGCACCACCTCGCTGAACCCGGTGCGCTCGCGCTCGCCGCGCAAGCCGCGCGCCGGCCCCAGGCGCAGGGCGGCGGTCAATTGCGCGCCCAGGGGGTCCAGCATGTCCTCGCCCAGCGCATCGAGGGTCTCGTCGTCCGCCTGCCGGAACAGGCGCAGGCGGCCCGGGGGCAGGTCGAACCCCAGCCCGGACGCGGTCTCATTGGCGAACTCGAGGTACCGCTCGACCAGCGGCTGGCTCTCGGTGCCATAATTCCAGTCATCCCGCCGGTTGCGCTGAAAACGATCGAATACCACGCCGTCGTACACGTAGAACTGGGACACCGGCACCCGCGGCGCAGCAAACAGGACCAACTGCAAAGTCTCCCCATCCGCCAGGCTCACGGGCTCGGGCGCCTCGTGGGTGTAGGCCGGCAGCAGGGGGCGCGCCGCGCGGACCGGCGCCGGGTCCTTGCGGCCGTAGAAAAACCGGGCGGGGTCCACGCCCCCGCCAGTGGCCGGGAACATGCCCGCCGGCGGCGCCCCGGCCTCGGCCGCGCCACCCCCGGCGGCCGCGACCAGCCGGACCCGGACCGCGTCAAAGTCGCCGCCGGACTCGTTGTGCAGCGCGGCCCGGGCCGTCAGCGCCGCGGACTGGCCGGCAGCATCGAGGATCATGACATAGGCGGCTTCCCACGCGAGGCCGTCCACCGAATAGTTCAACGTCAGGGTGGGCATGGCCTGATCCGTCGCGCGCAGCCGCCATGCCAGCACCGGCTCCAGCCGGGCCGTTTCTGGCGCATTGGGGAACCCCACGCTGACCAGGCTGGGCGATGCCGGGAACGCCAGCAGGACCCCATTTTCAGCCAGCAGCGCGTAGGCATCGGCGCGGACGCCCCGCGCCCCCGGGTAGGCTTGCAGGTCGCCCTTGTAGGATCCCTGCGGCGTGGTGATGAACACCTGGCGGCCGAGATAGCGCTGCAGCAGGGACTCGAGGCCGGCCGCATCCCAGGAAAACTGCTGTTCCAGCCATTGCAGGTTCCGGGTTTCAGCCTCCGGCCCGAACGAGACCGAGAGCGGGATCATCCGGGCCGGCAGATCCCGGATCCGGACCAGGTTGTCGCCTTTGGCCAGCCTGAGCGTCCGGCGCTCCCGGACCAATCCCAGGCCGCTGTCATAGATGGTCAGCGCCACCCCCTTGGGCGGCGAGGCCTCGGATTCCACCCACTCCGCCGCCGTGCCGGCGACCACCATGCCGGCCCATGCCAAGGCCAGCCCAACGCGCATTCCCGTGTTCATGCCTACTCCTGGGTTCGGTCACAATCCAGCCACGATCCGGCGCAGTTCCGGCGCGGCGGCGTCGCCCAGGTCCGGGCTGATCACCGCCAGGCTGACCCGGCCCGGCTGCAGCACCTGGCCGGCCACGGCAAACAGGTCGGCCGGGGTTACCGCCGCGATCCGGCGCACCACCTCGTCCGGGTGCTCGAACCGGCCGTACCCGCTGAGATACTCGCCCATCCACATCATGTGGCTGGTGGCGCTTTCCAGGCCGATCACCAGTTGGCCGACCGCGTAATCCTTGGCCAGGCGCAATTCGCCGGCGCTGACCGGGCTGGTCTTGATGCGGCGCAGTTCGCGCAGAATGAGATCCATGGCCTTGACGCTGCGCGCCCGATCCAGGCCGGCGCCGATCGCCAGCACGCCGGTGTCCTCGAACAGGTGCAGGCTGCTGTGGATGGAGTAGGCCAGACCGTGCTTCTCGCGGACCTGCTGGAACAGGCGGGAGCTCATGTTCTCCCCCAGGATGATGCTGAGCAGCTTCAGCGCGTAACGCCGCGGGTCGCGGCGGCCGAACAGGCGGACGCCCATCGCCATGTGGGTTTGCTCGATGGGTTTCTGCAGCATGTGCAGAGCATTCTGCGGCCAATGGCGCCCGGCGCCACGGCAGGCCAGCTTGCGGCCGGACCGCAATCCGCCCAGGTGCCGGTTGAGCTTGGCGACGCACGCCGCATGGTCCACCGCGCCGGCCAGCGCCACGATGGTGTTGCCCGGAAGATATTTGTTCTGCTTGAACTTGCGGATGTCGGCACGGGTGATGCGCCCGATGTTCTCGGGGGTGCCGGTCAGCGTCCGGCCCAAGGGATGATCCGGCCACAGCATTTCGCCCAGCTTGTCCTGGACCTGCTGCTGGGGCTGGTCGCGGTACATCATGATCTCCTCGATGATCACCCCGCGTTCCCGGTTGATATCCTTCTCGGCGAACAGCGGATGCAGGTACATGTCGCACAGGATATCCATGACCCGGTCCACGTGGCGGGCGCCGATGCGCGCGTAATAGCAGGTGGACTCCTCCTGGGTGAAGGCATTGCAGTACCCGCCCCGGCCCTCGATCTCGCGGGTGATGGCGCGCGCCGTGCGCCGCTCCGTGCCCTTGAACAGCAGGTGCTCGATGAAATGGCTCATGCCGGAGAGGCTGGCAGGCTCGTGCCGCCCCCCCACCCCGACCCAGATGCCCATGGCCACGCTGTCCAAGTGCGGCATGGCGCTGCTGACCACGCGGATCTTGTTGGGCAGCGTGGTTTGCTGGTAATCAAAATGCATCCGGCTGGGCCTCCTTGATCAAATCTGCCAGGGTCACGGCGCCGTCGTATAGCGCCTTGCCGACAATCACGCCGGCCAGGTTCGCCCGGCGCAGCCCGCGCAAGGCGCGGACGTCTGCCACGCTGGAGACGCCGCCGGACGCCACCACGGTGCAACCCACGGCCGCGCACACCGCGTCCATGGCCGCGGTATTCACCCCCTGGAGCATGCCATCGCGCGTGGTGTCGGTCACGATCAGCGTGCGCACCCCCTCCTGCTCCATGGCGGCGGCCAGGTCCACGGCGCGGAGGGCCGTCGTCTCTTTCCAGCCCTTGATCTGCACCTGCCCCTGCCGGGCATCGATCCCCACCACGAGCCCCGGGCCGAACTCCGCGGCCAGGGCGCGGATGCCCGCGCGGTCCGTGCAGGCCCGCGTGCCCAGGATCACGCGCGACACGCCAGCGGCCAGGTACGCGCGCACCTGCTCCGCCGTGCGGATGCCACCGCCCACCTCCACGGGAATGGCGATGGCCTGCGCGATGCGCGCCACCATGTCGAAGTGGGCCGGCGCGCCCTGGAACGCGCCATCCAGATCCACCACGTGGAGCAACGGCGCGCCGGCTTCCGCCCAATGGCGGGCCATGGCCACGGGATCGGCGCCGTACACGGTTTCCTCGTGCTCCAGGCCCTGGCGCAACCGCACGCAGCGGCCACCCTTCAAGTCAATGGCCGGGATGATCAGGAACGGCGTGGCGGTCATGGGTTCATTCCGGAAGCTTGGGCGCCAGCCCGGCATGGCGTGCAAAATTGGCGAGCATGCGCAGTCCCAGCCGATGGCTGCGTTCGGGATGAAACTGCGTGGCCATGACGTTGTCCCGCCATACCGCCGACGCATAGTCGCCGCCGTAATCCGTTACGCCAACGGTCAGGGCCGGGTCGGCGGGCGCCACGTAATAGGAATGCACGAAATAGAAAAACGTGGGGTCCGGCACGCCCGCGAACAGCGGGCACCCCGGGCGGGTGGGCTGCACCTGGTTCCATCCGATCTGCGGCACCTTGTACTGCGGCGGAAGGGTGAACCGCCGCACGGTGCCCCCAAACAAGGCCAGGCCCCGGGCGCCCGGCGACTCCTCGCTGGACGCGAAGAGCACTTGCATGCCGAGACAGATGCCGAGGAACGGGCGCCCTGCGCCGACCCAGCGCAGGATGGGCTCGCAAAGGCCCGCTTCCTGCAAGTTGGTCATACAGTCGCCAAAAGCACCCACGCCCGGCAGGATCACCGCCTGGCAGTCCGGCCAATCCGCGGCCCGGTTGAAAATCCGGCTTTCCAGCGCCATGTACCGCAGCGCGTTTTCCACGCTGCCGAGGTTCCCCATGCCGTAATCAATAATTCCAATCATGGTAGTCGCAGGCGCCAAACTATTTCAATGGCAGGGGAATATCAAGCTCCGTGGAAGCCTCGGTCGAAATCGCGGCAGCCGGCCGCCGCGGCAAGCGTCCGGCAGGCACCGCGGGCGGGGACAACGGCACAAGGAATAACGGGATGCGCGTCATGGGCGCCGGGGATTCAATCGACGAGGCCGGAACCCACGCGCGCACGTTGGCGGCGACCCGATCGCGCAAAGCCGATAATTGCTGGTCGAAAAGATCATACGACAAATCACCAACTCCCAGCCGCGCGCTGGCCAATTCCAAGTCCCGGGCATAGGAGGCGTTCAACTGCTCCATGCGCTGGCGGCACTCGATCACGTCCGGCCCATAGGCGATGATGCCGAACCGCTCCTCAATGTCCCAAGGATGCAAAAACCCCTTGAAATCCGGGTGCACCAGCCAGTCCTCGGACTCCAGCACCGGCTCCGCATCCCCGCCGGCATTCAACGTGTACAGGGCCAGGGACGCCACCGGGTCGGTTTGCATCGTGGTTTGCAGGAAAATATACACGTCCAGGCCAAGCAACTTGTGCGCGGCGCGGTCGACAGCGTAAGAGTCCGGGTACTCGGCCAAGTCGGTCTCGGCCAGCAGATTGATCAAGGGCAACCACGCCTGGCGCTGGAACAGGTTCTGGATCTCCTCAAGGTTGGGCCCCTTGAGGGTTACCCGCGCGCCCATGGCACGCAACGCGCCCGACATCCGCAATTCCGGAGATAAAGAAAACCGGCCGAATACTGTAGCCGCATACTCAGCCCGCCGCTCCTGTTCCGGCGCGATTGCGGCAACTTCCGGCCGGCGCGGAAGCTTATTGGTGACCACCGGCTTGGTCACGGGCCCAACCGGCGTCGGGGTTGGTTTTCCAGCCCAGGGATGCCGGGCGGCGGGTTTGGCCGGCAGAGATTGCTCCCGCCCCGAGGTCCATCGCCAGCGGTTATCTTTGGCGGGCATCGCCCCCCCCTCTTCGCCGTTAAACCGGCTCAATTCAGGCGCGTTCCAATCGTATTGGCTCGCAGCGGTCCGGCGCGCGGTTTGCTGCCGGGATTGACGGTCGAGCACCAGCACCGTGCCAATGATCAGAACAAACAAGAAAACCACCAACACCCGGCCAATATACTTGGCCGCTGTGTGCTTTTTTCTCTTAAAACTGTAACGGTATGGCATATCCTGCCAGCCCACTCCTCGCTCTCTATGATCCCATAATAGATCGATCGTGGCTGAATCCAAGCGTATATTTAATCATGTTGCGGATCCCATAGGTTCCGGCAAACCACAAGAAGCCCTATTGAACCGTTTCTAAAACCAGCGCCGATATCGACCACCCCCTGAAGCATCTACCGGGCGGGATCAAAACACTGCGCAAGATATCGCCGTTCGTGGCATCGGCGCGGCGCAACAATGGATGCGCAGGTTTGGCGTGCGGGAGCAAGGCGGCGGCCGCGGCGTTGCCAGGCCGGGTGCGCGCGCCCAGGCGTAGACCCCGCGCCAAAGCGGCGGCGCGCCCGGATCAAACTTTTTCAAGGACGAAGCGCAGGTCTTCCTGCAGGCGTTCCCTTTCCTCCGCTTGCAGCCCTCGCCAGCATGCGGCTTGCTCCCCCAGGGTCCGGAGCGTTGAGGTTTCAGCCGTGAATCGCGCCAAGGCCGCGGGCTCGCGCCGCGCCACGCGGGACAACAGGACACTCAGGACCACGAGGGCGTTGCGGCCTCCGCCCTGCACCGCGCCTTGGAGTTCCACAAGGCAGCGGTCGGCGGCCTGTCCAACGCTGTAGCGTTCCTCCAGGAGGCTTTCGTAGAACAGCTCCACGACAACACACCGCAGCTTGAAATAGGCATCCATGTTGGTCCTACCGGTTCTGGTACAGGACCTGCATCTGCACGTTGGAATAGGTGCCTAAAAATTGTTTGATCACGAACCAGCAACTTGCGCAAGGGGGCAGTTCCGTGTAGAGCGTCATGCTGCCGGCCACCGAGGTGTTCGGCTGGCGCTCGGCGATCTCCTCGATGATTTTGTATTCCGTGTCAGCGCGGCGACTCCAGCTATCGGGGCCGTACATTATGTTTTCCCGGTTCACGGACTCGGCCATGAACCGCCCCGCCCCATCCGCGGGCTTGAGCGATATACCCTCCAACTGCTGGGCGATGGGTTGCGAAAAAATGTCCAGGCTCTGGATGCCACTGTGCGCAAAGTATTCCGTTTTGTCCAAACCATCCAGATTCGCAGCCGCCCACGCAAAGTTGTGCCGGCTCCGGTACGGTTCGGGCAGTTTGTCATGGTGGAGATTGATCCGCTCCAGGATGGCGCCATCTTTGACCACGTTGATTTGCCGCATTTCCGGTTCGCGCAGCACCACGACGGTTTTGACGGGTTCTTCGCCGGTGACGACCACCGCGACCCCGCCGATGAGCGACTGGCGCTGGACGAACAGCAGGCCGGCCGCCACGATCGCACCAACCAGGGCGACGATCAGAATGCCCCGATGTTTATTGGGCGGCGGGGACAAAGGCGGGTGGGCCTCGTCACGGACCTCTTCAGACTGCTTGGCCATGAGAAACTTCCTTCCAGTGCGACCAGCGGTATGGCACCCCCAAGGGGATTCGAACCCCTGTTACCGGGATGAGAACCCGACGTCCTAGGCCTCTAGACGATGGGGGCGTCAAGAGTGGCGGCACCTTACCAACTACCCCGCCGTCAAGTCAATGGCCGAACAATTCTTTTTTCCATCTTTTCAAGGGCCGCGATCCGCGGTTTCCACGGCCTCGTAGGCGGTCAAAGCGTTGAAGCCCGACGTGGCGCGGATGGCATACCCATCCTGGTCACCGCGCAGCACCAGCAAAGCTTCAACGTCCGGCCACTCTTCCAGCAAGCGCAGCCCCGCGTCGGGCCCCAGCACATAGGCCGCGGTGGCCAACCCATCCGCCGTGCTGCAGTTCCGCGCGACCACCGTGACACTCGCCATGGCATGCGCGACCGGGTACCCGGTGCGCGGATCGATGATATGCGAGCGCAGTTCGCCTTGCGCGTCGCGATAGTAATTCTGGTAGTTGCCGGAAGTCGAGATGGCCCATCCGGACAACGTGGCCACCCCCATCAGCTTCTGCCCGGGTGCGGCGCTGAAATCCGGCCGCTGGATCCCGATCCGCCACGGCCGGCCATGGAACCGGCCCATCGCCAACGCCTCGCCGCCGATCTCCACGAGAAAATTGGTATACCCCCGCGCCGTGAGCAGTTGCCCGATTTCATCCACGCCAAATCCCTGGGCCACGGCGCCCAGGTCCAACCGCAGTCCGGGGATGGTCTTGGCCAGCTTGCCGTCCGGCGTCAACTCCACGTGGCCATACCCGACCTGGGCCCGGGCCGCGGCCACCGCGGCCGTGCCCGGCGAAACCCGAGGGCGGCCGGCCGGACCGAATCCCCACAACTCCGCCAGGGGCGCCACGGTGGGGTCCATGGCGCCGCCGGTGCGCGTGGCGATCTCCAGCGCCTGCGCCAATACGCGGTGCAAATCCTGATTTACCGCGACCGGGTCACGGTTGGTGATCTGGTTAAAGTGGCTGATAGCGCTGTCCGACTGGTAAATGGAAAGCACGGAATTGAGCTGGCCCAGGCGGTCCTCCACCGCCTGGTGGAGCTGCACCTGCGCGGCGCGCTGCAGGGCGGCCGCCACGGTGATGTGATAGGTTGACCCCATGGTGCGGCCGGCCAGCACGAACCCGGAATCCTGCGGCTGGCGCCCGCGCAGGATGGCCAGAACCAGCACCAAGCCGGCCAGCGCCAGCGCCGCCATCCAGGCACCTGCGCGGGCTGCCCGGCGCTTCCTGTGCGGGTGCCTGTTCATCGCTTTGCGCCGGGTCAAACCGGCGGGTTCAGGTGTAATATATCTTGTTACGGGCCGCAAGATCCGATAACGTTCTCCGCTTTCTTGATGGTATGAAAACAATCCGCGCGCAAACATGGAACTGCCGGTTAAATGGTATGACAACATCGTATTCTGGTCCGGGTTCACGGCCTGGTTTGTCGCCCAATCCGTGAAGTTCCTGGAAACCCTGGTGCGCACCCGGCGCGTGGATTTTCGTTCCCTGGTGAGTACCGGCGGCATGCCCAGCGCGCACTCCTGCATGGTCAGCGCCCTGGCCACGGCGGTGGCCCTCACGGAAGGGCTGCACAGTCCGATATTTGCGGTGACCGCCGGGCTGGCCGTGGTGGTGATGTTCGATGCCCAGACCGTGCGCCGCGCCGCGGGCATGCAGGCCCGGCTGTTGAACCAGGTGATGTCCGACCTGTTCAAGACCCGCCATTTCCCGCACCAGAAGCTCAAGGAACTGCTGGGCCATACCCCGCTGCAAGTGTATGCCGGCATGTTCATGGGCATTTTGACCGCCTTGATCCTGCATTGTTTCTGGAACGTCCAGGAGACGCCATGAGCGAACCGCGCATCGCCGATTTGCTGCACGCCGCCACCCGGCCGCTGCTGTCCTTTGAGTTCTTTCCGCCCCGCGACGATTCGGGCATGGCGGCCCTGGCCCAAACCATGCAGGAGCTGAAACCGGCGCGGCCCGACTTTGTCACCGTCACCTACGGCGCCGGCGGGTCCACCCAGGCCCGCACCCTGGCGGTGTGCGCCATGCTGCGCGACGGCGGCTTCGGCCCGGTCATGCCGCACCTGACCTGCGTGGGCGCCAGCCGCGCCGACCTGGCGGCGCTGGCCGACGATATTTATGCGCGCGGGTTCCGCAACATCATGGCGCTGCGGGGGGATCCCCCGCGCGGCGCCACCAGCTTTCAGCCGGCCGCCAACGGCCTGGCCCATGCGGGCGACCTGGTCGCCCTGCTCAAGCAACGCCATCCGGATTTCTGTTGCGGCGTGGCGGCCTACCCGGAAATGCATCCGGAAGCCGCCTCGCCGGAGCAGGACGTGCTGCACCTCAAAGCCAAGCTGGACGCCGGCGCTGATTTCGCCACCACCCAGCTGTTCTTTGACAATGCCCGTTACCACGATTTTACCGCGCGGTGCCGGCGCGCGGGCGTGACCCAGCCGATCATCCCGGGGCTGCTGCCAGCCATCTCGCTGGGTCAACTGGACCGCACCATTGCACTGTGCAAGGCGGGCTACCCCGCGGCGTTGGCCGCCCGGTTGAAGCAGGCCGGCGATCAGGGCCCGGCGGCCGAAGAGGTCGGCATTTTATGGGCCGTGCGCCAGGCGGAAGACCTGCTGGCCCAGGGCGCGCCGGGAATCCATTTATACATTTTCAACCGGGCCCGGACCGCGCTGGCGCCGACGCTGGCTGGCTGCATGCAGCGCTGGCGGAACCCGCCGAGGCCGTTGGCGTGATATCCACCGCGATGCGGAACCCCACGTCCGCGTTGCGGTAATCCGCAGCAAACCAGGCGCGGCGATCCACGCGCAGCATCGCTTCGTTCTGCTCGGACCATGCCCCGCCGCACGCCACAGCGCGGCCGCCGGCCTCCGCGGCATCCCCGGACTGGCACCACTCAAACACGTTGCCGGCCATGTCAAAAAGCCCCCAGGGATTGGGCGCGAAACTGCCCACCGGTGCGGATGCCGCGGCGGCAAAGCATGCGCGCCCTCGCGGGCCGCCCCACCCCCATGGGTACCGGGCGCGCGCCAGCCCTCCGCGCGCGGCATATTCCCACTCCGCCGCGCTGGGCAGGCGCACGCCGCGGCCCGTCGCACGGCTCAGCCAGCGACAGTAGGCGGCCGCTTCGTCGCGCGTCAGATACGCGACCGGGTGGCGCGCCAGGCCGGATTTCGGGCGCCACGATCCTGGCCGGCCCGTCAGTTGCGGATGCGCCGCGCCATCGTCCTTCAACGCGTTGCGGTAGCCTGTGTATTCCGCAACGGTCACCTCGTGCCGGCCAAGACGAAAAGCCGCCAGGGTCACCGCGCGGGGCGGAACCGGGCTGCCGGCTTCGCGGCTGCCCATGATGAAGCGGCCGGCCGGGACCGTGACGGTTTGCGCGTCAAGGTCAAGGAGGGCTTGGCGCGTGCAGGCCGGCCAACCGCAGGCGCACGCCAGCAGCAATCCGCCCTGCCCCAACCGCCGCGCCAGCGGCAGGCGGCCCGTAAAAAAGTTTAATATGCTGTTGGGAAAAATTGACATTCCCGTCCCAATCCACCTAAGATGCATGCGCTTTACATAATGCAATCACGCTAAAAGGCAATCCTAACAAGAGGAACAAGCGATGGCCACAAAAGAGACGCAAGAAGCCGGGATGATTGGAACGATCCTGGGCACCGTCATCATGCTGGCTGGCGGGGTTGGGCTCGGCTTCCTGTTCGCCAAAGCCCTGGTGAAGGAACCAGTGTATCCGCTCTCCGTGTCCATCCTGCTCGGGGTGGCCTTGGTTTATCTCGTCCTGCGCTGGTACGTGATCCTCAACCAGGCAGCCTCGTTTTCCGCGGATCCCCTGCCCTTGCGGCAGACCTACATTCCCCGCGAGTCGATCGCGTCCAAGATCGATCGCCTGGCCGGTAACGGGACGCTGGTCCGGCGCTGCCGTGTGCTGCTGTCGGCTTGGATTCAGGGTGGGTCGGCGGAGTCGGTGATTGCCCTGGCCACGTTCCAGAGCCAGCAGGCCCGCGGGCGCCTTGTTGCCGAGGCTTTCTTTGTTTTGCTGCTGCTCGTTCCTTGCCTTTGGAACAGCCCGGATTCCATGCTGGCCTGGCTGGGATGCGCCTTGCTGGCCGTGACCTACTATGTGCACCACGGCGTGCTCACGCGCATGGACCGCTACCTCGAGACGCGCCTGCTGGCGCTCCTGCCGGACACCGCCGCGGTGCCCGCCGAAGAAGCCCAACCGCGCGATGTGGCCGCGGAAGCGGCGCGTTTCAGCGAGGGCCTGCATGGCGTCAACATCAAGCTGGACGCGCTGATTTCCGGGCTCGGCGATCAGATCAAGTCCAGCCTGATCTTGGGGCTGCAGGCCATGGAAACCAGTTCCAGCCGCAGCGCGGAAAAAATGGGCGCAGCGCTCTCCGAACATGCCCAGAAGGTCGAAGCCTCCGCCAATGCCCTGGGCACGCAGCTCATGCGCATCGCCGAGTTGGAAAAGAGCATCGAGAAGATTCTCCACGTGCAGGAAGCCGTGGAAGCCACGATGAAATCCGTGTCAGCGTCCGAGGAGACCAGCAAGCTGTTTGCCGCGCTCCGCGAACACCTGGTCGAATCCGACAAACTGCTCCGCGAAGCATCCCGCCCGCGGCTCATCCGCCTTGTGGAAACAGACCAGGACACGCAGGCTGCGCCGTAGCCGTTGCGTGCCGCGTCCGGATTGTCAGTGCGGATAGCCGGCCGGTTGAACCCGGTTCACGCGCAGGCAATAACGCAGTTTCAAATCGCCGTCCAGCAAGATCTCCAGCCAGTGCGTGCCTTCCTGCTCGAACACCACGTTGACGAACACCTCGACATTCGTAGCCGTGGCTTCCGGGCCGGGCAGGTTCACGGGAATGTCCTTGCCCTCGATCAGCACCGAGCTCTGATCGGGTTTCAGGATCCGCGTGCGTTGCAGGAACTCCCCCTGGCCGCTGCACCAGCGCGTGACCATGAACAGGCGCGGATAACGAATCGGCAGCTCGGGGGCGCCGATCGCATCGAACAGCCCAATCAGGATAAACTTGCCATTGCGCTCCTGGCGCACGTCATCACATAAAATGCTGGATTGCAGGTCAGGCATCATTCGGTCGCTGGTCATGGGCACATCCTCTGGGTTCATTGCCTGAAAATATAGCACGGCGGGCGGTTGATGCAACGACAGTATAATTGCAAATCCGGCAAATCCGGCACCGGCGCTGACCCGTTTTCAGCCCAGATGCAAAGTGAAAGCCGCGAATCGTATGGGGAAATATGCAAAATGTTTGAGCCGTTGCGCTGTTGGACGGTATAAGAGCGGCTATGGCAACGGAATCGCTTCTCTTGGCGTCATCCGAAGAGAACAACAAATTTAATGAATGCTGATCAACGACAAGGCATCTCATGAGCAATGCGGCCCCCCCCGGCAGCGAGCCTACCGGATGGGTTATCCGTGGCGGGCGCCTGTGCGATCCGGGCACGGGACAGGACACCCTCGGTGACCTGTACATCGCTGGAGGCCGAATTGTTACTGGTGCAAGGGATGGGCCTGGTCCCATGGAAGAGATCGATGCGCGCGGCCTGGTCGTGGCGCCGGCGTTTATTGATTTGCATGTGCATCTGCGCGAACCGGGCGACGAGGGGGCCGAAACCATCGCCTCCGGGAGTCGGGCGGCGGTGCGCGGCGGGTTCGCGACCATCGTGGCCATGCCCAACACCCGGCCGCCGGTGGATAGCCCGGAACAGGTGGCCAGGATGCAAGACCTGGCAACGCGCGCAGGGCTGCTCGAAGTGCTGCCAGCCGCCTGCCTGACGCGCCACCGCGCCGGCCGCGAACTGGTCGATTACCACGCCCTGGCCGCGGCCGGGGCGGTGGCGTTCACCGACGATGGCAACACGGTGCCCGATCCGGACTTGATGCGCCGAGCCATGGAGCAGGCCCGGGCCTGCGGATGCCCCATCTTCGATCACGCCGAGTTGCCTGCGGGCGCCCCGCACGGCGTGGCCCACGCGGGCGGTTGGGCGCAGCGGCATGGCCTGCCGGGGATACCCGCGGAGGCCGAGGTTCGGGCCGTGGCACGCGACGTGGAACTGGCGCAAGCCACCGGCGCCCAGGTGCATCTGCAGCACCTGTCCACGGCCGAAGCCATTGGCCTGCTGCGCGCCGCGCAGGCCCGGGGCGTGGCGGCCAGCGCCGAAGCCACGCCGCACCACCTGTTCTTTGCGGACGAAGACATGGATCCGCAGGACGCCAACTTCAAGATGAACCCGCCCTTGCGCAGCGCTGCGGATCGCGAGGCCCTGCGCCAGGCCGTGGCAGAGGGCGCGATCAGCGTACTGGCTACGGATCACGCGCCCCACCCGGCGGCGGCCAAGGCGCGCGGTTTCCTGGCTGCGCCTTTCGGCGTCATCGGCCTGGAAACTGCCATGGCGGCCACCTACACCATCCTGGTGGCGTCCGGCCGCATGCGCATCATGGACTGGCTGCGGCGCTGGACCGTGGGCCCGGCCGCAGTGCTGGGTCGGCCGGCGCCATCCCTGCAACCGGGCGCACCGGCCAACCTGGTGCTGTTGGATTTGCGGACGGAATGGGCGGTGGGTCCCGGCGGTTTCGCATCGCTATCCCGCAACAGCCCGTTCCTTGGCCTCCGGCTGGCCGGACAGGTGGCTTGCACGATCGTGGGCGGGCGGCTAGTATACCAGCGGCCGGATGGTGGGGATAAAGGAAGGGGATAACATGGCCGTGATGTTCAAGGACAACGAACTGCGAGATGTGCCCTGGTGCACGTTCCAGCCCATGGCGCCACGGGAGAAAGGACGCCTGTTCCTGCGGGCGGGCCGGCCTTACCATACGCTGATCGCCCAGCAGTTTGATCGCGCCTTGCTGACACGGCTGTGCGACCTGGCCACCATGATCCGCCGGATTGGCAAAACCAAGGGCGGCCTGCGGTTCCTGCACGATCTGCTGGCTGAGAAACGGGCCATGCTGTATTTCGTGCAGCCCTCCACGCGGACGTTTCTCTCGTTTTACGCCGCCGCCCAAATCGTGGGGCTGCAACCGGCGGAAGTGCGCGACATGTCCACCTCCAGCGAGGTCAAAGGCGAATCGCCCGAAGACACGGTGCGCACGTTCAGCTCGTATTTCGACTTGATCATCATGCGCCACCCGGTCGGCGGATTTGCCGAACGGATCGCCTGGCTATTGTCGCAGAGCGAGCGGCCCGTGCCGGTCATCAACGCGGGCTCCGGCAAAGACCAGCACCCCACCCAGGCGCTGCTGGACATCTACACGCTCCAGCGCAGCTTTGAGCGCCTGGGCGGGATCGAAGGCAAACGCATCGCATTTGTCGGCGACCTGGCGCGCGGCCGCACCGTGCGCTCGCTGGCCACGCTGCTGACGCTGTACCCGGGGGTGAAGCAGTATTTCGTGGCGCCGGACACCCTGCAAATCGGCGCCGATATCCTGGCTGAACTTGACCGGGTCAACATGCCTTACGAGCTGTGTTCCCGGCTGGAACCGGTCATTCCCGAGGTGGACGCCATTTACATGACCCGCATCCAGGACGAGTGGGACGTGGCCGAGGAGAGCCGCCAAATCGATCCCACCCCGTTCCATTTTTGCGCCGAGCATCTCCGGTTGCTCAAACCGGATGCCGTGATCATGCATCCGCTGCCGCGGCGCGCGGAAATCGCCGCGGAGGTGGATGCCGACCCGCGGGCGGTTTACTGGCGCCAGGTGCGCAACGGCATGTGGATCCGCGCCGCGCTCATGCTGGCCACGTTCGAGCGAGACCACGAGGTGGAGCGCTACCACCACGATCTGACCACCTGATCCCGCCCGGCGATCAAGGGTCATTCCCAACGCATCAATTCTGTATCGGCCGGGCGGTCTCAGCGATGGAAGAATCCTTTTTTGGGCGGCTCGAGTTCCGGGATCTGGCCCATGACCGCGGGCGAGGACACGTGGCGGCTGACTTCTTCCCGCGAAAGCAGATTGTTCTGGTAGAGTTCCATCAAGCAGGCATCGAAGGTAATCATGCCGGCGGCGCGGTTGGTTTCCAAAACGCTCTGGAGCTGATGGGTCTTGCCTTCGCGGATCAGCGCTGCCGCCGCGTAGTTGTTGCTCAGAATCTCATAGGCCAGCACCCGGCCCAGGCCATCCCTGCGCAGGAGCAGGCGCTGAGAAATCACCGTGATCAGGGCGAACGACAACTGCATCCGCACCTGGTTGTGATGATGGGGCGGGAACACGTCGATAATCCGGTCAATGCTCTGCACCGCGTCGTTGGTGTGCAGGGTGGCGATGACCAGATGGCCGGTTTCCGCGGCGGTCAGGGCGGCGGCAATGGTTTCCATGTCGCGCATTTCGCCTACCAGGATCACGTCCGGTGTCTGGCGCAGGACGTATTTCAGCGCCGTGGCAAAGGACAGTGTGTCAGCGTACACTTCGCGCTGATCAATGATGCACAGCCGATTTTCATGCACAAACTCGATGGGGTCTTCGATGGTGATGACATGGCCGCGCCGGTGCCGGTTGATCACGTCGATCATCGCGGCCATGGTCGTGGTCTTGCCGCTGCCCGTGGGGCCCGTGACCAGGATCAGGCCGCGCGGGCGCAAGGCAAACTCCGTCACCACGGGTGGCAACCCGAGGCTTTCCAGGCCGGGAATCTCGCACGGGACCAGGCGGAACGCGGCGGCAACCGTGCCGCGCTGGTAGTAAATGTTGACGCGGAAACGCTGCTGGTTCGTGATGGCCAGCGAAAAATCCAACTCCCGGCTGCGCTCGAATTTTTCCTGCTGGGCTTCGGTAATCAGGCTCCAGATCAACCGCTTGGTCTGGGCCGCGTCCAGCGCCACCTCCAGAGCGGGGAACAGTTCGCCGTTCACCCGCACCATGGGCGGCGATTCGGCGGTGAGCAGGATATCGCTCGCCTGTATCTCGGCGGCATGTTCGAACAGGATTTTCATGTTGAACGCTGCGTCCTTGCCCAGCGCCAGCGTCGGGGGCGTGACCTGGCGGCCCGCGGTCGGATTCGGCTCCGTCATAGATTCCCTTTCCTGGGCTGCTTGGCGTGCAAGTGAATGGATTGGACCCCGGTATACATGCCTTCCAGATTCAACAGGAACTCGTCCACATTGGGCGCGTACTGGCGGGCCACGGACTCAGCCACTCGATGGTCGCGGCACAGATCTACCAGGGATTGGGTCAGGGTCATCATACCCAAATCGCGGTTGCGCTTCATCAGGTCGTGCACCTCCGCCAGCGCGCCCTCGGCCAGCACCTTGCGGAGGGCGGGCGTGCTGCGCAAGATTTCCAGAGCCGGGATGCGTCCCTGGCCATCCGCGCGCGGGAGCAGGCGTAACGCCACGAGGCCCACCAGGGTTTCGGCCAGGTCGGCCTGGGCCTGGCCGCGGGCCTCCGGCGGAAACAGGTTCAGCATGCGCTCGACGGCCTGGATGACGTTGACCGTATGCAGGGAACTCAGCACCAGGTGGCCGGTCAGGGCCGCGGCCATCGCGGTCCGCACCGTATCCGCATCCCGCAGTTCGCCAATCAGGATGACGTCCGGGCTTTGCCGGACCACATGGCGGATGGCGGTCGCGAAGGATTGGGTGTCATAACCGACCTGGCGCTGGTGAATAATGCTGCGTTGCTCCTCGTGCACAAACTCGATCGGGTCCTCGATGGTCACGATGTGGCTGCAGCGGGTGGCATTGATGTGCCGGATCATGGCAGCCAGCGCCGTAGACTTGCCGCAGCCCGTCGGGCCCACGACCAGGATCAGACCGCTTTTTTCCTCCGCCATCAGGCGCAGTGGGTCTGGCAGGTGCAGGCTGGCAAAGTCCAGGGTTGCCGCCGGCGGGATCAGCCTTGCCACCAGGCCCAGTTTCCCCTGGTGCATGAATACATTGATACGGAAACGGCCGACGCCCGGGATGGCGTAAGCCAGGTCCATGTCCGGCGACTGGGCAAACCGTTTTTGCGCCAGAGGCGTGAAAAGCTGCTGCAGATATGATTCCATGTCCGCGACGGTCGGCGCGGGCAGGTCTGTGCGGAGCAAGGCCCCGTTAATGCGGAATACGGGCCGGGATTCCGGCTTGAGGAACAAGTCCGAGGCCTTGCGCGCCACCATGCCGGACAACAGACCGTCTAGGTTGTGAGGACCACAGCCAACCTGTTGCATAGTTTACTCCAGGAACACCTCGGTCAAAGGCAGGCCGTGCTGGTTCGAGGCGGCCATGAACGAAACAGGATCGAGCGACGCCATGTTGAACACGCTCTGGTCGTGCCTCGAACGAACGCCTTCATGATGAAAACGGTATCGAAGGGGGGTGGAGATGTCAAACACGAACGACCAGGCGCACGGCCGTTCGATTCAAGCGCGCGAGAAGGACCGTCCCTGCCGCAAGGTCTCAGCCTTGCGCGTATATCATCACCGGTTCGGTGCCGTCGTCGGGGAATGGGTCATCCAGCCCTGTTTCAGCCTGCACGCCGCGGCCGACAGGCGAAAGAGAGATGGCCAGGGAGCGTGGCAGGTCGGCCGGTAGCCCACAGGTCGTGGCCGGCCAACTCGCTTCCCTGCGGCCAGTCCGGCAAACCCATGCGCATCGACTCGGCGCCCCAGTATTCCACCGTCCTGGGCGCATGCCCGAGCAGTCGGGCGACTTGTCACGGTCGCAGACGGTTAATGCTGGCGTGACGGCGACGGTATCCCCGTCGTCCATTACGCGAAATGATTTATGACGCTATGTATAAAAGCCAACGGCGCCAAGCCGCCGCGAGGCTGCCTGGCGCCGTGGTTCCGCCGGGCGGTAGCTTATTTCAACAGCCAGCCGGCAGACTTCATGATCGGCGCAATCACCAGCGCCACCACGCTCATCAGTTTCATCAGGATGTTCAGCGAGGGGCCGGCGGTGTCCTTGAAGGGATCGCCCACGGTGTCGCCGACCACGGCCGCCTTGTGCGCGGGCGAGCCCTTGCCGCCCAGCGCGCCGCCCTCGATGTGCTTTTTGGCGTTGTCCCACGCGCCGCCGGCGTTCGACATGAACAGGGCCATCATCACACCCGTCACCGTCACGCCCGCCAGCAGGCCGCCGAGCATTTCCGGGCCGAAGATGAACCCGATCGCCACCGGCACGATCACGCCGAGCAGGGCGGGCACGGTCATTTTCTTGATGGCCGCGCTGGTGGCGATGTCCACGCACTTGGCATACTCAGCCTTGACGCCGGGTTTGCCTTCCAGCAGGCCGGGGATGGTCCTGAACTGGCGGCGCACCTCTTCGACCATGGCAAATGCGGCCTGGCCCACCGCGGTCATCGCGAACGAGGAGAACAGGAACGGCATCATCGCGCCAAGCAGCAGGCCGGCGGTGACGTTCGGGTCCATGACGTCAATCTTGGTCAGGCCCACGGTCTGGCCAAACGCCGCAAACAGCGCCAGGGCGGTCAGCGCGGCCGAGCCGATGGCAAACCCCTTGCCGATCGCCGCGGTCGTGTTGCCGCAGGCGTCCAGCTTATCGGTGCGCTTGCGGACTTCGGGCTCCAGGTGCGCCATTTCGGCCAGGCCGCCGGCATTGTCGGAGATCGGGCCGTAAGCGTCCACGGCCAACTGGATCCCCGTGGTGGCGAGCATGCCCAGGCCGGCGATGGCAATGCCGTACAGGCCGGCCACCTTGAACGAGATGATGATGGCCGCGGCCAGCACGATCGTGGCGAACGCCGTGGACAACATGCCGGTGCCCAGGCCGGCGATGATGTTGGTGGCGGCGCCCGTGGTGGCGGCGTCCGCGATACGGTTGGAGGGACCCTTGCCCTCAGCGGTGTAATACTCAGCCAGCAGGCCAATGATCACGCCCGCCACCAAGCCGGCCACCGTGGCCCAGAAAATACCGATCGCCTGGTAGGTGCCAGCGCCCAAGAAGGCAAACGTGAACTGGGCGGGTGCCAGCTTGATGATAATGGGGTAAGAGGCCACGGCCATGGCCACGGCCGCGGCGATGCTGCCGGCGTTGAGCGCGGTTTGCGGGTTGCCGCCTTCCTTGGTCCGGACAAATGCCGTGCCAATGACCGAGAACACGATGCCCGCGCCAGCCAGCACCAGCGGCAACAGCACCAGGCGGAATGCCGCCTGGCTGGCGTCACCCACCGTGGCCACGGGGAAGGTGGCCAGGACGCCCAGCACCATGGCGCTGACAATGGCGCCGACATACGATTCAAACAGGTCAGCGCCCATGCCGGCCACGTCGCCAACATTGTCGCCCACGTTGTCCGCAATCACCGCCGGGTTGCGGGGGTCGTCTTCGGGGATACCGGCTTCAACCTTGCCGACCAGGTCGGCGCCCACGTCCGCGGCCTTGGTGTAGATGCCGCCGCCCACGCGGGCGAACAGGGCGATCGTGCTGGCGCCCATGGAGTAACCGGTGACCACCGGCAGCACCACGTCACGCAAACTGACCACGCTGCCGCCCAGCACGTTCGTGTAAATGACCATCAGCGTCGTGAGGCCCAGGAGGCCCAGACCGACCACGCACATGCCCATGACCGACCCGCCGGAGAACGCCACGCCCAGGGCCTCGGCCAGTCCCTTGCGCGCGGCGTTGGT
Source organism: uncultured Verrucomicrobiota bacterium (assembly GCA_964489425.1). Lineage (GTDB taxonomy): Bacteria > Verrucomicrobiota > Kiritimatiellia > RZYC01 > CAZAYP01 > CAZAYP01. The sequence continues at coordinate 35,324 of CAZAYP010000030.1, read as the reverse complement.
GGTGCGCATGTTGGCCGCGGTGGCCACGCGCATGCCAATAAAGCCCGCCAAGGCGGAGCAAACTGCTCCCACGACGTACGACACGCCCACCAAGCGAACCGCCCCTTGGTTGATGACCGCCAGGATCACGGCCACGATGATGATGACAACAGCCACGATGCGGTACTCGCGCGCCAGGAACGCCATGGCGCCTTCGCGCACGGCCGCGCCGATTTCCTGCATCTTGTCCGTGCCCGGGTCCTGGCTGTTGATCCAGCGTGCTTTCCACCAGGCAAACAGCAAGGCCAGGATGGCCGCCGCGCCCGCCATATATAAGTAATTCATATCCATAGTAGTTTGCTCCTCTGTTGAGTTGTCCTCGTTCCCAGGAACGCGCGTATTAAAGATGGTTCATGTCCTGATGTCAACGCCGATTGCAGGGGTTGCGCGGGTTGGATGTTGGATGTAAACGAAACGCGGGGCAGGAGCCCAGCGCCACGAGCTCAGCCAGGCAGCGTTCCGTTGTGGGCCTGGCAACCGGCAGCCGTGAACAGGGCGGGCACCTGGTCCAGCGTACCCACCACATGCTCGGGTTGGTCTTCAGGCAAAAGCGCTTCGGCCGGAGCGTGGTCGCCGGAGGCGCGTCGAATCCGGATGGTGGGCAGGCCCAACTGGCGGGGGACGCGAAAATCCGTGAGCGGGTTGTCGCCGATAAACGCCATCTCCGCCAGTTCCACATCCATTTGCAGGCTCATGATATGAAACGCATCCACACCGGGGCGGCCGGGCTCCTTCTCCCCGAGGAGATCGTCGGTATACACCACGGCATCCAGCAGGTTGTCGAGGTTCAGCGCCTTGATCTTGCGGCGCTGCACAAACACCGGGCCGGTGGTGATGACGCCCACACGGATATTGCGCGAAATCAGCAAGGCCAGGCAAATCCGGGCATCATCGAACAGGGCAATCCGCGGGGTATGGGACCAATAGACGTGGGCCATCTTGCGCAGCACGGCGTCCTCCACGTCCTTGAAATGGCGCGCCAGGGATGCGCCGAACACGTTGGACCGCTCGCCGGCCTGGTAGATGGAATGCATATCGTCATACAGGTCAAGGTCGTACAGATTTTTTACGTACTGGGCCACCATGCGGAACCCGCTCAGCACGTAATGCTCTTCAGGATAGAGCGTGTCGTCCAGGTCGAACACCACCGCGCGCAGTGGGGGCCGGGCAGCGGGGGGCGGCGGATCAAACATAGTATCGTTTTGTATCATAGCGGGGTAATTCCTTCTGGAGCCAGGCCGCAGTGAGGCGCAAGCCCTCTTCGAGGCGCACTGGCGGCGCCCAGCCCGTAAGCTGCTTCAGGCGGGTGTTGTCCGCCACCAGGCGGCGCACCTCGCTGGCGGCTGGCCGCACCCGGCCCGCCGCGGCCTTGATCGGCGCGCGGTATCCCACGGCCTGCTGCGCCAACTCGGCCACCTGGCCCACGGACACGTCGACGCCGGTCCCGATGTTCACGACCTGGCCGGCGGCCGCCGGACATTCCGCCAGGCGGATCAGGCCTTCCACCGTGTCGGCCACGAAATTGAAGTCGCGGGTCGGCGTGACGTCGCCAAGTTCCAGTTCCGGGCAGCGCGCCAGCAGCTGCATCAGGATCGTGGGGATCACCGCGCGGGCCGACTGGCGCGGACCAAACGTGTTGAACGGCCGCACCACGGTCACCGGCAGCTCGAACGCCTTGACGTAGCTTTCGGCCAGCTTTTCGGCCGCGATCTTGGAAGCGGAATACGGGCTCTGGGCCTGGAGCGGATGATCCTCGTCGATCGGCACGCGCAGCGCGGTGCCGTAAACCTCGCTGGTGGAGGTGACCAGCACGCGCCCGGCGCCGGCCGCGCGGGCCGCCTCCAGGATATTGAGCGTGCCCTCGATATTGGTCTGCACGTAGGATCGCGGGGCGTGGTAGGAGTACGGGATGCCGATCAGCGCGGCCAGGTGGTACACCACGCTGCCGGGCGCCACGAGGCGGCGCATCTGCTCGGCATCGCGCACGTCGCCGGCCACGATCTCCATGGCAGAACGCAAGGCCGGGTCAGCGGCATCCAGCCAACCCTGGCCGCCGCGGGGATCATACATCACCAGCGCGCGCACCCGCGTGCCGCGCCGCGCCAGATCTTCGGCCAAGTGGCTGCCGATAAAGCCGCAGGCCCCGGTCACCACCGCCAGTTGCTCGCTCATGCCAACGCCTCCATGGGCACCTCGGCCACGGCCATGGCCGGCGCGCCCGAGGAGCCGCGGCGTTGGTCCGCCGCCGCCGCGGCCAGGTCTTCCGGCCGCCCGATATCACGCCAGTATTCCACGATCGGGAATGCCGCCACGGGCTGGTTGTCAGCCAGCAGGGCATTGATGAGGTCCGGCATGTCAACGTACTGCCCCGCGGTCAGATAATCAAGGCAATCCGGCCGCAGCACGTAGATCCCGGCGTTGATGAAGTAGCGGTGCCAGGGCTTCTCGCGCAGCGACACCACGCGCTCCTGGCTCAACTCCACCACGCCGTATGGCACTTGGTACTGATGCTGGCGCACGCCCATGACCAGCATGTACTTGCCATCCCGCTGGAAGTGTAAAAGCTTGGAAAAGTTAAGGTCTGTCAGCAGGTCACCATTCATGACCAGGAACGGTTTGCACGGCCGGGGATTGAGCAGCGACAGCGCGCCGGCGGTGCCCAGGCGCTGCTGTTCGGACACGTAGTTGACGCTCAAGCCGTACTGGTGGCCGTCGCCCACATGATCGCGGATTTTCTCCGCCTTGTAGTTGACGGAGAGGACGATGTCTTCGAGGCCGCTGTGATGCAGGCCGCGCAGGATGTAGTCGAGAATCGGCCGGTCGCCGACCGGGAGCAGGGGCTTGGGCACGTCGTTGGTCAGCGGCCGCAAGCGGGTGCCCAACCCACCGGCCATGATCACCGCGTCCTGGCCGCCGAGATCGTCCACCAGGGTTTCCATCCGCTCGAGGAGCACCGGCCGTTGCTGCTCGTCCAGCACCGGGAGGTGGCGGATGGAATGGGCGCGCATGATCCGCAGCATCTCGGCGCGCGGTGTGCCGCGCGGCACGGTAACCGGCTGGCGGTTCATGACCAGGGTGGCCGGCTGACGCAGCTCAATGCCGGCCAGCAGGCCGCGCCGGATGTCGCCATCCGTGACCGTGCCCAGCAGGCGGCCGGCCGCGTCCACGACCAGGATGATCTCCATGCTGGCCCAGTTGATCCGCGCCAGGATATCCTGCAGCGTCTCGGTCTCCGCCGCCAGCACGGCCCCCAGCGTGCGCGGCTTGGCCGCCGGATGCTCCACCGCATCCTGGCGATCCACGGTCCGGCCCGCCGGCACCGCGGCATGATCTGCCACCCGGGCGTAGCGGCCCACGATGGCCCGGGCGCCCACGAGGCAATTTTCGCCGATCACCGCCCCGGCTTCCACGCGGCACTGCGAGAGCAGGACCGTCCCGCGCTGCAGGGCCACCCCCTCGGCCAGGTCGCTGGACACGGCGGCGAGGATGGGGAGCGCGATGTTCCGGCGCAACAGCATCCGGTACACCGCCTCGCGGTCAAACCCCCGGGGCTTCAGGGACGCGCCGATGATGGCGCTATCCACGTGCCGCGGAAGGTCCCCCAGCCAGCCCAGCACGGGTATTTCATGGATAAAGCTCCCACGCAACCCCGGCGCCGGGTCAAGAATCCCAACCAGCTTGTAGGCGGGGTGTTCGTGGATCAGCCGGATGATGTCCGCCACGGGCGCGCCCGCGCCCACGATCACAAGCGCGCGGGTGTGATGCCAGGTTGCCGGGTCATCGATCGGCAGGTCGGGCGCCTCCGGCGCCTCGTTCCACTGGTGGCGTTTACCCATAATCATCCGTTTTCCCTACGGCAAGCAACCCGCATGCCACGCGGGGCAGCCCGCGGCACACACTTATGCGGAAACCCGCCGGCCGGGGTGATGGCTGTAGTGACGCCTTGGACTGTTTGAGGCATGACAGGCAGGGCCTTTTTGTGCCAAGGTGGCCTGATGAACAGGGCTGAAGAGCGCCACCGGCGATGGGCGGATGGCAGGAGCCGCCGGAGCGGTCCGGAGAACGGCGGGTCCCGGTGACCATCTCCAACATCCGGCTCGTGCTGCCGACGGACGACAACTATAAGCGCTGGTCGCGCAAAAACCATTTTGCCTTCAAACCGCCGCGAACCCCCTGCCCGTACGCAGTCGCCTACCAGCGCGCGCTCGACCAATGGGAACATGGCGCCAGGTCGCTCCTCCGTGCCAGCCTGCCGGAATGCCCGGAGCGGATTCTGGCTTACATGGAAACAGGCAAACATGGGCCCGCGGCGTTACACTTTCGCGAGCTGGATTTTGTGAGCGGCGCTCCCGACGCGCCGGTGCTGTTCGTCGAGATCAAGCTCCGGGTCTCCAGCGCCAGCGGCATCGGAGGAATCGGCCAGGTGCGCAAGGCGCTGGCCGTGGCACGCCATGTATGGCCGGAGGTGATGGGCTGCTGCCTGAACGTCCACATGGCCGAAATGTTGCAGGTCGAAGGGGCGGTCAACGTCCCGATGACGCCCATGGCCATGCTGGCCGATATCTTGCGCGCGCGGGCATGGGCCAAGGATGACGTGCCCATCACGTGGATCCGTTCGGCCGATCTCGCCGCGCTTGGACGGCACCATGGTTGGTTGACCGAGTCCGCGGTGACCGACCTGGCGCGGCTCAGGAAAGAAGCCCAAAAACCCCTGGACACCGTGCCGAAGGTGATGGGCAGCGCGAACGCCGGCTGCCTGGGAGATCGTTGGCCGGCATGATCCTGAAGAAATCCTCGCGCGCGCTGTGCAACGCCCATCTTCGGCATTGCGTCGGCCACCGTTTTCCGGTAAGGGAACAACGCATTCAGAACATGGGAAAGGCATTTCATGAGCGAAGTATTTGATTACCGGGACGGCGAACTCTACGTGGAGGATGTGCCCGTGGCGGCGCTGGCCGAGCAGTTCGGCACCCCGCTGTACGTGTACAGCCGCCAACACCTGCGCGACCAGCTGGCGGCCCTGCGGTCGGCCCTGGGCGAACTGCAGCCGCACTTTTTTTACGCCGTCAAGGCCAACACCAGCGCGGCCGTGATCAACCTCTTCGCGCGCGAAGGCACGGGCGCGGACGTGGTCTCCGGCGGCGAGCTGTTCCGCGCCCTGCGCGCCGGGATCCCGGCGGCCAAGATCGTGTTTGCCGGCGTGGGCAAGACCACCGAGGAAATCGAGTACGCTCTGCGCGAGGACATCTGCTTCTTCACCGTGGAATCCGAGCCGGAGCTGGAGCGGATCTCGCAGATCGCCCAGCGCCTGCACCGCCGCGGGCGCATCGCCCTGCGCGTCAACCCGGACGTGGACCCGCGCACGCACCACTACACGAGCACCGGCAAAAAAGAGAGCAAGTTCGGGGTGGACCTGGAACGGGCCCTGCGCGCCTATGACCAGGCGGCCAGCCTGCCGAACCTCGACATTGTCGGCCTGCACATGCACCTGGGGTCGCCCATCATGAGCGTGGACCCCTACGCCCAGGCCCTGGCCAAGGCCGCCCCGGTGTGCGCCCAGCTGAAGGCGCAGTACCCCGCGTTCCGCTGGCTGGACCTCGGCGGCGGGCTGGGCATTCCCTACAAGCCGGACCAGGCGCCGTTCGACCTGGAAGACTTCGCGCGCACCCTGGTGCCGGCCCTGAAGCCGCTCGGGCTCGAGGTGGGGCTGGAGCCGGGGCGATTCCTGACCGGCAACGGCGCCATCCTGGTGGGCCGCGTGCAGTACATCAAGGACAACCCGTTCAAGAAGTTCGTCATCACCGATATCGGCATGAACGACCTGATCCGGCCGGCCTTGTACCAGGCCTGGCACGAGATCGTCGCGGTCCGCCACACCGAGCGCAGGATCCTGGGCGACGTGGTCGGGCCGATCTGCGAGTCCGGCGATTTCCAGGCCACCGAGCGCGAGCTGCCCGAGGTGCAGCCGGGCGATCTGCTGGCGGTGATGAGCGCCGGCGCCTACGGGTTTGCCATGGCGTCCACGTACAACAGCCGCGGCCGCGCCGCCGAAGTCATGGTGAGCGGCACCCGCATCGAGTTGATCCGCGCCCGCGAGTCCTGGGAAGACCTGGTCCGCGGGGAACGCATCCCGGACTGGTCCTGAACCCGCAACCCAAGGATATGCCCATGCCCGCACCTGCCTCCCCCTGCTATCGAAAACGCAACGACATTGTCACGCGCAAGGTCGCCGGCGAAGTGCTGCTGGTGCCCGTGAGCGGCAAGATGGCGGACTTGCAGCACGTGTTCACGCTCAACGCCGTCGGCGAATTGCTCTGGGACCTGCTGGATGGCCGGCACCGCACCGCCGACCTGCAGGCCGCGGTGCTGAGCAAGTTTGCCGTGGATGAAGCCACGGCCAGCCAGGACGTCCAGGAGTTTTTGGCCGCGCTGGCGAAGCAGGGCCTGGTCGAGGAATGCGCCGCCCCGGGATGAAGCCCCTTGCCGGCAACCCTGACCCCCCGCCCCAGCGCCCGGTGCCCATGCGCATCCTGATGTTGTCATGGAACTTTCCCCCCGCCATGGGCGGCATGGAGTTCATGATCGACAACATCTTCCGCGGGTTGCGCCGGCGCGGCCACGCGGTCAGCATGGTCACGGCGCGGGCGGAGGGCGCGCCGCCGGAACCCGACGTCTTCCGCTCCCCGTGGCCCCGCCTGGGCGGGTTCGTGGCCTACTCTTTTCTCCAGGGGCGAAAGCTAGCGCGCGCCGCAGCGCCGGACGCCATCCTCTGCGGCAGCCTGGTGACCGCACCCGCCGCGTGGTGGCTCAGCCGGCGGTTCCACGTTCCGTTCGTGGTGCTGGTCCACGGCGGCGATATCGCCCACGGCGGCCGGCTTTACCAGGCCGTGGCGCGCCGCCTGTTGGCCGCGGCCACGCGCGTCTGCGCCAACAGCCACTACACCCGGGACCTGCTGGTGTCCAAGGGCGTGGCCGCCGCGCGGATCGACGTGGTCCACCCCGGCGTGGCCGTGGAGCGCTTTGAGCCGCCCTTGCCGGCGGAAATGGACGCCCTGCGCGCCCGCTACGGCGAGCGGCGAATCCTGCTGAGCGTCGGCCGCCTGGTCCGCCGCAAGGGCATCCTGGAATTCGTGGACCAGGTCATGCCGGAACTGGTCCGGCGCTACCCGGACCTGCTGCTGCTGGTGGTCGGCGAAGACGCGCGCGACTCGCTGCTGCACAAGGGCGAAGGCATGCGGGCCCAGATCGACGCCCGGATCAGGGAGCGCAACCTATCGGACCATGTCAAGCTGCTCGGCGCCTTGCCGGACGCCGCCTTGATCCCCCTGTATTTTCGCGCCGAGATCTTCCTCCTGCCGTGCCTGGACATTCCCGGCGATGTCGAGGGGTTCGGGATCGTGTTTTCCGAGGCCGCGCTGGCCAGGACGCCCATCGTGGCCACCCGGGCGGGCGGCATCCCCGACGCCGTGGCAGAAGGCGAAACCGGGCTGCTGGTGCCGCCGGGCGATTACCCGGCCATGGCCACAGCCCTCGCGCGCCTGCTCGACGACCCCGACGGGCGCCGCCGCATGGGCCAGGCCGCGCGCGAACGCGCCCGCCGCTGCTTTGACTGGCCGGTCATCATGCAGCAATACGAGGCCACGCTGCAGCAGGCCCGGGCGCAGCTCAAGGAGACCCTTCAGCCATGAGCCCACCCGCGTTTGACCTGCACCGCCTGCTGCGCGATGTGTTTGCCCCGCAACCCGGCGAACCCGTGGCCTGCCTGGTGGACGTGCCGGCGCCCGGCATGCCGGATCACCCCGCCTGGGAAGACCGGCGCCGCATGGCCGCGGAATGGCACGCCGGGTTCGCCGGCCTGGGCTGCCGCATGCTCCCGATCATCGAGTACGCGGCCACGGGCGCAGGCGGCGCCCCCCTGCCCCGCATGGGCCGCATGGCCGGCCAGCCGGTGGCCATGGCGGAGGTGGTGCGCGCCGCCCGCATCGCCGTGGCCCTGACCGAATTCTCCGCCACCGCGCAGTTGGTTTCGTGGATCAAGGAATCCGCGGGACAGTTGCGCGCCGCCAGCCTGCCCGGCGTGCTGCGCCGCATGGAGCAAACGGCCCTGGCCGCGGACTACAGCGTGGTCGGCCGCCACGCCCGCCACCTGGCGGACAAGCTGACTCGCGCCGACGCCGCCGTGGCCTGGTTCGACACCGGCCATACGTTACGCATCGATCTCCGCTGGCGCGCCGGCCGCGCCGACGATGGCGACTGCCGCGGCCACACGCCCATCAACCTCATCAACCTGCCCAGCGGCGAAGCCTACATTGCCCCCTACGAAGGCGAGCGCCCGGGCCAGCCCAGCCGCACGGCCGGCGAGATCCCGGTGCGCACGGGCGATGACCTGGCCGTGTTCACCGTGGCCGCCAACACGATCCAGGCCGTGCAGGGCGACGGCCCGCTGGCCGCGCACTACCGCGGGTTCTTCGCCGCGGATCCGGCGCGGCGCAACATCGCCGAGCTTGGCCTGGGCTGCAACGACCGCGCCATCGTCACCGGCAACGTGCTCGAGGACGAGAAGGCCGGGTTTCACTGGGCGTATGGCCGCAGCGAAAACTGGGGCGGCGTGACCGGGCCCGAACAATTCCTGGGTCCGGCCACCGTGGTGCACCACGACGTGGTCTACGCGCGCGGCAGCCCGATCGGCATGGCCCGCGTGGCCCTGGAATACCCCGACGGCACGCAGGAGGAGATCCTGCGCCAGGGCAACTACGTGAACCTGCCATGATCACCCGCCCCATTTGCTGGACCATCGCCGGCACCGACCCCACCGCCGGCGCCGGGATCCAGGCGGACCTGAAAACCATGCAGGGCCTCGGCGCGTATGGCTGCACCGTGATCACCGCCATCCTCGCCCAGAACACCCAGGGCGTGCGGCGGGTCGAGTGTCTTGAACCCGGTTGGGTGGCGGCCCAGATCGAAGCCCTGGCCGCCGACACCCCGCCCCAAGCCGTCAAGATCGGCATGCTGGGCCGCCGCGCCACGGTCGAGATCGTGGCCCGGTACCTGCAGCAGAACCCCGTTTTTGCCGTGTGCGATCCGGTGCTGCACGCGTCCAGCGGCGCGGACTTGCTGGAGCCCGCGGCCTGGCCCCCCATGATCCGCGACTTGTTTCCCCGGCTGGCCCTGGCCACGCCCAACATACCCGAAGCGCAGCAGCTCACGGGCCTGCGCATTGTTGATCCGGCCGGGATGGAGGCGGCCGCCACGCGCCTGCTGGAACTGGGCGCGCCATCCGTGCTGATCAAAGGCGGGCACGCCGGGGCGGACACGGCCGCGCTGGATTTCTGGACCGACGGCCACGATCGGTTTTGGCTGAACAGCCCGCGCCAGGCCCAGCCGCACACCCATGGCGCGGGATGCACGTTCTCCTCGGCCGTGGCCGCGGCGGCCGCGCTCGGGCTCCCGCTCGCGGACGCGCTGGTCGTGGCCAAGGCCTACGTCAACCAGGGACTGCGCCTCGGCGGCGGCATCGGCCGCGGCCGCGGACCCCTGGCCCACGAAGGCTGGCCCGCCACGCCCGCCGACCTGCCCTGGATCACGCCCCAGCCGCACTCCCGGCCGGCGCCGCCGTTTCCCGCCTGCGGGCCGGCCCCGCTGGGCTTGTATGCGCTGGTGGACAGCGCGGCCCGCCTCGAACCGCTGCTGGCCGCCGGGCTGCGCACTGCGCAACTGCGCATCAAGCCCGCCACCGGCGCAAACATCGAGCGCGAAATCCAGGCCGCGATCCGCCGCGCGCGGGACTGCGGCTGCCGGTTGTTCATCAACGATTACTGGGAGCTGGCCATCCGGTACGGAGCCTACGGCGTACACCTGGGCCAGCAGGACCTGGCCGGCGCGGACCTGGCCGCCATCCGCGCCGCCGGCTTGCGCCTGGGGGTCAGCACGCATTCGTTTTCCGAGCTGGCGCGCGCCGCCGCGCTGCGGCCGTCGTATATCGCCATCGGCACGGTGTTCCCCTCGCCCTCCAAGCCGGACCTGCCCCGGACGCTGGGTGCGGAAGGGTTCCGCCGGCTGGCCGCGCTGGCGCCGGCGCCAGTGGTGGCCATTGGCGGGCTGCACGTGGAGAATGCCGCCGGCATCATCGCCGCCGGCGCGGACGGGATCGCGGTGATCTCGGATCTGGCGCGCGCGGCCGACCCGGGCGCGCGGGTGCGCGCCTGGCAGCAGCTATGGCCCCTTTGAGCCGCGCGCCGGCGCGGGGACCGGCCGCCGCTGGAGGGCGCGGATGCGCTCCAGCACCGGCGGATGCTCGTACTCCATCACCACCTTGAGCGGGTGCGGCGTCACGTCCACCAGGGACTCCACGGACAGCCGCAGCAGCGCCGTAACCAGCGCCTCGGGCTTGCCGGTCGTGCGGGCGGCGTACTCGTCGGCCTGCCACTCGCAGCGCCGCGACACGTACCGCTGCAGCAGGTGCAGGACCATCGAGATCGGCGCGTACAGCAGGCCGAAGATGACCAGGCCGGCGTACAAGGGCGGCGTCCCGCCCACCAGCCGGCCGTAATCCAGCCCAAAGGCCGCGTACAATCCGGGCGCATGCAGGAACAGCGACATGCACGCCAGCGCCAGGCCCGAGGCCAGGATGGAGATCAGCATCAGCTTGATCACGTGCCCCAGGCGGTAGTGGCCAATCTCATGCGCCAGCACCGCCACCAGCTCATCCGTGCCGTGCTGCTTGACCAGCGTGTCGAACAAGGCAATGCGCCGTAACTTGCCAAACCCGGTGAAAAAGGCGTTGCTCTTGGTCGAACGGCGCGAGCCATCGACCGTGTAGATGCCCTGCAGACGGAAATCCTGCTGGCGGGCATAGGCCGCGATCGCGTCCTTGAGCTCGCCCGCGGGCAGCGGCGTGAACTTGTGGAACAGGGGCAGAAAAATCACCGGCGCGATGAAGGTCACCAGGACTTGGATCAAGGTGATGGCCAGCCACGCATACAGCCAGGCCTCGCGCCCCCCGATACTGAACAGCCACAGGATGACCGCCAGCACGGGCATGCCCACCAGCGCCCCCACCAGCGCGATCTTCAATTGGTCCAGGATGTACGTGCGCGGCGTCGTGCGGTTGAAGCCGTAGCGCTCCTCGATCCCGAAGGTGTCGTACACCTTGAACGGCAGGTCCAGCAGGTACAGCAGCAGCACGAACAGCCCGGTGAAGATCCACCCGGTGACGATCAGGCCGCCGCCGGCCGCGCGCGCGCAGTCATCCAGCCAGCGGTACCCGCCGGCGAGCAGGAACGCCAGCAGCACCGGCGTCGTGATGCTCCGGCGCACGATGTCGGACACCGTCGTGTCCCGCAGGTACTGCAGCCCGCGCACGTACTTGTCCCGGTCGATCCAGCCCGCGACCTCCGGCGGAATTTCCGCCCGGCGGTGCCGCAGGTTGAGGGTTTCCACGAGCAGGTCGAGCGCGTAGTTCAGGACCACGAACACGACCACGACCACCAGGTACCCGTTCAGTTCGACCATGGCGCCACTCCCGCGCGCTCAGCGCCGGTAAAATTCCACCACCGCCGCCACCACGGTCTCGGCCTGGGCCGCCGTCAGCTCCGGGTAAATGGGCAGCGCCAGGGTTTCCAGGGCGGCCCGCTCGCTGGCCGGGAAGTCTCCGGGCTTGTGCCCGAGCGGCGCAAAACAGGGTTGCAGGTGCAGCGGCACGGGGTAGTACACCTCGCACCCGATGCCGCGGTCCTGCAGGTGCTGCCGGAGCGCGTCGCGGCGCGGCACGCGGATGACATACTGGTTGTATACGTGGCGGTCGCCCGGCGGCGGCGCGACCGGCAGCAGCACCGGCGCGGAAGCCAGGCCGGCCGCCGCGAAGAGATCCTCGTAACGCCGCGCGTTGGCCTGGCGCTGCGCGGTCCACGTGTCCAGGTGCGGCAACTTCACCGCGATCACCGCCGCCTGCAGCGCGTCGAGCCGGAAATTGCCGCCCAGTTCGTGGTGGTAGTACTTGGGTTCCATGCCGTGGTTGCGCAGGCGCGCCACGCGCGCAGCCTTGGCGTCGTCGCGCGTGGTCACCAGCCCGCCGTCGCCGGCGCCGCCCAGGTTTTTCGAGGGGAAAAACGAGAAGCAGCCGTAATCGCCCAGCGATCCCGCGCGCCGGCCGCGGTCCTCGGCGCCGATGGCCTGGCAGGCGTCTTCGATCACGACCAGGCGATGCTTCTGCGCGAGGTCCAGGAGCGGATCCATGGCGGCCATGCGGCCAAACAGGTGCACCGGGATGATCGCGCGGGTCCGCGGCGTGATCCGCGCGGCGACCTGGTCCGGGTCGATGTTGAACGTGACGGGATCAATGTCCGCGAACACGGGCCGGGCGCCGCTGCGCACGATCGAGCCCACGGTCGCAAAAAAGGTGTAGGGCGTGGTGATCACCTCGTGCCCCGGGCCAATGCCCTCGGCCATCAGCGCCACCAGCAGCGCGTCCGTGCCCGAGGATACGCCTACCGCCCGCCGGCACGCGCAATAGCGCGCCAGGGCTTCCTCGCAGGCCACCACGCGGGGCCCCATGATGAACTGCTGGTTCAGGAACACATCGCCCACCGCGTCCTCGATTTCTCCGCGGATCGACCGGTACTGGGCCTGCAAATCAAGCAACGGAACTTTCATCGCTACAATCCTTCCTTCAACGACAGCTTCATAAAAGGGCGCTACTATGCCTCAAAGCCGTCCCCTCGGCAAGGGCGCAATCAGCCCCCCCCCCCCACGCGCGCGCACCAATGGCCGGCAGTATCGGCGCCGGCGGAAATAGGCTTGCCCGCGAACGCCCCCGCGCTTAAGTTGCGCGCCAACAACGGGGCAACCAGCATGACATTTAAAGAATATCAGCAGGCGGCCATGACCACCGCCGTGTATCCGGGCCGCGGGAGCGGCAACTGGATTTACCCGGCGCTCGGTTTGGCCGGTGAAAGCGGCGAAGTGTGCGAGAAAATCAAGAAGGCCATCCGCGACGATGCCGGCGCCATGTCCCAGGACCGGCGCGCCGGCCTTGAAAAAGAACTGGGCGATGTCCTGTGGTACGTGGCCACCCTGGCCACCGAACTGGACCTGGACCTGGAAACCGTCGCCGCCCGCAACGTGGCCAAGCTCCAGCAACGCAAGCTGACCAACCAGTTGCACGGCTCGGGCGACCACCGCTGAACGCAAGGCCGCAGGCCGATCGGGAGTTGCAGAACGATTGTCCAGTATCGGTGCGATCGCTATCCATCAGGTAGCGGGCGGCGCTCCGTCGACGCCGACTGCCGGCCATTGCGGACGCTCAGCGTTCCCGGGAACGTCCATCGCCTGATTGGCATTGGACGAATCATCAGCTGCCAGCCGGGGCACCAGAAAGTCCGCCCCCCTTGCATCCCTGATGCGTGCCTGCCGCAACTGATTGTCGGTAAGGCCCCAGAAGATGTGAAAAAATAGATCCAGAACGGTTGCGACGGAGCGCAACCCTCCAAAATCCCACAGAAACGGCTTGTTTTTGCATGTGGAGGGCCACGCTCTGTCGTGGCCGAACTTTTTTTCACTGCTTCTCAGTAACGCAGGGAGACGCTCACGGAGGCACGGAGACACCGGGATGAACGCAAAGGGAATCGGCGGATTCTGGTTCTACGTCATGCGTGGGAAGGAAACCCGCCTGCCGTTTGATTGATTGGAGGGCGTCAATGAAGCATGCCTCACGCCATCCATGGCCCGATCGAAACGGTTCCCCGTGACGCTGTGGCTCCGTGAGAAAAAATGGACAAGGTACGGCACCGGATTCGCCCCCCCCTGTAGCGGGTTCGGAAACGATGACCTCTGACGATGGGCTCACATCTCAAGCCCGGCGCCTTATCACCGCGTTTCACGAGGCCTTACCATTGTCGTTGCATTCCGCGGCTGGGTTGTGGTTAATAATGGCGACACCCGGAGGGGTGGCTGAGTGGTTAAAGGCACCCGACTCGAAATCGGGAGAGCGCCTATAAAGTGCTCCGTGGGTTCGAATCCCACCCCCTCCGCCAGTTTTTCATATTCTTGTTTTCACGACCCATATGGACCAGCCCCGCGCCTCACACGCCACCCACGGATTCGTTCACCGCTGGATTGCAGGGTGGCTACCGCCCCTGCTAATCCTAATAGTGTTGGCGGCTTGTACAACGGCATCTCAGTGCATGTGTCTCATGGGTACATAAGCTATGCCGATGTATACTACCGCGAATAGCATTTCCAGGATGAGCATTATGACACGCATGCCAAACTTCTTCCGCGTGGCGTCGCCAGTTTGGGAATAGACAAAGAGGGCGAGAACACAGGCAAGGGGAATCGAGAACAGAGGAGGCGACAAGGCCAACATGGCAAGACACAGCGTGTGATGCTCGACCCCTCCGAAATCGCCGTACAGCGAGTGCAGCATTGGGCCGACCCAACCAGTGAGCCAGAGGAGCCCCAGCATTCCGAGGACAGCCAGCCAGAAGGTAACTGTTCGAGTCGGCCGCCTTGGGTATTCATTCGTCATCGTGTTGTTGCGCCAGCGCCCCACGTTCCGGATCGCGCGGCCCTCGGGGCCGCGATTCTTCTGCGACGCGTTGTTCGCCTATCTGTAGATCTCTTTCCGATGTCCCACGTCTACGATGAGGAGCGTTAGATCGGCATCGCGGATCTCGTAGATCACGCGATAGTCACCGACTCGGATGCGCCACGCCTCACGGCCGGCAAGTTTCTTAACGGCTGAAGGACGTGGAGTCAACGCGAGCCCGCGAGCAGCGGCGATGATACGATCTCGGGAAACGGGAGGGAGCGCAGCGAGAGACTTCTGAGCGGAGCGCAGAATCGAGACCGTATAGGTCATGTCTGCCTTTTTCTTTTCAACTCCCTGACCGCCTGCTCAAAAGGAATTGCCTCGCCGCCGCGCGCCTTGGCTCGGTCATACGCCCGGATGTCGTCCAATTCCTCCATGTCCACAAGGATACGGGTCCACTCCGAATAGGGCAGCAGGACGGCCCGCGGCTTTCGCTTGCGGTCGATCACAATCTCTGGATGAACGGTCACCATGCGATCTCCTTTATCCTCTCCATACTGCTACCGACTGCGGCGATAGACAATGTCTTTTCGCCGTGGCGTACTTCACGTGTGAGGCGCTCGAAACCCGCCGCGGGTTTCGAGCAGCCGCCACGCTTGTTCGACGCCTCTACTTCTGTTCTTCGTGTTCTGAAATGCCCGTCATCACATCACTCGATCTTTTTTCGTCGGTTCCGTTTTCGTCTCTGCTGAAAGTCCATGTCACCGATGAGACATAGATTGGGATCCACCGCAAAACCGGAATGTTCCAGAACACCGGTTTGTGTGGTGATTCGTCGCAACTGCCTGCGACCCTCACCCGCATTTTCCGGGATGTATCCCAGAACGCCTCAATCTCGATCTGGTATGTTTCTCCTGACACGCCCGTGCGTTCGCACACGTAGGCGGGACCGCCGACCATCCCGACGAGTTCCGGATATGGTATCGTCCGAAAGCGGTCGATCTCGTCATCAAGCATCGCCTTGGCTTCCGGCTTGTTCATCTTGCACTCAAGCAGAACGCCCAGCGTGTCCGGCGGCACGCAGCGATGTGCGCCACCGCCGCCGGTTCGCCGCTATTTATTCTCCGAACATTTGCTCAAAAAGCTGCTCAGCTTTCTGGAAAGCTTCGGCTGACAACCTGACAGACTTGGCCTTGCGCTTGGGATCTGTAATCAATCCTTTTTCATGGAGGCGATCCAACGTGGCCCAATCAAAAGATTTCCAAGCGGAGACGGGGAAATCCTTTTTCTCTCTCCATGTAACGAGATACATCAGAGCAAGTGTAGCATCATCCACCTTGTCTTTATTGTATTTCATTTTCATTCTCGGCGACCGTCGAGGGTCAGGTTTGGCGAGCTTGCGCGCCGCAACCGGGCCCCCGGGGTTCGGAATCCTTCATCTCATCCAAGGCTTCGGCGTCGGCCAAGTCCCTGGTTCTTCCCGACGCCGTGCCCGCTTGTTGCGAATGAGGTCCGCGACCGAAGGAATATGCACTACGAGCCCCTCGATGTGGACGGACAAGGAACGTGAAAAAACCTCCTCGAATCGGAGTCCGGATGCCGATGTCCGACATGCGGCGCGTGACGGTGTGTTCTTTGTTCACAGCGCCAGAATACCATTTTGCCCTTTCCGTGACAACTCGATCGGCCGCTCCCATATCGTCATGCTTGGCTTCATCTTCCGACAGTCCACAGTTTTTGTGTCCACGTAGCCAGTGAATCCTTTTTGCAGTTTGAATATTCCCATGCAATCAACCATGTTCAAGCAGGTGCTGAAGTCATAGTTATCGAATTTCAGACACTTCAGGCCACATCCCTTTCGATCGAATACCACGGCCAGGTCCAATTCGGCATTTCCAAGCCAGCTATTTAGCGTTGTGGTCAATACTTCCGTCAGCAAGTCGGGTTGTTCGGTGGGCGTTGTTAATACAGAGTCATCCGTAATAAATGCCAGGTCGATATCAGAATCGATCCGCGGGTTACCAGCTAATCCACGAGATCCATGAAGCGTCACTCGATTCACCGCATCGTGAATGACAAGATTGCCCGTTTTCAGCAACGCGTGCGTCTCTGGCAATTTCTGGACTAGCTGCGCATTGAATTCACCGAGCATCTTCATTCTTCTCTACGCACAACGTCAGCGTTCAGGCTGGAGGCGCGCTTTGGCGCCGATAGCCTGCAACGCCTTGGTGTGCCATTTCATTTCTTGAATAAGTCGGAATGCGTTCCCGTGCGCTCAAAGATGAGATAGTCACCGTCGATCCGGTAGATTAACACCCAGTCCGACTCGATGTGGCAATCGCGTCGTTCAATCAGATTCCCTGTAAGTTTATGGTCGCGATGGATCGTATCGGGCTTCCGCCCTGACAGCAGTGTGCGGGCAAGAAGCTTAAACTTCTCAAGGTCCTTGCCGCGTCGCTGGCAGCGTTTGACGTCTTTCTCAAACTGCTTGGTGTAGACGGGCGTGTACATCAGATGCCGAGTTTGCGAAACATCTCATCGGCATCCTTGCAAACCACGAGGTCACGCCCGGTCTCGGAAGCCGCAAATGTGCGTTTTGTCGTTGGCGTAGGGACAACAACGTCAAAAGGGAGCCCGTCGCGCAGTTCAACCTGTTTATAGAATATGGTGATTGCCTGCGTGGCGTTCAGCCCTAGCCGGCGAAATACATTCTCCGCCTGGTTCTTCAACTCGGGTTCCACTCTAGCGCGTACCATCGCCGTCTTGATCATTATATGCCTCCATAATTCAAGACGAATGTAGCACAGATGGGATACGCGCGCAAGTAGCAATATGCTGAGTACAACGTCATTATCTCGTCTCGTCAGTGGTTGAGCGATCCGAGTGCTACACCGTTCAGCGTGTGCGTCGAGTGGTCGAACTCAAAGACCACAAAGGGGTTGGTCCGATTCGTTTCGGTTGTCGGAATCCAGACTGTCACGACTGGTGGGGTACCTGGCCTGAGATCGAACCACGCCTTTCGGCCGGTGTCCACTTGTCGTTCGGCAAAGGGCGTTAGCAGTTGGTACTGGTGCCACGCATCCGGTGAATTGAGAGCCCGAAGCGCCATCGCATGATAACCTTCGATCTCGCCGTCCTGCATTTGAACGGATTGTGGCAGGTGGGCGCATCCCGACGCCAAGCCCAGAATAAGTCCTGCTGCGATCCATTTCATCAGCATCTGTCTCCGCACAACATTTTAATATGCATCCCCCATAACACGGGGGTGTTTATGCTTAAATTCAGCAATTCCGTCAACAGAAACCTTGAAATCTCGAGATATACGGGGTTTTGTTGACGCATAGCAAAGTTGGGGCCCTGCTATGCGTCAAGCGGTCCGGGGCGCTGTGGCGCCGGTGAATCCCGGGAACGCGCCAGCGCCGCAAGGTGAGATGCAGGGCCGTTGATTATTTGGCCGCGATCTGCTTTACTCGTTCCCAAGTACGGCGGTTATAACGAGGTTCAGAGACACCGCCGATTCAGGAGGCGTTGGTGCAACCGCATGAAATCCTGATCATCGAAGACGATCCCGCCGGATGCTGCTCGGTCCGGGAGGCGCTGGAAGACGCCGGGTTCAGCGTGGCCACGGCGGCCACCGCGGCCGACGGGCTGCGCCTGTTCCGCGAGCGCGAGTTTGCCGTGGTGCTCTCGGACCTCGCCCTGCCCGACCAGGACGGCCTGCACGTGTTGAACATGGTGCGGCGCCAGGACCCGCGCGCGCCGGTCATCATCATGACTGCGTACGGCACGGTGGCCTCCAGCGTCCAGGCCATCCAGGCCGGCGCGTACGATTATATCACCAAGCCACTGGACCTCGACGATCTGCAGTCCAAGGTCCGGCGCGCCGTGGAAACGCGCCAGTTACGCGCGCGGGTCAGCGACCTTAACGCCGACCTACACCAACGCTACACCGCGACCGCCATGGTGGCCGCGGCGCCGGCCATGCGCGACGTGGTCCGGAAAATCGAGGCCCTGGCACAGACCAACGCCACGGTGCTGATCCACGGCGAGAGCGGCACCGGCAAAGAGCTGGTGGCCCGGGCCCTGCACGTGGACGGGCCGCGCCTGGGCGGACCGTTCGTGGCGATCAACTGCGGGGCCTTCTCCGAGACCCTGCTGGAGTCCGAGTTGTTCGGGCATGAGAAGGGCGCGTTCACCGGCGCCGTCAACCAGCACAAGGGCGCCTTCGAGCGCGCGGACGGCGGCACCCTGTTCCTCGACGAGGTCGGCGACGCGCCCCGACCCGTGCAGGTCAAGCTCCTGCGCGTGCTCGAGGAGCGCGAGATCACCCGCGTGGGCGGCCAGCACCCGTTCCGCGTGGACGTGCGCCTGATTTCCGCCACCCACCAGGACCTTGAGGAACTGGTCGCGGCCGGCAAGTTCCGCGAGGATCTTCTTTATCGGCTCAAGGTGGTCACCCTCACCGTCCCGCCCTTGCGCCTGCGGCGCGACGACATCCGCCCGCTTGCCGACCGCTTCATCGCCGCCGCCTGCCTTGATCACGGCCGCCAGGTGGCCTCGGTGGAGCCGGCGTTCTACGACCAGCTTGCGCGGCACGACTGGCCGGGCAACGTCCGCCAGTTGCGCAACGTGGTGGAAGCCGCGGTGATCATGGCCCGCGAGCCGGTGCTGCGCGCCGCCAGCCTTGAATGGGGCCCGGCCGCCACTACGCCCGCCGGCGGGCCCGGGGCGTTCAGCGTGCCGCCGGACATGACGTTTGCCGACCTGGAAAAGGAAATCTACACCCAGGTGCTCGCGCGCTGCGAAGGCAACCGCACCCTGGCCGCGGAGAAGCTCGGCGTGGCGCGCCGCACCATCCAGCGCAAGGTCCAGGAATACAACCTGCCGTTTTGACGGCGGCACATCATAGCGCGGCAGCGCCCATGCCCGACATCACGCCCAAAACGGCGTGGCTGTGAATCAGAACCATGTAAGCCTTGCTAAACGCAGGGTGTTACGGTAACAAGCGCATCATGAAACGGGGTTTTCACCACCCGGGCCGCGGGTGCCTTGCGGCCTGCCTGGCCGCGCTTCTGCTGCCCCTGGGGCCGGCCCCGCGGGCGGAGCCTGAGCTGCTTCACGGCGTGACCAAGCTCATCACCGGCGGCCGGACCTATGTGTATATCAGCGATATGGCCCGCTATTTCGGCTTCAATGCCCAGGTGCTGCGGGACGGCCGTTTTGTGCTGCTGAGCCCCTGGACCCGGATCATGCTGGAGCCGGAAAGCCGCAAGCTGTACTACAACCGGCAGCTCGTGTGGATGCACGAGCCCTCGCGCCGGCTCCGGCGGCGGTGGTGCATCACGGAGGATGACATCACCAAGCTCCTGGCGCCGCTGCTGATGAAGAATGATTATTTGAAGACCTGCGGCTATACCACCGTGGTGCTGGATCCCGGCCATGGCGGCATGGACCCGGGTGGTACCAGCGCGCTGGGCGACGAGGAAAAACACGTGGTGCTGGACATCGTGCGGCGCGTGCGGGCCCGGCTGGTCGTGGAAGGCGTCCAGGTGGTCCTGACCCGGGATGCGGACGTGGCCCTGGAACTGCCGATCCGCTCCCACAAAGCCCGCCGCTGTAAAGCGGACCTTTACGTGAGCGTCCACCTGAACTCCAGCGGCAACCCGCTGACCGCCGGCCAGGAAACCTACGTGCTGACCGCGGCCGGCTACCCCTCCACCAACGAGTCCACGCCGGGAACGCCCAACCTGACCCCGTTTCGCGGCCTGCAGTTCAACGGGGCCAACGTGATCCTTGGGTTCTACCTGCAGCAGGCACTGGTCAAGCGCCTGGGCGGACCGGACCGCGGCCTGCGCCGGGCGCGGTTTGCCGTGCTCAAGGACGCCCCCTGCCCCGCGGCGCTGGTGGAATGCGGCTTCCTGACCAACGAGCGCGAAAACCTGGTGTTCAGCACCACGCGGCACCGCGACCTGGTGGCAACGGCCCTGGCCGAAGGCATCCTGAACTACCTGGCGTCCGTCAAGCGCGCGCGGGTCATCAATCCCTGAGCATTACTTGCCGCCCACCAGGCCGTCGGTGTACTCCAGGGCCTTTTCGATGATGGCCAGGGACTCGTCAATCTGCGGCCGGGTGATGATCAGCGGCGGCGCGAGGAACAGGAAATCCCATTTGCAGAACAGGTAGAGGCCCGCCTCCATCAGCCGCCGGTTGACCTCGTTCATCACGTTCCGGCGCGCGTCGCAGAAGCCGGCCAGCGGCTCCTTGGTTTTCTTGTCCGCCACCAGCTCGATGCAAGCCCACAGGCCCTTGGCGCGGACGTCACCCACCGAGGGATGGCGATCGCGCAGTTCTTCCAGCTTGCGCAGGAGGTACTCGCCATCGGCCCGGGACTTCTCCACGAGGTTCAGGCGCTTGGTTTCCTCGATGGCCGCCACGCCGCAGGCGCAGGCCAGGGCGTGGCCATAGAACGTCAGGCCGCCGGTATAGGGACGCTCACAGAAGAAGTCCCAGATCTTCTTGCTCCAGATCATGGCGCCCAACTGGATGTAGGAGGAGGTGATCCCCTTGGCCGTGGTGATGATGTCCGGCACCACGTCAAAGTGCTGGATGCCGAACCAGGCCCCGGACCGGCCCCAGGCGGCCATGACTTCATCCGACACCAGCAGGATGCCGTTTTCATCGCACAACTGGCGCACGCCTTTCATGAACGCCTTGGGCGGCACCATGATGCCGCTGGTGCCCACGATCGGCTCCAGGAAAATCGCGGCGATGGTTTTGGGGCCGTCCAGCATGACCTGGGTCTTGAGCGTTTCCAGGCACTGCATGCGGCACACGTGCTCGTTCTCGTACCCGAACGGACAGCGGTAGCAGTAGGGGCCGAAAAACTTGGTGCAGCCGGGGATGCCGGGCTCCGCCGGCCAGCGCCGCGGATCGCCGGTGAGCGAGAGGGAGCCATAGGTCGCCCCGTGGTAGCTGCGCCACTGGGAATAAAATTTCTGGCGGCCGGTCACCCAGCGCGCGGTTTTAATCGCGTTTTCGTTGGCCTCGGCGCCGGCGTTGGTGAAAAACACGTAGTCCAGGTCGCCGGGCGTCAGGTCCGCCATCATCTTGGCCAGGCGGGCGCGCGGCTCGGTGGCGAACTGGGGGGACACGTAGGCCAGTTTGCCCATCTGGGCTTTCATCGCGTCCAGCACCACCGGGTTGCCGTGGCCCAGGTTGACGCACAGCAATCCCGAGCAAAAATCAATGTAGCGCTTGCCGTCGGGAGTCCACATGTGGATACCCTCGGCGCGCTCGATCAGCAGCGGCTCGGTTTTCCCCTGCACTTTCCAAGGGTAAACCACGTGCTCCCGGTCCCATTTTTTCAGCAGTTCAATATCCATGGTCCTTCTCCTAATAATTTGCCGCCCGCGGCGGCCTGGGGCTTGCCCGGCAACCCGCCGTGGCATCGGTCCTGCTAATGAACAAACCAGCCATGACAACCACGGTTAAGATAATGCATGAACCGGCAGCCCTTCAATGGTATTCGTGAACCCGTAGGGGAAGCATGCCAGCCTGCTCCGTCATAGTCCGTTGCTATAACGAGGAGAAGGACATAGGCCGCCTGGTGCAGGGCCTGGCCCAACAGACGTTCCGCGACTACGAGCTGGTGGTGGTCGATTCGGGATCCACGGATCGCACGCTGCGCGTCGTGGGCCCGCACGCGGATCAAATCATCCCCATCAAACCGGAAGATTTTTCTTTCGGCCGGGCGCTCAATGCCGGGTGCCGGGCCGCGCGGGGCGACCTGCTGGTGTTTGCCAGCGCCCACGTGTACCCGGTGCACCGCGACTGGCTTTCCTCGTTGATGGCCCCCCTGGCGCAGCCCGAGGTGGCCCTGGCTTACGGCAAGCAACGCGGCGGGGCCGGCTCCCGCTTCTCCGAGCAGCGGGTCTTTGCCCAGTGGTTTGGCGAGGCCAGCCAACTGGGCCAGCCGCACCCCTTCTGCAACAATGCCAATGCCGCCATTCGGCGCGAGGCCTGGGCCCGCCAGCCCTACGACGAGACCCTGACCGGGCTCGAAGACGTGGCCTGGGCACGCAAGGCCATGGAGTCCGGCGCGCGCCTGGCTTACGTGGCCGAGGCCGAAGTCATCCATCTGCACCACGAGTCGCCGCGCCGCATCTATAACCGGTACCTGCGCGAGGCCATGGCGCTGAAAAAGATTTTCCCGGAACAAACCTTCACCGCGCTGGATTTCGTGCGGTTGCTGGCGGCCAACACCTGGGCCGACGCCCGGGCCGCCCGGCAGCAGGGCCGGCTGCGGGCCAGCGCCGGCGAGATCGCCATGTTCCGCCTGATGCAGTTCTGGGGCACCTACCGCGGCTACCGCACCCCGGCGCTGCTGAACCGACACCTGCGCGAACGGTTCTACTATCCCCAGGGCGCGGCGCTGCCGGCCGCCGCATCCCAGCCGGCTGCCGCGCGCCCGCTGGTCGACTACTCCTGCCGTGTGCCGGAGCCCACGTGAGCCGCTGGCTGGATATTTCCAGCCCGCTCCACGCCGGCATGCCGCACTGGCCCGGCACCGCGCCGCTTCAGGTACAAGCCGAGAAAACCCTCGCCGCCGGAGACCGCTGCAATAGCTCCCGCGTCGCCATGGACCTCCACATGGGCACCCATATCGACGCCCCGAGCCACTTCTTGCCCGGCGGCACAACCGTGGACAACCTGGACCTTGACCTGCTGGCCGGTCCCGCCTGGGTGGCGGACATGGCGACGGTTCCCGCCGTTTCCGCGGCCACGCTGGCTGCGACTGCCATCCCGGCCGGAACCCGCCGCCTCCTTTTAAAAACCGCCAACTCGCAGCGTGCCTTGGATGCGCCGTTCTCCAGTGACTATGTAGGGCTGACGGTCAGTGGCGCCCAATGGGTTGTGGAGCACGGCATCACCCTCGTCGGCATTGATTATTTGTCCGTTGCCGCCTATGATGAAGCGGATGAAGTGCACCGGGTCCTGCTCGCGCGAGGCGTTGTTCTGCTGGAAGGATTAACGCTGGCCGCCGTGGACCAGGGACCCTATGAGTTGTTTTGCTTTCCGATCCGGTTTTCCGGGCTGGAGGCGGCCCCGGTGCGCGCGTTGCTGCGGAGATGACCATGGCCCGATGGAACGTAATGGTTTCTGCGCCCTACATGCAAGGGTGCCTGGATCGCTTCCGGGATGTGTTCCGGGAGCGCGATGCCCATCTCATAGCCCCCCCGGTGCGCGAACGGCTGGAGGAAGACGAGTTGCTGCGCCTGGTTCCCGACCTGGACGGCGTGATCTGCGGCGACGACCGGTTCACGGAACGGGTGCTGGCCGCCGCGCCCCGCCTCAAGGTCATCTCCAAGTGGGGCACGGGCATTGATTCCATTGACCTCGATGCGTGCCGCCGTCACGGCGTCACGGTCTGCAACACGCCCAACGCGTTCACCGCCCCGGTGGCGGACAGCGCCATGGGCTATATCCTCGCCTTTGCACGACGCCAGCCGTGGATGAACGCCATGATGCACGCCGGCCGCTGGGAAAAAATTCCCGGCCGGGCGCTCAACGAGTGCGTGCTGGGCATCCTGGGCGTCGGCAACATCGGCAAGGCCCTGGCCCGGCGCGCCCAACCCTTTGGCATGACCCTGCTGGGGCACGACATCGTGGACATGCCCGCGGATTTTCTGCGCGAAACCGGCCTGCACATGGTGCCCCGCGACGAGCTGTTCACCCGTGCGGATTTTCTCAGCATCCACTGCTCCCTGAACCCCTCCAGCCGGCACCTGGTGGATGAAGCCGCGTTCGCCCTCATGCGGCCGGAGTGCGTGGTGATCAACACCGCGCGCGGCCCCATCGTGGATGAGGCCGCCCTGATCCGCGCCTTGCAAGCCGGCCGCCTCGCGGGTGCGGGCCTCGATGTTTTCGAACACGAACCCCTGCCCGCGGACAGCCCCTTGCTGACCATGGACAACGTCCTGATGGCGCCGCACAACGCCAACAGCAGCCCCACCGCCTGGGAACGCGTGCACCAGAACACCATCCACAACCTGTTTGCCGAACTGGAGCGGCGTAACCCATGAGCAAGAAAGTCGTCCTGATTACCGGCGTGGCCGGCGGCATCGGCCTGGCCACCGCCCGCGTGTTCGCCGCGGCCGGCTGGACGGTCGTGGGCACGGACCGGCGCGCGCTGCGCCGGCCGGCCGGCGTGGCGCAGTTCATCCACGCCGACATTGCCGATCCCGCGGCGCCGACCGCCATCGCCGCGGAGGTGCGCCGCCGCTGGCGCCGGCTGGACACGCTCGTCAACAATGCCGCGTTCCAGCTCTGCAAGCCGATTGCGGAGACGACCATGGAAGAATGGGACACGGTGATGGCCGCCAACGTGCGCTCCGTGTTTTTCATGGTGCGGGACCTGTACCCGCTGCTCAAGCGCCACCGCGGATCCATCGTCAATGTCAGCTCGGTCCACGCCGTGGCCACCTCGGTGCATATCGCCGCCTACGCCGCCAGCAAGGGCGCGCTCCTGGCGTTGACCCGCGCCATGGCCCTCGAGTTCGGCCCGGACCAGGTGCGCGTGAACGCCATCCTGCCGGGGGCCGTCAACACGCCCATGCTGCACGCCGGCCTGAAACGCGGCCATGTCGCGGGCCGCTCGCTGACCGACCTGCTGCGCGGACTGGGCCACAAGCATGTGCTGGGGCGCGTAGGCCGGCCCGAAGAAATCGGGCAGGCCATCCTGTTCCTCGCGGACAATCGCCAGTCCTCGTTCATGACCGGCCAGGCGATCATCGTGGATGGCGGCGCCACGGCGCGCCTGAGCACCGAATAGCCGCCAACTTTTCGTTGATCTCGCGGCCCGGATGGTTCACATTCTCCCAAGTCAAGGCGCGGGTTGCGCCTTGCATGGCACCCATATGGATTGGAATAAGATCGGCGAAGAAAGTTTGCTAGTGCTGGACCAGGTCCTGAACGGCCTGCGCCAGCCCGTCGAGGACCTTGCGCAGGCCCTGGCCCGGACGTTCCGCGCCGGCGGCAAACTGCTCGTCTGCGGCAACGGCGGCAGCGCCGCCGACGCCCAGCACCTCGCCGGCGAGCTGGTCAACCGCTTTTACCGCGAGCGGGCGCCCTACCCCGCCCTGGCCCTCGGCACCGACCTGTCGGTCCTCACGTCCATTGCCAACGATTACAGCTACGACCAGGTGTTTGCCAAGCAGGTGGCCGCCCTCGGCCAACCTGGCGACATGCTCCTGGCCATTTCCACCAGCGGCAACGCCCGCAACGTGCTGGCCGCCGTGCGCCAGGCCCGCCAGCAGAAATTGCATACCGTGGCATTGACCGGCGGCAGCGGCGGCGAACTGGCGCGGGCCGCTGAGCGGGTCGTGTCCGTCACCTGCACGGCGACGGTGCCGCGCATCCAGGAAGGGCACCAACTGTTCATTCATCTGTTGTGCGAGCGGATCGAGGAACTGATGGCATAGGCCGCCGCATCGCGCCGTCAAGCCCAAGGGGAACCAGCATCATGCAGCCAGCCAAGAAAACTCCCAGCATCGTGGTCGTCGGATCCGTGGCCATGGACGATATTGCCACGCCCGCGGCCAAGCGTACCGCGATTCTCGGGGGATCCGCCAGCTACGCCTGCGCGGCCGCCTCGTTTTTCACCAGGCCCGGCATGGTCGGCGTGGTCGGCACCGACTTTCCCGACGCCAACCGCGAGCTCTATGCCAAGTTCGGCATTGATCTGACCGGCTTGCAGACGGAGCCAGGCAAGACGTTCCATTGGGCCGGCGAATATGAAGCCAACATGGATAACCGGCGCACGCTGCAGACCGACTTGAACGTGTTTGCCGGCTTCAATCCGATCCTTCCGGAAGAATACCGCTCTGCGCCGTATTTGATCCTGGGCAATATCGCCCCGCCCCTGCAACTACGGGTGCTGGAGCAGGTCAACAAGCCGCGGTTCATCATCGCCGACACCATGGACTTGTGGATCAAAACCGCGCGGGAAGATTTGGATCGTTTGATCAAGCGCGTGGACCTGCTGACGATCAACGAGTCGGAAGCACGCCTGTGGACCGGCGAACAACACCTGCTGCCCGCGGCCAAGCGCCTCATGGGCATGGGCCCGGCCTACGTGCTGATCAAGAAGGGCGAGAATGGCAGCATGCTGTTCAGCCGGTCGGAAATCCGCCTGATGAGCGCGTATCCGCTCGCGCACGTCGTGGATCCCACGGGCGCCGGGGATGCGTTTGCCGGGGCCTTGGTCGGCGCGCTGGCCGAGCGGGGCGTCCTGTCGACCGTGGCCTTGCACCAGGCCATGCTCTACGGCAGCGTGGTGGCCTCGTTCGGGGTCGAGGATTTCAGCCTTGACCGCCTGGCCTCGCTCTCGCGCATGGCCATTGACGCGCGGGTCGCTGAACTACGCCACATGATGGCGCTGCCGGACCTCGGGGCGTGATTGAGGCCGCGGACCCCAAGCCGGTTTGCAGATTGTCAGGGCGGTTAGCTCAATTGGCAGAGCGCCACGTTTACACCGTGGATGTCACAGGTTCAAATCCTGTACCGCCCACCACTTTGACCCCGCTACAGTGCGTTAAACTATTTCTTACTGTCCCATGGCAGCGGAAAGGTCCACGACGCGGCAACGTCCGAGATTGGCGGACCTGCGCACGAACGACTTGTCGAAGGTCGCCAGGGTGTCCGCGTCTTGCGAGCATGCAAGATGCATCGCGTCCGCGAAGTCCATGCCAACCGTGTGCCATTCCATGGCCAGGAGCAGGCGAGCCGGATCTGCCACGCGGATCTGTGGGAGACCGAGCAGCCCGCGAAACGCCGTCGCAACGGCGTTCGGTTCATAGCCGTAGGCAAAGCGTAATACCCATTCCGTCTCAAGCCAGACCGTATCCGGCACATGGATAACGTCGCGGTCGAACAGGGCGACGGCACGCTGGAACTGGTCCACATCATCCCGTGTCAGAAACCGGACAAGCACATTGGTGTCAACGGATGTCATTTCCAATGCTCCTCGACGCCCTTCCGGATCGCGTCCTCCATGTCGATCATCGTCTTGGCTGGGCCGGGATAGTGCAGGCACCCAGCCACCTCCTGTAACCGTGTTGTCGGCAAGCCGTCGATCGGGTCCGCTTCGATGAACGTGATGATTACGCGAACATTGGGCTGCGCTCGAATCGGCTCAAGTGGCCGGATCGTCTTCCCGTCATAAACGCCCTGTATGGCTTGCATCAGTCACCTCCTGCCTCGTTCAACTCTGCCCCTGCTTTGTCCTGCAACGCTATTGTTGCATGGTCACTTCTGTATCTGACTCCGCACCAAGTCCGCTTGGCGCATGGCTTGACAACGCGTGAAACCATAGCAAAGCATGTCCAAGCAAGCCAGCCGAAACCAGTCAAAACCAGCCCAAATGGGCGCGAGAAACGAGAAGCGCGCCAGCACCATCCTCTACGCCGGCAACCAATAGAAAACGAACGCCAACATAAGGTAAACGGCCACCAACTGGACCCCTTCGATCCAGTTCAGGTCGCCGTCATGGGACGTCATGGCGACCGCGCCCACGGAAATGATCACGGCCGCCACTTCCAGGGTGGTAAAGCGCAAGTCCATGGGCGTCGGGCCGACGAAATAGCTCAAAACCAAAAGCGCGGGCGCAACCAACAGCGCCACCTGGATTGACGAGCCGATGGTGGTTTGAATGGCGATGTCCATCTTGTTGCGCAGCGCCATCATGATGGTGGTGTAGTATTCCCCGATGTTGCCCACCATGGCGACGAAGATAATGCCCAGGAAGATCTCGCTCAACCCCATTTGCCGGGCCGCGCCAGCGAGAGCCCCCACGAAGATTTCGCTCAGCCAGGCCAACAAGGCCGCGCTCACGGCCATATCCAACACCGCGGCTGCCACGGCCCGCTGGGGCACGTCTTCCGGCTTGGCGGCCGCTGCTTGCGGCTCGGTGCTCAAGGGTCCGGAATACAAATGCCGGTGGGTTTTGAGGCTGAAAAACAGTCCCAGCAGGTACGTGATCAACAGCACCAGGGCGATGGCCAGGCTGAGCGACTGTTCCGCCACCGGCTGGGTGTCGCGAACCGCAGCGTGAAACAGCGCCGGCAGGATGAGCCCCACGGCGCTAAGCGCCAACATGGTGGCGCTGATGCTGGCCGCGGACCGATTGAACCGCAGCACCTTGTGGCGGGTTCCACCCAGGATCGCGCTGGTCCCTAAAACAAATAGGACGTTCCCAATGATGGAGCCCGTGATCGCCGCCTTCACCACATCGTACAGGCCGGCGCGCAAGGCCATGACGCCAATGATGAGTTCAGGCGCGTTGTTGAAGGTCGCGTTGAGCAGGCCGCCAACCCCATGGCCCAACCGGTCGGCGAGGCACTCCGTGGCCCGGCACAAACGGCCCGCCAAGGGGATAATCGCCAGGGCGGCCGCAAAGAACACAAGCGCTGGGTCTGCCGGCCCCATATATTTCAGGCCCATGGCCAGCGGAATACACAGCAGCAGCAGGTTCAATAGATTGCCGCCAAGCCTATTTCCAGCCTGAACACGCAATTACTTGATCACTTTCACCCGGTAGTAGTTCTGGATTTCGGCCTTGTGGGCCGCATCGGTGTAGACGTTCATCGGCGGCGTCGCCGCCATGCCCGATACCACCGTGCCAAAGGTCGAGGTCAGGTTGGCGCTCCAGTAGAGCGTGTAGGTTCGGCCCACTGCGCTCGGCCAGGACACGACATTCGTTCCGCCCGCAACCCGCGATTGGGTCTCGAGCCAGAACGCGGAATTGATGTTCGTCGGCTGGGTCAGCGCGAGCCATTCCGCCCAGTTGCTGGCGGTGTCGCCATCGCTGTCGGCGGACGCCAACGCGCCGGTGGCGGATCCGAAGTTTTGGATTTCCCACCAGTCCGGGATCCCGTCGCCATCGGCGTCAGGGTCGGCAGCCGCGCTGTTGGTTTGCCAGATGGCCACATCGTCCATCCACAGGTATCCGGCGCGCGTGGCGGAATAATCAAAGAACAGCCCGAAATACGAGGTGGCGGTATAGGTTGTGTCCACACCCGTACCCGCCGAGACCAGGCTGCCGAATCCGCCGCCGTTGTCGAGTTTCAGTTCCCACAGGCCGGCCGCCGAGCGGGTGACTTCGATGCCATTGGTGTGCCACGTGTTCCAATCCAGCGTGGACTGCACAATCGTTCCGGCCACGGCGCCGTTGGACACACGCCAGAGCATCACGGTGTCGGAACTGCCGGTCAGGTTGATGCCCACGGCGTAGCCGTCCACGGTCGCGCCACCCAGATTGGCTTCGCTGGCCGTCAGGTAAACCCAGAATCGGTTGTCGCTCGATGGATCCCAGTTTCCATTTTTAAGGTTGAAGCGCCAGACGGTTTGCGTGCCCGCCAGCGAATAGGCCGGCGCGGCGGTGATCCAGCTGTTGGAATCGACGCTCGCGAGGTTGTGCTTGAGCGAGCGGTTGCCGGAAATTGGGCCAGACGTTGAATTGGTCCAGTGATTCGCCTCGCTCTGCGTCCAGCCGTCAAGGTCGCCATCCTCAAAATCGTCCTCGAAAACCATTGGCCAGCCGGACGCCCCCGGCTGCCGGACGATCGTGACGGCGTCCGCACTGGACTGGCCCGCCAGGTTCGTTCCGCGCACGGTAATCAGGTTGGTTCCGACATTCAGCGCAATGCCGGCGATCGTCCATGAGGCCGCGGCGG
Organism: uncultured Verrucomicrobiota bacterium; assembly: GCA_964489425.1. Taxonomy (GTDB): domain Bacteria; phylum Verrucomicrobiota; class Kiritimatiellia; order RZYC01; family CAZAYP01; genus CAZAYP01. The sequence goes on along the minus strand of CAZAYP010000030.1, from coordinate 5,027 downwards.
GTTGTGTTCCCGCGACGCCGGTCAGCGCATTGGTCCAGGTCAGGCTGCCGACCACGGCGGCATTGTTGGTGCCGTTGATGCTGGCCGACGCGGTCGCATACGCCACGGTGGAATTGCCGCTGGTGATGTCCAGCACGGGTGTTTCGGATGGCGAATCGCCAAAGAAGATCAGCGTGCGGTTCATCAGGTTGGTGCGGGCGGCGACATCCAGGATGGTCTCAAACGGAAACCCCAGAATGACCAGGCCATAGGAATTGCTGTAGGCCAGCCCGGCCGCGGCGCTGCCGGTGGCGGACGCGCCATAGACCAGGGCCGTGGATGAGGGTGGCGATCCTGCCGCCACGAGCCGGTCCGGATAGGCGGCCTTGTAGGTGGACCCCGTGCCCGTGTAGTCGAACGCCAGGGTGCCAAGCCCCGTGAATATGCCCGCGCTTTTGGCGGTGACCAGGTTGGTCCCCGCGTCGTCCGCCCCGTACGCGGTCTTGAGATAGTTGGAGCAAAAACTCTTGTCTGATGCAGCGCCCGAATATTGAAGGTCCCAGGCCAACTCGGTGCCGGACACAAACAGCCGGTTGCCGCCGGTCAGGAAAGCGGCCACGAGCGCCTGTTCCGCATCTGAGAACGTCTCGGTGGCGGTGGATTCACGCCCCAGGATCCAGTAGGCGGCGAAATAGTCGGCGAGCGCGACATCCCCGTCTGCGACGGCATCGTTATCGCACGAGTCAAAATAGCGCCCGGCGGCCGCGATCGCGGCGCCATGCTGGATCACGTAGTCCTGCGAGTTGATCCGGCGCTGGATGACCCGCGTAACGTCGCCGGCGATGTTGGCGCCAATGTATTCTGTCGGTGAAATCCGGCGCTCGTTCCGCTCGAATCCGTTCACCACCAGGTGCGGCGCAGTTCCGGCCGGCGCAACGCGCACGCCAACGGTCTTGGACGCCAGCGATTCGCCGCCGACATTCGTCGCGCACACCTGGAAGTAGTAGAGTTGCCCCACGGTCATGTTCGTCAGCGTGGTGGAAAGCGTCGCGCCGCCGGAAACCGCCACCGGGTTGCCAAAGCCATAGCCGTTGGTCGAGCGGTAGATGATGTAGCCGCTGGCCGCATGGCCGCCGGCCCGGTTGGTGACCGGGGCGCGCCAGGCCAGGGTCACGTTGCCCGCGCCGCTGTTCGCCGCGCTCACATGCGTGGGCGGATCGGGCAGCAGGACGGGCGAGACCGCCGCATTGTTCGTGGTCAGGTGTTTCACGATCGCCTGGTAGCAGGCCATGGCCATCACGCGCCGGGCGGAAGGGCACCGCAGCAGATAGGTATCGTCGAGATTGTCATGGTAACCAACTTCGATGATCGTGGTGTTCATCTCGTCGGAGATGGTGCCGTAGATTTCGCCATAGAGCGAGCCGTAGAGGTTGGCGGTGTTGTTGACGAAGCCGTCAGGGAACCACACGCCGCCCTGGCCGTAGGCCATATCATTGGTCAGCTCTTTCGCGAGCATCGTGGCATAATCTTGCTGGTAGCCCAGGAATGGGGCGCCGTACCGTGTGTCATAGAGCCCCATTGGGCCGCGGCCGGCGCCGGAACCGGCATTGGAATGGAAGCCCAGGTAAATCCGGTCCCACATAGTGCCGTCCGCCTCGCGGTTCATCTCGACCGCCATGCGGTTGGGCGCGCCGACATTGTCGTCGCTGTCGCTCAGGCTGGCGCTGTCGTACAGCGTGGAGCTCATCCCCTGCCCGACCATCCGCTGCACCCAGTAGCGCGAAGCTTCCAGTTCACGCTCAAATCCCGACACGCCGCCGCCGCGATCGACGTCGCCCATGCCGTTGCCGAACCGCATGGCGTCGGCGATGACGACATCCGTGGCCAGATAGCCGCCGGGCGCATAGTTTGAGATGTTGACGCTGCCGTCGGTGCCCGCATCAAAGTAGTACGTGCCCAGCCACACCCAACCGAGGCCCACGCGGCGGTGGTTCACGCGCACATCCGTCACGCCGCCGGAGTGGTACACGCGGTAGAGCTGCCGCACGCGGTCCGAGCCGCTGCGCGTCCATGCATAGACCGGGTAGAACCCGGCCTGAGGGATGGTGGGCCGATAGATCGCCCACGCGGTGGTGCTCGTCGCGTTGATGTAGGCATACCGATAGGGCGTCGCGCCGGCATCGCCGTAGTAGATGGTGGACGTGCTGTTGCTCCACGATCCGCCAAAAGTCACCGCCGCCGTGTTCGTGTTGTCGAGGACCACCTCGCGCGCTTGGTTGCCCAGCGGACGGAACGGCACCACGGTCGCGCCGGCCTTGAAACAGTAGTCGGCAAAATAATTGAGCTGGTCGATATTGCCGATGTCCTCGACCACGCCATTATCCAGGCCGCGGCCGGTCATCCACATGGCGAAATTGGTGCTGTAAGCGAACCCGTGGCCCGCGCTCGTGAAGATGACAATGTCGGCCAACCCGCCCGCCGGCTGCGCCGCTGCCGCGCTTTCCGTGCCGGAACTGCCACCGCCCTCGGCCGCCTGCCGGATAAAGGTCACGGTGTCGCTCGCGGCCGCCCCCGCCGCATTCGTCGCCATAACCGTGACGAGGTTCGTGCCGACAGATAGCGATGCGGAAAACGACCAGTTGGCCGCCGCAGCCAGGGTGCCGCTGCCGCCAAGACTGTTGGTCCAGCGCATCGTGCCCACCACGTAGGCGTTGGCCGTGCCGGTGATGACCTGGCTCGATGTGCCGTTGGGCACCGTCGCCCCCACGGTCCCAATGGTGATGGATGGCGCGCCCGCACCCTTGGTCAGGATGGTCCCGTTGTAGCCGGCCGCCATGAACAGGTCGTTGCTGTAAACCACCCCGCGCAGGAAGTTCGTTGTCCCGGAGTTTTCGGCGACCCAGTTCATCCCGTTGGTGGAACCCCAGATGACGCCCCCCTGCCCCACGGCCACGAACTGTCCGTTGCCAAAGGCCACGCGATACAAGTTGGCGCTGCCCGATGGAAGGTTGTTGGTCTGCCGGGTCCACGTCGAACCGTCCGGCGAAGTCACCACGCGCGAGCCAATGCCCACGGCCACGTAGGTGCTGTTGCCATAGCCCGAATCCAGCAGCCATCCGCCGGCATTCGAGGTGCGGGAAGTCCAGGACGATCCATTGGCCGACGTCAGCAGGACACTGTTTTCGCCGATCGCAATAAACAATCCTCCGACATAGTTCACGCCCTGGATATTCTCCGCGGTGCCCGACACCTGCTGCATCCAGTTGGATCCGTCCGTCGAGCGCAGGATCGTGCCGCCGGCGCCGGCGGCGACATACGCGCCGTTGCCGTAAGCGATCCCGCGCAGCATGGCATTGGTCGGCGTGGAACGTACTATCCACGTGGCGCCACCCGACGACGTCACCACGGTGCCGGTATCCCCGACAGCCACCCAGAGGCCGCTCCCGCTGGTGATATTCAGCAGCAGGCTGCCCGTGCCGGACGTCCGCGGGGTCCAGGTCGCGCCATCATCCGCCGACGTGTAAATCGCGCCGCCCGCGCCCACGACGGCCAACGTGCTCGCCTTGGCCCCCGCGCCATAGAACGATGTCGTGGTGGCCGGGTCCTGCGAAGTCCATTGAACATCCGTGGACGCGAATTTCTCGGCCAGCAAATCCCACAGGTCGGAGGTTCCCTCGTCGTAGTTTAGCGCCCAGATACCGATGCCGGCGAGCCCCTTGGCGTTGGCAAAATCGTACTTGAGGCCCAGGCTGTTCGTGTCGTCGTACCAGATCTGGCGGTAGGCGCCATACATCACGTAGGGCGTCAGCGAATTGGTGTCCCAGTCATAGCCATACGTTGCGGCGTAAGACTTGGCGGAGGGATACATCCTGGCCGTGCCCGAGTTGGTCGTATTGGCGTGCATCGCAAAGGACACGGTGCCCCAGTCAAATCCGTAATACGGCACCCCCAACAGCAATTTGCCGGGCGACAAGCCCAGGTTGAGATAGTTGCTGACGGACTTTTGAACGCAGTACGCGCTGAACGTCGAGCTGCCCGTAAGCGGCGCAACCGGCCCGGCCTGCGTGTCCGTGCTCCACGAGTAGTCGTAACCCATGATGACGCACTTGTCCAAAAAGGCGTTGTAAGCGGCCACGTCAAAGATGCTGCTCCAATCCACGGCCGGCAGGCAGATAGACACCTGTGACCCCGGGACATCCGCATGCATTTTTACCGTGAGGTTGCTCATGAACGCCGTCAGCGGATTCCTGTAGCCGCTGGGAATGGCCTCGAAATCGATATTGACCCCATCCGCATTGCGCATATTCACCACCCGGACCAGCTCATTGATCAGGTTGCTCTGCGCGGCCGCGCTGGCAAATAAATTGGTGTGGCCCGACATCAGGGTCGCGCACAGAACAACCTCCGTCCCGTTCGAGTGCGCCCATGGCACCAGCGGGGTGTTCGACCAGCTGTTCATGGTGGTGGCATAGCCGGTGCTCGGATTAACCTCGTACGAAAAATAGGCAATCGTGGAAAGCAGATCGAACGTGTAGTTGGTGTAGCCGGAGCCTTCCCAGTAGGGATGCCAGCCGAACACTTCTTTACCCAGCGTGAACGGCCCGGGCGCCGATGCCCCACCCCGCCGCGGCACGCCCTTCACGGCCGGGAGTTCCCCGCCCCGCCGCGCGGTTCTGACCTCATCCCATGCGCTTTCGGTCTCCGCATCGAACTGCTGGTAGTATTCAAGCTCGGCCTGGTGAATGGAGACAGGCAGAACGTCCGGCGGGGCTTCCTCGGCCGGCGGGATCAGGTTCCGGGCATCGCGCGCCGCCGCCCCTTCTGAAAATTCCTGCTCCACCGGATCTTCAACGTTCCAGTTGATGCTCTCGTCGAGCGGTTCGGTCACCGTGGCGGCACTCGCCCACGGGCCACCCAGCACGAACAGCAAAGCCAGCATTGTCACCCGCCCAGCCGCATGGAAATTTGTGTTCATAGACTTATTATAGGGAGTTGCAGAATGATTGTCCATTATCGGCGCCGACAGAGCGGCGCCCTCCATCGGCGCG
>CAZAYP010000029.1:0-62314 GCA_964489425.1 uncultured Verrucomicrobiota bacterium | reverse complement strand
CCTCCTTGCAAAGGAGGGGAGCTTGTATGCTTGTTCTCATGCGAAAATGGTATCATTCTCCTTCCTGTTAGCAGAGAGTCAAAGGGATGTATTCGCGTGTTTCGTAGTTCATCTGCTCTTTCTAGGTTGATTATTTCTTGTTCATCATCCCGCGTTCCGCGTTTTCTTTCCCGGGGGCTTGATGGCTCCTTGGCGTAACGCTGCCGTCCTTGCGGCCAGCAGCTTTTTTTCCAGGCGCCGCATGCGCGCGCGCGCGCGGGGCGTCTCATCTTCCTGGCCGGCGAGGTGCAGGCAGCCGTGCGCCAGGTACAGGGCCAGCTCCTCGGCCGGCGATGACCGCCGCCGGCCTTCCGTGAGCGCGAGATCAAGGTTGATCAAGATTTCGCCGCGCGCGCCCGCGGCCTCGCCCGGCAGCGCCGGGTAGTTGAACGTGATCACATCCGTGGTGCGGTCGTGCTGCAAGAATTCCCGGTTGACCGGGATCATGTCGGAAGCGGCCAACAGGACGATGGTCACCTCCCGCCAGGTCGGCTTGGCCGCGGGGCCGACCGCCTGCCCGAGAAAGAAATCCGCCAACGCCCGCATCCGCCGCGGGTCCACGCGGCAGGCCGGGTGACGCTGGACGATGGCGATCCTCATGGGGTGCCCGGCAGGGCGACGATAAAGGTCGCCCCGTGCCCGGGATCGGAGCTGACCCGCACCTCGCCGCCCTGGGCCCGGGCGGCCATGCGGCAGAACGCCAGGCCCAGGCCGATGCCATAGGGTTTCTTGACCCCGTCGCCGGGGATCTGGAAAAACTTGTCGAAGATCCGTTCCTGGTGCTCGAGGGCGATGCCCGGGCCGCTGTCGGTGACCCGCACCTGGGCCTGGCCCCTGTCGCGAGCGAGCGTCACCACGACCCGGGTGTCGGGCAGCGTATGCTTGATCGCGTTGGCCAGTAGATTTTGGAGCATGCGCCGCACCAGCTCCGGGTCCGCCATCGCGGCCACTGGGCCGGCCGGCTCTTCGAGCTGCAGCTGGATGGAATAATGGGCGGCCCGGGTCTGGCATTCGGCCACGACATCGCGGGCGAGCGCGGCCAGGTCCAACGCCTGGGGGTTGACCGGCATTTTGCCTTCTTCGAGGCGCCACAGGTCAAGGATGCCGCGGATCAGCGTTTGCATTTCCGTGACGGCCATCTGCACGTGCCGCAGGTTTTCGCCGATCATCGTGTACGTGGGCGGCTGGGCCGCGAGGTCTTCCCGGGCCAGTTCGCAAAACGAGGAAACGACCGACAGCGGGTTGTTCATGTCATGCACGATCATGTAGAACAGGGCGTCGCGCATGGTCTCGGCCTGCTGCTGCCGCACGTGGCTGGCGGACAGGTGGGCGCGCATCTCCCGCACGCGGCGGGCCAGGCGGTGCCGCTCGGCCAGGAGGCGCAGGCGCTGCACCAGCAGGCGCGGCGCCGTTGGCAGGACCAGGTAGTCATCCGCCCCGGCGTCCAGCCCGCGGGCCAGGGCTTCTTCGGTGGCGATGTCCGGCCCGCCCACCAGCAGGATGGGGATGTCCCCGCCCGTTTCCCAGGCCCGGATGGCCGCAATCCATTCGGCCAGGTCCGGCAGGTTGGCGGCCAGCAGGAAGATGTCGGCCACGCCGGTGTCGGCCACGGCGGCGGGGATATCGGCGGGGAGCGCGACGGGCCGCAGCGTCCAGCCGGTGGCCCGCAGCAGGTGCTCCCACGCGGGGCCGGCCGGCGGCGCGCCGCCCGCGACGAACGCGGTGGCTGGCGGCTCCTTCATGCCGGGCATCTGTTTTTCTTGCATACCGGATTTTCCGGCCTGGTGGCCGGTCGGAAAATAGTTTGTTTATCATTTAGTTGTTGAGCGCAAGTCAATAAATAAGTACATGATGACCATGCGCAGTGTGATTAGCTATAAAGGAGGCTCCCGTGCCGAAAATTGATGAACTGCTTTACCTCGTGGTCGAACAGGGCGCCAGCGATTTGCATCTTTCCAGTTCTTACCGCCCGGCGATCCGCCATGATGGCGAGATGCACTTCCTGAAAAATCAGCCGCCGCTGGCCCACGAGGACGTCAAGGCCATCATCTACGAATTCATTCCCGAACGCAACAAGGTGGAATTGGAGGAGCGGTGGGATACGGACTTTGCCTATGCCCTCGAAGGCGCCGGCCGCTTCCGCGTGAACGTGTTCATGGACCATCACGGCATCGGGGCCGTCTGCCGGTTGATCCCGTCCAAGATCCCTTCCTTGGAAGAGCTCAACATGCCCGAGGCCATCCGCAGTTTCTGCTTCCTGACCAAGGGCCTCGTGATTGTCACCGGCCCGACCGGCAGCGGCAAGTCCACCACCCTGGCGGCCATGATCGACCTGATCAACCGTACGCGGCGCGATCACATCATCACCATCGAGGACCCGATCGAGTTCCTGCACCAGGCCAAGGGTTGCCTGATCAACCAGCGCGAAGTCAACGTCCATACCCGCAGCTTTTCCAACGCGTTGCGCGCGGCCCTGCGCGAGGACCCGGACATCGTGCTTGTTGGTGAAATGCGCGACTTGGAAACCATCGAAACCGCGATTGAAACTGCGGAAACCGGCCACTTGGTGTTTGCCACGCTGCACACCAACTCGGCCGCCGCCACCGTGGACCGCATGATCGACAAGTTCCCCCACAACCGCCAGAACCAGATCCGCACCATGCTTGCGGATACGTTGATCGGGATCGTGGCCCAGACCTTGTGCAAGAAGATCTATGGGGGCCGCGTGGCCGCCACCGAAATCCTCGTGGTGACCCCGGCCGTGGCCAGCAATATCCGTGACGGCAAGACCCACCAGATCCCTTCGGCCATGCAAACCGGCAAGTCGTTTGGCATGCAGATGTTCGGCGAGTGCATGCTCAAGCTGGTGCAGGAGGGCATCATCACGCCCCAGGAAGCCTACATGAAGACCATCGACAAGGCGTTCATGGTCAAGAAGTTCGAGGAGGCCGGCATCGAGCTGGATCTGACCTTCAACGAGTTGACGATAAATGTTTCGCCGGACAAGGCCGATGCGGAGCCCGGCGCCAAGTCGGCCGGGCTGTCGGACATCTTTGATGGCTGCCGCCAGGCGCTGGCCCGGAATCCGAACGATGTCAATGCGCTGCGCGACCTCGCGTGGATCCTTTCCACCAACAAGCAGGACGAGGCGCGCAACGGCGGCGAAGCGGTCGAGCTGGCGGAGCGCGCGCTGGAGCATTCCGACCCGCCCGATGCCATGACCTACATCGTGCTCGGCGCGGCCTATGCCGAGGCCGGCCGGTTCGACGAGGCCGTGGATGCCGGCCGCAAGGCGTACAAGGCGGCCAAGGGCGCCCGCCAGCGGGAGCTACTGGAAGAAATTGACAAACAGATCATGGCCTACAAGCGGCGCCAGCCGATCCGCGTGGACTAGCCTGCTGCTGGCTTGGGCCGGGTTGGCCCTGGGTGTGCCTGGCGCCGCCGGTGTGGCTGCGCCGCAAACCGCCACCCTGTTCACCACCAACACGTGGTTCTACGATGCCGCCCGCGCTCCCGACGGCAGCGTGGGGTTCCTGTACAGCGACATCGTGGACCAGTTTGATCATGGTGAGGTGCGGTATTACGCCACCGATCCGTACGGCATCCCCATGGCCGATACGGCGGTCCTGTTCAACGGCGCCCCGCTCCACAACGTGTACGCCGCGGCGCTGCTGCTGGACAACCTGGACCGCCCGCATGTGTTCCTGGTATCCAGTTTCGGCCTGTATCACTTGGTGCGCGAGGGCGCGTTGTGGTCCCAGGAAACCCTGGCCAGCGACCTGTACAATTTCACCTATGACGGCATCGCCTGCGCGGGGCCGGGCAATACCTGGCACCTGCTGCTGACCAGTTATGCAACCAACCAGTTGTTCCACGTGCATAACCGCGGCGGAGCCTGGACCCAACAGGTCATCACCATCGGGTCTTCCGCCACCAAGTTCATGATGGGCGCCGCTATCGCCGTTTCGGCGGACAACGTGACGCATATCGCGTACAGCCTGCAAAACCGGCCGTCCAATGACGTGTACTGGACCGCGGAGCTGTATTACCTGCATGACCGCATCGGCGTTTGGCAGCAGGAAACCGTGGCCCTGCGATCGTCGGACTCGGCCGATACGGCGTTCCGCGACCCGTCCCTGGCCGTTACCGCCGCGGGCGTCCCGGCCGTGGCCGCGCTGCTGCGCTACAATGTCATGACCGGGTCCGACTCGGCGTCGCAACTGTTTTTCACGCAGCGCCAGGCCCCGGGCGCCTGGGCGGCGACCTTGGTGGCCAGCACCGCCGACAACTATTCCGGCAGCGATGGCGGCAACTTCACCGGTTGGTTTCCGGATCTGGCGTTCGCCACCAACGGGGCCCCGCACATCATTTTTTCCGACCTGGCATCTTCGCACATCGGCGGCTACGAACAGGCGGTCATCGGGCAGGTGCGCTACGCCGTGTACAGCGGCGGCCAATGGAATGTAACCACGCTGTACCCCCAGTCGGCGGCCAACTGGCAGGGGCTGTACGCCGCGCGCCTGCTGCTGGCGCCTGATGGAACGAGCTATGACATCCTGGCCCGGTTGCGGCCCAGTTCGGCCATCGTGCGGCTTTACACGCCAAAACTCGCGGCGCCGCCGTTTCCGTGGGAAATTTTCCTGCCCGCATGGCGTTGAACGAGGATATGGTCCACAGGGCCGCGGGCTTGCGTCATATAAAAAAGTGGAGGTAGAACATGGTGAACCAGAGAATAGGGCTGGGTCTGCTGGCGGTGCTGTTGTTCGGCGCGCTCATGGGGCGCGCCCAACCTGTGGACTCCGATGCGGCGCTCAACTGGTTGCTCGTGGTCCAAGGCGCGGTCACGTCGGTTACGGACGCGGAGATGACGCTGACGGTGCCCCACGCGGCGATCGCCTTCACTGACCGCCCTGCCCGCCAGGTTCGGCTCATTGACCTCGCCGCCTTCGCGGCGGACGCCTGGGCCGAGGGAAGCGAACTTCATGCCGCGCCGCCCAATGCGTCCGTCGTCGACGAGACCAAAGGGCGCCTCGCGGTGATCATCATCACCGGGATGTCGTATGCCGGGGGCGCGCTCACGATTCAGTTCAAGGAACTGGCAGGCCGCCCGCCGTCGACCGGAGACCGCATCGCGATCACGATTGATGCCTTTCCGACCCCCGTCAATGGTCAGATCACCGATTCGTGATCCGGGCAGGTGCACCGGCATGAGCCGCGCCTGACGGACGGCGAGGGGGCGTCCCGGGGAGGGTCTGGTCAAGCAGAATGCCCAGGTGGCCGCCGCAGAGCGCCTTGCCACGCTTGGCCGTTTCGGCATATGATGAAGCGGTCAAGGAGACGTTGTATGCTGCTGCTGCCCATCCCGCGAGCGTTTGTATTGGACTTCCTCCCCAAGGGGGGGCGGGCGGCCGAAATCGGCGTGGCCCGGGGGGATTTCAGCCAGGCCATTCTGGAGCGTGTCCAGCCGGCGGAACTGCACTTGATTGACCCTTGGGTGCACCAGGACCGTCCCGATTACCAGGGGGACAGCAACAATGTGTCCGAGACGCAGCAAGCCGCGCGCTACGAAGACGTGCTGACCAGGTTCGCGCCAGAAATCGCGCGCGGCCAGGTCCACGTCCACCGGGCGATGTCTGCGCAAGCGGCCGCCCACTTCCCGGAGAACTATTTCGATCTTGTTTACGTGGATGGCCTGCACGCCTATGAGGGCGTCAAGGCCGACCTGCGCAACTACCAGGCCAGGCTCAAACCCGGTGGATTCCTCATGGGGCACGATTATGCCAACCATCCGGCGGCCATGGCCCAGGATTTTGGCGTCATCGCGGCCGTCAACGAGTTCGTGCTCGAAACCGGGTGGCACTTCCTGGCGCTCACCCTGGAGAGTTACCCCACGTATATCCTGGCGAAGTCCGTCGATGCGGAACCAGCGCGCACGCTGGCGCTGAAGTTTATTTACAATTTGCCCAACCTGGTGGAACTGCGCGCATATCCCGGCCCCCATGCCTTCCAGCAGCGCCTGCTGCGCTTCGATACGGACAAGGCTGCCCAGGTCTTCTCGTTTTAAAAAGGTGGCACTTCGCCGCGGGATTCGGATGCCATGCCGGCCAGGCAACACGGCTGGTATTTCGTTGTGACCACGGGCCAACACGGGGCGCCTGACCGACTATGCCGATGTTAATCCTGACAACTGCAGGACGCGCTCCGACCAACGCTGCGCATCGTCCGCCATGCGCGCCCGCACGCCGTGGTTCTCCCAGTTGGCGCGCAAGCCCAGCTGCCAGCGCGCCAGCAGAACTTGGAGTTCCACCAGTTCCGCGGCGGTTGCGGCTGCGGTTTCGGCGGCCGTCCATTCGATGAAATATTTGCTTTCCTCGACCAGGGACTCAACGGCGGTCTGATTGGCGTCATGAGCCACAAAGGTCTTGATGCGGCAGAGGTTGGCCGCCACGCCCCCAAGGCGTACGGCCAGGTTGTCGCGCAGATAGCGGTCGCGCCGCCGCGCGAGATTTTTCATGCTACCCTCAGCAGGTTGTGCACCACGTGCGCCACTCGTTCGCGCAGGGCGGGATCCGCGATGGTCATGGAACGGTTGTTTTGTCGCGGCCGGATGTTGATCAGGGATTCAAAGGTCGTTTGCCGGCTGGCGGGAGTCCCGTTGGCGCCCCAGATGTCATCCGGATGGCTGCCATGCTCCACGCGAGTTGCTTCGCAATCGGCATGCATGCCGCCGCCGCCAGCCAGGATGCCTTCATGTATCATGCGTCTTGTTCCGCGTTGTACGCAACACGGCCGGGTCACGGCCGGGCCGCCAAGGCTTGTATAGCACATGACGACCGCTGCTTCCATGGAAAAAGTTGTGGCAATCAAAGCCCGGATCGGGTACCATCAACGCCTGATCATGAAGATGGATTGCATTATCAAACGGCAAGTCCAACGATGACGGCCTTGCCCAGTGGCATGACCGTGTCCACGCCGGTCCGGCGCCTGTTGGAGCGCGCCGTGGTGATCCCTTGCCCGGCCACGGTCGAGGTGGACGATGCCATCTGCCCGGACCGGATTGCGCCCGGCGTGGTGATCCATGCCGGATGCCGGCTGCTCGGCGCGCAAACATCCGTGGGCCCGGGTTGCGTGCTGGGCGCGGAATCGCCGGCCGTGGTCGAAGACTGCCAGCTCGGGCATGGGGTCGCGCTCAAGGGTGGCTTCCATTCCGGGGCCACCTTTCTGGACGGCGCCAACATGGGCAGCGCGGCGCATGTGCGGCCCGGCACCCTGCTGGAAGAGGAAGCCGGCGGCGCCCACGCGGTTGGGTTCAAGCAGACCATCTTCCTTTCCTATGTGACCGCCGGCAGCCTGATCAATTTCTGCGACGCCCTCATGGCGGGTGGCACCAGCCGCAAGAACCACAGCGAGATCGGTTCATCGTATATTCATTTCAACTTTACACCGCACCAGGACAAGGCCACGCCCTCGCTGATCGGCGACGTGCCGCGCGGGGTGATGCTGGACCAGCCGCCGATTTTCCTGGGCGGGCAGGGGGGGCTGGCGGGGCCGGTGCGGATCGCCTATGGCACGGTCATTCCCGCTGGCCTGATCTGCCGGCAGGATATCCTGGAGGAGCGGCGGCTGTACGCGCCGCCGGCCACGGCCGCCGAGCCCCGCGCTTTCGCCGTGGGCGTGTATCGGGCCATCAACCGGATTGCCGCCAACAACCTGATTTACATCGGCAACCTGTGGGCCTTGCGCGCCTGGTACCAAGGCGTCCGCTACCGGAGCATGACCGGCGATCCCTTCCGTGCCGCCTGCCACGCCGGAGCCTTGGCGCAAATCGAGGACGGCCTCAAGGAACGCCTCAAACGCCTGAAGGAATTGGCGGGCAAAATGACGTATTCGCTGGAGCATGCGCGCGCTGGCCTCGGGGAGGACCTCCCGCCGGCCGTGGCCGCCCAGCAACGCGCGTTGCGCGACCGTTGGCCTGACCTGGAAACCCGCCTGAAGGCCGGGCCGGCCACGGACGTCGGCGCCGCGGCGCGCGCGGCCTTCATGAAGGAATGGCAGCAAGTTGACCTTGCTGATGGTCATGCCAAGGCCGTCAGCGCATTGAGCCCAGTCGCCCGTCAGGCCGCCAGCGCCTGGTTGCAGGCCATCGTCACGGCGGCGGCCGGCATGTGGACAAAAGTGTAACGGATAATCAATCCAGGAGATCCTCGTGGAAAGAATGTTTGGAACGGATGGTGTACGCGGGGTGGCCAATGTGCACCCCATGACTGCGGAAATAGCCCTGCAAATCGGGCGGGCCACCGCGTTTGTCTGCAAAAAACAGGCCAAGCAACGGCATCACATTGTCATTGGCAAAGACACGCGTTTGAGCGGCTACATGCTGGAGTGCGCGCTCACTGCCGGCATCTGCTCCATGGGCGTGGACGTGTACCTGGTCGGCCCCATGAGCACACCCGGGATCGCGTTCATCACCCGCAGCATGCGGGCGGACGCCGGCATGGTCATCTCGGCCTCGCACAATCCCTACCAGGATAATGGCATCAAGATCTTTTCCCGGACGGGATTCAAGCTGCCGGACGCCGACGAGGACGAGATCGAGAGCCTGATCACCTCCGGCCGGATCAAGGATATCCGCCCCACGGCCGACGAGATCGGCAAGGCGCACCGCATAGACGACGCCATGGGCCGTTACATTGTCTTCTGCAAAAACACTTTTCCCGAGGCTCTCAGCCTCGAAGGCCTGAAGATCGTGATGGATTGCGCCAACGGCGCGACCTACAAGGTCGCGCCGATCATTTTTTCGGAAGTGGGCGCGGACGTCACGGCCCTGCATTGCGAGCCGAACGGCGTCAACATCAACGACCATTGCGGGTCGCAGCACACTCAGGACCTGAGCGCCAAGGTTCGCGAACTGGGCGCGGACGTCGGCTTGGCCTTTGACGGCGACGGCGACCGCCTGATCGCCGTGGACGAGCGCGGCGAGGAAATCACCGGCGATCACATCATGGCCCTGTGCGGCAAGATGTACAAGGAACTCGGCCTGCTCAAGAAAAACCTGGTCATCTCCACGGTGATGAGCAACTTCGGGTTCAGCCTGGCGCTGAAGGAACTCGGTATCGAGCAGGGGGCCAGCAAGGTCGGCGATCGCTATGTCCTGGAAATGATGCTTGAGAAAGGCGCGATCCTGGGCGGCGAGGCGTCCGGGCACCTGATCTTTCTCAACCATCACACCACCGGCGACGGGATCGTCTCGGCCCTGCAACTGCTGGCGGCCATGCGCCACTATAAGAAACCGCTGTCCGACTTGGCGAAGGTGATGACGCTTTCGCCGCAGAAGATCATCAACGTGGACGTGAAGACCCGGCCGAAACTGGAGACCATCCCGGAGTTGCAGGCCGCAATCCGCACCGCGGAAAGCGAGCTGGCCGGCAAGGGGCGGGTGCTGATCCGCTATTCCGGCACCCAGGCCATGTGCCGCGTGATGGTGGAGGGGCCCACGCAGGAAATGACCGACCGGCTGACCCGCACGCTGGCTGACATGGTCAAGAAGTGCATCGGTTGAAACAACCTTACTAAGAGAACCAGTATGCCGTTTGAAGTCATCATCACCCGCGATTTCGATCACCTGAGCGAAGTGGCCGCCGACCTGGTCGTCGAGGACATGTCCCGCCGCATGGCCCAAAGCCCGGGCTACGTGCTGGGCCTGGCGACCGGCAACTCGCCCACCGGACTGTACAAGCACCTGGCCAAGGCCGCCGGCGCCGGCCGGTTTGATCCCGCCCGCGTCACGAGCTTCAACCTGGACGAGTACGTTGGCTTGCCCGGCGAGAACGCCCAGCAGCGCGCCCTGCACCCGGAAAGCTACAGCTACTTCATGATCCGTGAGCTTTTCGGCCTGCTGCCGCGCTCGTTCAAGGAGACCAACGTTCCATGGGGCACGCTGATCGAACAGGAGCGGCTCCACGCCGAGATGCAAGCAAACCCGGAAGATTGGTCAAAGGCGGGCGCTGACAAGGGCCAGGCGATGGTGATCAAGCCGGAAGCCAAGTCCAACTACCTGCGCTGGATCCGCAAGGAAATCCTGGATGCCTATGCCGCCAAGATCGCCTGCCAGGGCGGGATCGACCTGCACGTCGTTGGCGTGGGCGGCCGCGGCCATGTTGGCTTCCACGAGGCCGGCATTCCCTTTGACGGCCTGCCGATGCTGCTGGTGAAGCTCGATGACAACACCATTGCCAACGCCGTCACGGACGGGCACTTCGCTCGCCGGGAGGACAGCCCGCAGTACGCCATCTCCATGGGCGCGGAGCTGATTTGCCAGGCCCGCACGGTCCTGCTGGTGGCGCATGGCCCGCGCAAAGCCGCCGCCGTGGCGGACGCACTCACCATGGAACCGGACTGCGCCGTTCCCATTTCGTACGGCCAGATCCATGCGCAGCGCGGCGGCCGCATGATTTTCGTGCTGGATCGCGTGGCCGCCGCCAAGGTGCTGGAGCAGGCCGGGGCCATCCGCAAGCGCGGCGTCACCATAGACGATCGCAGCACACAGGCGGCGCGTGTCCGCCTTGAAGATCTCGCCTTCCGGCGCAATCCGGAGACCGGCCAAATGGGGTGATTCAGTAGATTTCGTCACCCTCTTCGCGTGTGAAGAAGAGGTTGAGATAGACATTGTCAGGCGGGTTGTCCGGGGCGGCCAGCAAGCTGGCCTCGGCCGCCAGTCGGTGGCTGGCTGCGGTCGCCTCCAATTCCGCCAGTTTGGCGGAAACCCCGGACGCCCGGACCATGGCTTTCACCGTGTCATAAACCGCCGGGCTCCCCAGCAGCAAGCGGCTTTCGACGAGGATTTTGCTGGCCACCATATGCTCAAAGGTGTCGAAGGCCAACTGCGCCCGCACCTTGTCAAGGTCCTTGATCAGGTAATCGATCTCCTCCTGGTAGGCCGGGTGAACCAGCAGGAAGTGTTTCTTGGCATAGATCGCGGCGTCCAGCTTTTTGACCACTTCCTGCCCCAGGTCGGTGGCGGTAATGACAATGACGTCGAGGTCGGAGCCGCGCACCATGCGGCCGGTGCTACGTTCCGGGCGGGGCACGGCATGAGCCATGCCATAGGTGATGTCGCCGGCCAGCAGGAAGGCCACCCGGTCCGCTAGGCCGGTCCCATCGGTCAGCGTGCCGGTGGCGGATTCCATTGCGTCACGCGCGACTTGAAACTTCTCCTCGCTGACCTGCCGGATGTCGGCCCGCAACTGGTCGGCCCGCGCCGCGATGGCGGCCCGCTGATTATCCAGGCCCAGCAGCGTGTAGGTCAGAAACTCGCGCCGGATCGATGGCGAAAGTCGGGCAAAGCCGGTCACGGCCCGGTCCAACCGCAGGTAGCGCGTGCCGATGCACTCGCGCGCCACTCCGGGCGTCTGCCGGCAAAGCCGCCAGAGCGGCAGCGGGTTCTGGCCGGTCCGCTCCAGCAACTCGGCTCCTGTGAGCGGGCCGGTCTCGGCCAGCACGTCACACAATTCACGGCTGTCCATTGGGCGTGAGCCTCAACCTGGCGGCAGGGCGTAACAAGTCCAGGAGCCCTCGCGCGCTGCTGGATTATTGGGAGTGGACTTCATCATTCGTCGTCCTCGTCGTCGGCCGCGATCGGCTTGATGGACTCCATCACCCGCACGAGCTGCTTTTTCATCTCGGGCGTGGCGTTGGCATTTTCCAGCATGTACATGACGATGAAGACGCGGTTTTCGCCGTCCTGCTCCACCGGGAAGACCCCGAGGGTGAAATCGCACTCCTCTTCGCTTTCCGCGGAGATGCCCGTGCCGTGCTTGAGCGAAAAGGTCACGCCGTGCTTGTTGGTCTGCTCGCTTTCCTCGTCTTCCATGTCGCCGTCCGTGAACAGGTTTTCGATCGTGGCGCCGACATCGGCTTCCACGTCTTCCGGGTCCTCAACCTCCCACGCCAGCACGTAAACCTCTTCGTTCTCGGTCCAGCCTTCGAGGGATCCATCGTCCGCGACGGCCGCTTCCCAGTCCGCCGGGAAGTTGATGCTGAAGGCCGGATTGTCTTCCGGGTACTCCAGGGTGGCGGCGGCTGCGGCCAGGCTGAACGCGGCCAGGGTCAGGGTTGCCATGCGGATTACTCGGGCGTTGCGCATCGTCGGGTCTCCTCGTTGGGGTTATAGCCACTTGTCCAGATCGGCCTCGTCGTCGTCGCGGCGGGGTTTTTTCCCCGGCGGCTTGCGGTCAGGATTTTTCTTGCCGGGCTTCTTGAACCAGCCGTCGCCGCCCGCGTCCTGCGGGGTGGCGGGCGGGGTCGTCGGGCCGTCGGCGCGGGTCTGGCGAAAGGCGGCCTCGGCCTCGGGCATCAGGGCTTGGAGGGCCTTGGCGCGCTCGGAGCTCGGCGGATGCGTGGACAGCAGGCTCAGGATGGCGAGCGGCTCGCCTTCGTCCTTGGCCACGCGCTGCCACATTTTGACCGCGGCCTGGGGGTCGTAGCCCGCCTTGGCCATGTACAGCAGGCCGATGCGGTCGGCTTCGAACTCGTCGTCGCGCGAGAACTTGGTAACCACGAGCCCCTGGTACATGACGTAAGCGCCGGCGATCGCCAGTTGGATGATCTCGCTGGTCTGCATCTCGTCGTCGCTTTTCTTCCGGCCCTTTTCGTCCTTTTCCTGTTCGGCCAGATACTCGGCGTAAATCGATCCGCCCATCAGCAGCAGCTCAACCGGCATGTTGCGCGTCATTTCCTTGGTGCTGTGGCGGCAGACCACGTGGGCCACCTCGTGCGCCATGACCGCGGCCAGCTCGCGATCGTTTTTTACAATCCCGTCCTCGTCGTCGTACAGCCCCGAGAACACCACGACCTGGCCGCCCGGCAGGGCGCAGGCATTGACAATGTCCGTCTGGAGCAGGGTGACGTCAAAAGGCAGTTCCGGGGCATGCGACACGGCCGTGATCTGCCGCAACATCTGGTCGAGCTGGGTCTTGCGCCGCTTGTCCTGGTTGATGGGGATGTCTTCTTCGCGCGCCGCTTTTTTCAGCTCCTGCATGATGTCCTGGCCCATCTCGATGTCGTCGTCCAGGGTCCAGAAATTGTAGACATCTTCGCCGGTCACCAGGTCCTTGGTGGTGCAGGAAAAGGCGGCCAGCAGGAGCATGCCGGCGGCCGCCAGGCTGCGGGCCGCAGTGCCGGCCCGGCGCAACATCGCGTGGCGCCGGCGGGGCACCCGCTCCCGGTCGATGGTTGGCAATCGATGCATGGCAACGACTCCTTGAAAATTGAGGCGGCAATATCCCTGTTTCTGCAGCCGCTGTAAAGCCAATACAGAACCCACCGAACCCGCTACGGGGACGAATACGGTGCAGTACCTTGTTCGTTTTTTCTCACGGAGCCACAGAGAGTCACGGAGAACCGCGTCGATCGGGCCATGGATGGCGCGAGTAATGCTTCATCAATCCCGCCAACAAATCAAAAGGCAAGTGGGTTTCCTTGCCACGCATGACGTAGAACCATGATCGCGCCGAATCCCTTTGCGTTCATCCCCGTGTCTCCGTGCCTCCGTGAGAGTCTCCCCGCGTTGCGGAGGCCTTGCTCTGCGGCGATGGTTTGCCTGGCTTGCCGATTGTGCTACAGTCTAGTACATGGAACAGCGGATATACATGGAGATCCGCGTGGGTGGCTGCCTGACGGGGCGGCCATCCCGGGACATGGTGACCGCCGCACATCAGGAACCGACCCGTCAACAGGGGGAATGAAATGCAAATGACCAGAAGAAAGTTCTTGGTATCCGTGGGCCTTGTGGCGGCAGGCAGCGCCGCCCTGCTGTCCGGCGCAGGGGGGTGCGTCGCTCCGCGCGTCAGTCCCACGGTGACGGAAAGCAAGGCCCAGGCCTGGCGCTGCGATCACTGCGGGCACCTCACGCGATCAGATCGCGATCTGACCGGGACGCGCTGCCCCAGGTGTATGCGCACAGGGGTCATGAAGCGGATCACGGAGGAGGAACTTCAGGCCTATCTGAAGCAGCCTTAGTCGCGGGGCAAACTGGCCGGTGTGCCCCTGATCCGTCATGCAAGGGGCAGATCGGCGCGCGGCTGGTCTGCGGGTTCGCTGCTTTTTGGCTTAGCCTGAAGCGCGACATGGGCCGCAACCTACATGAACATACTCAACATAGGATCGGTCAACATTGACCATGTCTATGCCGTCGATCACTTCGTGCGTCCGGGCGAGACGCTCGCCAGCGCCCGCTATGACCGGTTGGCGGGCGGTAAGGGATTCAACCAGTCGATTGCGCTCGCCCGGGCCGGGGCGGCGGTTCGGCACGCGGGTGTGGTTGGCCAAGATGGCGTGTGGCTGCGTGACCGGTTGGCCCACGAGGGCGTCGACGTCGCCGGTCTCGAAGTGACGCCGACCGTCGCCACGGGGCATGCCGTCATCCAGGTGGTTCCAACGGGCGAGAATGCCATTGTACTGCACGGCGGCGCGAATCAGGCTGTGAGTGCCGCCCAGATCGACCACGCGGTGGCAACCTGTGCGCCGGGAGACTATCTTCTCGTTCAGAACGAGACCAGCTCGGTGGCCGAGGCTATCCGCCGGGCCAAACAGCGCGGGTTGCGGGTGGTATTCAATCCCGCGCCCATGACGCCTTTGGTTAGCGACTATCCGCTGCAAGATGTTGATATCTTCATCTTGAACGAGACCGAGGCGGAGAGTTTGACGCTGAAAAAGTCCCTGGGAGATGTTCAGCTTGTCATGTCCAGGCGGTTCCCGCGCGCGGCAACGGTCCTGACCCTGGGCCCCCAGGGCGCTTTGTATTTTGATTCGGCCAGCCGCTTTCAGTGTCCGGGCGTTGCGGTAACCGCCGTTGACACGACGGCTGCGGGCGACACCTTCATTGGATTCTTCCTCGCCGAGCTCATGCGCAGCGGCGACCCGGGCGCCGCGCTGGCGTTGGGCTGCCGCGCGGGCGCCCTCTGCGTCACGCGCGCCGGCGCGGCGGACTCCATCCCATGGCAACGTGAACTGGACCAGGCCGCCCTTGCCTGAATGACCCTTAACCGAGGCTGGCGGCCGCAAAAAAACAATCCCTGCCCCCGGGCGTTGGCCGCGGGGACAGGGATTGCGGGATGACGCCTGGGCCGAGGTCAGCCGATGGCTTCGCCGCCGGTTTCCCCGGTGCGGATGCGAATGCACTCGGGTAGATCGAGGATGAAGATCTTGCCGTCCCCGATGTTGCCCGTGCGCGCGCCCTTGATGATGGCGTCCACCGTCGGCTTGACGAAGTTATCGTTCACGCCGATCTGCAGCTCCACCTTCTTGAGCAGGTTGATTTCCGAGGGCGCGCCGCGATAGGTTTCCGTGTAGCCCATCTGCTGGCCGCAACCGATCACGTTCATGACCGTCATTTTATGGATCTGGGCCTTGAGCAGCTCGTCCTTCACGCTCGGCAGGCTCTCGGGCCGGATGACCGCAATAATCATTTTCATGGGATGCCCTTTCTTGAGTTACTTGCTTAAGAAGCCTTGAAAGTCGGGGTAGGCTTCCATGCCATGCTCGCCCACGTCCAGCCCCAGCAGTTCTTCGCTGCGGCTGACGCGCAGGCCCGCGACCGCCTTGATTGCCAGCCAGGCCACGGTTGACGCGGCCAGCACGAACACCGCCACCGCCAGCGCGCCCATGGCCTGGTGGCGCAGCAGCGCCCAGCCGCCGCCGAAGAACAGGCCGTTGCCCGTGGTGTTGGCCATGATGGCGTCCTGCGCAAACAGGCCGACCGCCAGCGTGCCGAACACGCCGTTCACCAGGTGCACGGAGAGCGCGCCCACGGGGTCGTCCAGCTTGAGCCGGTCAAAGAGCGGCACGGCCACCACCACCAGCACGCCCGCCACCAGGCCGATGACCACCGAGGACCCGACGCTGACATAGGCGCACGACGCGGTGACGGCTACCAGGCCGGCCAGCGCGCCGTTGAGGATCATGGAGAGGTCCGGCTTGCCCAGCAGGAACCACGCCGCCACCGTGGCGCTCAGGCTCGCGGCCGCCGCCGCGGTGTTGGTGGTCACCGCGATGCGCGCGATGTCCATGGGCGCCGCCGCCATGGTCGAGCCCGGGTTGAACCCGAACCAGCCGAACCACAGCACGAACACGCCCAGGGCCGCCATGGACATGTTGTGGCCGAAGATCGGCTTGACGGACCCGTCCGCCCGGTACTTGTCGCGCCGCGGGCCCAGCAGCAGCGCGCCCGTCAAGGCCGCCCAGCCGCCAATGGAGTGGACCTGCGTGGACCCGGCGAAGTCCCAGAACCCCAGCTTTTGCAGCCAGCCGCCGCCCCAGATCCAGTGGCCGCAGATCGGATAAATCAGCGCCACCAGGATGAACGAGAAGATCATGAACGAGTGAAACTTGACCCGTTCCGCCACGCACCCGGACACGATCGTGGCGGCCGTGCCGGCAAACACCAGCTGGAAGAAGAACTTGGCCCACAGCGGCACCCCGGTCCAGTTCAGGCCCGAATACACCCCCTGGTAGGCCGCGCCAACGGCCGGGCTGTTGTCCGCGCCGCTGACCATGAACAAGCCTTTCAGCCCCAGCCAGCCGGTGCCATCGCCGAACATCAGCCCCCAGCCGACAAAATAAAAGGCCAGCGATGAGATGGCGAACACGATGAAGTTCTTGGCGAGGATGTTCACCGTGTTCTTGGCCCGGCACAAGCCGGCCTCCACCATGGCGAATCCCAGGTTCATGAAGAACACCAGGAACGCCGTCAGCAGGACCCAGAGCGTGTCCAGGGCCACCTTGTTGGCCTGGACCATGTCGAGCAGGGCCGGGGACATCGTATCCACGACCGCGGTTTCCTCGGCGGCGGCCCATGGACCGGCGGCCAGGGCCGCCAGGCCCACGCCCGCGGTCAGCAACCATCGATTCATCTTCATGTTGGCGATCCTTTCTTGGTTGGCCTGTCGCGTTCATGGCTCCTTGCAGGCGCCATCCTTCCGCAAACAGGCATGCAATGTGCTTCGCAAATATCGTGCCAACACGAATTGACAATCTTATAACCTATTGTAATGAAATTAGATAAAACAACAATTCGACGAAATGATTGCGTAAAGCATTCCGACAAATAAATACAATATTGTAATTATGTGGCATGGGGTATAACGGAATTGTTCGCGGGGTGTGCGCAGGCGGCGGAGCGAAGCGGCCGTCTTGACAGGACTCATGGAATGGCCCGGCCCTGAACCATGGAACCGCACTTGGCGCGTGCTAATTTGCCATCGCAAGGTGTTGCAAAGGCGGTGCGCGCGAGCGATAGTATACCCGTTGAAGGGAGGCGGCCATGATGAAACATCCTGCGGTTCTGGTATCCGGTTGCGTGGCGCGGCAAGCGGCTCATCTATTGCTTTGGGGATTGGTGCTCGCCTTGGCTAGTCCGGCCCAAGCCTGGGTCATGGGCACGACCAACTACCTGTTCACCGCCGGTGGCACATTCTTCTCCTCGGCCGCCATCGGCACCAACGGCACGATTTACGTCGGCACCAAGGACCACAACGCGCCCTTTTTTTACGCCTTTGGGCCCGACGGCACTACCCAACATGTCTGGCGGCTTGTCGGCCGGACCTATGCCCCGCCAGCGATCGGCCCGGACGGCACCATCTACGTGGGCTGCGAGAGCAACATGGTCTATGCCCTTAACCCCGACGGCACGACCCAGCGCACCTGGTCCACCAGCACGCGGATCACCTGCGCCCCGGCCATCGCGCGCGACGGAACCATCTATGTCGCCGGGTACTACGACGGGTGCTTGTACTCGTTCAACCCGGACGGGCGCACGAACGGCATCTGGGAGGTCAGCTCGGATTACATCGTAAGTTCGCCGGTGCTCACATCGAACGACCAGGTGCTGGTCCTGAACGATGCTGGCGACCTGCTGCTTATCAGCTCCCTGGGCACCACCCAGGCCGCCTGGAATGCCGGCACCGGGACCTATTCAACCCCGGCCATCGGGGCGGACGGCACCATTTACGTCCCGTCGCTGGACAAGAATCTCTACGCGTTCAATCCGGACGGCACGACCCAGCGCACCTGGACCGCGTCCAAGTCCTTCGATTACAGTTCGGTGGCGATCGGCACCAACGGCGTGCTGTACGTCGGCGACACCGGCGGCTTCCTGTACGGCTTCGACGTCAACGGCGCCACCCAGCATGCCTGGCGAGCGGACGGTGCGATCTACAGTTCGCCAGCCCTCGGGGCGGACGGCACGATCTATGTCGCCAGCAACTACGGCACCAACTACCCCTCCGTGGACCCGAATTTCTATGCCTTCAACGCCAACGGCACCACCGCGATCGTCTGGCGACTCGATAATGGCGACGGGAACGCCCGCGTCCAGGCCTCGCCCGCGATTGGCCTGGATGGCACGGTTTATATCGGGTCTTATGACCAGGCGGCCTTCTTCGCCCTGCCGGGCACGGGCGGCAAGCTGATGAACTCGCCCTGGCCGAAGTATGGCCAGAACATGTTCAACTCGAGCGCCCTGCTGCGCGCGCCCACCAACACCACCGCCTCGCAGTGGGATTACGACGACCGGGTAGCGCTGGCCTGGTCTTCCTGCCCCTACGCGCTGGGTTACGAAATCTGGCGCAGCACCATCCCCGCGGCCACTGGCGCGGTGTGCGTCGGCTCCACCACGGGCTTGAGCTTTTCCGACACCTCGGCCCTGGCGTTGCGGGAGTATTATTACTGGGCCCGCGCCACCAACACGGTGTTCCGCAGCCCGTTTGAAGGGTCCGGCGCCATGGGCGAACGCAGTTGCTACGTGCTCCCGGACAATGGGCCGTGGAACGGCGGCAACTTTATTGTGCTGACCAACGGGCTCATGGGCAACGGGTCGGACATCACCAACGTGTCCTTCGCCGGGTTCCCAGCCGCCAGCATCACCGGCCAGGGCCTCAACTGGGTGCGCGTGCGCGTGCCGGCCGGCCCGACCGGCCTGGTCGAGGTGGCGATCTATTCCACCAGCCGCGGCGCAACCACCATTCCCGGCGCCTATCTCTACAACGGCCAGGGGGCGATCGGCGTTGATATCGAAGACTACTGGACCGAGGTGGCGGGCATGCCCGGGGACCGCAAGTTCGTGGCCGGCGGCGTGCTGGACGGCTACCTCTACGCCGTGGCCGGCGAGGATGCCAGCGCCAACCGCACCAATGTCTACCGCTTTGACGGCAGCGCCTGGACCGAGGTGGTCGGCCTGCCGGACATCCGCACCAGGATGGGCGTGGCCGCCTTCAGCAACCGGCTGCATGCCGTGGCCGGCTACCGCACGTCCGTCGCCGTGACCAATGTGTTTGTGTTCGATGGCGCCTCCTGGACGCAAACCGCCGGGCTGCCGGCAGCGCGCCATTCGCCGGCCGTGGCCGTATTCAACGGCCATCTCTACGCCATGGGCGGCCAGTTGGCGGCGGGCGCCGAAACCAACGTGTACCGGTTCAACGGCACCAGCTGGACCGAGGTGCCCGGCTTGCCGGCCCGCCGCTACGGCGCCGCGGCTGTTGCTTGGCAGGATAACCTCTATGTGATGGGCGGGTACGACGCCACCGGCACGGCCGCCAGCAATGTCTACAAATCCGCCGGCGCGTCGTGGACCGAGGTGGCCGGCCTGCCGGCGGCGCAGGCGTATCCCGGCGCAGACGAGGTGGCGGGCCTGGTCACCGTGATGGGCGGAACCACCTCGTCCAATGTCTGCCGTTTTGACAGCACCAACTGGGTGGCCGGCGCCGTGATGCCGGCCCACCGTTACGCCTTTGCCGGCGGCGTGCTGGACGGCTACTATTATGCCGCCGGCGGCGCCGGCCCGGCCGGGACGCCGCGCGCCAACACGTACAAGTACCAGGGCCGCGTGTTTGCCAGCGGCGTGGAACCCGCTAGCGGCCCCACGGCTGGCGGCTTCCCGGTGACCATCTGGGGCTCCAACCTGTGCAGCGGCGAGATGGCGGACGTCCTGGATGTCCGGCTCTGCAACATCCCCGCCACCATCAACGCGGTCAGCGCCACCCAGATCCAAGTCACGGCCAGCGCCGCGCCGGCCGCGCTGGTGGGCGACGTGAAGGTGGTGTCCACGGCCTTCGGCATCACGACGGTCTCGGATCGCTTCAGCTACACCCAGTCCGGGATCATGATCCTGGGCACCAACCGCGTGCCGATCGTGAATGGCGCAGCGGCCAACACGGCGCGGGGCACCGATTTCGGGTTGTGGGTGGCCGGCACCTCCCGGGTCCACACCCTCACGATCACCAATGACGGGTCCAGTCCGCTGACCATCGGCGGCTGGACCACGAACGGATCATCGGCCTCGTTGTTCACGGTCAGCGGCATCCCCGCCACGGTGCCGGCCGGTGGCGCCACCGGGTTCACGGTGCGGTTTGCATCGTCCGCGGCTGGCGCGTTCACCGCCGCCGTGGTCATTGCCAGCGACGCCTCCGGCGCGGATGCGAGCTTCCGGATCAACCTGCGCGGCAGCGCCTACAGCCTTTCGGCCTGGCGCGGGCCGGATTACGGCGGCAACAGTGTCACCATCACCAACGGCCGGCTGGGCGCCGGCGCGGACATCACCAACGTGCTGGCGGGCGGGTTGTCGGCCGTGATCGTGTCGCAGGGGGTGGAATGGGTGCGCGTGGTCATGCCCGGGTCGGTGCCCGGGGTGGCGGACCTCGTGGTCCAGTCCATCTCGCGGGGCGCGTCGGTGCTGCCGGCTGCTTACACTTTCGATCCCCACATCCAGACCGTGGCGGCGCCGCACGGCAGCATCACGCCGGCGGGCGTCGTGGTGATCCCCTATGGCGGCAGCACCAGCTTCGTGGTCGACGCAAACACCTATTACCACATCGACACGGTGGAAACCAATGGCGTGGCCGTGGCCGGCGTGCACGGCCTGGCCCGCTACACGTCGCGTTGGAACAATGTCACCGCCACCGGCCTGGTGGTGGGCATCTTTGCCGAGAACGTCACCTCCAACACGAGCACGCCCGAGTGGTGGCTGGCCCGCTACGGCTGGAGCAGCGGGTTCGAGGCCGCTGCCACCAACGACGCCGACAACGACAGCGTTTTCACCTGGCAGGAATACATCGCCGACACCATCCCGACCAACGGCCGGTCCTACCTGCATTTCTCCGACCATCGCGTGGGGTTGGTGGAGTGGGTGGGCGGCACGGCGGTGGTCCAGTATCTTGAATCTACCCTCAACCTGGTTGGCACGAATTGGACCGTGCTGGCGACCAACCGGCCCGTCACGCCGGTGACCAACACCTGCCCGGTCAGCGCCACCGCGACCATGATGTATTTCCGCGTCCGCGCCGTGCGCTAAAGAGTTGGTGATGTCCTGCCGTGCAACATGAATCCGGCGAGGGCGAAGGAAGGGTTAATGAAGGCAATAATTCTAAGGTTGGGAATGGTATCCGTATGGCTGGCGGCCCTGGGTGGTGGCCTGCTAATCCTGCCGCTTGACCCAGCCCAGGCGGC
Source organism: uncultured Verrucomicrobiota bacterium (assembly GCA_964489425.1). GTDB lineage: Bacteria > Verrucomicrobiota > Kiritimatiellia > RZYC01 > CAZAYP01 > CAZAYP01. Next base: position 40,780 of record CAZAYP010000029.1, on the reverse strand, counting down.
CCTTGTCCGGCAACCGCAGGCCCAGTTGGGCGATCAACTCGCCGGCATCGCGTCATGGGAACTGCCCAACCTGCCGGCCGGGTATCCCTACACGCCCGACCCGGTGGTGTATCTCAACCAGCCCATGAACGTGGTCATGGGACTCCAAAACGTCTCCACGCAGACATGTTTCCTGGACTACCGCCTGGAGTTGGCCAACCGCCCCAACCTGGCCGAGGACATATTTGTGACGGTTAAAATCCTGACGCAGGGATCCCTGAACCTGGGGCCTTCGGAATCCTGGTCCAGATATGCCAGTTGGGATTCAGCCACCAACCCGCCGGGCGAATACTGCTACAGGGTCATCGCCACCTATCCGCGCGGTAGCCCTGCCGCCAAGGTGTACATGGTTTCCAGTCCGCGGTTCCAGGTGGCGCGGGTGCAGCAGGCACGGTTCCAGGACTGCACCAGCGACTACTACGAATACGGCGCCGGGACCACCGTGGCGTTTCGGACCAACGCCTGCGTGAACAACACCGGCAACGTGGCCATTTCCAATGCCATGCTCCAGGTGGTACTGCGTCAGTACAACCCGGAGTCCGGCGCCTGGCCCGCGATAGCCCTGGTGAAGGAGCAGCCGGGGTTCGTATTGCCGGTAGGCGGCCGCTACGCCCTGACCAACTTGGGGCTCATCTCGTATGCCCTGCCGCCGGAAGCCAGCGGCACCTTCCGCTGGCAGGTACGGCTGGCGGATGGCACCAACCTGGCCGCCGCGACCCGGCCCGCTTTCCAGGGCGCGATCCAGCAGGGCTACCTGGAAAACGCCCTGCCCCACATTGACGTGGAACGCGTGGCCGGCGAGGATGCCAATACCAATGGCGTGCTGGAGCCGGGCGAACTGGGCCGGCTCAAGCCAGGCATGGACAAGCCGATACTGGTGCGCTACAACCTGGCGCCGCGCGGCACGTCCCTGCGGGCCGCGGGCGTGTTTGAGGTCGCGCCGGAAGCCCCCCTGATTCGCCCGCTGGACCTGGTGTTCATCCTGGACACGTCCATGACCATGACCCAGGAATGGGTGTCGCTCCTTGGCAATATCGGCAGGATTATCGAGTCCGTGAACCAGGACGCGTCCTGCCACTACGATGTGTACGCGCTGGAAGATTTCTTTCTGCCCGACCCGGCCTACCAGTATTACTGGGTTCGCGGGGTGAGCAATGCCGTCAAGCTGCTCAAGCCCGAAGGCATGTGCAGCAGCAAGGAACAACGCCGCGAGTGCTGGGGCTGGGGTGCCGCCCAGCTTACCGCGACCTATCCCTGGCGCACCAACTCCCTGCGCATGATTTTCCCGGTGAGCGACGAGTCGCCCCAGTGCGGCAATCCCTGGTACCCGGACGACGACGCAGCCATCGAGCTGGCCTGGCGGTCGGCCCTGTCCAACGGTGTAAGCTTGTTCCCCATGTATGGCGTTTGGCCGGACCCGGTGATCGGGGAGACCAAAATCCTGCCGGCCATGCGGCTGCTGGCCGAAACCACGGACGGCGCCGTGTACGCCTGGGACGACGACGTGGCCCTGGTCCAGAACGTGGTCGGGGCGGCGTACAACCAGATGGACTGGGCCGGCCGAAGCCTGGCCTTGCGGGTGGGGCTGACCACCAATGCCGCCGGCCTCGGCGCCAACGCGGAGGCCTGGTTCCGGGCCTGGCTGGCGCTCACCAACTCCGTGACCGTCCGCAAGCGCAGCCCGAGCGGCGAGGTCCTGACCAACTGTGTAGCGGAGCCATTCGCCGCGCCATTCCAGGGCACGGCCGCCTACGAGTTCACCTGGCAGGGTTCCAATGCCTGCGGCCTGCTGTCGCGCCTGGCTTTCCAGCCCGAGCAGTACCTGGACCTGACCTTGGGCATGGTCCTGCCGGTGGTCACGGCCGGCACCACCTACCAGTTGACCGGCACCAACGACCTGCTGACTTACATAGACGCCGAGAGCCAGCAGCCGATCAGCGCCGCCTTGACCACGCCCCTTTACCTGCGCGCCAGCCAGCCCACCGGGCAGGTGCTGATCGTCACCGACGCGGCCCGTCTGCAGGCGGTGTATGGCACCGCGGCCGTGACCGGCCTGCTGGCCGCCCTGCAAATCTATGCCGCCAGCAACGCGGTGAACGGCACGTTCCTCGATGTGGGCGAGTTTCGCGCCATCTGGGAGGCCAACTACAATGCCGGCACCAACGCGTTCGCCGGCGTGTATGACACCAATGGCGTCACCTGCCTTGCAAGGGGCCGCTACCAATGGAACACCTTTGGGCCGGACCAGATCATAAGCTACCCGGCCTACCTGGCGCAGGTAATCGGCAACTACGCCCTGGCGCGCCGCGCTGCCTGCCTCCTGCTGGTGGGCAGCGACAATGTCATTCCCTATTATCGCATCACCTGCCCGGCGGCGAATTGGGAAACATGGTGTTACCTGGGCACGTCGGACGCGTGCGAGTGGTGGTGGTGGTACGAATACGTGAACCCGCCCAACGCGGCCTGTTGCGCAGCGGCAACCTGGCGCAATATCATGTGGTCCGACCTGCCCTACAAAAACCTGAACAGCGACCAGTATCCCGACATCGCGGTCTCGCGCCTGGCCGGCCCGCCGGCGGTGATGAAAACCGCCTTGGAATCGGCCGCCGCGTTTCAGCAGACCAACCACGCCCGGGCCCTGGTCGCGCTGATCACGAACGACTCCATGCCCGCCCTGTGCTATTCCGGGGTCAGCAACCTGTGGAATAACTACTTCTTTTCCCGCGCCGACAGCACCTATCTCCAGGAATCAGAAGGCAGCATGCGTCCGGAGTTTCTGGCGGCCATAGGCCAGGACAACGGCCTGGTCTATACGATCGCCCATGGCAACGATTACCGTGATTCCGGCGCGGACGGCCGGCAACGACTGGCGCAGCAGGGCTTGGGGCCGCTGTGTTATGCCGCCGAGGTGGATTTCAACGGCCACCACCCGCTCTGGTTTTCCCTGGGCTGCCATCATGGGTCGCAGTATGCCGACGACAGCACGACCAACTCGTTCGTGGCCCAGGTGCTGGCCCAGGGCGCGGCCGGATTTGTCGGCGGCAGCATCTACATGCCCATCCTGGGCAGCGAGGTGCTGGCCGACAACCTGTTCCGGGCGCTCTACGGCGCCACGCCGTCGAAAAACGTCAGCCAGGCCCTGCTGCGCGCCACGCGCGAAATGTTGTTCAGCGGCCAGGACACGGCCGAACTGGTCACGGCCGCGGTGCACCATTTCGGTGCGCCGACCCTGCAAATCGTCTTCCCGCCCACCAACACCCTGCGCCGCGCGCCCGCCACCCCCCCGGATTGCGTGGTCACGGCCACCCAGACCGACGACGCGGTCGTCTTCGAACTGCAGGTCAACTCGTGGAGCGAAAAGACCGTGACCACCGACCTTGGCATACGCCAGTACCTGGACCTGGGCGGCGTGCCGCTGACCTGCGCCAACGGGTATCCCCCGCTGCCCTACGTGGTGGCGAGCATGGACTTGGACGCGGACCTCACGGTGTCCGGCGCGCCGGCCATCAACCTCGGCGCGGTCCACGAGGCGGTCACCAATCTCGACATGCCGTCCATGCGCCTGGTGTCGTTCGCCAGCGGCCTGGCCTCATTCACCGGCGCCGGGTTCAGTTTCACCAACAACCACCCGGTAGGATGCGCCACGTATTCCGTGATCGGCGAGCCGGACGGCCGGCGCACCCTGGCGGTCTGCCTGTACCCGGTGCAATACCATCCCGCCACACGGATCGCCACGGTTCACCGCGATATAACCCTGACTTTTGCCAAGACCAACGCGGTGCCCGCGCCGCTGGCACAGATCGAAATCGCGCGCACGTTTAACCAGGTGGACAACAGCATGCTGCTGGTGTTGCGCAATGTCGGCACCATGGACGCCAGCAGCGTGCAGGTGGTTGAGACCATCCCGGCCGGGTCCACGCCTGACCCGGCCACGATCGGCAACGCCGTTTACGACCCGGCCGGCAACACGTTGACTTGGACCATTGATATCCTGTCCTGCCAGGTGCCGGGCAATTTCGTGGCGCTTGCGTACCGCGTGGTTTTCGTGCAGGTCGCCACGCAGCCGTTTGCCGCCGCGGTGTCGTTCGAGACCCTCGGCGGGCTGGCGGGCGAGCCGGTCCACGAATCGTACGCGAGCCCCATCACGCTGATTGCGCCTGACCAGGACAAGGCCACTGCCGTCAATACCCCGCTGGTCATGGCCCACACGTCCCTGACCAGCCGGGTCAGCGCGCGGCCGGGCGCCACGGTGACGATGGCCGGCGTTTCCGATCCCAGCCACGGCACTCTCACCAACAGCCCGGCCGGCGCCCATACCTACAGCCCGGCCACGGACTACGAAGGCGAGGATGCCTTTATTTACTCGGTGACCGACGGTGCCGGCCACGCCTCCGGCCGCATCCGGATCGTGGTTTCCGCTTTGCCCCCTTATGCGTTGCCCTGGTTGCTGCTGTTATGGTAACCCGCCGTGACAAGGCAGAAAAGAGCATGCAGCTGGGGTAATCATCAGAAGTTACAGATCGAGGAGAACTGCCATGCCGAACTTTCAGAAACGGCCGTATGGATCGATTGCCATTTTGTGTTGCAGCGCCGCCTTGGCCTGGGCGCAGAGCCAGGATTACTCGGTCATGCCGGCCAAGGCCCTGGTGGTGGGCGATCCGGTCAATGCGGCCAGCGGGGCCTTCCAGGCGCGCTTGCCCTTGTTTGAATTCAACGGGCCCATCCCGTTCGACTACGCGCTGTCGTACCAGGGGGAGCGCAGCTTTTCGACCAAGGCCTGCCACATCCTGGACACCTACGGCTTTGACCACAACATCCCCATGGCCCTCCAGTACACCCACGCTGGCAGCATCCCCCTACAGATGTTCGCGTTCAAGGACGACGAGGAGCCCGTGTTCCTGCGCGCCGGCGGCACCAACTACAACCTGACCGGCGACGCGCCGGTGCGCTATGCGCTTTACGGCTCCGGCACGATCAGTAACGGCTGGCATTACCTGATGGATCCCGTGGAGGAACTGGTCTACGGTTTTGAAAAAGCCGTGTTCCCCGACGGCGTGTACAGCCTGCTGCGCTACATCACAGACCGCAACGGCAATCGGATCACGTTAACCTACGAGACCCCGACCAACAAGTATCCCCGCCAAATCGCGGATGGCTTGGGCCGCACCCTGACGTTTGAATATGCCGACATCAGCGGTAAACCTTATATCGCGACCGTCACCGATCAGGCCGGCCGCGCCTACCGCTGCGCGTACGACGGCGGCTTTCTGCAAGCCCTGGGGCAACCGGATGGTGGCACCCAGACCTTCGCCTATGCGGCCGAGGGCCGCCGCCTGGAGGCGATCACGCGGCCGGCCGGCAACACGCCCTGGCGCCAGTTTTACGTGGCCACGAATTTCTACTCGGACTTCGGCTATTGCGTCACCCAGCAGGTGGCCGCCGACGGCGCTGCCACCTGGTTCAGCTACCTCAAGGACAGCGCCCAGAGTGAGCGCCGCGCCTGCGAAGTGCGGCCTGACGGATTCACCAACCTCTATGCGCATTACGGCACCGCCGGCCGCGGATCCCTGACGCCCAAGCGCGTGACCGATGCCGTGGGGCAGTCCCTGTGCTTCACCCGCGACCCGCGCAACAATGTCGGCGGCGTGACCGACCGCCTCCATGCCGTGACGCGCATCCTGCCGCATGCCGCCAGCGGCTGGATCCAATCCGTCACCAACGCCCTCGGCCAGGGGCTGGTGATGACCTTCACCAACCGCGCGCAATGGTTCGGCAACCCCACCAACACGGATGGCGTCACGTTCACATTTTATGAGGTGACACGGATTGATTACCCCGACGGCACGCTGGAAACCTTTGATTTTGACGACCACGGCAACATCATCCGCTGGCGCAACCGGGGCGGCCATGCATACGGGTTCGGTTACGACGCGCACGGCCTGATGGTCGCCATCACCAACCCCGCCGGCGGCGTGACGACCCTGGAATATAACGGCAACGGGCTGCCGTCCTCGGTGCGGGAAGGCGATCTCGGCGCGGTGCAAATGGACTATGATGCCGCCTTTCGCCTGGCTGCGATCCGCTACCCGGATGGCGCCACCAACCGCTGGTGGTATAACGCCATGAACCAGGCCACGCAGTTCGTGGACGGCTTGGGCCGGGTCATGGCCTGGAACTACGACCCCAACGGCAACCCGGTCCGCGAGATCAGCCCGGACCAGTCGGTCTTCTCCCGCGCTTACGATGCCATGGATCGGATGACCGGCACCGTGGACCGCGTGGGCCAGGCCACGCGCTGGACCTATGACGTCATGGGCCGGGTCGCCGCAATCGCCTACCCGGAAGGCTTGGCCAGCGCGGCACAATACGACGCGCGCGACCAGCTCGCCACCCTGACCGTCGCCGGCGCCGCCTGGCAGTACCGCCACGACGCCGAGGGCAGCCTGGCCACGCGGGTCTCCCCACTGGGCCGGACCTGGGCCCTGGGCCGCGATGCCCTCGGCCGGCTCCTGACCGTGACCAACCCGCTGGGCGCCTCGGTTACCGTGACGCGCGACGTCTGGGATGCGATCACGAGCTATACCACGCCCGACACCCAGACCTGGACGTTCGCCTATGCCTCCAACGATCTGCCCAACCGGATCGTCAACCCCAACGGCGATGCGGCCCGGTTCACCTATACCCCCCACCATTTGCTGGCGGAACTGATCGATCTCAACGGGCAATCCTGGCGGTTCGAATGGTCGCCCATCGGCCTGTTGACCAATTACATCAACCCGCTGGGCCAGGCCACGCGTTACGATTATGACGTCATGGGCCGGGTGGCGGCGATCCGGTTCCCGGACGGCCACAGCGTCTCCAATGCCTATGACGCCGCGGGCCAGCTCGTACGCAAGGCCTACGACGATGGCCGCGTATCCACGTTCACCTACGATTACGCCGGCCGCCTGTTGACCACAGAGGGCGTCATCCTGCAACGTGACGCCGAAGGCCGGATCACCAACAACATCGTGAACGGCGAAGCCGTGGCGATCACCCGCGACGGCTTGGGCCGCATCCAGCGCATGGTCTATGGCAATAGCGGCGAGGTGTTTGTGGACTATGCCTACCACGCCACGAATGGCCTGCTGAGCAGCATGAGCGGCAACTGGGTTGGCTCCGCCGACTTCGAGTATGACGGCGATGGCCGCCTGCTCCATATCCAGCGCAGCAACGGTCTGGCCACAGCGATTGCTTACGACGCCGCCGATCAAATCGCTACGCTACGGCACAGCAACCTGGTGAGCCTGGCCTGGCAGCGCGACGCCGCCGGTCGCGCCACCGCGTTATCCATGGACCCGGCGCCGGCCTACACGAACTACCTGCCCGTGGGCCGGCAACAGTGGGCTTATGATGCGGCCGCCCGCATGACCTCCACCGGATACGTCTATGATGCGCGCGGCCGGGTCACGGCCATGGCCGGCCACACCCTGGGTTGGGATGGGGCCGGGAACCTGACCAACCTGGATGGCGGCACATTCGGCTATAACGGACTCAATGATCTGGTCTCGGGAACGGCCGCCGGCCAGACCAATATTCTATATCCCTGTTACGCTTTGCCCGGCGCTCCTCCCCTGGCGGTCGCGACCGAGGGGGGAGGGGCCTGGATCTTCGCATGGACACCGGCGGGTGACCTGCTCTATGCATTCAACACGGCCACCAACCAAGGCTTCTATTGTTATTTTGACGACTTGGGCCACACCTTGGCGTTGAGCGGGGCCGGCGGCGTCAAGACCGATGAGTACGGGTATGACCCGTATGGCCGGCGGCTGTATCACGAAGGTGCCAATGACCAGCCCTTCCAGTTCCTGGGCGCCTGGGGCGGCTACACCGTCGCTGGCGGCGCGGCAGTCAAACTCGGCGCGCGTTGGTACGACCCGGCCGCGGGCCGCTTCCTGGTCATGGAACCCGTCTGGCCGGTGCTGGACGATCCGCGCCTGCTCAATCCCTATCAATACGCTTTTGCCGACCCGGTTAACCAGGCCGACCCGTATGGCTTGTTCCCGAAGAACAACCTGTCGCTGGAATTCAAGATGTTGGAGATGGATTACCAAGCGGCGGAAAATGCCCGCGAGGAAATCGAGCGCACCTGGGCCTGGGCCATGGCCGCCACGAAAGATCCCGCCATGCGTGCCGAGCTGATGAAAGATCCGGATTTCCCCCAGATGTTTCGCGACACGTTCCACCGAGTGGGCGCCGCGCGCTGGAAAGCCCTGGTCAAGCGCGACCGCATCCGCCAGTTCCTGAAGAAAAACCGCCAGGCCCTGGCCAAGTTGCAGCGCAAGGTGGATCAGCGTCTGGGCGCATTGCGGCAACAACAGGCGGAGTTTCAACGCCAGCAAGCCGCGCGGCGCCGCGCCTTGCAAGCCCAGCGGGAGGAGGCCGTCCGCCGCGCCCGGCAGACCTTGCAGCAGGGCGATTATCGCAAGGCGCGCGCGGCCTTGAACGAAGCCCAGGCGATCGACGAGCAGAAGAGCATGCGCTCCTGTTTCCCCGATCAGTTCGAAACAGACCGGTACGAAGACCGGAACGCAGAGTTGCAGCACATGCGCCAGTTTGAATAGCGCGGCCCGTTCCACGGCATTCGCTTCGCGCTATTCCCATAACGCGTTGCGACGCGCTCCATAAAGACGGATCATCCGACAAGTGCCTGTCTGGATTTCAAAAAGCAGGTGCGAATGGAAGCAGACAAACAACCACGGATGGACACGAATGGACGCGGATGTGAATCGGGGAAGATAGCGGATTGCCCTGAAATATCCGTGTTAATCCGCGTGCATCCGTGGTTCAAATTATTCTCTTGGTTTGCGGCCTCAGGCCGCGTCTTGAACGGGTGGCACCTGGGTTCCGAGATGGTTCCACGGATCTTGGACAGGGCAAGATTCGGGCATCCTGTTCAGTTGGTTATCCTGTCCAGAATTCTGGTCCGGGTTGGGCCACGCCGTGGTGATCGGTCGTCAGACAGGAACTTCCCGGATGAACCAAGATTTTGGGTGCCGGTAGCTGCATGGGCGAACGTGCCCGTAGGGCCGGGTGTTCGTACTGCGACAGCCCATCCACTCGGCCTTGCCGGCGAAGTGCTCGACCGCAGGGGGAATACGGCCGGCGATTACTGCTGGCGTCCGCAATACCGCCGCCGCGCGGGGGCAAAGGCGCGCCTTTCGCTTGCCGAGAGGCGTCACGGTTAGCGGCCGTACGTCAACGCGGGCGGCGTCCATCAGCGCCAGAGGGCCGGTCCGGGTCTGGTTCCTGTCCGCCGACAACCCCGACAACATCCGCGGCTACGGGTTCCTGGGCATCGTGGTGGACGAGGCCGCCAGCATCCCGCCGGACGTGTGGCACTATGTGCTCAGGCCCACCATCGGCCAGACCATGGGCTGGGCGACGGGTGCTAACGATTACCGATGTCTGTGGCACCACGCCTGCGACCGTCTCAAGCCCTCGACTGCTGCGCTCGTCTTTCAGGCCGTTACGTCAGCGTGCGCCCAATCGAAGCCGGCTCGTTGCATTTGGACGTGTTGCATGCAGTATCGCAAGCCCCGATCACAGCATCAACTACAGCGCCTGAACAACAATCAACTCGCTATGCCAAGATGCGTATCGCCCTAAACAGTTATATCTTCAGTTTGGATGAGGACGTGCATCATCTCTCTTGCGCCACCCATTGGATCATGCTGCCAGTTCCAGCGGCATGCGATCTCGGTAAAAACAGTCCGGGGCGGCGCCTGCTGGCGTCGCCCCGGTGATGTGTTAAACCGTCAAGGACGGGTTAGGGGTTGAGCGGAATGGGCTGACCAGGAATCCAGACGTATTCGTTCCAGACGTATTCGTAGGCGCCCATGTCCACATTGGTTTCCAGCAATCGCGGGTTGCCGGCCAGATCGGTGTTCCCCCTCGAGTAGACCCAATTGCCCGCATTGCGGCAGGGCGACGTGCTTTTGATCCGGAAGTCGCCCGCGGCCGCGTTATCGAGGCGGCGACCTGCGCCATCCGCTACTACCCGCGCATTCAGTCCTGGTATGAACGCAAGAAGCAGCGGCGTAACGTGGCGGTGGCCAAGAAGGCCCTGGCCTGCAAACTGGCCAAGGCCGTCTGGCACGTGATGCAAGGAAAGGAATTTGACGAAAAGCTGTTGTTTGGATGAAATATCGGGCCGCCGTCGCAAACCGGTTAGGGGTCTGGGAAAACCACCGGACTGTTTGGAAACGGCGGCGGCCCACCGGATCATCGGAGGCTGCAAGTTGGTTCTGCTCCCCTGTCAGCGGCTTAGGGTCTGGAATTCCGCGCGCACCGGCGCCGCGGGAGAACCACAGTGACTGAATGCGGCGACGGTGTGGTACCCATGGTTTTCTGGGTCCGCTTGCGGACAAGGGACGCTCAGGAATGCCGTGATGAACGGCGGGAACGTTCCTCTAACCAGATGAGTGACTGAACAGACCAACGACAAAAATCATGTGGCAGGCCGCTTGCGGTGGCGATGGTGACCCGGCAAAAAACAGGATAACGGAGTGCTCTTAATAAAGAGATAAAAGGGATCATTGTGTCTTGACCGGAACCTCTAATGAGTGACCCCTTTTTTCTTTTTCGGCGATACAAGCGCAAACCGACCACAGGTCGCCGTGGCCAGGGCCCTTTCATGAAAAGCCCAGGGGCTCGCCGATCCACCGGCCGAATGCACAAAACGTGAAATATTAGTCGTGGCCCCCGTTTAACATCAGCCGTTGCGCGGGGAATACTATAAATCTAAGGGTGCGGAGGAAAGGTGGTATGGTGCGCCTCAGCATGGTGGCTTATCAAGAAATATTCAGCGGAAAGCGCCCGTTGCGGGCTGTCGCGGGCCGGCGATGGGGCTTGGCCGCGCTAGTCTTTGCGCTTCTGGGCAGCCCGCTGGCTTGGGCGGAAGACTGGGGTTACGACGCGCTGGACCTGGCGGGCGGCGGGTATTCCGGGGATTTCACGCGGAAAACCTACACGGCCTCGTACATCTGGTACCAGGTCATCAAGACGTCCAACCCCGCGGCCACGGGCGACCAATGGCACAAGTTTAACGATAACGGCAGCTGGACCAAGCAGTGGGGCGAGTATACCGGCTTCACCCTGACGCCGAACAACGACGTGCAGTTCAACGGATCGATTGACGCCGGCGGCAGCGGCTGGGGCTGGGGCGACCCCGCCAGCTTCAACATCAACCTCGAAAACAGCAAAAGCTATGTTATCAACGTGTTCAACGACGATGACATCATTGGCGGCCCGGGTAACGACGCGTGCGGCGTGGCCGTGGTGGAGGTGAATCACCAGAGCGGCCTGATGAGCCTGGGCACGCCGGTGACGAGCAACGATGCGACGTACTGCTACCTGAACGCGAACAACTCGTCGGCCGAGGCGGCAAGTTCAGTGGAGGAAGTCTGGTTCCAGTGGACGACCAACAATTTTGGCACCAAGAACTACGTGGAGATCATCGACCTGCCGGCGTACACGACGCTGCGGCTGGCCATGACCACGGACATCAAGCCCGGCGCGCAGCTGAAATGGCTGGCCATGACCACGGCCAATATTTCCACGGCCACGGTGGTGAGCACGACCAGCGGCGTGGGCAATTTTGATGCGGCGGCGATCAACAAGACCGACGTGCAGACGTACTGGGTGAAGCCGCCCTACAGCGCGTGGGAAATCGTGGACGAGTTCATGTACGACGAAGGTGGGCAGTTGAACGCCAAGTCCGGCGGCTTCGGGTGGACCAACGGCAACACGTGGGTCGAGAGCTCGGCGGGCGCCTACACGATTTCCGCCGGCAGCTTTGGCAACGTGACGGGCTATCCGACCAACCTGGGCAACAAGGTGGTGGTGACGCCCGGGGCGGGGCAAAGCCTGACCGCGTACCGCACGTTTCCGACCGTGAACACCGGCGTTATTTTCGCCGCCGCGTTTGTGAACCACACCACGGGCGGCGCGGATCGCTGGATGGGTTTGTCGTTTTGCAGCAACGGCACGGAACGGGCGTTCTTCGGCGAGCTTTCCGGCCAGGACCAGAAACTGGGCCTGGGCTCGTACGATGCGGGCAGCAGCGAAACGGCGTCGGGGTATTCGCTGACCGCGGGGTCGGGCAGCGACTACATCATCATCGGCAAATATGACTTCCAGACCAAGCAGTTCTCGACCAAGGGGTATTACAAGACCGACACGATTCCGTCGGTACAGCCGGCCGCCTGGGACGCGACGACCACGCTGGCGGCAGACCGGATCATCTCGCTCAACGGGATCCGCCTGGGCGCGGGCGGGGCCAGTTCGCCGGGGGCGTGCTACTTTGACGAAGTGCGCGTGGCCCGCAACTGGTCCGACCTGATGAACAAGGCGGAGCCGAACTGGAAAGGGCTGGGCGCGACGTTCGAGTGGGAGAATATCACCAACTGGGCCGGCAACGCGGTGCCGGCGTCGAGCGCCGTGGCCGTTTTCGGCGACAGTTTCGTGAACGGCACCACGGTCAGCAACACCGCGGCGGTCACCGTGGCGGGGCTGCGGTTCAACGATTATGCCGACGGCAACCTGCTGTTCACCAACCGCAGCGTGACCCCGGCCATGACCATCAACGGCGCGGGCATTGCCGTGAGTTCCGGATCCGGCGGCACGCACGCGCTGGCCATCCAGCGGATCAACCTCGGCGCGGACCAGAACTGGACCAACGAGTCCGCCCAGACGCTGACGTTCAACACGCAGTTGCGCAGCACGGGCAACGTCACCAAGCAGGGCAGCGGCCGGATCGCCCTGACCTACCAGGCCAACGCCAGCGACTTTTCCGGCACCCTGACCGTCAACAACGGGCCGCTGCAGATCGCCAAGGCGTCCGCGCTGGGCGCGGTGTCCGCGGGTACGACCGTGGCCGCCGGCAGCGCGCTGGAGCTGGCGCCGGCCAGCGGGACGGCATTTGATCCCGAGCCGCTGACGCTGTCGGGCGGCGGGATCTCCGAGGGCGGCGCGTTGCGCAGCATCTCCGGCAACAACACGTACGCCGGGCCGATCACGCTGGCCGCCACCGCGCGCATCAACGCGGATGCCAATACCCTGACCATCACCAACGGCATCAACGGCAGCGTGGCGGGCAAGAGCCTGGTCGTGGGCGGGGCGGGCAACATCACCGTGACGACCGTGGCCATTGGCAGCAACGTGGACACGCTCAGCAAGGACGGCGCCGGCACGTTCACGCTGTCCATTGCCAGCACGTACAGCGGCGCCACGATCGTCAGCAACGGCACGTTCACCCTCGGTGCGGACAACGTGGTGCCGGACACCTCGGCGGTCGTGCTCCAGAACGGCGCCACGTTCAACTGCGCCAACGACACCGTGGCTTCCGTGGCCGGCACCGGCACGCTGGCCGTGGGCACGGCCACGTTCACAATGACCGGCACCAACGTCACGAATTATTCCTTCGGTGGGCTGATCACCGGCACTTCCGGCCGCTTCGTCAAGAAAGGAATTTGCACCCTCATCCTGACCAACCGGAACACGCTGGGCAATGGCGCCACGGGCGGCATCACCGTGGAAGACGGCCAACTTTCCGTGCCGGTTGTAGAGGCGGCGGGCACGGCCCAGCCCTTGGGCGACAGCACGGCTGCGGATGCGCTCATCCTCGGCAGCGCGGGCAAGTACGCCAATTTCACATACACCGGGCCATCGGCCGCCACGACCAAGCCCATCACCCTGGCCGCGGACGGCACGGGCCTGGTCTGGGTGGCCAATACAGCGGCCGAGTTGACATTGAGCGGCGTCATCTCCGGGTCCGGCACATTGCGGAGTCACGGCGTGGGCATCTGCACGTTGAGCGCGTCCAACACCTATGGCGGGCGGACCCTGGTCACCTCAGGCCCGCTCAAGCTGGGCGCCGCGGACCGCATACCGGACACTTCGGCGGTGACGGTGGGGCCGTGGGGGACCTTGGTCGTCAACTACAACGAAACCGTTGCCTCCATTGCGGGCGATGGCATCATCTCCAACCTCGACGCCAGCGTGACGCTGACCGTGGGCGGCGACAACACGTCCACGGCGTTCAACGGGCCCATTGTCGGCGGCGCGGGCCGCCTGGCCAAGACCGGCACGGGCACGCTGACCCTGACCAACGACAACACCTGGGGCACCACGGCCGGCGGCATCACCATCGCCGAGGGCACGGTCAGCGTGCCGCGGCTGCCGGCCAAGACCACGGCTCAGCCCCTGGGCGACAGCTCGGCCGCCGACGCGATCATCCTGGGGTCTGCGGGCAAAAAAGGCACGCTGCAGTTCACTGGCGCAGGCGCGGTTTCGACCAAAGACGTCACCCTGGCCACGGACGGCACGGGCGTTATCGAGGTGGCGACCAGCGCGGCCATGCTGACCAACAGCGGCGTGTTCGCGGGTTCAGGCGGGCTGGTCAAGACCGGCGCCGGCAAGCTCATCCTGTCCGGCGCCAGCACCCACAGCGGGGCCACCCGGGTCAGCGCCGGCATCCTGGTGCAGAACGGTACGCATGCCAGCTCCGCGGCCACGGTCGACAGCGGCACGTTTCTGTACGGCGCAGGCTCGTTCGCCAACCTCACGGCCAACGGCACGGTCAGCCCGGGCAGCGACTCCAACACCGTGGGCGCGCTCGCGGTCGCGGCTTTGAACCTGGAAAACAGCGGCCGGATGCAGGTGGAAATCACCACCATGGGCGGCGCGGCCGGCACGGGTTACGACACGATCAACGCCAGCGGCGCCTGCACGGTCAATGCGGCCGACGGATCGGATTTCGTCATCGAGGTGCGCGGCACGCCGGCCGACTTTGACAGTGCCAAGGGCTATACCAACACGGTCATCTCCGCCGCGAGCGGGTCCGGCTTTGCCACCAACAAGTTCACGCTCAACATCGCGGGCTTCACGCCGGATTTGAGGGGCGGGGTGTTTGCGATCAGTGAGTCGGGCGGCAGCATTCGCCTGGTTTTCACGCCGGCGCTGGCCGCGCCGGCGAGCCCCTGGGCCTGGAACGGCCTTGGCGCTAATGACAAGTGGAGCACCGGCGCCAACTGGACCAACACCATCGCGCCGGTCAGCGCCAACAGCAACGACCTGATCTTTGCCGGCACCACGCGGCTGGCCAACACCAACGATATTGCCGCGCCTTTTTCGCTGCGGACCCTCCGGTTCGCTTCCGGGGCCGGCGCATTCACCCTCAACGGTTCGGCCCTGACCCTGTACGGCGGCATCACCAACGAGTCGGCCAGCCAGCAGACCATCACCAACAGCATCACCCTGGGCGCCCATAGCACTTGGGAAGCGGCAGCCGGCAACCTGGCCATCACCGGGCCGGTGAACGCCGCCGGGTTCAACCTGCAGATGGGCGGGGCGTACACCACGGTCTTGTACAAGGCGCTGGCCGGCGCCGGGGACCTGCTCAAGACCAACGCCGGCACCCTGGTGCTGGCCGCGGACAACACGTTCTCCGGCGTCACGCGGGTGGCGGGCGGGATGCTCGAAGCTACCGCGACCAACGCCTTGATGAACATGACCAATGTCGTGGTGGCCAACGGGGGTACGCTGGTTACCACCAACCTCTGGGGCGGGGGCCTGTTCCGGGGTGGGGTCTCCAACCGCAGCATCCTGGTGACCGGCGCGGGTTCAACTTGGACCAACAAGGCGCACATCACGACTATCGGCCAATCCGGCGTGGGCAACAGCCTGACCATCAGCAACGGCGGCCTCGCAAGGTCCGTGAACGCTTATATTGGCAACGACGCATCCTCCACTGGCAATGTAGTCACAGTGACCGGTGCCGGGTCGATATGGACGAATTCCTCCCTTCTTTTTGTGGGGAACTTTGGTTCGTTCAACTTCATGACCATCAGCGCCGGCGGCCGGGTCGTGGATGCCAGCGCGTACATTGGCCAAACTGGGTCTACCGGCAACATGGTCACAGTGACTGGCGCCGGGTCCATGTGGACCAACACCCTTATGCTTAACATTGCTGGTTCTTTTGATACCCTGGTGATAACTAATAGTGGTGGCGTGTATAGCGGCCAAGGATCAATCGGGTACTCCGTAAAGTCGTTTGGCAATTTGGTAAAAGTTACTGGCGCGGGATCGCTATGGCAAACCCCGAACCTCTACGTCGGCGAGAGTGGAACCTCCAACACTCTGATAATCAGTGATGGCGGTCAGGTCGGCGGCGGTGCTTCAATCGGAGGACAAGCGTCCGCGACCGGCAATGCCGCTGTCGTCACCGGATCTGGTTCCTCGTGGATGAGTGGAAGTACGATGTTCTATGTCGGCTATTATGGACAACAGAACTCTCTGACGATCAGGGACGGCGGGCAGATCCTGGATAATAACGGCATTTTGGGATGGCATACTTCCGCGGTGTGTAATGCCGCGACCGTGACCGGCACCGGTTCCTTGTGGACCAACTCGGGCTATATCATGGTGGGAAACTATGGTTCGTTTAACACCTTGACCATTACCAACGGGGGGAACGTGATCAGTTCGTCCGGTTATATCGGATATCAATCTGGCGGAAATACTAATACGGTCACCGTCGTCGGTGCCGGGTCGGTGTGGAGCAATATCGGTGGTCTCGTAGTCGGCTATTCCAGTGCTAACACCCTGACAATCCGAGATGGCGGTGTCGTTTATAATGGACAAGACGGATTAGTTGGCGGCAATGGAGAATACAATGTCGCCACGGTCTCGGGAACAAACTCGCTTTGGCGGAACAAAACGGCCCTCTATGTGGGGAACTATGGAGCTCATCACACTTTAGTGGTCAGCAATGGTGGCCGCGTGGTCAACTCGGTCGGCTACATCGGCCGCGAAGCCGCGGCGACAGATAATCTCGTCGTAGTAACAGGGGCTGGGTCCGTGTGGTCGAATTCAGCCGCGCTATATGTTGGTTATGCGGGTGTCGGCAGTCGACTAACAGTCGCCAATGGTGGCTTGGTGGTGGCCACAGGTATTTGTGTCGGCGAAACCAATTCGTCCATCGCCAACGCGGTGCTGGTGCAAGGCGGGACGCTCACCACGCCCGGCGGCTACGACATCCGCCGCGGCACCAACACCCTGGAATCCGGCGGCCTGATCGATACCCGAGTGCTGCTTATGACCAATGCAGCCAGCGCATTCATTTTAAACGCCGGGACGCTGAACACGCGGACCGCGCACGTGGCCAATGGGCAGGCCTTTGTCGTCGGTGGCGGGCAAAGCGCAGCAACCTACAACCTGGCGGTCGGCGGGCACCTGTTCGTCGATGGCCTGCAAGTCAATACCAGCGCCACCCTCTATGCCAACGGCCTGATCCTGCCGCCTTCGGGCGATGTGACGATTTACAACGGTGGGACGCTGGCGGGCACCGGCCGGATCCAGCGGCTGGCCACGCTGCAAGGCGGCGCGTGGCTGCACCCGGGCACCAATGCCAGCCATACGGACACGCTCACGCTCTCTAACCTGACGGTCAATTCCGGCGCCACGTACCTGTTCCAGTGCAGCGTCGGCGTGACCGACCGGGTCGCCGTGCTGGGCGCGCTCACGTTCGCGTCCACCCCGGTAGTGACGGTCAAGCTGGACAAGGTCAGTGGCGCGTTCGCCAGCCAGAACGTGCTGTTCAGCTACGACACCCTGGCCGGCGACCCGCAATGGGAGATCAATTACGGCAACTCCGGCCTGACCGGCGCGGTCATCACGAACATCGCGGCGTCCAAGCAAATCCAGCTCGTCATCCGCAACATGACGGTGGACGGGAACGACAACGACTGGGTGGGCACGCCGCCCACGGTGGTGAACTCCTCGACCATCAGTTCCAAGGAATTCATCATCAAGGACAAACACTGGGAATCACGGGAGGATTCTGATCATGACGATGACGTGGACCTGACCGAGTTCCGGGTCTACGCTGACGCCACCGACCTGTATATCCTGGCCCGCTTCAGCGACATCACGGACATCGCCTACCCCTACCTGGCCATCGCCGTGGACACGGACCGGGCCGGCGGGGACGGCGCCCTGAACTGGATGGCGGACGATTCCGGCACCACGATCGGGGGCGACTATAATGACGCGGCCAACGCCCATTACCCGGAACGCAACCTCATCGTGCACACGGTCAACGGCGTGGGCCAGCGCATGGAACTGTATGCCGACGACGGGTCGGCCTGGTACTCGCCGCCAACCTACGGCAATGACCAGTGCAACTTCTCTGCGGCCAACAACCTGATGGAGATTAAAATCGCGCGCAGCGATCTGGGGCTGACCGGAAGCGTCACCGGCCGGTTCACGGTGGCGGCCTACCACGCGATGGTGCCCTGCGGCTGGGCCAACGACGGCGACACCACGGCAGGCTATGCCACCCAGGACGCGCAGGACGCGCTCAACCTGCTGAAGTTCAGCTACGATGATGGCGCCGGCGATGCCTCGGCCTGGGACGAGGAACTTTCGGACGGGGACATCGATTCCTGGTTTGACGTGGCCCTGAACGCAAGCGGCATCGTGGACGACAGCCTGCCCACGGCGCCGGCCAACCTGGCCGTGCGGACCAATGCGCTGGGCAACGTGGAAAGCACGGATGGCAATGTTCTTTTCACCTGGGACCGGTCCACGGACGCGAACGACAAGGTGACCAGCTACCTCGTGGAGTTCAACAACGGGGCCTTGGCGGAAAACGCCGCCATCACCCACCGGGAAAACTTTACCAGCAACACCTTCTACTACCTGGACACTACAGAACTGATCGGCCAAGCCGACGGCAGCTATAATTTCCGGGTGCGGGCGCGCGATGCGCAGGGTGCGCTGTCCGCGGCCAGCGACCTGAGCTTCACGCTCTCGTCCACGGACGACGACATCGCGGGGCCAACCCCGACCCTGGTGTACCTGGGAACGTCCAACTACAACGGCAAGGCCAGCAACACCATGATCACCGACGCGGAACTGGCCAACCCGGGCAACCTGATCGATTTTGCCATTGGCTGGACCGACCCCAGCGGCGTGTTCCTGACGAACCGCAACCAACTTTGCAACATCGGGTCGCCGGACGGCCGGGTGACGCCCAACTGGGAAGTCTGGTACTCGCTGGGCAGCGTGACCAACAACGTGGCCGGCACGCCGGAAAACAACATGTTCAGCAACCGGGTGGTGGGGTTCAACGGCGCCCTCAGCGCGACCACGTACCAGAACAACGCTTTCACCATCGGCGACTTTGACACCAACAACACCTACTACATCACGATCAGCGCCGAGGACGAGGACAATGATCGCGGCACCTATGCCGACAGCGTGACCGGGGTGGGGGACGACCTTGCCTACGACCGCACGGTGCGGACCAACTACCTGCTGACGTTCCTTACCGCGGCCCAGGTGATCGACGACGATCCCAACCCTCCGGACCTTACCAGCTTCCGGTTCAACGGCGCGCTCACCCTGACGGACGGCGGGCTGGCCGCCGGGCTGGTGATCACGGGCCTGGTCCAGGACAGCTACAGCGGCATCTGGGGCACTGCGTCCCGGAGCAACCGGTATGCGCTCTACAATCCCGCCGGCACGGTGATCAGCAACCTGGACGTGCTTGACAGCTGCGACGCGATCGCCAACCAGGGCGCTTTGGCCGCAGCCCTGCCGATCGGGAAAAACGGGGTACGGATCCCGTACGCGGCCAACATGCTCGGCACATGGACCGCGCGGGTGTACTCCTTGGACTACGATCAGGATCGCGTCAACGATGCCGCCCTGGCGGTTTCCAATTTCACGTTCGAGGTGACGGATGATGATACGGTGACGCCCGAGTATCTGACCATGACGTATGGGGGCCTGGGCAGCGCGTATCTCGTGGTGGCCACCAACACGGCGGCAGATGGCGCCATCACCGAACGCGATGGCAGCAGCACCAACCGGGTGTTCTGGGTGACCGACGAGTACCTGGCCCACCTGGCCGGGGCGCCGCTGTATTTCGCGTTCGGGTGCCGGGACGCGGCCTCCGGGATATCCAGTGGCAACAGCGCCAGCACCAACCAGGTATCTTCGTTCCGGCTCCAGAACTTCGCCACCGAGGCCACGCTGCTGTCTTCCGAAACCACCATCCCGCGCTGGCAGGCCGGATTGAGCTCGGCCGATGGCGTGAACCAGGCGGTGACCAACGTGTGGAGCTTCGCGGACCAGGCCCAGTTCACGGCCGGGGTGATTGACAACCTGTACAACGCGTCGACCTCCAAGGTGGTGGCCATGCTGGTGGACGGCGACAACGATCGCACCAACGACCGCGCGGCCCTGGCCAGCGCACAGGTGGGCATCCTGGGCGTGTACGACGAGGACACCAACACGCCGGTACTGCTCTCCTTCCGCGTTAACGGCCCCGTGTCAGCGCCGGGCCTGGCCTTGCTTGACGGCGAGATGACCAACGCGATCTCAATGACCGGCATGGTACGGGACGTCAACGGGGTGTACGGGACCGGCAGTGGGTTCGCGCCGCGCTACAGCCTGTACAGCCCGCTGGGCCTGGTGTCGAACAACGACCTGCTGGACGGGTTCAACATATCCAATGGCGACGGCACCGGCACCAACTTCCATTACGGCAAGCACCAGGTCCGCGCGTGGTACGAGATGAACACCCTGGGCACCTGGACCTGCCGGGTGACGTTTGCGGATTATGACACGGACCGCACCGGCGACTCGGCCGTGGGCGTATCGAACTTTGCATTTAGCGTATCGGACGACGATGTGCGCGGCCCGGCGATGAAAGGGCTGGATGTGGTGGCCATGCCGGAACTGATCCATTGCGACTTCTTCACCGATTGGGATCAGCACAGCGAGGGCGACTGGAGCGACACCGATGCCAACGGCACGTGGTACGGCTACGGCATGTACGCCAACGTCGGCACCTCCAGTGATGGCGACGGGCGGCGGGCCGGGTTCAACACGGCCGGCGACTACCTGGTGCTGCCGCCCAAGGATTATCCGGGGCAACTGACCCTGTCCGCGTATCTCAGCGGCGCCGGGGCGGAGACGATCAGCGTGGAGCGGGCCAATGGGGCGGCATGGACGCGGATCGCGGAGATGGAAGTCAACAACAGCGACAGCTACGACAGCTATGCGTTCCAGATTTACGATACGAACACGGCGGTCACGCTGCGGGTATACTGCGTGACCCGCGATGCGCGCAGCATCTATTTTGACGATGTGCGCGTGGATGGCATTGCCACGTGGACCAACCTGGCGAGCCTGGACGTCACGTTCCTCGCCGCGCGCGACCCGGGCAACTCGGGCGTGTACGAGTACCGGCGCACGGCGCTGGACGATCCTGAACCCACAGGGCTCGGGGACGGGTCTACGCTGGGCACGGGCACCAACTTCACCCTGGCGGGGGGCGGCCTGCCGGAAGGCATCCACACCGGGTACTTGTTTGCCGTGGACAACGACGTGGACCGCGCCAATGACCGGACCAAGGGCGCCAACACGCGCTACGTGGTCAAGATCGACCGCACGCCGCCGGGCCAGCCGGGCAACTTCGGCCTCATGGCAGCAGGCTACGATGATGAGAGCGAGGCCGGGCTGGAGTGGGATGCCGTGGCCCACGACAACCTCGCCCCCTGGCACTCGTACCGCGTGTACTGGAATTACGGGGACCACAGCGTCGCGATCACCGACCAGTATTTCGATGTGACCCAGTACCCTGGCCTGGGCGCCCGCACGACCAACGCAGCCATCATCACCAACCTGCTCAGCGGCCAGGAATACCGCTTTGCCATTGCCGGGCTTGACGCAGCCGGGAACCATGGCGGCTTCAGCTCAGAGACCAACATCCTGATCGGGTTCTTGACCGTCACCCAGGGCGTGCAGACCAGCGCCACCAAGCTGCGGTTGAACTGGACCGGGGCCACGGCCGCCAAGACCTACGATGTTATCCACAAGGACAGCACGACCTATTCCGACGCTTACACCAATTACGCGGAATGGACCCTGCTCGGCCGCACCAACGTGCCGGCGTTCATCGACCACAACCCGGCTGCCATGGGCGACAACCTGCGCTTCTACCGGGTTTCCTACCTGGACCGGTGGAACAACGGTCAACGCAAGAAAGCGAGTTCCCAAGTCTATGTCGGCAAGCGGATCCGGCTGTACTCCGGCCGCAACTGGGTATCGTTGCCCGGGATCCCCGACATCAACACGGTCGATTATGTTTTTGGAACGTCGTTGCCCCGCGATACCGTTCCGGCCAACGCCACGCGCATCAGCTGGATGGGCCAAGGCTATAACGCCTGGGCCGCCACGCAGCAGGTGTACCTGGCCAATGACGGCTGGCGCTACAACCTGGGCGGGACAGGGCTGAGCGGGCAGCTGGCCACCAACGCCTCGCTGCCGGACAACCAGTCGTTCATCGTGGATATCCCGGGCCAGGGCTTGGCCACCCAGGTGTTTTTCGTGGGCCAGCTGCCGCCGACCAACCACCAGCCGCTGGTATCGATCCTGGGCGGGCAGAGCTCCACCAACCGCGCCTATACTTTTTTCACCTTCAACTCACCGGCCCATGTCGACACCAACCTGCTCAACAGCCTGCGGGCGGCGGGATTTGGCGCGTGGCGCGGCAGCGCGCCGCTGTCCGACGCCATCTGGACGTACAACCGGGCGTCCCAGAAAAACGGGTGGCAGATTTTCTTCAAGGACAACCGCTGGCAGTACTTTGACGGGGCGTGGAAAAACTATTACAGCGGCATGCTGAAGGCCGACGATGGCGTCGTTGTCCGCAGCGTGACCAACAAAATCCCCTACAACTGGAAGCCGCCGCGCTGGTACCACAACCCGGGCCTTGATCTTAACTGATCCGCCGCGGGGCGCCGGGTCATGGCATCTGTTCGTTCCGCAGGGCCGCGATGTCGGCCCGGTGCACCGGGCTGAGGCCGCCGGCGTGCAGCACGAACAGCAGGCCGCCGAACAGGCTCCAGGCGGTGCCGGCCAGGTAGATCAACAGCGACAGCGGCACGGCCTGGTAGCTGGCCACATCGATCCCGGCCAGCATCTGGGCGAAGAGCCCCTCGCGCACCCCCAGGCCGCCGGGGGTGATCGGGATCGCCGCGCGCATCGTCCGGACGAAAATGAAACCCCGCCTGGTCGCCGATCACCACGTGAAAAGCCGTCGGGTCCGTGGCGACCAGTTGCTCCAGAAAGCCGTGGGTCAACGCCAATCCCACCGTGGGCAACAACTAAAACTGCGAATCCCCCTCCACCACGTCCAGGGCGCTATAGACATAGCACCACTCGTATTCTATCTGGCGTGGCTTTACCACGCGCAGACCGCGCACGGCCCAGCAGCGCCGGTGGGGTCATTCAATCCCAGCCGGGCCTCGTCCGTTACCCGGACGTTCACCCGGCTTCCGGCGGGAAGCGCCAGGTCACACAGCGCCTTAAACCTAGAAAGAGCAGATGAACTACGAAACACGCGAATTACGCGAATGCATCCCGTTGACTCTCTGCTAAATATGTACGGTAATGGCCCGAATTCTTCCTGCACCCAACAGGTGAACGATGTTATTCTCAGCTTGTTCGCCCGTTCCTCTTTCTGCGGCAACGAGTTTCGCGTTATTCGCGTGTTTCGTAGTTAATTCAAATGCTGAATTTAGGTTCAAGACCGCCCCGCCCTTCTTGAGCCAATAGCGGCCGCTAGGCGTTTCTGGACGTTGCGCCATGTAAAATGCCCGGTACAATCAAGGTTAGTGGTGTTTTCGCTCCATATTTCGTGGACACCATGATGGCCGATTTCCTGGCCGGCCGCAGCGACGAGGCCATGGCCCGCAACAACGATTTCGCCGCCCTGGCCACCATCCAGGCCGTGGACACGGAACTGGAAAACGACCTCAACGTCCAGGCCGAGGAAGATGCCGCCGTCTCGATCACGGCCCCGGCCGACGGCGAACTGGCTGCGGAGTCAGCCCCGGCCGCGCCTGGCCTGCTGGACCAGTTGCTGAACGGCCTGCTCCAGGCCGTTCGTGACAGCCGCGGGGCGTCCGCCAAGCTCGTGCCGCACCTGAAATCCCTGTTCAGCCGGCTGCAGGACCAGGCCCTGGGCACCGCGGACGCGGATGCCCGGTCCGCATTGATCGACGGGGTTGCTGGCCGGCTCTTCCCGCAACTGGGCGCTGCTCCGGCCGCCACGCCCGGGATTCTGCTCCAAGCCTGAACCTTCCAGGCTCCTCCACTGGCGCTTGCAATGCATCATGGGCGCTGGCTGGCGCGCTATTGCAGCAGCAAAAAGAGGAACGGCAGTGCCGGCTTGTAGTTCAGGATTTGCAACTGGGCGGGGTCGCTCAAGGCCTGGCCCCAGGCATTGCTGATGCTGACGCGGTATAAGCCGCCGTCATCGGCCTTGACCGGGTCGATCACCAAATCCGCCTGCGTGGCGCCCGTGACAGGCATGGTGTCCTTGTACCAACGGTAGGAGAGCGGCGCCGCGCCGGCGGCCAGCACGCTGAAGGAGGCGCGGCCGCCCAGGTTCATGGACTGGCTGCGGGGCTGCTCGATGATTACCGGCTCGTTGTTGGTCACCACGGTCAGGTGCGCCACGGCGCTGGTGGCGGCGCCCATGAAGTTGGTGACCAGGGCCCAGTAGTCGCCTGTATCCGCGCCAGCGGCCGAGGCGATCGAGTAAGTGGCGCCGGTGGCCCCGGCCAGCGCCAGGCTGGTCTTGTACCACTGGTAGCAGAGCGGGGGCGTGCCGCTGGCGGTCACCGAGAAGTTGACCGCATGGCCCGGCGGCACGGTGGCGCCGGACGGTTGCGCCTGGATCACCGGCGGATCCGGGATGACCAGCGGCGTCAGGGCGATAGTGCCCATGTTTACGACGGACCCCGGGGTGGCGCTTGACCATGGATTGTTGAATGTCCGGTCAACATACCCGTCTTTATGCAATGTCAACGGGCCATAGGTGATGGGCCATTCTGTCGCTGCGGGCAACTGCCCATCCGCCTCCGTGTCGTCATCCCAAACCGGCTGTTTAAACATTCGTACGGCAACAAACTTGAGTTGCACACCCGCCAGACCGACGCCTGTATAGGCATCCCGGACATATCCCGCCAGCGTCACAAAAGGCAAGTAAAAGAAATCTACTTGGGTCCACCGGTTGCCGGCCGAGATGGTTGTGGTTTGGGGATTCCCTGATACGCAACGGAACCCGGACGGCGTACCGAGCGCCTGCACTGTATGGTGACTGCCCACGGGATAACTATCGCTCCACGACAGGCCGTCCTGCGACAAGGGATGCGTTACACCATCCACGCGGACTTGCGCGCTTGGCAACGCGCCGCCCGTGCACAGATTAAGCACCATTACCACCAGAGGATTGTCTCCGGCGGTGGGGATGGTAATCTCAAAATCATAGGCGCCGGGAGTCCAAGGCCCATCCATGAACTCACTGACGCGGATGTAGTAGAAGCCCGGCGCCGGGAAATCCAGGGCCATGTACTCGTCAACGCCCTTGCCGCCGTCATCCATGTGGTCCAGGTTAGTGAGCGTTCCGTCGGGCAGCATGCCGTACAAATCCAATACGATGTCGGTGTTGGTGCTCACGTTCCCGGCATGTATTTCGTAGGCGAGATTTGACAGCGCATAAAATTTGACCCAGTCCACATCGTTGCTCAGATGGAACGTGTGTTGCTGGTATGCGCTGTAGGAGGTGGCGTCAATATTGGTATTGTCCGGCTCGTACATGTCCGGCGTGACCACCAGGGCCTGGACCGGGAACGAGACCTGGCCTTCGTTGTCGCGGGCGAAGAAGGTCACGGTGTAGGCGCCGGTGGCGGACCACCCGGCGTAGTCGGCCTCGTAGCGGGATTGGTTGGTGCTCCAGGCGAGCGGAACTTCCGGCAGGTCGTTGGTGCCGTCGTAATCCGGCGGGGTGAGCACGCACCAGGCGTTGGAGATGCCGGCGGCGGCGGTCACGTCGGCCGCCCACAGCACCAGGTTGGTGCCCGGCGCGGGCAGGGCGGTGTCGGGCATGACCGTGCCGATCACCGGCTGCTCGGCGCCGGTGCGGAAGGCGGCGCCCAGGTAGCGGGTGCGGGCCAGCTGGCCGTCGAGGTTCTTCTCGTTGGGACGGCCGTTATCGTTGTCGTCAATTTCCGGGGCCTGGCGCACGGGGCCACTGGCGCGGCGCACGGTGCGCTGCGCCGCGGTGAAGGCGTCGCCCAGGCTGGCGCCCTGGGCCACCTGGCCGAGCCAGAAGGCCGAGAAGCTGACTAGGCCGTCGCCCGCCCACACGGCCGGCTGGTTGGAGGCGCAGCCGGCGATCACCACGCGATCCCAGGCCGGGTCGCAGCGCAAGGCCGGGACGAAAGCGCCGGCGCCGGTGCATTCGATCACCACGTTCACGGCGCGGTTTGTGTCCTGGAATGTGTTGAGCCAGACCGCCAGT
The DNA here is from genome assembly GCA_964489425.1 of uncultured Verrucomicrobiota bacterium. GTDB lineage: Bacteria > Verrucomicrobiota > Kiritimatiellia > RZYC01 > CAZAYP01 > CAZAYP01. The sequence continues at coordinate 14,319 of CAZAYP010000029.1, read as the reverse complement.
TGGTGCGGGGACAGGTTCTCCTGTTCGTTGAGCGTGAGCGTGCTGTTGGTGGATACCCCCACCAGGTATACAGTCAAACGATCGACCGGCCCGCCGAAGTTGGTGCTGCCGGCCCAGGCGAGGATGGCCTGTTCCAAGTTGGCCAGGGTGGGTTCCGCATCCACGTCGGGCGTGCCGTCATGGTCCGGGTCCCAGCCGGGCGATGCGCCGAGGTAGAAAATCCGTTCCGGCGCCAGCAGGCGGCGACAGGCGGTCTGGTAGGCGTAGTTGGCCAGGGTGTTGACGGCCTGCCAGCCGGGCGCGTTGGTCGGGCCGCCAGCCACGATGACCAGGCGCTCGTCGTAACCCTGCTGGACCACGTAGCTCTCGCGCGGCAGGGATACGCTGCCCCAGATGTCCCGGGCATAATAGCGGATGCGGTAGGTGCCGGCCTGGCTGAAGCCCTCGAACCGGCCCTCGTAGCGGCCGGTGCGGTTGCTGAACGCCAGCTCCACTTCCGGCAAATCCTGCACGGGTTGGGACGCGTTGGTGGGGTTGTGGCCGGGCGGGATGACCATGCACCAGACACGGTCGACCCCGTAGGCCGACGCGACGTCCGCGGCCCACAGGTCGGCGGCCGTGTCGCCGCCCAGGAGCTGCTGGCCGTTGACCAGGCCGACCTGCGGCAGGTCGCGGCCGGCGATGTAGCTCGGGCCCAGGTAAAGGCCATCGGCGGCGTGGCCGCCGGCGTTGTCATAGTACGTTGGTGTCTGGTACCCGGCCATGGCCGCCATGGCGGCGCGAAAGGCCGCGGCGATGTCGAGCCCGGTCTGAATGCCGCCGAAAAAGACGTCCGAGAAACTCATCAGCCCACTGGCCGCAAAGTAGGCCGGCTCGTTCGTGCCCGTGGCGGCCAGCACCACGCGGCGGGCGGCGCCGGTGTAGGACAGCTCGTCCAGCAGGCTGCCGGAATAGCAGCAGTCGATCACCACTGTTACCTCGGTCTGGTAGCGGTTCTGGAGGTCGTCGAGCCACTGGTCGAGCGTGGCGGCCGGCAGGGTTTCGCCGCCATTCAAGCGGAAATAGCCCAGGCCGCCCGAGTCGGTGCCGTGGTCCACCAGGTACACGAACAGCTTGTTGGCGGCATTGACCCAGTTGGTGAAGGCCCAGCGCACGTTGGCGAGCGTGGCCAGCCGGTCGATCCCGCGCGCCTGGTTGGACACGGCGCTCAGGTACTCGACATTTTCCGGCGCGAACCCGCGGTAGGCGAGCAGGTCGAAGGCGTTCTGGGCCAGGTAATCGGTCACCGGCCAGAGCGGGTCGGAGGCGCCGGCCCAGCCGGCCACCACCACGGCCTTGCCGGCCACGGCCACGTTGGAGGCGCTGATGATGTTCACCGGAGCGCGGCCAAACCCGTTGCCGCCGTCCCACGCCTCGACCACGTCGATGCAGCCTGAGGTGGGCCCGGCCTGGAACAGGGCGGCCTGGGCGCCGGTGGTGGTAAGGGAACCGCCGCTGAACGGCTGCAGGTAATACCACGTGACCGGGTTGGTGGTCGTGGCGCTGAAAGCGCACGCGCCGGCCGGCAGCAGTGTTTTGCGCGGGGGCGCGACCTTGAGCGGCGGTGCCAGGGCCACGGCCGGGTTGGGCGCGCCGGAACGCCAGCCCTGGTTGGTGGTTGCCAGGCCCTGGTCCGGTGTGGCGCCGGCCAGGCCGTCCAAATCGAAATCCGCGCACCAGTAACCGGCACGGCCGGCCATCTGGGCGCAGACATCCGCGTCGGCGAACGTCACCGCGCCCTCGGCGTCCGCGTCGGCCGCGGGCAGGGCCCAGGCGCCCGGCGCGACTTCCAAGGCCGCGCTCGTGCCACCCAGGTAACGGTCAGCGGCCACGGTAAAGTTGTAGCTGACGGCCGGATTGGTGAACGCCACGGGCGCGGCCGACATGGCCGCCAGGTGGTTGCGGTGCTGCACCAGCAGGTAATAGTTGCCCCGGGGCGCGTCCAGGCGCACGCCGGGCAAGCCGGCATCGTCCATCACGGTGCCGTCGGCGCGCAGGAACGCGCTGCGGGCGGCCACGAGGTTGTACGAGTTGGTGGCCAGCAACTGGGCCAGGACCCAGTCGATGGCGTTGGTGGGCACCTGGGCGGCCTCGCGCGGATCCGCGGCATAGGGCGAAGCCCGCGGGATTAGGCCGGCGTCCGCCAAGTCGTGGCGCATCCGGCCAGCCGCGTCATACGGGCCCTGCAACAGCAGACGGATGTCCGCGCGCATGGCAAACTCGTACGCGCCCATGTCCACGGTGCCATTGAACAACCGCGGCGCGCCATCCAAATCCAGTTCGCCCAGGTCATCATTGATGCCCCGGTCAATGCACGCCGAATCCGGCCGCAGGCGGAAATCCAGCCCCGCGGCATCCACGAATCGCGGATCATTGGTGATGATGCCAGTATTGGGAGACTTAAACCAAGGCCAGGTGCAGGTATATTCCATTGTGCTGTTTTCTGAGGCGTAGTGATTATCGTAAAACCGGTAATACGCACGGTTGAAATACACGACACAGTTGAAGATATCAAAAGGGTTGTCCCAGTCGCCGGCCACGCCGCCGCCCCGCGCGCCCGCCAGGTTCTGGGCGATCGTGCAGTTGCGGAGGGTGCTGCCATATGCGCCACCACCTTCATAAGCATGATTCGAATAGATCAGGCAGTTGTCCGCCGCGCCGCCAGAGATCCCGCCGCCCACGCCCAGCATGTGGTTGGTGGCCATATTGCCGTACACGCGGCAACGTGTCAGGACGCTGGCGTAGGCGCCGCCGCCCTCATCCCGCTCCGCCCGGTTGTCCTGGAGAATGGAATCGGTCAGTTGGCAGTTGGCCGCCCCGCCGCCCGTGTCAGCGGTGTTGCCGCGCAGGATACAATCAACCAAGTCCGACTCGTAGGCGCCGCCGCCGGCAAGATCGGCGCGATTGTCGGCCAGGATAGAATTGAACAACCGACCACCGTACGCGCCGCCGCCATATTCCGCCACGCAGTTGGTGATCACGCAGTTGGACATCACGGCGGTAGGATAGAGAAACGCGCCGCCTCCAGACCCCCAATAATTGGAACCGTTAGCCAGGGTGAAGCCGCTGATCCTGGAATACGGCCCGAGATAGACGCACCGAACTTCTTCCGACGAAAATCGGGTGCCGACAATCGTCGTCACATCCGGCCCATTGACGCTACGCAGCACCACGCCGTTGGTCAGCGTCACGCGGTTGGGAGCTTCGCCGCCGATGCCGTACACGCCGTTGCTCACCCAGACCACGCTGCCGGGGACCTGGCATGCGTCAACCGCGCCCTGGATAATTTGGGCCGCCGTGGCCCAGGATTGGTATGGCCATACCGGAATCTGACTTCCTTTTGACACGAAATGTTCCGGCACCGTCACCACGCTCACGGTGGTTGTGGCCGTGATCCCGCCGGGGAACGCATCGTTGAACGCCGTGAGCGTCACGGCATACGTGCCGGTGCCGGCCCAACTGCGATCGAGCAAGGGGACATTGGTAGCGCCCGCGGCGCTGGCGAACGACCATACGCTGCGCGTGGCCTGGCCTTCGATATCGGCAAAGAACGTGACCGGGTAGTTACAGGCGACCTGGGCATAATTCTTGTCGATCGCCACCAGCAGCGGGCTGGTGGCGGCGCCGGCGACCGGTTGCTGGGCGCCCAAGGCCGGCGGATTGGCCCAAGGCTGGCCGTCAATATCCACGCCCGAGGCGGACTGGTAGTCACCCGCGCCGATGCAGGGCGAGTCGCTGGCCAGGTAATACCCGCCGGCCAGGCGGGGTTCCTCGGCGATGTTGCCCAGGGCCGGGTGGCGCGGCGTGGTGCAGGTATAGAGAACGTTGGTGAGGTTGCCGGAATAGTTATCGTTCACGGCCGCGGTGTTGTAGAAAATCAGGCAGTTGCGGATGACCACATCGGTTCGATAATACGTCCCTACTCCGCCGCCGGAGTCGGCGGCGGTGTTGAAGCACACGGTGCAATTATAGAGGTCGCTGTCGCTCGCGCCGCCGCCAGAGAGGGCGCGGTTATGCATGATGGCGCTGTTGTAGACGCGGCAGTTTCTCACGCCGCCGCCGTTCTGGCCCGGATCGCCGTTGCGGTACACCTTGCAGTACCAGAGCGTGCTGTCAATGGCGCCACTATTGAGATTGTCTTCGATCTTGCAACCGATCAGCACGCTGCCCTCCACGCCGCCACCACTGTATGCGTCTCCATTCGCAACGATAGTACAGCCATAGAGATACGATGTGGTGGCGCCATACGAATCGTGATCGCTGACGGTGCAGTTTTCAAGGTGCGCGCCGTACACGCCAACCAGGCCGTTGCTGACGATCCGGCAATTGAAAATCCGGCCCCGGTAAACCGCATGATCATCTCCGTAGATAGTGTTGCCCGTGATCACGCAGTTCGATACCACGGCATTGGTCTCGCACCACAAACCACCGCCGGAATCGTCCGCCGTGCCCCCCGTAATGGTGAAGCCCACCAGTTGGGCATTGCTGCCCACGTACGCGCCGCGCGCGTTGCGCGCCCAAAATGGATCATACAAGTCGCGGCCCGTGATGACCGTGAGGTCCGGGCCGTTGACGCTGCGCACTTCGATCGCGTTGGTGATGGCGACCCGGTTGGTGGTCTTGGACCCGTACACGCTGCTGCCGCCGCCACCATACACGCCGTTGGTCACCAGCACGAGGTCGCCGGCGGTGCTGGCGCTGATCGCGGACTGGATGTTGGTGGCGGCGTCGGCCCAGTTGGCAAAGGGGGAAACGTGGGCGCCGGACAGTGAGACATAGCGGGTGGCTGCCAAGGGGGATGAAACGGACCAAACCGCTGCCAAGGCGACCAAGGCGCCGATGTTGCCCAACCGGGTCGTGAACGACCCAAAAATAGTAGCCAAACCAAGACCCATTTTTACCCACACACCCATAATCTATCCACCCACATTATATCCTTACCCCAAACCGTTCGCTCTGTATAGCGGTTTTCATCCTTCCACCTTCCAAACCTTCCAAAGATCAAAGTCGTTGCAGCGGCGCGGGATCTTCCACTAATTCTGCGTCCTTTTGGGGGGCTATCAAGAGAGAGTATTTCCCCCGAGTTGACCCCGGCTTAGGGCCTACCTGGAGCGTACCATGAAGAATCCGGCTGGGGCCTGGTCCAGGCGGCCGGTGTAGCTATTCAGGGGTGGCGTGGCCAGCACGCCACGCGTCAGCAGGGCAAACGGCATCAACAGGCTGGGGGTCCAGTAAAGATCATAGACCGCACCGTCCTGGCTCGGCCACTGGATGGTCAAATCCTGCGTGCGGGCCATAACGCACAGATGCAACTCCGGCGTGGCGACAGTGTATGGCCCGTGGCTCACCACCCGGCCCGAGGTTTCGATCTCCTCGATGAGGTACTGCGCCGCAGGTTCCGGGGCCATGCCGGGATCGTCGAAGCAATAGTTTGCGCCGTGCCCGCCCTGGGGCCAGCCCTCGGCCGGGATCAAGTTGGCATTCATTTTGACCCATAGTCCCGCCGGGTCCTCCCGCCGGTACAGGTTGAATCCCAAGGTTTGTATTTCAGCAGCGGTGGCCCAGCAGATTTGCGCCCTGCCGCCAGCCATCATCACGCGAACCTCCTGAACGGATGCCAGGGTCGGACCCTCGTAGGTGAACGCGTTGGACTGCACGGTTTCGCCATAGCTGGCCGAGAACACCCGCACCGGTCCGCCCGTCATGCCCCCGCCGGCCGCGTCCGCGGTCACCCACACCCGGCTGACCGTCTGGCTGTCAATGGTCGCGGCCACCCCGCACAACGTCACGTTGGTGTTGTCCACGCTATTGCCCAGGTTCTGCCCGCTGATCACAACGGGGTATCCGCCGGCCTGGTTGCCGCTGGCCGGCGTCACCCCGGGCGTCCGGTTCCGGCCGAAGACCAAGTACGACTCGCCCGCCCATTTGCGGCCTCCGGGCGCCATGAGAAAGGCGCCGATTAAAATGTCGTCCACGTGGTCGCCGTTGACATCACCGACAAGGCTTGATGCCTCGCCAGCCCGACCGTTGGTCGTGGTCCCGGCGAAGAGGAGCCCATGGGTGCCGTCCAACCAGGTATTGGTCAGGGTGATCTGCGCCGGGTAGCCGGTGCTGCTACCATAAACCAGGCATGCTGCCCCGGCGTACAAACATACGCCCCGGGCGCCCACGAGGAAGTCTGCCAGGCCATCGCCATTCACATCCCCGGCGCCGCTTACCGCGCTGCCGCTGGAATCGTTGATTTGCGCGCCGGCCAGGATGACGCCGTTGACACCGTCCAACCAAGTGTTGGTCATTGTGATCCAAGCGGGATAAGCGAGGCGTCCATAAACCAAATAGGTCTCCCCGGCGCCGGTCCGTCCGTTGGGCGCAGCGCTAATGGCACTCACCAGGAAATCCGCCAAGCCGTCGCCATTCACGTCTCCGGCGCCGGCCAGCTTAGCTCCGCACAAAATATTCGTACGGGCCCCGGCCAGGATGCAGCCGTTGTTCCCGTCCAGCCACGTGTTGGTCAGCGTGGCTTGCGCGGGCAGCGTGCGACCGCCGCGGCCATAAACCAGGTACGCCTCGCCGGCCGCTGACCGGCCGTCTGGATCCGCACCATACGCCCCTACCAGCATATCCGCAAAGCCGTCGCTATTCACGTCTCCGGCGCCGGCCACGGCGGATCCGCAATAGTCGCTCGCACGGGCCCCGGCCAGGATGCACCCGTTCATACCGTCCAGCCACGTGTTGGTCATTGTGACTTGCGCGGGCATGCCATCGTAGCGGCCATAAACCAGGTACGCCTCGCCCGCCTGACTCCGCCCGCCCGGAGCCGCACCATACGCCCCTACCAGCATATCCGCAAAGCCGTCGTGATCCACGTCTCCGGCGCCGGCCACCGCGGATCCGCAATAGTCGCCCGTGCGGGATCCGGCCAGGATGCAGCCATTGGTGCCGTCCAGCCACGTGTTGGTCAACGTGACTTGTGCGGGAAACGGATGGGTGCGGCCATATACCAGGTACGCTTCGCCGGCGGCAAGCTTGCCGCGCGGATCGGCTTGATAGGCGCCCACCAGGATGTCCGCCAAGCCATCGCCATTCACGTCCCCGGCGCCGGCCACGGCGTATCCGCAATAGTCGCCCGCGCGGGATCCGGCCAGGATGCAGCCATTGGTGCCGTCCAGCCAAGTATTGGTTAGCGTAACCTCGGCCGGATACCCATTGGTGCGGCCAAACACCAGGCAGGCTCCGCCCGCATCGGTCCGGCCGTCCGGGTCCGCATACGGTGCCCCCACGAGGAAATCTGCCAGGCCATCGCCATTCACGTCCCCGGCGCCGCTAACCGCCCTGCCGCTGGAATCGTTGGTTTGTGCGCCGGCCAGGATGATGCCGTTGGTGCTGTCCAGCCACGTGTTGGTCAGCGAGACCTCGGCGGGCCAGGCCGCCTGCACGGGGCCGTTGATATGGCCGGCGGGATAGTACAGATAAATCCTCCCGAATGTGGTGTCACCAGCCGAGGTGGACTGGATGACCATGTCTTTGATGCCCGGCCATCCTGCGGCCGGCATGGTGCTTAACACCCAATTGGTGCCCTGGCCGTTGATCGCCGGCGCCGGGATTCCGCCGACCAGCACATTGGTGATGTCCGTACCATTACCGATGGCCGTATCGCAGTTGGTAAGCAAAACGAGGGTTCCGCCGGCCAAAGGCCCCAGCGTCGGAGAAATCTCGAGCAGTCCCTGCGCCGGACGGGCCCCCAGAGCCATCAGGACGCCAGCCAGAAAGAACAGAAATCGCGGCATCACATTTCACCTCGAAATATTCAAGAGCCATCCCCACTTAATTTATACATAATCTGCTCATATCGCCCCTCAGCTTGCTGCATCACGATGGAACGCCCGAGTCCATGCCCAGGCCGTCAGCGGATACTTTCAATGCAGTAAAAGGCCGTGACAGCAGTCGCCGCCTCATCCGTATACACGTTCAGCGGCGGCGTGGCGGCAAGCCCCGTGGCCAGCGGGACAAACGGCCCGCGCAGGGAGACGGCTTTGAACAAGGCGTAGACCTCGTTGTCCCGGCTTGTCCATTGCACAATCACGCCGGCCGGCGATGCCTGGCAGCGGTTGAGTTGCACCGTACGCCCCACCACCCACCAGGGGCCATACTCTAACTGGTCGCCGTTGGTTTCAATTTCCACCAGCTTGTAGCGACCCACCCCGTCCGGGCTGGCACCCGGATCCGCCACGCAGTACTCGGCGCCGATGCCGCCGGCCGGCCAGCCTTGCGCCGGAACCATGGTCAGGTTCACTTTCACCCAGGCGCCATTCTCTTCCCGATACAAATCAAACCCCAGGGCCTCCATCTCCGACTCTGTTCGCCAGCACACGACCCAGCCGCCGGCCTTGTACTCCAAGTACATGTCGGTCAGGCGCACAGCGGACGGCACGGTGTTGGTAAGCATGAACATCACCCCGCCGTTGCTCGCGCCGCCTGAATATGTCACGCCATAGAGATTCCGGCCCAAAATCAACGGTTGCACATAATCGGGTTCGCGGCCATCAGGTCCTTTGAATTCATTAAGGATCGTGTAGTTATTTCCGTTGGTGTCGATCCGGAATACCACGCCGAAGTTGCTGACCCCGCCGACGTAGGTCATTCCATATAACAAGGCGCCCTGCAAGGCCAGGGTGCCTTGTGGACAGAGCCCGTCGCTGGCCGGGGTGCCGAAACGACGCAGGATGGAATAATTGCTGCCGTTGGTGTCCATCCGGAATACCACGCCCCATTGATTGCTGTATCCTGTACCTGTATAAGTCAGGCCATAGAAAGTATCCCCGGCCAGGATTAAACTTCCCATGGGGTAAGAACCATCAGGGGGGCCGCCCCCGAAAGAATGGAGCACGGAGAACTGGTTTCCGTTGGTGTCCATCCGGAACACCGTTCCATTTGCCGTTGTAAGATTGTTAGTCGCGCCCCCACCTGTCGTCATGCCATAAAGGCCCCCCCCGGAAAGCGTCAAGCTGCCATAAGGATATGCGCCATTGCTGATACCGCCGGTGAAATGGTGAATCACGCGGTAGTTGCCGCCGTTGGTGTTCATCCGGAACACCACGCCCATATTGGATACCCCACCATTGGGCGTCATGCCATAAAGCGTGTTGCCCGCCAATGCCAGAGTGCCGCCCAAAGGCCATTTGCCGTCGTGCACACCGCCGGTAAAGGAATGCAGCAGGACGAACTGGCTGCCATTGGTGTTCATGCGGAACGCCACCCCGATGTTGCTGGTGCCGCCGATCCGGGTCATGCCGTACAGCGTGTCGCCGGCGGGAGTCAAGCTACCGCGAGGCGCGTTGCCATCGCCCGCCCCCCCGGCAAAATGGTGGATGATGCTGAACGAGGCGCCGTTGGTGGACATCCGGAACACCACGCCCCGGTTGGAAACCCCGCCCGAGCCGGCCATGCCGTAGAACGTCGCCCCCTGCGCCAGCAGGCTGCCGTTGGGTCCCCAGCCGTCATTGGTCCCACCGGCGAAATGATGCAGCACCGTGGTGCCGGCCAAGGCTGATTGCGCCAACGCCATGGTGGCCAAGGCCACGCCGAGCAGGATCCGCCCCACCAAGCGCCAAGCCGCCGTTGCGCTATTCCCAGCTTTGAACCCCATGTGCACAATACCCCGTTAAACAGAACAAGATACACAGGCGGGATGAATCTGTTTAGACGGATTTCAACGTCCAAGCAACAACCTCCGCCCTGCGCGGGGCGGATCCGGACCGTTGTGCTGGCCTCAATCGTCACGGCCGGGCGTTTAGTTGCCCGCGGCTGGGCGGCTCGCTACCACCATCCGGGGATGTTGTTTTCAGCGGCCATGGTCCCGCTGCATCCCGCGGGTTGTGGCGATGAATCAGTACACCCGATTACGGCACAACCTGGAACCGGCCTTAAAACAGCAATCTCATGCTAGCAATTATCAGGGGCATCGGGCCAACACCAACACCTTACAAGCCAGGTTCTGCCGGGAAGGTAATAGGCACAGGCGTATTTTTGTCCAAGGTTGTACCATCGCCCACTTGACCTGCGCTGTTGTCGCCCCAAGCCCACACTTCCCCGTCTCGCAGCGCCAAGGCGTGGTTATGGTAAACAGCCACGGCCTGTGCAACAGTCGTCCCATGGATGGCGAATTCAATGGGCTTGGGGATTGCGGTGCTGGCAAATGAACCGTCACCCAACTGACCGTCCTGGTTGCGTCCCCAGGACCAAACCTGCCCACTCGATTGCAGCGCCAGCCAGAATCCGGGCCCGCCCACCAGGGATTGCGCCCCGTTTATCCCAACCTCCTGCATCGGCGCAACATCATAGCGAACGGTTCCCTGACCCAGAGTTTTCCGGCCCCAAAGCCAGGTTGTCCCATCGCGCTTCACCGCCCCCGAAGAATCTCCGGCGCTACCCAAGGCGACCACATCGTCAAGGTTAATCACCCGCTGCGGGATCCGGCTGGGTTGATAGGTGCCATTCCCCAGTTGGCCGTAGCCATTGTTCCCCCAGGCCCACACGGTGCCGTCGGCCATCAGCGCCACGGAGTGCAACGCGCCTGCGGCAACAGCCACGATATTGCTCAACCCGGGTACGCGTGCCGGGCTCAATCGGTTTTGCGTAGTGTTATCACCCAGCTGGCCATCCTGGTTCCAACCCCAGGACCAAACCGTCCCGTCCTCGGTCAATGCCAGAATGTGATGATGGCCGCTCGCTGTCGCTTTGACTGGTGGCAAGCCGGGAACAAGGTGCGGCGCTTGTCGGCTACGCGTAGTTCCATCGCCCAGTTGGCCGTAATAGTTGTATCCCCACATCCACAGGGACCCGTCCTCCCTCAAGGCCCATGAATGCATCGAGCCGCCGCCCACTGCGATGGGAAGGCTCAGGCCCTTGACGAGGGTGGGCGTGGCGGCATTGACCATTGTACCATCTCCAAGCTGACCCATGCGGTTATCGCCCCAGGCATATACGGCGCCATCTTCCATTATCGCCAGCGAATGCGCGATCCCGCAGCCGATGCCCACGGCATATCCGCTTGGGCCTTCCACCTCCAGGTTGTGTTGCTCCACGCAACCGGACCAGGAGAACCCCGTTCCATAATAGGCCGCGCCAGCATAAGCCAGATTGCCCAGCAGCAAGCTGTCGGCCACCGCCAGGCCATTGGCCGGGCACTCCGCATAGAGCCCGCCGCCGCAACCCTCGGCGCCACCAGTGGTCTTGTTGTATTTGATAGTGCAGCTATTCAGCGCATTGCCAGTACCCGCAAAAGCACCGCCGCCGCCACCGTAATAAGCGCGATTATCGCTCAACGTACAACGGTCTAGCTCAACGCCGCCGAGGCCGAAAACACCCCCTCCGTAATTATATGCTTCGTTGCCATCCAGCACACAAGCATTCAGCTTGCAGTTGAACGCTTGGGCCGCCTGGGGCTCTGAGCAACACAGGCCTCCGCCATCGCTGCCAGCGATGTTGTTGCGTATTTGACAATTATTGATCGTGGTGAGCCCCGTCAGCCCGCTCTGGCTATAACAGTAAATCCCCCCCCCGCGGGCAGCACGGTTGTTGTAGATATGGCAGTTGTTCAGGGTGGAGCCGACACAAGCAACGCCGCCTCCCGCCGAGTCGGAAACGCCCGCCACGCCGTTGCTGAAGATCTGGCAATCCGTCATAACCGATTCAGATATGGACACGCCCACGCCCGGGGGCAAGGTGCGGCCAGCGTTGATGCCGTCGTTTCTATAGATTGCGCAATTGATGATCGCAACCCGGTAGCCGGCAATCCCGCTCCCGCGATTGAAGGCGATCTTACAGTTTTGAATCACGCTGCCGGCGCAATACTGGTCAAATTGGACGCCCACGGCCGCGTTGTTCACGATGAAGCAGTCCTGAATCGTGGCGCGGTCCAGGCAAACGATGCCCGCATAGGTCGCCCCGTTTTTCACGGTCAATCCCTGCACCGTGGTGTCAACCGCCGGCCAACCGATGTGGATTCCGGCCCCCTTCTGCTGGGCATCGATAACCGTCAGCGCGGCGCCTTGCGTTCCCTTCAGTTTAAGGCCCGACTTCTCGAAGATCGAGACCCGCTCAAAATAGGTCCCGGCGTCGATCCATACCTCGTCGTTATCCGCAGACGCGTTGATGGCGTTCTGGATACTCCTGGCGGCATTCGTCAGGGTCGTATAGGGCGGGATGTTCCCGCCTCTGATGGATACATAATGAACATCCGCCGAAGCTGACCACCCCGCCAACCAAGCCGCCAAACAACTGCCCATCCATCTTGCATGCTTCATCTTCATTTGCCTCACCTTATTCCTTTCTCTCCCACGTGGGGAATTATCAGAACCTTCTTAAGGGCCAAGAGCGGCGCTTCGCGACCGGGAGGCTCAATATATTCGTCCCGCGGTGCTGTTCTTGAGAACCAGTTCTACTTATAAGGATCTTTATAATATGGATTTGGCGTATAGTGTTCGAGGGGTTGATCATAGCACCCTACTACGGCAGAACCAGGAACAGGTCGCAGGACGGTTGTCTCTCCCTCCGATTCTTTGTAAGGATTATTAGGTAAATACCTATCTACCGACCAATAATAGCTGGCAAAGGCCTCGAGATCTATGGCGCACCTGGGTCCGTCTATAAATGGGCTTTTCGCCTTCGTGATATCCCGGGACGTTGAAAGCAAACAAGGGGACGTATGGCCCGTCACATGCGCCCGGATCAGTTTCTCGATATTTGCCCTGCCCGACCTGATTTCTGTATCAATATCTAGACATAGTGGCGTGTTCACAACCGGGTCAATAAAATGGTATCCAAAAACAAACAACAGTCCCGGGGACATGGAATCTTCCCTCCAAACGACATTCTTCGATGTCGTTTTTTGCCGTATTGCTTCAGCCTCCGCCATGAGGCCAGCACGCGGTATGGCGGCATCTCTTGACTGGACCGCCGCCATGGCAGAATTCTGGTCAATAACAGACTGCAGTGTAATGTCATGGGGATCGGCAATGGCTGGCAGGCCTTTGGCTTGAGCGTATTGCGCTGCGCGAAAAGCAAGGTCGCCGACAATAAACGCACCCGCGAGCCCAACGCCAATGGCCCCGCTTTGGGATCCGATCCGCAGCGCGGCGGCGTATTGCCCGGCCCGGACCATCTCCAAGGCGAGCGCCGGATTGTTCCCGTCTGGATCTTGCAGCATCACCGGGTTGTTGCGGCAATAGGCATACAGGTTGAGGTCCTGCGGTGTGGCGGCCTGGCCAGGGTTCTGCAGGAAGAGGGGGTCCTTGGAGATCCAGCGGCCGATGGCGGGGTTGTAGTAGCGCGCGCCGTAGTACAGGAGGCCGGTGGCGTCGAGTTCCTTGTCGTTGTAGCCGTATTTGACCGCGCCCTGGTTGAGCCCGCCCACGATCTCGCCGTAGGGCTTGTACTCCAGCCGCGAGAGCACCGTGCCGGCGCTGCTCACCACCAGGTGGCTGCTGCCGAGGTGGTCGCCCAGATAGTAGCGCAGCCCGGCCGAGCTTTCCTCGGCCACCCGCTTGCCGTTGAAGAAGTAGTACTTGACCGCCGCGCCGTTGACCAGCTCGTACATCGGGTCCGCGTAGAGCGTGGTCAGCACCGTCTTGCCGGTGCGGTCCACCTTTTTTACCCGCTGGTTGCCCGCGTCGTACAAGTACTCCTGCGCCACCGCGCTGCCCACGTCCACCCGCGTGAGCATGTTGTCCGTATTGTACCGGTACGTCCGGCCGGACGCCGTGGTCATGTTGCCGTTGAGGTCATACCCGAAGGTGTTCAGCGGAGTGGTGAGTAACTTGTCGTTGATGTTGTACACCGCTGCCACGGCGTGCGCGGGTTCGCCGTTCACCCCGCCATAGATCATCTGCACGTCTTCCTTGCGCAGCAGGTCGCCAGCCGGGCTGTAGGCGTACAGGTACGTCAGTTGCTGGTTCGGATAGCCGGCCTGGACCAGACGATCGACCTGGTCGTAGGTGTATTGCGCCAACCAACTCGGGTTGGCCTGGTCCTGCTTTTCCTTCAGGTTGCCGCTCGGCCAGTACTTGTAGCCCAGGTTCTGCAAGGTCGCCGTGCCGCGGGTGCTCCTGAGGCTGGCGAGCATCTGGTGGCCCTGCCGGCCATCTTCGTACTGCAGGCGGCTGCTCACGCCGTTGCCGTAGGTCACGCCCGCCAGGTTCCCCTGCGCGGTGTAGTCCGCGCCGGACACCAGCACCTGGGTGCTGCCGGCCGGGCTGCGCCGCGCCAGGCTTTTCACCCGGC
>CAZAYP010000028.1:0-63314 GCA_964489425.1 uncultured Verrucomicrobiota bacterium | reverse complement strand
CCATTCCAAATCATATTCTCACACGAAGACACAAAGCCGCCAAGAAGCCAGATCCTGCCCTGCGTCTCTGCGGGAAAATATTCCGGTCCTGATTCCGTGAACCGCGGCGGCGCGGAGATCGCAGAGCAGAGGCAGAAGAATGAACATGGATGGACAGGACAGACAGGATGAATGGGCAGGCTCCCCGCCTTCGTAAGGCGGGGGGGACCCGCAGGGTGGGGCGGTTTATACTGATTTGCAGGATAAAAGTCCGAATTTCCAGATCCAGATTCTCCCGCAGGGTCGCTGAGCCGCAGAGATCCAGATCCTGCCCTACGTCTCTGCGGGAAAATATTCCGGTGCCGATTCCCGTACGGTCTCCATCCATTCCAAATCATATTCTCACACGAAGACACAAAGCCGCCAAGAAGCCAGATCCGGCTTCGCGGCTTTGCGCCTTGGCGAGAAATTATTCCGGTCCTGATTCCTGCATAGTTGGCAGGACGCCTTCAGCGGCTCGGTGGGACATCCGCCCCACCGCGAGATCTGCGGCCAGGTAGGGCGAACGGTCCACGGTCCGCATTGACCTACCGGGACAGAACCAAGTCCATCACCATGACGCCCATAAGCGCCAAGGCATACAGCGCGGCCATGCCCAAGGGGATCAGCAGCACGTGGATCGCGCCGCGCACCCGGTCCTTGAGTTTCAGCACCAATCCGCAGATGACGCAGGGTAGGGTAACCAGCGGATAGCACCAGAGCGTTATGACGAAGATCCAGATCCCAACATTCTTTCCGGACCCGGGCGCATCAAACGCAAAAAGCGCCACCCACGACGCCAGTAGCCACGGGAACAAGGAAGCGGCCAGCACCGCCAGTAGAATATAGAACCACTTGGAATGTGGATGGGTGGTGGTTGTCATGCTACGCTCCCTGCCCGAACAGGTTGCCGGGGTTGAGCATGCCCATTGGGTCGAACAACTTTTTTACTTCCTGCATCTCGCGGATGCCTTGGTCGCCGAGCATCTGGCGCAGGAGCGCGGTCTTGATCTTGCCAATGCCGTGCTCGGCCGACACCGTGCCGCCCACCGCCACGATCGCCGCGGCCCACTGCAGGTACATTCCCCGCGCCTGCTGGTATTCCGCCAGGGACCGTGGCAATATGTTGACGTGGACGTGGTTGTTGCCGATATGGCCGAAGATCACGAACTCCAGGCCGCTGGCGGCCAATCCCTGTTGGTACAAATCCATGACCCATTCCAGCCGGTCGTCCGGTACGGCCATGTCCGTGCCCAGTTTGGTCAGCTTGGGCTCGGCCCGGCGGCGCTCGTCGATCGTCTGGTTGACGTATTCCGGCACGGCGTGGCGCAGCAGGTGCAGGCGGTGCATTTCCTCGGCATCGGACGCCAGCCAGGTGGCGTCCTCGTTGCCGCCCTGCTGATCAATCAGCGCCGCCACGGCTTCCACCGCGGCCTCGATCTCCGGTTCCGTGCGGGCATGCAGCTCGACGTAGATGGCCGTGTGGAAGTCCGGCGGCAGGTCCGGCAGTTCGCTGGCGCTGCCTTCCTGGTCCTTGTGGCGTCGCAGCAGTTCCAAGGCGTGGGCATCGAAGAATTCAATGGCCGCCGGCCGCAAGCCCGGCGGCTGGCCCCAGTTCGCCGAGTCGTCCCCACGCAAGCCGCGCACCAGGGCGAGCGCGGCGGCCTGCGATGGCATGAACGCCATGATCCCCCAGGCCATGGGCGGTGTGGGGATCAGGACGAGTTCCAACTCCGTGATCAGGCCCAACGTGCCTTCCGCGCCGATGAAAAGGTCCAACAAGTCCATGTTTTCGGCGGCGAAATAACCAGCCGCGCTCTTGACCGCTGGCATCGTATAGCTGGGAATCCTGCCGGCCAGAACTTGACCGTCAACCGTCGGGAGCGAGAACTCGCGGCCGCGCGCCGCGCACTGCCCACGCTCAAGGTCGATCTCGGCGCCGGTGTTCAGCAGGAGGCGCAGCCGCTGGATGTAGCGGCGCGTGGCCCCGTACGAAAAGCTGCAGGCCCCGGAAGCGTTGCACGCCGCCATGCCGCCCAGGGACGCCGTGGTTTCGGTCGGGTCGGGCGGGAAAAATAGCTCCGGCCCGGCCTGGAACGATTCCAGGTCTTCCGTGGTCGTGCCGGAAGGGTCGGCCAGTTCGAGGGTTTTGGCGGCCAGCCGTGCGCGCAGATCCTGCAGCAGCAGCCCGGGCTGCACGGTCAACAGAAATCGCCCGTCGCCAGCCGGATGCCGGCGCAGGCGCAGGATCTTGTGCATGCGCGAAAAATTGATGACCAGCCCCGCGTCCGGCACGGCGCCGCCGGTCACGCCGGTACGCGCGCCCTGGACCGTGACCGGCCACCCCCGCTCGCGGGCGGCTGCCAGCGCCTGGGCGACCTCCGCGACCGTGAGCGGAAAGGCGATGCCGTCCGCCTGTCCCGTCCGGCGGGATTCATCTCGCAAGTAATCAACGTATTCTTCGGCCACGTGGTCGTGAACAAGCGCAGGCGGGATCATCGGTCAGGTTCCCTTGGAGGCCATGAGCACCCGAAATCCGCGCGGCGGGATGCGCACCACGGGATCGCAGACGTTGGTTTCCGGGTCCCATAGATCGCGGGCCGGCAGGGAAACCCGGTGCGCCAGGGGGTCGTCGCCGGCATTGAACAGGGCCGTGACTTCCGTGCGCTCGTCGTAGCGCACAAACCCCAGCAGGCGCGGGGTACCCGTTTCGATCCAGCGCAACTGGCCGCGCCGCAGGACCGGGTGCTCTTTGCGCAGGCGGATGGCGCGCTGGTAAAACGCGAATAGCTCCATGTCCGGCCGGCGTGGCGCCGGCGGGCATTGCCCGTTGATCGTGTGGGTTTCGGGCTCGTAGGTGATATCGTTCCACAGCATGGGCTGGCGGTCGTCGGGATCGTTGGCGCCCCACATGCCGACCTCTGTGCCGTAGTAGATCATGGGCGCGCCGAGGTAGGTCATCTGGAACACTACCATTTGCCGCAGGATCTGGCGGGCGGGGTCGTCCGGCCGGGTGGTGCGCAGATCCGGATGCGCCTGGACCCGCAGCTCGTTGAAAAACTCGTCCCAGTTGGTCATGGGCCGTTCAGGATTGTTGATCGCGGTCAGCACCCGGCCGGTGTCATGGGAATCAAACAGGTTTTGCACCACGTGGTTGACTTCCGGCGGATAAGCATCCAGCACGGCTTGCAGCTGTTGCTGGACCGTGGCGGCCGTGACCGGCGGGCTCTTCGTGCTGAAAAAGGAAAGGGTGGGGTAGGTCCACATGTAGTTCATCACGCCGTCGAACTCGTCGCCCTGCAGGTACGGGGTGGCCAGGCTGACGATCTCGGCGGTCAGGTAAGCCTGCGGATTGATGCTCCGCACCACGCGGCGCCACTCTTTCCAGAACTCGTGGGGTACGCAGAACGCCACGTCCAGGCGCCAGCCGTCGATCCCTTCCCCGGCGGCCAACCCGGCCCCCGCGGGGTCCATCCAGCGCCGGGTGATGGCAAACAGGTAGTCACGGACCTGAGGGTTGAGGTTGTTTTCGTCCCGGCCCAGTTCGGGCAGGCCGTGGAACCCGAACCAACCCTTGTACTCAAAGCGGTGGTCGTCGTGCCACTTGTCGATCCGGTACCAGTCGGCGTACCGCGATTTGCGGCCGTTGCGGCGCAGGTCCTGGAAGGCGAAAAAACGCGTGCCGGTGTGATTGAACACGCCGTCAAGGATGATGCGCATGCCGCGCCGGTGGATCTCCGCCACCAAGTCCACGAGAAACCGGTCAGCGGCGGTCCAAATCCATGTGGCCGGGTCATCGGTTTCGCCCGCGGCGGCCAGCAACCGTTCATCGCCGTCGCGGTCCGGGCCGAGCGTGGGGTCGATGTGGTGCAGGCAGGCGGCATCGTACTTGTGCAGCGAGGGCGCCTTGAACACCGGGTTGCAGTAGATGGCGTTGACGCCCAGATCCTGGAGGTAGTCCAGCTTGTCGCGCAGCCCCACCAGGTCACCCCCGAACCGGCGGTTGAATACGGTTTTATAGAAGTCGCGGCGGCCCTGTTCCCACGGCGCACAGCCATACCAGTCCAGACCCCAGTCGCAGACCGCCCAATCCTGGATCGGGTGGTCGCTCACATCGTCCAGGCGGGGATTGCTGGCGGGGCACCCGTTGCGAAAGCGGTCCGGGAACACCTGGTACCAAGTGGCGTCATAGGACCAGTCGGGAACAAAGGCACTTGTCGATTTCATGAGAGTAGCAATAGCCATGCACCCGCGTGCAACGCAAGCGCTAATTCGCGCGGACCTGCCGTCAACCCGCCGGCGGCATGGGCCCCGCGGCCAAACCGCGCGCCGCCGGACTGGCTGCTGTTTTTAATCGCCAATCGCCGTCGGACCAGCTATCAATACCGCCTAAACCCAAGGAGATTTGCGTGAAAAAGCCCGCGACAAAAAAGGATGGTAAGGCAAGTCCGGCGGCGCAATATTCCGCCAGCCCGACGGGCGAAAAGTTCAAGCTGCCCGGGCCCAAGGAGTATGCGGCAGAGTTCAAGGCCATGAAGAAGCTGGCTGACCAGGCCCACCGGGACAACCGGGAAGTGGTGGTGGTCATGGGCCTGGGGTTCGTGGGCGCGGTCATGGCCGCCATTGTCGCGGACACCAAGGACGCCGCGGGGCGGCCGACCAAGCTGGTGATTGGCTGCCAGCGGCCCAGCACGCGGAGCTACTGGAAAATTCCGCTCCTCAAGCGCGGCGAGGCGCCGGTCAAGGCCGAGGATCCCGAGGTGGACGCAATGATCGCGCGGTGCGTCAAGGAAACGCGCACGCTCACGGCCACGTTCAACAACGATTGCCTGGCCCTGGCCGACTGCGTGGTGGTGGATGTGCAGTGCGACTACAAGAAGCGCGACCTCGGCCACATGGCCACCGGCGATACGGACATGGCGGCCCTGGAGTCCACGCTCAAGACCATCGGCCAGAAGATCCCGCCCACGTGCCTGGTGCTGATCGAGACCACGGTGGCGCCCGGCACCACCGAGTTCGTGGCCTGGCCCATCTTGAAAAAAGCGTTCGCGGCCCGAGGCCTGACCAACGAGCCCCTGCTGGCGCACAGTTTCGAGCGGGTCATGCCCGGCCGGGAATATGTCGCCAGCATCCGTGACTTCTGGCGCGTGTGCGCCGGCTGCAATGCCGAGGCCCGCCAGCGCGTGGAGAAGTTCCTCCACGAGGTCATCAATACTCGGAAGTATCCCCTGACCGTGATGGATCGGCCGATTGAATCTGAAACCACGAAGATCGTGGAAAACTCGTACCGCGCCACGATCCTGGCTTTTCTCCACGAGTGGAGCATCTTCGCGGAACGCAACGGCGTGGACCTGATCAAGGTGGTCAAGGCCATCAAGATGCGGCCCACGCACAACAACATCATCTTTCCCGGGCCGGGCGTGGGCGGCTACTGCCTGCCCAAGGACGGCGGCCTGGGGTACTGGGCCTACCATCACATCCTGGGCTTCGAGGACGGCGACCAGGTTTTCCGCATCACGCCGCTGGCGATCGACATCAACGACACCCGTGGCTTGCACGTGGCGGAGCTGGTGCGCGATGCCCTGCGTAACATGGGCCGCTATATCGCCGGCGCCGACGTGCTGATCTGCGGCGCCAGCTACCGGCAGGACGTGGGCGACACCCGCTACAGCGGCAGCGAAATCGTGGTCCGCAAGCTCACTGAAATGGGCGCAACCATGCGGGTGCACGACCCGTACGTGCCGCACTGGTTCGAGCTGGAAAGCCAGGACACCTACCCGGAACCCGGCTTCTCGTGGAAGCGTTTTTTCCACAACCAGGACGACTTGGTTCACATGCGCGTGCAGCAGGACTTGGCCGCGGCGCTCAAAGGGGCCGAGGCCGTCATCTTCGCCGTGCCCCACGAGCCCTACCTGAAACTCAAGCCCGACGACGTTGTGGCCTGGGCCGGAAAACCGCTGGCGGTGATCGATGCCTACGGGATGCTCAGCGATGACACCATCCGCCGCTACTTCGAGCTGGGCTGCGAAGTCAAGGCCCTGGGCCGCGGCCACCTCAAGCGGCTCAAGGACGAAGTCCGGCGCAAGAAGTGATGCCTGGCCGCCCGGCGCAGCGCCGGGAAGAGGCTGGATCTTCGCGCTGCTCCGCGTCTCCGCGTGAAGTCTACCGGCGCGTTTTTTTGACAATAGGGCCAGAGTTCACGGAATTACACTACAGAGTGCCGCCTGACCTGGTTTGTTTATGGTGATTTCTGTGGGGTGGGTCAAACCCAATTGTTGACGATTCTGCTCCTTGCGCCGAAGGCGCTGTTGGTGGCGGTTGCGTTCACGTTGCGCGACGATGGCCGCGCGTTGGCCCGTATGCGCCTGGTGGGGCGTCACGTAGTCGATACCCGCGTGGTAATGTTCGTGGTTGTACCACTGCACGTAACGGCTGAAGCAGGCCCTGGCTTGGGCTTCGTCTGGGAACCGGTCTGGGAACTCCGGGTCGGTCTTGACGGTACTGAACAGCGCTTCGATGAACGGATTATCATTGGGGGTCCGTGGCCGCGCGAAGAGATGGGGCATCTTATGATCCGCGAAGACCTGGCGCACGGGTTGGGCCTTCATCTGCCGGCCGCGGTCATTGATGATCTCCGGGCGCTGATCCTCGGGCAAGTCCAGAATGTTTTCATTGACCAGCGCGCCTTCCAGCAACGCCTTGGCCTCCGTGGCATTCATCGACCAACTGGTATGCCAACTCATACCACTTTTGCATGAGGATCGGTATTTATCTGGGCTCCCCGCCTTTTCAAGGCGGGGGGGACCCGAAGGGTGGGGCGGTTGATGCGGATACCTGCCACCGCGGACTTGGGGCGCGGACCATCCACAACCACCCCGGCCTGCGGCCACCCCTCCTTGCAAAGGAGGGGAGCTCATATGCTTGTTCTCCATTCCATAACCAGATGCCTGGTGCCAAGTCCGTTGCTGATTATATACCGAATTGCACGCGGGAATGGTATCAGGATCTTGCGCGAGAACTCATCCCGCCCCTGGACTCACGAACTCAAAAACGGCGCGATCTCCAAGCGGGGCAGCGACAAGAAAGAAGCCGCTCAGTTGCCTGAACCGCGACATTGAGGCGACCGTTTTAACCCGGGCAATGGTCGCAGACCGGCAGCGGCCGGTTATGGATATGGCATTGCCGGAAAGCTTGGATCTTTGGCCCATTCCAGACTTGGCGGAACGGTTGCTCGAACACGTTGCCGAAGGAGAGCAGTTCCGGGTGCGGCCGTATGCAACAGGGCGTGACCAAGCCGTCGCACGTGATGTAGGCCCGCCGGAAGGCCCACGGGCAGCATCTTTTCCGCGGCGTGGGTTCCAGCAGATGCAGCGCGAACGTGTAGCCGTGCTCCTCGTAGTGTCTCCGAACCGCCGCGAAATCCACCGCGCGCTGGCCGCGCGCTGCCATCTCGCGCTCCTCCTCGTATCCCGGCTGCCCCGGAACTTTCCAGTTCTCAACGGCCACGAAGGCCACGAGATCCACACCCGCGTCGCGCCCGAAGCGCATGATGTCCACGACCTCAGCCGCATTCCCATCCGATACGACGCACGCAATACCTATCTGGCACCGCTTATTGACGCGATCACGCTCGGCCACCACGGTTCGCACGCTTGCCTGCAGACGCTCGGCGTTCAGGGCCGGCCGCATCTTCTGGAGCGTTTCCGCCTTAATGGCATCAACGGAGATGATCAAGCGGCCGAGCGACCTGAGCACCTCGCGCAAACGGTCGCCCGGCACGGTCCCGTTGGAGATCATGTCAACCCAGATGCCACGCGAAGCCGCCCACTCCACCATCTGGCCAACGTCAGGCGTCAGCAGGGGTTCGCCCAATCCCTGCAACTTGATCTCGGCCAGGCCCGGTAGCTGGTCAACAATATGCTTGAACTGCTCAAGAGACAGGTCCCGGTTGCGACGGCCCGGCGCGAGTTCGTTATGCGTGCACGTCACACAGTTCAGATTGCAACGGGTGGTCGGCTCGATTTGCACGCGACTAGGCAGGGGCATGCGCCGGCGGTTGCGCTCCTGCCAGTTGCGAAGCCCCGGCAATCGACGATGAACGCGCACGTACCGGATGGTCTTGTAAATCAACGAAAACATATACGCCTTGAAGGGCGGCCTGCCCGTTCACCTGCCGGCAAGGATGAAGCCAACGGCATGATCCCTCGCGATGCACACAAGGGGGACCCATTCCACGATTTTTCTCCTGGCTTGTTTCCTATTCAGGACAATTAAAGGACGGCCATCACCAATCCGCCTGAATACATAATGCATTCATGCCCAAGCGTCAATCGCGATTGTGCTTTCAATTGTTGGGGGGGCGCATCTGTGATTCGGTGAGGGTTGGCCATTCCATAAGCAGACGATCCATCTGGAACTCAGGAAGCTGGGAACGGAGTTTGAGATCTGCGTAGACCCTCATGGATCGGAATGGTTTTCCTGGATTGCTTGAGTTCCAGATTCGCCCCCCGTGCCCTTCGCGGGTCCGGCGATTCCCGGAAGGGCGGCGAAGCCGGCGTGCACCGAATCGCAGATGCGCCCTTTATTGGGTTATTTAGCCGCTATTGCTCAATTTTTAGATGTTGGGTGGCAGTATGCACGACTGAAAACAAATTGAGCCGCAGACCCCAACGTCAGGTCATGTTGTTACAGTGAGCGACCCCAGCCGTCTTCGCCAAACGGAGGATCCGCGAAATACCGGGCCTCGCTGGCCTTTGCAGCGGCCAAACCAAAGTTGAGCGAGGGGCCGCGCTCGGTCAGCGCGCAAGGATCTCCGCCAGCCAGGACGGATTCAAGCCGGCGGCATAAAGCCACGCCTTCATCCACCGCGCGATCCAGCAGCGCGTCCACCGTGGCCGCATGCGCCTCGCCGGTGACAGGATTCCGATAATTCAACGTCCCGGATAATCGCTCCAAGCTCCGCGGCAGATCCGGAGTGTAAAAGAGCGCTGCCGCCTCCTGCCTCTCCGCTGGCAACCACGGCGCCAACGCGCCCGCCAGCCAGGCAGCGGCCGGATGAATGAACAGCCCTTGGGCCGAAAGAAACTTGGACACCGACCGCTCCAGACCACGCTGCAGATCCGGATGCCGGGCATCCCGCGCCGCCCATCGGAACAGGGCCGCGGGCGGGCACTCCAGCCGCTGCCAGATGCCGCGCGCCGACCAGGCCCGCACGCGCGCCAGGCCGCCACACACGCGCAGGTCCAGCACTCCCTCGAAGCGGCGATGGTCGCGGATGGCGCGCGCGCGCCGCGCGGGATCCGGGTCATAGTAGTTCCCGGTCATGTAGTACACCAGCGGGTGGAAGGCGATGTCTGCCCGGATGTGGCAGGCCACCCCAGCAATCAAGGCGAGGACCGCCGGCCGTCCCTGGGCATCGGGATCAAGCGCCGCCGCCAGCAAGGTCCGGAGGAGCGCATAGGTATCTTCGCCGTGGGCGCCATGGAATTCGGAGCCCGTGTCACGCATCCGGCAGGCCAGGTCGTCCGCCCCGGACAAGTAGTAGGGCAGGTCGGGCAGCACGGCGCCGACTTTCAGGACGTTGGGGGCCCTCAGCGCGGCATCGCCCAGGCGGGTACCGCCCAGTTTGGCGGCCATCCGTTCCGCCAGGATCCAGTGTGTGATTTCCTTGGGCATGCCGGGCCTTGGTCAATTCGCCGGCGGCGGCCGGTGTCCCGGCGCGTGGCGGGATGGCACAATCGCCACGTGGCTGTCTGGAATATCCTGCTCGAGGGCTGCCTGCATCAGGTCAATGTGGTCCTGGACTTCGGCCATGAGCTTCTTGCCATCAAACTCGATGAAAATGTCGATGAACACGTTGTTGCCGGCCCGGCGCGAGCGGATCCCGTGCAACAGCAGGTACCGGGATTCAAGGGCCACCAGATGCTTGAGAATGATCAGTTGGTGCCGCTCTTCCAAGGCCTTGTCGAGCAACGATGAGATGGACCCGGCCAACATGCCATACAAGGAGAAGGTGATGAACCCGCAGAGCAGCAGCGAAGCCACCGGGTCGATGTACAACGCGAAGGGATACCCACGAAAAGCCAGGTTCAGTGCCAGGGTGACCAGCACGCAGACATTGGCGAGAAACTTGTTGCGCATGAGCCGCCACTGCGATTCCATCAGCGGCGACGGCTCCGCCTGGGCCGCGCGGCGGCTCCGGTGCCAGAGCACCCAGTTCACCATCCCAGCCAAGAGCGACACCACCAGGCCCAGCCCGAGATGATACACGGCCCTGGGATGCAACAGTCGGTACACGCTGGTACCGCCCATGACCGTCACGGTCACGACCATGGCGCCCACGATGATCATGCTCGTCAGATTTTCCAGCTTGCCCAGGCCGTACTCATAATCCGCGTGCCGGCCGCGCCCGATCTTGCGCACGCTGTACCAGGAGCAGAGGTTGGCCAGGGTTTCCATGGCGCTGCGCAACGCATCCGTGTAGAGCGTCACGGATCCGGAGATCAGGGCCGCGATAACGCGAGGTACCAGGTTGACCAGCCCCATGACCAGGCTGTAGAACACCGTCTGTTCCCGGGACGGCGCCTTGCGGGCAGGCGATGGATCAAGTGTCATGACAACGGCGCGGACGCAGGGCGGAATCCCCGGATGACGTCCAGGATCTCCTGCTTGTGTTCATCCACGGCCGCCTGGCCGGCGGCGTAGATCTGGTCCAGGGCGTGGAAATCCCAAATTTGCAGGTATTTTTCAAAACGCACTTTCAGATAAATGATCTCGTAATGATGCAGCATGACCGACAGCGTCATCTGGCTGCGCATCATGGTCTGGCTCAATATTTTGTTCACATGAACCATGCTGTTGAAAAACCCCTCGGGCGGGGCGGTCAGACGTTCCAACACCTCTACGACAATGATGATGTCGGCCGGATGGTTGACCGCATGCATGACCGGCACCGGGGCGCTGTAGCAGCCATCGAACAGCCAGCGTCCATCCATCAGGATCGGCGGGAAAAACGGGTAGATCGCGGTCGAAGCGCACACGGCATCGGCCAGCCGGCCACGCGTCAGGCCAAGCCCCTCGCCGGTATCGAAATCCGTGGCCTGGATCACCAGCTTGGTGGCCAAATCTTCCATCCGCCGTTCGCCAAACATCTCCGTGCACCGCTGCCGGAACCGTTCCGGCTTGAAGATGGCCGACTGCTTTTCGTAGCGGCCGCCCGGCAGCCGGTACATGCCCAGCAGGGCGCGCCAATCCTTGCGGAACACGCGCCGGTTGATGCCGTTCTGGGCCAGCGCGCGGATCTCGGTGCACGAGTACCCGGCCGCCCGCCACGCCGCCACCATGCTGCCGCCGCTGCACCCGACCAGCAGGTCCTCTTTGATCCCCTCGCGGTCCAGGAACTCAAGCAGCGGTACGGCGGATAACGGCTTGAGCCCGCCGCTGGCCAAAACCAGGGCCATCACGGGTTGGCCATGTTTGGCCGGGCCGGCCCCTGTGGTTTGTTGCTTGTTTAGCCCCGTGCTCATTTTTTCGACACATCATAAACGCCTACCGGCCGCGCGGGCCAGACAAAACAGGGGCAACTCAGGCGGGGGTGTAATAAAACAGATCCAGAACGGTCGCGACGGAGCGCGACCCTCCAAATTCCACAAGAAACGGCTTGTTTATGCTTTTGGAGGGCCACGCTCTGGCGTGACCGAACTATTTTCACATCTTCTCAGGGGCCACGGCGCGCCGGCGGATTGGCGACGGAGCAAGGTGGCTGTCTGGGGACCCGCATTTTTCATGATTTTATTGCACTGGCATCCCATAGCGCCCTGAACCCTTGGGTTAGGCTGCTGATTTCCTAATATTTTCCCCCCTTGGCCCGGAATGCATTATCGATCACCGCGCAACTCGGGAGAAATCTCGGATCATCCGACAAGTGCCTGTCTGGATTTCAAAAAGCAGGTGCGAATGGAAGCAGACAAACAACCACGGATGGACACGAATGGACGCGGATGTGAATCGGGGAAGATAGCGGATTGCCCTGAAATATCCGTGTTAATCCGCGTGCATCCGTGGTTCAAATTATTCTCTTGGTTTGCGGCCTCAGGCCGCGTCTTGAACGGGTGGCACCTGGGTTCCGAGATGGTTCCACGGATCTTGGACAGGGCAAGATTCGGGCATCCTGTTCAGTTGGTTATCCTGTCCAGAATTCTGGTCCGGGTTGGGCCACGCCGTGGTGATCGGTCGTCAGACAGGAACTTCCCGGATGAACCGAAATCTCTGCAGGTTCAAGCACAAATGACACTTGGCTGCCGCCTTGCGGCGGCGACGCTTGGCCCAATCCATGCGTTGGCCGCCAACTGAATCGTCATTGAGTCTACGGCGTGAATCGCCGCCTTGAATTGTTTCAGGTACCCACGCCCGCGCCCCTTGGCAAACTTCGGACTTACGCTTTGCAGGTGCTCCAGCATCTTCCAGTACAAGGCCTCGGCCATGCCCGCCGTGCGGATCTTGTTGGCGAGCGATAGATTGTTCCGTGTCGGGGGCGTGGCCCCACGAATCGTCGCCAGCATGGCGCGATGCTGCTGCAGATTGTCGCAGACATCATTGAGCCCAAGCGCATGGGTCAACTGGGCCGTGCACAACGTCACCACGTGACTCCATTCGTCGAAGGTTCGACATTGCTCTTCAATGCCATGCTCCTTGGCCAGGTGGGATACCATATGTCCAGGAATCAGATTGCATACTTGCTTGATGATGGTGTCCGTATGCGGCGTTGGATTGAGTTTTATGGTTCTTTCATCCCGGCCTTGTGGCAGGTTCAGAAAACTCTTTCCAACTTTTTTCCCGCCTATGGGATGCCAGTGTGCACCTTTCATGAAGCGCGCCTCTTTTTGCGGGGCGTGGCACGGTCCTCCCGGGCCGTGGACAGTATGCTGCGGGACAGGAACCCCGCGCAATACGCGGATGAGCGAACCGATCCCGATGGATTCGACAGAGCGGCGCTTCCATCGGCGCGATCACTATTTATCAGGTGGTGATGTAGTAAAACGGTGCAGTGCGCGAAGCCAGAAACAGGATTTGACAGCGTGGTGCGAGTTCAGCCCCCCGCCAACGAATTTTTTGCGGTTGCGTTTCGGGGGGGGCGGGTAGACTATGCTCCGCGCTGATGGAGTTGGGCGGAACCAATACCTTCAGGTGACCGCGCAGTTAACTATCAACAAGAAAACCCATCATGAAGACCATAACCATAGCGGTGGCGAGTGTGTTGGCGGGGTGGTGCTCTGCGCCGGTTTTAGCCCAGACGGGCCCGGGCCAGGCCCTGTCGTTCAGCGGAACGGCCAGCGTGGCGGTGCCGCACCACAGCGCGCTCAACGCCTACCCATTAACGGTAACCGCATGGGTCAAGACCTCCCAGAACGACGGCACGATTCGCGGAATCGTCCAGAAGGGGAGTTTGCCTCCGACCAACGGATATGCCGTCAGCCTCCAGAACGGACATGTGCGGGCGGCCTACGGGCGCAACCTGACCAGCTATGTGCTGGATGGCACCAGTCCGCTGGACGGCGGTTTCATCGCCGATGGGACGTGGCACCACGTCGCCTTTGTGGTGAACAGCAGCGGCGGGAAGCTATACGTGGACGGAACCCAGAAAATGAGCCGGGCGTGGTCCGGTGCGGCCGGCGCCTGCTCGCCAACCGCCGGCCTGCTGATCGGCCGCTATGGCAGCGCCACCATGTCCGGAACGCTGGACGAAATCACCCTGCGGAATACGGCCTTGAGCCAGGCGCAGATCCTGGCCGGCATGCACATGGCGGCGGGATCCGGTCCGCTGGGCTATTGGGCGTTGAACGAGGGGGCTGGAACCACCGCCGGCAACAGCGGCTGGGGCGGCAGCGTGCACAACGGAACGCTGCTGGACGCGCCTGCATGGGTCACCTCAGGCGTTCCTTTTGCGCCCGATTGCGGCTGGGCCGATGCCACGTCCTTGAGCGGAACTGCGGCGCAGTTCCACGTCAAGGTGAACCCCGGCAATCTCCCCACCGAGGTGTGGTTCATTTATGGGACCAACAGCGCGTGGGCCGGACCCGGATGGAGCAGCGCCACCACGACCATGGGCGCGGCTAATGAGGGCGTAGACGTCAACATCACGGTTTCGGGCCTCGCCAGCGGCACCACGTATTTCTGCCGGTCGATGGTCAGCAATGCTGTCGGCAGCCGGATAGGCGATGAGTTTTCCTTCACGTTCCAGCCCCGGGCGGCCACCATGGCGGGCATCATCGGTGCGCTTTCCCTGCTGCTGGAGGATACCTACTCGCCGTCATGGACCTTGACACCATTTGATGCCGACGTGGAGGACTTGATTGGTCCCTCCAGTTGGCTGGGTAACTATGGCAAGACGCCGGAAATTATCGTGGCATCCAATGGCCGTGATCTGGATGTCTTGGCCCAGGACTATGATGCCAGCACACCTTGGGATGCCCTGCTGCTGCACGTTGCAGCCAATTCGTCGGGCTATAAGGTCACCCAGGTTCTCACGGACATCCCCATGCTGGATCGGGTGATGGGCCTGGCCAGCGACGACTCCGGCAACCGTTATTACGCCACTGGCGTGGATGAGAGCGCCGTGGTCAATCCCGATTATCCGCCGCTCAATACCTATCGGAGCAATATGGTGCGCGTGGTCAAGCTGAACGCCGCCGGCGTGGTCCAATTTAACATCGACCTGGATACGGCCCGGCACGCTTTCGACGCCAACGCAGAAATGATCATCAATCCCATGGTGGCGGCCACCGCCCGTCTGACGGCCGGCGGCAACGAGATTGCGCTGGTCCATGGCATCAACACGGCCCCAGACTGGAGCATCTCCGGGCGCCGCCATCAAAAGGCGCTCTCCACCCGGTTGAATGCTGCCAACGGGGCCATCACGCGCACGCACTCTGTTTGGGTCAGCCACTCGTTCGACCAGCGGTTGCTGTATGATGGTGAGGGAATCATCGAGCACCATTTGGGTGATGCGTATCCTCGTCACATCGTAATGGCCCGCAATCATGTCGACTATTCACTCTTTTACATCAAGGGTAGCTTGGGTGAAAACAATACCTACACCCGGCTGGGCAATATCGCCTTGATTCAGAACGATCCGACCTTCAAATACATTGCCGTGTTTGCAACCGAAAACAGCGCCACCACGGGTGGACAAATCAGCGGTCCGCGCAACCTGGCCATGGTGCGTGTCAAAAACAGCGATAACAGCCTGGATCCCACCTTGCCGGACACCCTGACGATTTCCTCGGCGGGCACACAGTATAACAACCGGCTGAAGTGGCTGACGCAACACTCGGCCGGATCGAAAGTGCATGCCGAGCGCCCAAAACTGGTCGGACTTGGCGGAGATCTTTACGTCGTTTTGTGGGAGGAATGGCTTTGCGCCGACAGCAGCGCGGACGCCTTTAACGGCGTCTATGCCATGGTGATCAACGACAAGGGGGCCGTCCTTCAACCGGCCAAACTGATCACCAGCGCGCACCATTTGCATCGTGGCGATGACGCTTTCCTCCTGGATCATCGGGCGGCCTGGATGACCGGCAATGCAACGGAGCATAAACTTTATATCCACTTCGTGGACGCTGCCCTCAATTATCAAAGGGTGCCCGTAGAATAAATGACGTTGTGGGGCTGGCAACCCCGACCAACCAAGGCTCCGCTGATGCGCCAATCCAGGAAACCGCCTTGCCATGGCGCCTGCCGGGGCTATGGTGAGCGCAGCATAATCCCATGATGGAGATGCCATGCAACCGATGAAAATAATGCTTGGACTGCTGCTGGCGGGGATATTGACGGCGCAGGCGGAGGACGTGGTGATCCAGTCGTACGACCGGGCCGGGAAAGTGACGTTTACCGCGATCTCGAACGTGACGGGCTATCGGGTGGAATGGGCCGGGACATTGGCGGGGCCGTGGACCAATTTTACGGAAGCGGCCGCGTGGTTGGACCATATTCCGGGATACAGCAGCGGCGTGGTGACCTGCGCGGTGCCCATGGTGTACCGTGTGGTGGCCATGGTGACGAACCCCCCCGCTGACATGGTCTTGATCCCGGCGGGGAGCTTTGTGATGGGGAACGCGACCAATGTGTTTCCCGCCGACGAAGGCGATGCTTCCGAACTGCCCCAGCACCCGGTGGCGGTGAGCGCGTTTTACATGGGCCGATACGAGGTGACCAAGGCGCAGTGGGACGCGGTGTATGCCTGGGCCACGGTCAATGGGTACAGCTTTAACAACGCCGGATCGGGCAAGGCATTGGACCATCCCGTGCAGTCGGTGAGTTGGTATGATGTTGTGAAGTGGTGCAATGCGCGCAGCCAGAAAGAGGGCTTGACACCGTGCTACACCGTGGGCGGCGTCACATATAAAAGTGGCAAGAGCACGCCGGAATGCAACTGGACTGCCCGCGGATACCGCCTGCCCACGGAGGCGGAGTGGGAATACGCTGCGCGGGGCGGGGCGGCGAACCACCGGTTTCCGTGGAGCGATGCGGATACGATTCAGCAGGCGCGGGCGAACTACATAAGTTATTGGCCAAGCGGGCATCCTAATTATGCCTATGACACGAATCCGACCGAGGGGTATCACCCGGCCTACACGAATGGGGGGATGCCCTACACGAGTCCCGTGGGCGCGTTTGCGGCCAACGGGTTTGGGCTATATGACATGGCGGGAAACGCGAGGGAGTGGTGTTGGGACTGGCATGATTGGAGCTACTACGCGACATCTCCCGGTACGGACCCTCGTGGTCCAGCAACCGGCGCGTTCCGCGTGATTCGCGGCGGCGCCTGGGGCTCCTATGCGTACCACTGCCGGGTTGCCTATCGCAACGCCGGCCTCCCGGACGAAAACTCCTACAGTATTGGCTTCCGGGTCGTCCTGCTTCCCGAGCCAGTAAAGTGAGTCAAGCAAGGACGGGCTGGCGCCGTTGGGGCCGAGACTTGCTTGGCATGGGATTGAGGCGGTGATTAAAACCACCGGCCGCGCCGTCGCCGTGGGCGATCGTCCAGCATCGGCACGGTGCCGGCCAGGCTGCCGGATGTCCCGGTCACCTTCGCCGCGACCTGGTCGAGGTCACCCGGTTGATGATCCATTCCTTCCGCTTCAAGATCGGCCTGCTCAGGGCATGCGTTTCGGGCCTGCTCTTAGCCGGCCTGGGACTGCTCGCCGTGGCCGTGCTCGACCGGATGGGCCTGGAACGTGTGGACCACGAACTGCGGGCATTGGCCGATGCCCAGGTGCGCAAGGACCAGCCGCTTGAGCACTGGCGGCGGTTTGACGAGTCGCTCCGTTCCATCTAGGGGCCGGCGGCCACCATTCCGGTCCCCTGATTGGCCGGCAGGACCAGGAACGGATTTTCGAGCGTTTCTTCCGGGGTGCCAAATCCCGTCGCCGCAAAACCGAGGGCTCCGGGCTGGGCTTGAGCCTGGCGCGCGAGATCGCCATCGCCCACCGCGGGAACCTGGTTCTTGTGCGGAGCGATGAACACGTTACCACCTTCACATGGCCCTTGCCCGTATCCCAGTCTTAAAGCGCGTCATGTGAAATTGTATAAGCAAGGCACAGCTGACATGGGCGAAAGCTCGTGCCCGTTATGTTGCGCTCGGCGACGTTGTCGGGGGGAGCAATCCAGCCGTAATCGCCGGCCTGGTCACCGCCACCGCGGTCGAGCAGTTCGCCGGCAAGGCAGAGGATTTTACTGAACCTACGACCGCAGCAGACAGTGCGGAAGCGGTGTTGGCGGCCGGCATGCATGGCAAGCTGGGCGGGATGGGGGCGATAGTTAAAAGTGACTGCCATTGGATGATCCCTTCGGCGTCGAGGCGGAGCTTGGTTTCGTGGGGAAGCGCACGCGTGGCGGCCTTGGGAAAATTTATTGTCCGCATCGACTTTTCCCATAAAATCTGCAATTCTTGTCCTGCCCCGAACGATTATGCGCTGCCAAAGGAGGCGATCATGAGTGCCACGCGGAGATGGGTTTTGAGTATGGGGCAGTTCTTGTTGCTTGGCGCCATGCACGCCTATGCGGCGGGGAACCCGGCGCCCGGGCCCATACCTACGGATCCGGCCACCCTGCCCCAGACCCTGGGGGAATGTGCGTTGATCGTGCTCGACCTGTCGTGGGATTTTGGGGACATCGGATCGGATTGGCGGAAGGAGCTGACGAGCACGAACGCAACCGAGCGATTCATCGTGCGGTGGCGCTACACGGGGCCGGAGATCGCCTCCGCGGCCCTGGCGGTGTACGACGTGACCAACGGGTTTCTCGGCGAGATCGCATTGTCGCTGACCCCTACCAATCCGTCAGGGATTCGATACGCCACGATGCAGATCGGTGATCTGCCAGGGGTCCCGACCGTGACGATGCGCGTGCGGGTAAAGAACAGCGAGGGGGAGCAACTCGGTTGCGCATCGAATGAGGCCCAGATTTCGGCGCCCGCCCCGGAGGACCCGTTCCTGTATACGCCGCTATTCATGATGGGGCTGGCGACTGACTGTGGGGTCCCAGCCATCGTCGGCGGGGTCTCTTGTGAAAACCGCTTCGCACCGCCGGATGTGGGGGTGTATTGCGATGGTGTCCGGGCCTTCGATGGCGGGAAAGGCGTGATCGCGTCCACCGACCGCTGGGGCCTGGGATCGTGCACGAAATCCATGACCTGCACCCTCCTGGGCATCCTCATCCAGGACGGCGCCGTAACGCCCGGGACCGGCGGGCCCCTCACCTGGGACACCCCACTGTCCGACCTGTTCCCGGAATGGCAGATCGACATGAACCCGCGTTTCTTCTCCACCACGTTGCGGCACCTGGCCTGTCACCGATCCGGGCTGCGCATGACGGGCAGCGAAGACAAAGAAACGCGGGTGGTTGGCGGAGCCAACGACGACCCCCAACAGTTCCGGCGGGACATGACGGAGCGCCTGCTGAAACGTCAACACTATGAGATGGACACGAACTGGGTGGAAACGACCACGCCCACCCAGATCGGCGTGGACTTTTTATACGGCAGCGGCAACTTCATTGTTCTCGCCGCGGTGATCGAGCGGCTCCTCAACACGAGCTACGAACAGGCGATCCAGGCCCGGCTGTTTCAACCGCTGGGGATCAGCACGGCAGGATTCGGATTGCCGGCCGTCACCAACCAGTACCAGCCGCACGGGCATTACCGGCATCCTGACTTCCCCCACAACATGGTGCGCGACAATATGGTCTGCCCGCCGATTTGGAATGGGGCGGGCAGCGCCTACATGAGCATCGAGGACTGGCTGAAGTACCTGCGGCTGCACATCGATGGCCGCGAGGGCAGCCTGGTCCTCAGCGAGGCAACCCTGGCGACACTGCACACGCCCTACCCCAAGGCCAAACCGGATGACCCCAGCTACGGGTTCGGCTGGCTGATTGATACAAATAGTGGCGCGCCCATCCTGGACCACGACGGCACGTACTTCCGGTTCTTTTCCCGCTGCCAGGTTTACACCGCGACGGGGATCGCCGTCTGTGCGGTGGCCAACCTCGGTCCCAACAAAAACGCCGCCTCGGCCGAGGGCCCTTGGCAAGACAAGTCATGCTTCCTGGCAGTCAACACGCTGCTTTGGCACCTCATTGAAAAGGCCAAGGCCAAGCAGGCGCAGGGCGACCCATTGCCGGCCGGATATTTTGCCGCAGGCAGCGCCGGGGCCTTGGGATTCCTGCACCTGCAATCGCCGGGCGATCCCCCCAACTATGTGGCGATCGACAGGTGGCCGGGAGGGCCATTACCACAGCTAAGCATGGAGCCCGCGGATTACGCGCCGGTCAGCTTCTACCAGCACGATGCCTACTATCACGCGGTGGCTGCGTACCTGCGTCGGCCCAAGGCGATGACGTTCGCCGTGCCCGCGGGTGGCGTGGGGCCATTGCTGTTGCAAGCCAGCACGGAAAAGGGCGCCGTGTACCAGCTATGGCGCGCGCCAGGCCTGATGCCGCACGATGCACCCACGCTGGTAAGGGCAGCCGAAGCCCCCGGAACCGAGATGACTTTTGAGATCAATCCCCAGGATGGGGCCATCAACGAGGTCTTCTGGGTTTCGGATCTTATGGAGTAGAACGTGGGCGTCGCCGCGGCGGGCTCTTCATAAGCAGAAGTTTCGGGCGGGCGCCATCACGTTCGATGCGCACCAGGGTACGCTATCGGGTGCCGCATGCCACCCGATGATCCTTGCTGACTAGAATCCGAAATCTGATCCTGCGAAGAAAACGATGACCGCGGCCACCGCGTTCCGGCTGCGTTTGTCCGGGCAGCAGTTGTCGCTGTCCCCCCAGATCGATCCGTTATTACGGATCGTGCCGTCGCTTTCCACATTTCCGACCGTGCTGCCATTCGCGCGCAGCGTGCCGTCCGACTCGATGGAACCGACGATCATGCCGCCCTTGCGGATGGTGCCGCCGGAATCGATCTCGCCGGCATTCATTCCACTGACGCGGACGTTACCATTATCCTCGACTTCCCCCTCAATGCTCCCGTTCACGCGGATTGTGCCTTGGGGAGCAACGGTGGCCCAGATCGAGCCGCCTTTGCGGATGGTTATTTCTTTGGGTCCAGTGTCTTCGGCGTCATCGACCACGGCCTCTTGTTGCGGGGTGGTGGTGGCTTCCACCGGAGTTTCCTCCTGGGTTGCGCCGGCCCCAGACTCTTCTTCGGTGGCCGCCGGTTGCGCTCCCGCCTCAGCGGCCGGAAAACGAAGACGCGCGCTATCCACCCATTCGTCCCAAGAAGCATCATAGCCGTCGTAGGAGATGAAAAACTGATCGCCTTTCACTTCGTTGACTGTGCCTGCATACCAGCCGCCGCCATATTCGATTTCGACTTTGTCCCCAGCCGTAAAAGCCAGGGCAAGGCGGGCGAGAGACAAAGCAACCACCACGGCGATGGCGAGCATCGTGACGAGCTTGGAACGGGACCTCATGAGACCTCCTCTTGGTTGTAACATTGGGCCAACATGCCTATCCAACATAACGGCGCGCCTAGGATGCCGGCGGGAAGCGGATCCGGAACGTGGTGCCGGATCCTTCGCGGCTTTCGCAATCCATGCGGCTGGCCTGCTTTTCCAGCAGATCACGACACAGCACCAAGCCCAGGCCGGTGCCCTTTTCTTCGCGGGTGCCCAGCGTGGTCATGGGCGGTTCCCGGGTAAACAACTGGGCCTGCTGCGCCGCGGGAATGCCCACCCCTTGGTCGCAGACTTCCAGCAGCACCCCGCCATCCCCGGCCCGGGCCAGGATTTCGATCCGGCCGCCGGGGCGGGAGAACTTGATGGCGTTGGACAGCAGGTTGCGCAGGACGGTCTTGAGCACGTCAGGATCGGTGTGCGCAGCAAGATCCGCCGGCACCTGGGTGGTGACCGTCACGGTTTTCTCCTCGGCCGCGCGGCGGTACAAGTGCACGGTGTTGTCCACGGCCGGCGCGACGAGGGTGGCCTGCGGGCAGCAGACCTCGGTGCCGGTTTGGACCCGGGCCCAGGCCAGCAGGTTGAGCAGCAGGTCATAGATCCGGGCGCTGGTGGCGTGGATGATGCCGGCATATTTTTTCAGCGCGTCGGCGGGGGCGCTGTCCCACTTGTCCAGCATGGTTTCACTCAGGTTCATCACCGTGGTGAAGGGGCCGCGCAGATCGTGGGAGATCAGCGACAGCATGCGGTCGCGGTGCGCCACGGCGCGGGCCAGTTCACGCTGCAACTGGTTCTGGAACCGCTGGCGCTTGCGGTCCAAGATGGCCGCGATCACCAGGAGCATGCTGCAGAAAACCAGGTTGTCGACCAGTTCCATGTAGTACGGGGTCATCCACGTGCCCAGGAACAGGTTTTCCACACCGTATTCCAGGAACGTGCTCAGCGCGATGACCGTCACCGCGAGCAGGGTGAACATCCACCTGACGATGAATTGCTTCACGGTTTCACTCCCGGACCTGGCCCGCCCCCCGGATGACAAACTTGTAGGTGGTCAACTCCTCCAGGCCCATGGGGCCGCGGGCATGCAGCTTGTCGGTGCTGATGCCGATCTCCGCGCCCATGCCGAACTCGCCGCCGTCGGTGAACCGGGTGGAAGCGTTGATGTACACGGTGGCCGAGTCCACGTCGCGCTCGAAAAGTTTGCGGGCGGCATCGTCTTCAGTGACCATGGCGTCTGAATGGTGCGAGCCGAACTGGTTGATGTGCGCAATCGCCGCCGCCACGCCCGGCACGATGCCCACGGTCAGGATCAGGTCGAGGTATTCCGTGTACCAGTCCTCGGGAGTGGCCGGCTTCATGGACGACACCAGGGCGCAGGCCGCGGGATCGCCGCGCAGCTCCACGTTATGTTTTTGGAGCTCCGCCACCATGCCTGGCAGGAAGGCCGGCGCGATCTTCTCGTGGACCAGCAGCTTTTCGATGGCGTTGCACACGCCCGGCCGCTGGCACTTGGCATTGATGCAGATCCGCATGGCCATGCCCAAATCGGCGGTCTCGTCCACGTACAGGTGGCATACCCCCTTGTAATGCTTGATCACCGGGACCCGCGCGCAGTCGGTCACGGCGCGGATCAGGCTTTCGCCGCCGCGCGGGATGATGAGATTGACGCGGCCCTCCAACTGGCACAGCTCGCGCACGGCCTCGCGATCCGTGGTGGCAATGAACTGGATCGAGTGCGGCGGCAGACCTTTCTTGTTGCCGCCGGACTGCAGCAACTCGGCAATGATCTTGTTGGAGTTGATCGCCTCCTTGCCGCCGCGCAGGATGACCGCGTTGCCGGTCTTGATGCACAGCACCGTGGCATCCGCGGTAACATTGGGCCGGGCCTCGTAGATGATGCCGATCACGCCGATCGGCACACGCACCTTGAGGATTTCCAGCCCATTGGGCCGCATCCACTTGCTGATGCGGCTGCCCACGGGGTCTGACAGGCCGACGACGTTGTAAATGCCCTTGATCATTTCGTCGAGCCGCTTGTCCGTCAGCTCCAGGCGATCCATCATGGCGGAGGTCAGCCCGGCCTGGCGGCCGTTCTCCAGGTCCAGGCGATTGGCGGCTTTGATGGCCTCGCGGCCGGAGTCCAAGGCCATGGCCATGGCTTCCAGGATGGCGTTTTTACGGCGCGCGCTCTGGGTAGCCAGAACCCGGCTGGCGGCCACGGCCCGGTCACCCATGGCGATCATTTCATCGTGCAGCGTCATGTTATTAAACCTTGTTACTTGGCCAGCACGGCCAGGTTGTCCCGATGTACCACGTCGTTGAAATCCGCGGCGCCAAGAATGGCGCTGATATCGCGCGTCGGGTGGCCCTTGATCCGCAGGATCTGCGCGCTGGAATAGTCAGTCAAGCCCCGGGCCACGACAACGCCGGAAGTGTCCTTGATGTTGACCAGCGCGCCCGGCTCGAAAGTGCCCTCGACGCTTTTGATTCCGATCGGCAGCAGGCTTTTGCCCTCGCAGACCAGGGCGCGCCGCGCGCCATCGTCCACCACAAGGGCCCCGGCCACGCGGTGGAAGTAGGCCAGCCAGCGCTTGCGCCCGGCCCGCAGGGCCTCGCGACCTGCGCGGTCGGGGGCGATCAGCGTGCCGACATCTTCGCCCGCCAGCACCCGCGGCAACACGCCGGGTTGACGGCCGTCGGCGATGACCACGGCCACCCCGGCGTCCGCCGCCTGCTGGGCCGACTTGAGCTTGGACTCCATGCCGCCGGTGGAGATGGCGCCCCCCTTGCCCACCGCCACCCGCAGCTCCGCCTGGGTCACGGCCTGCAGCAGGGGCACCCGCCGCATGCGCGCCTTGGCGTCGGGCGCCTTGAGCCCGTCGGTGGTGCTCAGGAGGATCAGCAAATCCGCCTCGATCAGGATGGAGACGAGCGAGGCGAGGATGTCGTTATCACCGAACTTGATCTCATCCACGGCCACGACGTCGTTTTCGTTGATGATGGGGATGATGCCATGCCGCAACAGGTTCATCAGGGCGTTGCGCGCGTTCAGGTGGCGCTGGCGGTGGTGGAGATCATCGTAGGTCAGCAGCACCTGGCCGATCTGGCACCCATGCACCTGGAACGGCACGTTGTAGCGCGCCATGAGCGCGGCCTGGCCGACGGCGGCGGCCATCTGCAGGTCCGGTATGGTCTGGGGCCGGGTCTTCATGCCCAGCGCCTCCATCCCGGAACCGATGGCGCCGGAACTGACCACGGCCACGTCCCGGCCCGCATGCCGCAAGGCCGCCAGTTCCCCGGCCAGCGAATTGATCCGCGGCTGGTTGGGCCGGCCCTGATCGCTGACCAGCACGCGGCTGCCGATTTTCACCACGATCCGCCGGGCTTCCGTCAGCGCGTTGCGCAACTCATTGTTGTTCATCATATGACGGCCATCATACCACAGGGATCAGCGGCCCGCTAAGCAAAAAGTTGCGCTTGCCATGGCGGCTGGCCGGCGTATATTGGGCGCGTTTTTGTCTGCTGATTCAACCAACAACCAAGATGGAAGGACATGACATGGACCCTGAAATCCTGAAAGGCGCCCGCGGGCTGAAGAAACGCGTAACCAAGTTCCTCGCCGACATTGTCGCCACCCCCTCCCTGAGCTGCCAGGAGGGCCGCGTGGTCAAGCGCATGAAAAAAGAGATGGAAAAGCTCGGATACGACGAGGTGATCGTGGACGGCATGGGCAACCTGATCGGCCGGATCGGCAACGGGCCCAAGATCATTGCCATCGACGGCCACTGCGACACCGTGGACGTCGGCGACCGCGCGAACTGGAACACCGACCCGTTCAAGCCAGTGATCAAGGACGATATCCTCTACGGCCGCGGCTGCGCGGACCAGAAGGGCGGCGTGGCTGCCTCGATTTACGCCGGCGCCCTGCTGAAGAAGCTGGGCGTACCGCCGGAGATCACCCTTTATGTGGTGGCCTCGGTGCAGGAAGAGGATTGCGACGGTCTGTGCTGGCAATACATCGTCAAGGAAGACAAGCTCAAGCCCCACGTGGTGGTGCTGACCGAGCCGACCAGCCTGCGCATCTACCGCGGCCACCGCGGCCGCATGGAGATCGAAGTTTCCACCGCCGGCATCTCGTGCCATGGGTCGGCCCCCGAGCGCGGCGTCAACGCCGTGTACAAGATGGCGCCGATCATCCAGGACGTGGAAAAGCTCAACGAGCGCCTGCAGCCCAAGGAAACGCTGGGCAAGGGCACGGTGACCATCAGCCGCATCCGGTCCACCTCCCCCAGCCTGTGTGCCGTGGCTGAC
Source organism: uncultured Verrucomicrobiota bacterium (assembly GCA_964489425.1). Taxonomy (GTDB): domain Bacteria; phylum Verrucomicrobiota; class Kiritimatiellia; order RZYC01; family CAZAYP01; genus CAZAYP01. Next base: position 38,025 of record CAZAYP010000028.1, on the reverse strand, counting down.
GGGTGCACGATCAACTTGGACCGACGCCTGACCACGGGCGAAACCGAGGCCACCTCGGTGGCCGAACTGGCCAACCTGCCCGGCGTGATAGCCGCCAATGGACGCGTGACCGTGCTTGAATACGCCGAGCCGGCCTACACCGGCCTCAAGTACCCGACGAAGAAGTACTACCCGACCTGGATCCTGCCCGAAAGCTCCAAGGAAGTGCAGACCGCGGTCAAGGCCTACCAGGCCGCGTTCGACAAACAGCCGGAAGTCGGCTGCTGGACCTTCAGCACCAACGGGATTGCCACGGCGGGCATGTACAACATCCCCACCATCGGCTTTGGCCCGGGTCACGAAAAGCACGCCCATGCTCCCAACGAGTGCATTGAGCTGGAGCACCTCGTGCAAGCCTGCGCGTTCTACACCGCGTTCGTTCTCGCCTACGCCAAGGCGTAAGCGGGTCACAGCAGCTACCAACAAATCATGCTGCCCGCCGGCGGTGCTGAACCGCCGGCGGGCATTTGTTTGCAGGGATTAGAGCATGTTAAAAAATATCGTAGCCGCAGTCCGTTGCCCGATTTGATCGACATCCCCTGACGGCGGGTCCGGAGGCCCCCCCCCACCTTGCTGCGCCTCGTCCCGAAGGTAGGGCGCGGGCGCCGCACGCGCCGTCTGAGGGCTAGAAATAGTTTAACGCGCTATAGCAGAAACAGTTGCCTGTTTTGCGTCGGCGACGGGCTTCACGTAGGCGGATTTTCCGCCCACCCAGGTAGCCACCACTTCCAAGGCGTTGGTCAGCTTGTTGCCCGTGACGGCGAACAGGTCCTTGTTGTAAACTACCAGATCCGCCCAGCGGCCGACCTCCAATACGCCGGTATCGTTGCGCGCCGCCGTGGCCGCACTCCCAGCGGTCAGCCCCGTGATCACGGCCGACTTGGTCATGGCCGTGCGGGTGGACGGCTGCACCGCCGTGGGGTTGAGCGCGATTAGCAGGATGCGGCGCGGGTCGGCATACGGCAGCGGCGACACGCTGAAATCCGAGCTGATACCCACGGTCACGTCCTTGTCGATCAAGTCCATGATGGGATAGGTCTCGGCCATGCGCGCGCCATAATAGTTGCTGGAACTTGCATCAATTTCCCAGAACGCCGGCTGGCAGGTCGCGTTCACTGCCGGGCCGAACTTCTTCATCCGCTCCATCTGGTCAGGCCGACAAAACCCGAGATGGATCAGCGTGTGCCGGCCGTTGAGCTGCCCGTTCTTCGCGACCACGCCGTCAAGTGCGTCAAGGATGGCGTCCACGCCGGCATCCCCCTGAACGTGGTACTGCAGGTTGAGATGCAAGTCGTCCACCCGCTGCACAATGCGGTGGATATTGTAGCGCTCGCCCTGGGCATCATCGGTGGTGACATAATGCAGGCCGGTATCGCCCTGCAGGTTGGTCCAGGTGGTCCAGGCCTGGCCGGCGGCGAACGCGCCATCGATAAATACTTTGCAGCCGCCAAAACGCACCATGTCCGTGTCGCGGCCAACATAGTCGATGGCCGTGTCGACGTCGTCCAGGCTGAAGATGGTATACATGTAGTTGACGCGCACGGGCAGCAAGCCCTCCCGCTCCATGCGGACGAAGAGGTCGGGGCGCATCACCCGGCCCATGGGTGTGCCCATCATGTCGTTGATCGAGGTGTACCCCAGCGCGGCCCAATGCTTCAGCACGCCCAGCGTTCCCTGGTAAATGGCGTCCTCGGGGATCATGGGCAGGATCACGTTGCCGGCCAGAATCATGGCCATTTCGCGCAGCAGCCCGGTAGGCTTGCCGTCCGCCACGCCGATGATGCCGGCAAACGGGGCCTGGGTCGCGCCGGTGATGCCCGCGAGCTGCAGGGTCCTGGAGTTGGCCAGCGCGTTGTGGCCCAGCTGATCCATGAGGAGAACCGGGTGGTCGCCGGACGCGGCGTCCAGCTTGGCGAGATCCACCAGCGACCAGGCCGGATAATCGTATAGCAGGAAACCCACGCCAAGGAGCGGCGCACCCGTGGGGAGTTTGGCGACCGCAGCCTGGAGCTTGGCCGCAATGCTGTCTGCATCGTGGCATCCGAACAGCTCAACGCCTCCGCCAGCCATGCCGGCTTCCATCAAATGCGTATGGCTATCGTGGAATCCCGGGTACGCGGCAGCTCCCTGCAGGTCCACGAAGACGGTCTTCTCGCCAACATGGCCGGCAGTTTCCGGGCCCGTGGCCAGGATCCGGCCATCCTTGACCGCCAGGCTGGTCACGTAACGAATTGCGTCAAGATAAATGCTGCCGTTGGTGAACACCGTGTCGGCGAAGCCGGCGGCCGGCGCCGCCGCCGGTTCCTGAGCCCGGGCCACGGTCCAGCCCATGAGCAACGCCAGTACCGCTGCCAAGATTTTTTTCATATTCGCTATTCCTCGTACGCGTAATAAAACGTGTACCGTTCGGACAGGTCGTCGAAGTGGTGAATCCGCCCTTTTTTCTTGTAGAAAAACACACGCGCGCCATAGGCGCGTTCAATGGCATCCTTGGCGTCAATTGCCCGGACGCGCCGCCAGCGGTGTTCCCCGCTTTTCTTGACCCTGAAATCGCTAAATTCTGCTTCGTCCATGGCCACCCCGACAACCGGATGGCGCCGCGTCCGGCCGGGATCGCCGCGCATTTTTGATTGTCTTTTAGCCGCAAACGAGGGCACATTAACCACTCATGGTCCACTGTTCAACTATAATCAGCCATGCGTATCGCCATCGTCAATGATATGCCCATGGCCGTGGAAGCCCTGCGGCGCGTCGTAGCCGCGGCGCCGGACTGCGCGCTGGCGTGGACCGCACGGGATGGCCGGGCGGCCGTGGCGCAATGTGCCACGGATACGCCGGACATCATCTTGATGGACCTTGTGATGCCGGTGATGAACGGGGTTGAGGCCACGCGCCTGATCATGCAGCAGTCGCCCTGCGCGATCCTCGTAGTGACCGCCACGGTCTCCGGCCACGCCGGCATGGTTTTCGATGCCATGGGGCACGGGGCGCTGGATGCCGTGCGCACCCCCGCGCTGGGCGCCCAGGGGCAGTTGGAAGGTGCGGCGGAACTGCTCGCCAAGATCGCCACCATCCGGCGCCTGATTGCCGCAGAAACGACGACGCCGGCGCATGCCCCGCCCCCCTCCGCGCGGCCCCGCGCCACGGGTTGTCCGTTGCTGGTCGCCATCGGCGCCTCCACCGGCGGCCCCATGGCCCTGGCCACCATCCTTGGCCGCCTGCCAGCGCGGATGGAGGCCGCGCTGGTCATCATCCAGCATGTGGATGTCCAGTTCGCGGCCGGCCTCGAGCGCTGGCTGAACGAGCAATCTCGCGTGCCCATGGCCATGGCGGTGGAAGGCGCCCGCCCGGAAGCCGGCCACGCCTACCTGGCCGCCACCAATGATCACCTGGTGCTGCGGCCGGACTTCGCGTTCCATTACACCCCGGACCCCAAAAGCTACCCGTTCCGCCCCTCGGCCAACGTGTTTTTCGAGAGCCTGGTCCATGCGGACGTCACGCCTGGTGTGGCGGTGCTGCTCACGGGCATGGGTGATGACGGCGCCCGCGGCCTGCTGACCCTGGCGCACAACGGCTGGCACACGATCGCCCAGGACAAGGCGTCTTCCGTCATCTACGGCATGCCCAAGGCCGCGGCGGAAATGGGCGCCGCGCGGGAAATCCTCCCGGTCGCGGACATCGCCGCCGCCATCACGGCCCGCTTGCCCCAACGAAAGGAATCCCCATGACCGCCCCCGCGCCCGTCCAAATTGCCGGCCTCCAAGATTTCCAAATCCGTGTGCTGCTGGTGGACGACCAGGCCATCGTCGGCGAGCAGGTGCGCCGCATGCTGTTGCCGGAAAAAGATATCCGCTACCAGTTTTGCCAGGACCCGTCCAAGGCCATCCAGCAGGCCGTGGACTACGCGCCCACCGTGATCCTGCAGGACCTGGTGATGCCGGACATCGAGGGCATGACCCTGGTCAAATTCTACCGCAACCATCCCAAGCTCAAGCAGGTACCGCTGATCGTCCTCTCCAGCAAAGAAGAACCGATCACCAAGGCCGACGCTTTTGCCAACGGCGCCAACGACTACCTGGTCAAGCTACCCGACCGCCTGGAACTGGTGGCCCGCATTCGGTACCACTCGCAAGGCTACATCAACCTGCTCGAGCGCAACGCCGCCTATGACGCGCTGCTGCAAAGCCAGCAGGCCCTGGCCACGGAGCTGGCCCAGGCCGCGGACTACGTGATGTCCCTGCTGCCCGCGCCGCTCAAAGAAGGCCCGGTGGTGACGGACTGGTTGTTCAAGCCCTCCGAGAAGCTCGGCGGCGACTCGTTCGGATACCACTGGATTGATGAGCGCCACATGGCCATTTACCTGCTGGACGTCTGCAACCACGGCGTGGGCCCGGCGCTGCTCTCGGTGTCGGTGATCAACGTGCTGCGATCGCAAAGCCTCCCGCGCACGGACTTTTGCGAACCCAGCCAGGTGATGGGCATCCTGAACGAGAACTTCCAGATGGAGAAGCACGACAACCTGTACTTCACCATGTGGTACGGCGTGTACGACCGCGAGACGCGCCAGCTGAACTACTGTTCCGGGGGGCATCCCCCGGCCCTCCTGTTCCAGCCGGGCGTCGAAGTACAGGAGCTCAAAACGCGCAACATCATGGTCGGGGGCATGGCGGATATCGTGTACAAGAGCGCCTGCGCCACGGTGGCCCCGGGCAGCACGTTGTACGTGTATTCGGATGGCGTGTACGAAGTCTCGCGGCCGGACAACTCCATGTGGACCTTCGAGGAGTTCGTGGCCTTCCTGGGCAATCCGCCGCCGGGCGCCGGCACCGCGATCCAGCGGCTGTACGAGTACGTGTACGCCATGCATCAGCAGGAATACCTGGAGGACGACTTCTCCATGCTGCGCATCGACCTGCCCTGATGGGACCAGCGCGGCCATCTCCCGCACGGCCTTGAGCATCGCCTACTACATCACGGCCCACGGCTACGGCCACGGGGTGCGCGCCTGTGACATCCTCTGCGCGCTGGCCGCGCGCGCGCCGGACCAGCCGCTGCACCTGGTTTCCGGCCTGCCGGGCGACTTCCTGCGCAACCGGCTGCCGGGGGTGCGGTTCACGCTGCGGCCGGCCGCATTGGATGTGGGCATGGTCCAGCGCGACTCGATCCGCGTGGACGTGCCGGCCACGCTGGAGCGGGTGCAGCAACTGTTGCGCGAATGGGACCAGCTGTGTGCCGCGGAAACGGCCTGGCTGCAGGAGCACAAGATCAACCTGGTGGTGGCGGATGTCCCGGCGATTCCCATCGCGGCCGCGGCGCAAGCCGGCATCCCCGTCGTGGCGGTCGCCAACTTCTCCTGGGACTGGATCTACGAAGAGTTCGCCGCCCGCGACCCAGGCTGGGCCCGGGCCGTGGCGCGCTTTGCCAGCGCCTATGGGAAGGCTGACCTGTTGCTGCGGCTCCCGTTTTCCCCGGCCCTGCCCGCGTTCCCCCGGCAGCAGGACCTGCCGCTGCTCGCGCGGCCGGGCCAGGCGCGGCGCGCGGAGCTTGCGGGCCTGACCGGCGCCCGCAGCGACCGGCCGTGGGTCCTGCTCTCGTTCACCTCGCTGGACTGGGACGACGCAGCGCTGGACCGCGTGGCGCGGTTGGACGGCTACGAATTTTTTACGGTCCGGCCCCTGGCTTGGCAGCGGCCCAACATCCATCCCGTGGACCGCGAAAAGATGACCTTCTCCGACGTGCTCGCCGCGGTGGACATCGTGGTGTCCAAGCCCGGGTTCGGATTGGTGTCAGAATGCATTGTGAACGCCAAGCCGCTGGTATACGCCGATCGGGATGACTTCCGCGAATACCCCATCATCGAGGCGGCCATCCGCCGCCACCTGCGCCATCAACACATCCCCCAGGCGCGCCTGTACTGCGGAGACCTGGCGGCCGCCCTGGACCTTGTCACCCGCGCCCCGCCGGCCCAAGAACCCCTGGCCGGCGGCGGCGCCGAGATCGCCGCCCGGCGCATTCTCTCTTTTTTATGAATACAAACGCGGGTTTGGGTTATATTATAGATTATCTGTAGCCCGATGCATGCAAGCAACCGGTTGGAACCAAATTAGAAGAAACGAGGAACGCCATGGCGGAGGTTAGGCATTCCCATGCCATTTTCTGGATCCTGATCCTGCTGCTCGGCTTCGTGCTCTTGGGCAGCCTGATGATGAACGGCGCGCTGGTGCTGGCGTTCCTGTTTCAGGACAGCAACAAAAGTTCCGGCTCCTACGCGGTGGACGAGTACCCCGACCTGACCGAGCACTGGTCGTACGGCGAGGGCAAGGTCAAGGCCGTACGGATCGGCATCCTGGGCATGATCACCCGCGCGGCGGAAGGCGGCCTGTTCGAGGAGCCCTACGACATGGTCGAGGACACCCTGCGCCAGATTCGCGTGGCGCAAAACGATCCCCAGGTCCGGGCGATCATCCTGGAAGTGGATTCCCCGGGCGGCGACATGACCTCGGTGGACGAAATCTACAACGCCTTGCGCGATTTCCGGGCCAGCCGCAAGGATCGCCGGATTATCACCCATTTCCAAGGCATGGCGGCGTCCGGCGCCTACTACGTGGCCATGGCCGGCGACTGGATCGTCACCGAACCCACCACCCTGATCGGGTCCATCGGTGTCATCATGCAAACGCTGAACTGGAACCTGCTGAGCCAGAAACTGGGCGTGCGCGACGTGACCATCATCTCCGGCCAGAACAAGGATCTGCTCAACCCGTTCAAGCCCGTGGCGCCGGGCCAGGTGGCCCTGCTGCAGAAGGTGGTGGACGAGTTGTATCTACGCTTCGTGGAGATCGTGTGCGCCGGGCGCCATCTCAAGCCCAAGCAACTCAAGCCCTTGGCGGACGGGCGGGTGTTCTCGGCCGATTTCGCCATGAAAAAAGGCCTGGTGGACGAGATCGGGTACTGGGACGCGGTGGTCGCGCGCCTGGAAAAAATGCTCAAGGTCAGCGACGTGCGCGTGGTGCGCTACAGCCAATCCATGGACTTCTTCAGCCTGCTGTCGCGCGTGAACCTGCCCATCCCCGCCATCCAGAGCCTGAGCTTGCGGCCGACCGGCCCGCGCGCCATGTGCCTGTGGAGCCCCGAGACGATCCCCGTGCTATCCGCACCCTGATCGCCTCACGCGGGGACGCAAAGCCGGACCTGGCTTCTTGGCGGCTTTGTGTCTTTGTGTGAAAATTCGATTGGGGATGGATGGAGAACGTGCGGAAATGTCGCCGCCGGCGTGAAAGTTTCCGAAATCGCCGCCTGTATTTTCATCCTCCACAACCCGCGGAATAGGGCCCGTGGCCCAGATGCCGGGGGCCACCGGCTTGGGCTCCTTGGTCGCGATGACGCGATCCGTGCTGGCGCGGAGCGCCGCCGCAGTGTCCAACGGCATGCCAATGGAGTGCATGGTTTGGTCGGCGTGGCGACTGTAGCGCGGGCGGAGCGCGTCCGGATGCAGGAAAATCGAAGCGGTTGGGTTGTGTTGCAGGAAATAGCCCAGCCCGCGTGGGGCAGGACCAGCCCTTGGCCCGTATCCAAGAGCACCTTGGCCCCTGGCGTTTCCAGCCATAATGCCAGTCCATGTTCCGCCAGGAGGCCTGGCCGGTGGACGGAATTTTCGGCCACCACGGTGATGCGGATGTCGTGAGCGCCGATGCTCATGGCGAGTCCTTCATTTCATTGGGCATGAGGGCCATTTGTCCGGTCCGCCTGCTGGGGATTAGCTTTTTCTCCCTTGGATGGAGATGCGCTGGCAGCCGGTTTGCGCCGCACCAGGCTGACCATGGCACAGACCAGCCCAATGAACAGCAGCAATCCCACGACGAGCAACGGCCAAGGCAGGTTTTCCGGCAGGAACCGTTCCTGGCCATGTACCGAATGCTCCGGGACCTCGGCCGGCGGTGCTGGAATCGCCGGCTGGCCGGCCAGCACCCAGGCCGTGTACCACAGCGAGGCCAGGTCATCGGCGGCGCGGGTAATTTGCGCCAGGTACATGTCCCCGGTCCGGGTCCACAAGATTTCATAATAACGGTCGGATGTGTAGTCGCGGTGAACGGCCCAGCGGGCTTCCAGGTCTGCGGTCATGACGTCGTCGCTCAGGGCATAAGCAAGATGCAAGGAGTCTACCAGGCGCTGCCAGGGATCATGCAGCACGGTGGCGGGCATGGGGGCTGCATGGATCAGGCTGGCATGTCGGCGGGCCATGTCGCCCTCCCAGCGGGTGTGGAGCCCGAACTGGCCGGATAACTGGCCGTTGAAGTTGCGCACCACGTGCAAGGGCATGTTGAGGTCCCCCACGTAGTGGCCCAGGGCGCCGGCCAGGCGGGTGGCTTCGAGCCAATCGTTGCTGCGCATGGCGCTGACCAACCGGTCAAACACCGCCATGGTCGTCCATGGCAGGCTGCCGTTGTCTCCCGGCCCATAGACCGGCGCGCTGCGCGGGAGGGTGAACGAGGCTTCGTTGGTGTCCCCCGGCGGGAAGGTGTCCAGGCTGATGAAGTGGCGGGTCCACTCGTCTTCATCCTGGTCTTTCCAGAAGTCGGGGGCCACCGACAGGCGGATGAGCGGCACTGCATACATGCGCCAGGCCTGCATTTCGGGCGGCATGTTGTGGCAGGCGCGGGCGCTGATGCGCCGGTGCGTCTGGCCGTTCCAGGCCTGGCTGGCGGGCAACCACCCGCCAACCAGGGTTAGCGCCAAAACAGCAATCCTGAGCCCAACATGGTAGTTCATTTCGTCTCTTTCTTGGGCCTGTTGCCAGGCACCAGATCCAGCACCGTCCGCATCGCGCGCTCGGCCTTGCGCCCGCAACTGGCCTGCGCGCCGTGGCACGCCATGCAACCCAGCGCGCGGGTCACGGACTGCATGGCGCGCTGGATTTCCGCGCGGCCCGCGCCTTGCGCAAAAGCCAAGCCCGCGGCCAGGGCCGGCGCGCTCTTGGTGGCCAACCCGCAGTCGCCGGATATCCGTGACCTTTTCTGGCTCAAATATACTTGGGTCAAGAGCGCCAGCACAACTGCGGGCAGCACATCCGACCCTTGGTCCCGGTAGGCTGCATAGAATGGAACGCCAATGAAAATGCCCTGGTTCCCCGAGCCGGTGATGGTCATGACCGGCGCCACGGAACCGCACATGCGATCCTGGACCAGTTCGGCCACCCGGCGCGGCAAGGGTTGGGAGGATTGCCCGCGCACTTGCCGGATGATGAACTCTCTGGCCTGCGCTTCCAAGCCCGCGTCGCGGGCCTGCGCGGCGGCCATGATCCCAGCCATGCTCAGGGGTTTGTCCGCCCATGGGGGCGGCTGGCAGATCGTCCGGCCGTTTCTTGAAATGCGGGTGATTTGATTATGGCGACCTTGAATGATCACTTCCACGGATTTGGTGGGCGTTGTTATAACCGCTTTGACATATACGCCGTGGCGTCGCACCGGCTTCGCTGAGAGCCATCCGCGGCGTTGGAGCAGGCTATGCGCTTCGTCCTGATCGACGGCGGGAAACAGGTTGAATTGGTTGGTCCTGGCGGCCAACCCCGCCGCCACGACGGCGCGCAGGCCCCGCAGATTGAGAAAGGGCAGGGTGGCCGTGGACGCATTGCGCAGGACATCGGCAGATCCGTATAAGGTCGCCCTTGCGGTGCGGATGTCCATACGCGCATTCAAATGGTTCCGTGCGGTCAGGAACGCATAGGCCACGCTCGCCGGTTCCGTGCAGCCAGCCACCTGGAGGATCTCCGCGCGCAGGAGCCGGTCCCATGATCGCAAGTTCATGGCGGCGTCTCCGGGCTGGATGCAAACCGGTTGTCCGCGTGGGTGGTCTGAACACCGGACGTGTCGAACCATCCGGCCCGGCTGGCGGGAAAGGCGTCGAACCGCGGCACGTACGGCTTGATGTCCAGCAAGGGCGTGCCATCCAGCATGTCCACGTCCGCAATGCGGAGCATCCGGCCTTCGACGGCCAACAGCCGGACGCAGGACAATCCAAGGGGATTGGGCCGGCAGGGCGAGCGCGTGGCAAACACCCCATGCTCGACTGTGTCCCGGAACGGAATCACCCGCAACCGTCCGGCCGGGGCACGATCGAGGCAATAGAGCAGCCAGACCCGGTCGAACCCGCCCAGATCCTGGAGCCCGTCTGCAAACTCCGGGAACAACTCAACGGTTCCTGGCGCGCCCGCGGCAAAAGCCGATTGAATGGGCGTGCCCGCAGGTTGCGTAAAGGGGGTGCGGATAATACCGATAGGGTTCCATTCCATGGTGGATTCACCGGGCAACGGGGCTAAGGCATTCAAGCCTTTGCCCCGTACCCTGGTCTTCCTGTTTATTTAGGGCATTTCTTGAGGCACATGAACCAGTCGAGGCATTTGACATCCGGATCCGCCTTCTCGGTCCGTTCCTTGGCCACGCCGCAGGAACCCGGCGGCGGCACGATCACGTCGTCTGGATGTGTCGCACATCTTGCTCCTCCTGTTGCTTGTATTGTTCTCCACCTGCTGCATGGGCCTTATGGCCCTTCCAATCAATGGTCACACACATTTGTTCCTGATTGCAATGTTCCGCCCAGGAAAGCGGCGACCAGGATCTCCGGGGCGTCGGCCGGCGCGCCCACGACTACTTTTATGCCGTTTTCCGCGAAGAGCGCTTGCGCCCGCTGGCCCATGCCGCCGGCAATGATCACGTTGGCGCCCTGCTCGTGCAGCCAGCGTGGCAGCACGCCCGGCTCGTGCGGCGGCGGGGTCAGCATGGTCTGGCACTTGATTTTCATGGTTGCTTGGTCCGCCTCGATCAGGGCGAACTGCTCGCAATGGCCGAAGTGCATGCAGAGCTTGCCGCTGGCCATGGGAATGGCGATCTTCAAGATGTGATCCTCCTGGTTGTCTTGGCTGGTTGTTGCGGGTTTATCCGATGGGTTGCCGGCCGCCTCCATCATGGGCGCGATAATGCGCGCAAAGGCGCGGGCGGTTTCTGTCTCCGTGTGCTGGTGGACGAACGGCTGGCCGTCGTCACAAGCAGCGCCCAGGCGCGGGTCAATGGGGATGCGCCCCAGGAACGGCACGCCCATGTCCCTGGCCATGCGTTCGCCGCCACCGCGCTTGAAAATGTCCGTGACGGTTCCGCAATGCGGGCAGGCAAACCCGCTCATGTTCTCGATGACGCCCAGCACTGGCAACTGCAATTTGTGGCAGAAATTGATGGATTTGCGCACATCCGCGGTGGCCACGTCCTGGGGCGTGGTCACGACCAGCGCGCCGTCCAGCGGCGCGGCCAACTGGCACACGGACAAGGGTTCGTCCCCGGTGCCGGGTGGCGAATCAATGATCAGGTAATCCAGGTCGCCCCAGATTACGTCCTTGAGGAACTGTTTGATCACGCCCATCTTCATCGGGCCGCGCCAGATCAAGGCGTCGTCGCGCTGGCGGAGCAGGAACCCGATGGACATCACCTTGAGCCCGGCGTGCTCAACCGGGATGATCTGGTCGTCCTGGGTGCGGACCGTCTCATTCTGCATGCCCAGCATGGTGGGGATGGACGGGCCGTGGATGTCCACATCCAGCAGGCCGACCTGGTGGCCGGCCTTGAGCAACGCTACCGCGACATTGACCGCCACCGTGCTCTTGCCCACCCCGCCCTTGCCGGACAGCACAATGATCTTGTGTCGGATGGTCCGCAGGCGCTCTTCCAGGGCTTGCTGTTCCAGGAACTCTTCCAAGGAGGCATTCGGGGCTGGCCCGCTTTTGTGCTGCGCCGCGGCGCCGGCTGATATATTTTTTTCCTCGTTCATTCCGATTCATCTCCTTTTGCTCGCTGGTTTGCATGGATCATTGCCCGATAGATCGCGCTGCGCGCTCTGCCAAACGGCTTGCAAATCCATGGACACTGCTTCCTCCGCCAGTTCGACAACACTTTTCCCGGCCCGTTGCGCCCGGGTGATGGCGCGATCATAGCGAACCCGCCCGGCCACGCCGGCGCCAGCTTGCTGGGCCTGGCGTTCAATGGCTTCGGTCTGGGCCGGGTTAATGTCCCACTTGTTCACGCACACCAGAGCCGGAATCTTGAAATGCCGCGTTAAGTCCAGCACCCGTACCAGATCGTGTTCCCCTGACAGGGTGGGCTCGGTCACAATCAGGACCAGGGCGGCGCCGGTGATCGAGGCAATCACGGGGCAGCCAATGCCCGGAGGTCCATCGATCAGGACCAGGTCCAATTTCCGCGTTTGGGCCAATTGGCGGGCTTCCTCGCGTACCCGGGCCACCAGTTTGCCCGAGTTTTCCGCGCCGGGATGCAAGCGGGCATGGACGAGAGGGCCCCAGCGCGTATCGGAGACATACCATTCGCCGCTGGTCCGTTCTGGAAAATCGATGGCCTTGGACGGGCATTGCCATACGCAAACGCCGCATCCCTCGCACGCCACGGGTTCGATGCGATACACGGGCCTGCCGCCGGGTCCGGGTTCCTGACGCACGGCATCAAAACGGCAATGCATCTGGCATGCGCCGCAGGCGGTGCAATCTGGCGGCCGGATCATGGCCACATGACCACTGCGGAATTGTTCGCGCCGGCGGATTTGCGGCTGCAGCAGCAGATGCCAGTCTGCCGCGTCCACGTCGCAATCGGCCAGCACGGCCTGGCCAGCCAGCGCCGCAAAGGCTGCCGTTACACTAGTTTTGCCCGTGCCGCCTTTGCCACTGATGATGACCAGTTCCTTCATGGCCGCAGCCTCTGGGGCAGCTTCATGACCAGCCGGTCCGCCAGTCCATGTAAGGCGGCGCGGAAGGCCGGGACAGTCTGTGCCGGCATCTCGCCGCGCGAATAGGCTTCAGCTACCGTCCGGTCGTCCGGGATTTCCGCCAGTACCTCCAGGCGTTCGGCTTGGCAGTAGGCTTGCACGGCGTCATTCTCAGCGTCTGCTCGATTGACCACGATGCCGCATGGCCGGCCTAGCTGGCGGGTTAAATCCACAGCCAGGCGCAGGTCATTCAGGCCAAAGGGGGTTGGTTCGGTAACCAAAAGGACGTAATCGGCGGCGCGCAGGGTCGTGACCACCGGGCAGGCCGTGCCAGGCGGGGCATCGAGGATTGCCACACCGTTGGCGGGCGCGACTTTGATCACCGCGCGAATCAAGGGCGGCGACATGGGTTCGCCGACGTTGATCCGACCTTGGATAAACCCAAGGGGTCCTGCCTGGCCCTGTTCCACAACGCCCATGGGACGCGGTTGCTCTTGGATGGCGCCCGCCGGGCATGCCAAGGTGCAGCCGCCGCACCCGTGGCATAGCTCGGGGAACACCAGCGCGGTTTTCAGCACGGCCATGGCGTTATATTCGCACACCTTGGCACAGGCTCCGCAAGCCGTACACTTCTGCGGGTCAACCACCGGAACGGGGATGCTTGCCGGGAAGGACTCCGCGATCACGGGTTTCAGAAAAATGTGGCCGTTGGGCTCTTCCACATCGCAATCCAGGTAATGCACCGCACAACCCTGTTCGGCCAGCAGGAGCGCCAAACTCACGGCCACCGTAGTCTTCCCGGTACCGCCTTTGCCGCTGGCCACCGCCCAATGGAAACCCGCGCCCATCAAAAAGATATTACCTTGTCGCTGGAGATCGCCCAGTCCGCCAGTTCCGCCATGGTGGCCTGGGTGGCGCCCGCATAATACGGCTCGTTTTTATGGATCCCGCAGCGCGCCATGCAGGTTCCGCAGACTTTCACCATGGCGCCTTTGGCGATTAGGTCCTTGAGCATGGCGACCAGGTCCTGGTCATAACCGGCCGGCGCCTTGCAGCTTTCCCGCGCCATGTCCACGGCATCGTTCATGAGAAACATGCGCACGGCTTGTCCTTTCTGCACCAACTGGCCGGCCAGACGCAGGCCGTTCCAGGTCACGTCCGTGTTGTCATAGGGTGGCCGGTTGAAGATGATGAGGATGTTCATGGATTCTCCTACTCCTTACCGTGCCGCAGCGCCTGATCGATATCCGCCAGCAACTCGGCCGCGGGCTCGATGCCCACCGACAGCCGCACGGTGTTGGGTTTGACCCCAAAGGTCGTGCGCCGCTCGGCAGGCATGTACAGCATGGTGGTCAGGTAGGGGATGCAGATGAGCGATTCCGTGGATCCCAGGCTGACGGCATGATAGATGACCTGCAACGCGGAGACGAAGCGCTTGGCGTCGTCCAGGCTTTCGCCCACATCAAAGGCCAGCACCCCGCCAAAGCCCCGGCGCATCTGGCGCGCGGCCACGTCGTGGTCGGCGCTGGTGGCCAGGCCGGGGTAGCGTACCTGGGACACCCGCGGGCATTTCAGCAAGTGCTCCGCCACGGCCATGGCATTGGTGGCCATGCGCTCCGCCCGAAGGTCGAAGGTTTTCAACCCGCGTTCGAGCAGCGAGGCCGAATAGGCGTCCAGCGTGGCGCCGATGGCCTGGCGCGTGAACCAGAGTTTGTCGTAATGTGGCGCGGCGCCCGCGATCGCGCCGGCCATCAGGTCGTTGTGGCCGCCCAGCGCCTTGGTGGCGCTATGGACCACCAAGTGAGCGCCCAGCGCCAGTGGGTTCTGGTGATAAGGCGTGGCGAAGGTGTTGTCTACCACGACCATGGCCCCCACGCGGTCGGCCATGGACCTGGTCTGGGCAATATCAATGACCTTGCATAAGGGGTTGCTGGGCGTCTCGAGGAAAATCATCTGGGTGTTGGGCTGCACATGACGTTCCAGCGTCCGCCAGTCTGCGGCGTCCACCCAGGTAACCTGGACGCCCAACCGCTCGAGAATCAACGCCATCTTGTAATGGGCGCCGTAGATATCATGGAACAGCAGCAGGTGGCCCCCCGCCCGCAGATACGTGAGGTAGACCATCGTGCAAGCCGCCATGCCGGTGGTGCAGACCACGCAGTCTTCCGCGCCTTCCATGTGCGCCAGCCGCGTTTCCACGGCGCGCACGGTCGGGTTGTCGTCGCGATGGTAGGTGTAGCCGTCCACTTCGCCATCCGTGATCTTGCGCAATACCTCAAAGTCAAGGTACTCGTAATTGACGGCATTGACGATCGGCGTCACCATGGGCCGGTTCCCGTACGGCGTCAATGGGTCGCTGGGCTTGGTGCGCGGTTTGCGTGGGGACCGTGGTTCTTTATGGGGCATGGGGTTCTCTTGCTTGGATTACGGGGCGCAATGGAATCAATAGGTCAATGTACCATCCGGCATGGCGGTAGCAAGGGGCGCCGATTGAAGTACGCAACCCACCGCCATGCCGACTGGCATTTCTCGACTTGGGGTCCGGCTGTTATTAGCCGCCTTTGCGATTGCGGCCGCCACCCTGGCCCTGGCGCATTTGGCGGCCCATTCCGCCCGCTCCCCGCCCGGCGCCGCGGCCGCCACCCTGGTTACCGCACGGTCCCGCGCCCGCTCCTGGCCCCGAACGTTGCCCGGCGCCGCAAGGACCGCGCCCCCGACCTGTTCCCGCGCCCCGGCCTCCAGGGCCTGTTCCATTTCCTCTTGGCATGACACTCCTCCTTTGGTTGCTGTTTGACGGCTCTCTTTGTTGGGCCAATCAGGCCCAATGTGCTTCCTTGGTCGCGGCAGTCGCTTCTTGCAGCTTGTTGCCGCGAAAAGCCTCCAACACATTGGCGATGCTGCCAGCCGGGGCCAGGTAGACCTTGATTCCCGCCGCCGACAGCGCCTGGAACGCCTTGGGCCCGACGTTGCCGGTGATCAGGATTTCGGCGCCCAACCCGGCCACGGTTTGGGCAGCCTGGATGCCCGCGCCTTGAACGGCATTCAGGTTCTGCTGGTTGTCATGCACAGTAAACTCGCCGGTTTCAGGGCATATCAGGATAATTTTCCGCGCCCGCCCAAAGTGTGGATCGAGTTCTCCGTTCAGGTCATCTGCTTTTGCCGTGATGGCTATTTTCATGATGCTCCCTCGTTTTTGTTGGGGTCTGCCCCTTCGCGCCCATGGCGACGGTGGGCGCAACAGCAGCGCCCACCGCCCGGAGCATGCGGTGCCGCCGGCGAAGGCAAGACCGGGCCGCCTTCCATGCGTAATGCCTTGCCATGGATCAGGGCGTCGGCCACTTTTTTGCGGGCGGCTTCGACAATGCGGGCAAAGGTGGGCCGGGAGACCTTCATTCGTTCCGCGGCTTGCTCCTGGTAAAGGCCCTCAAAATCAGCCAGGCGGAGGGATTCCAGTTCATCCAGCGTCATAACGATCTCTTCCAGATCGCGGATCGGTATGCCCGCGGGCTTGAAATACGTGGCGCTCGGTGACAGGCCGACACGCCGCAAGCAAAAAGGTCTGGGCATCTATGGCATCCTTTTCATCGACTCATTTACAATGTGAACATATGCTCATAACGCGGAGCCGTCAAGAGCGCGGCCGCAAATATTCTTTATCCCTGCGCCCGGGCGCTGCGCGTAGGGGCCGGCGTTGCCCAAGCGCCTGCCGTCGCCGGGCGGAGAAATCGGTTGCCAGGTGAAAAAATGTGCCAGAAAAATACTTTGCATCCAAGGCGCCGCTATGGTTAAGCAGTTGCGCTCTGGGGGCTGTAATCGGGCGCTGTCAAGACGCCGGGCGATTGCTGCAGAACCGGGATGGAGTATCCCGGTCAGCGCCGGCAGGAACAGGGCCGGTCATGGAAAGGATGGCGGCAGATGTCAACATGGGAGCCGGTGCGGGGTGGTGCGCGGGGTCGCGGGATCGCGCGGGCCTGTTTTTTGTCCAGGCGCGTCCAGCGGATCGTTCCCCTGCTGTGGATTGGTTGGGTAGCCTGCATGACCCCGGGCTGTGTGATGTGGCGGCCGCAGTGGCCGGACCGATCTGCCGGCACCCGTGGTGGAGAAGCCGCCAGTCGGCTTGAACAAGCCAGTCGGCTCGGGCTCCAGGCGGATTCGCGGGAAAGCATTGAGCGGGCGGTAGCCGCTTACCAGGCCGTTCTCGAGGTTGATCCTGACAGCTACGAGGCCTATGTTCAGTTGGCGCAGTTCCACCTGCTGCTGGGCGACGGCTACATGGCCAGCGTAGCCGACAAGAAGTCCAGTTTCAGGAGCGCCATGCTGTATGCCGAGGGGGCCATGTACACCCAGCCCGCGTTCAGGCAGAAAATCCAGGAGGGTGAACCTACCTGGGATGCCTGCCGGGTGCTGGGCGCCCGGGAGATGGATGCCATGTTTTTCTGGGTCAATTCCGTTTTCTACAACTTCAAGGAATGTTACGGGTACATGGGGCAGGCGCTCAACTTCCGCTGGATTCAGCGCGCAAAACGGGTCATGGAGCACATGGATACCATCGATCCGGGATGGGGTAATGGCATGCTCTATTTCACGTGGGGCATCTACTACCTTTCGATTCCGGAGCGCGTGGGCGGCGACCGCCCGAAGTCGGAAATGTACTTGAGCAAGGCCATCGCGGCGGATCCGCGCCAGCTTGTCTATCGCTGGGGACGGGCCAAGTACTATGACATCAAGATGAATAAACCGCAGGAGTTCCAGGAAGATTTGGAATGGGTCCTGGCCCAGGATGCCAGGCTAAGCCCGGGCCATCCCGCATGGAATGCATTTATCATGCAAGATGCCCGGCGGTTGCTGGAGTCCATGCACAGTAGATTCTGACCGCCGGATACGGGGCGACGAAATGCGCGCATGGCCTGGTGGACGGTTGGGGCCACGGATATTGACGTTGCTGCTTTGCGTGGCGGCCGGCTGTGTCGGACTGCGGCACCATACGAACCGGCGGGAGTCGGGAACCTTCAAGGATGATTTGAACCTGCACACCGGCGGGTATTCCCGCCATTTCAATTTCCATATTCCCCTGGGGTATGATCCGGCCCGGCCGTGCCCGGTCGTGATTGTGCTGCACGGGGCGTTCAGCACCGCGCGGGAAATGGAACAAGGGTCGGGGTGGAGCCAGTTGGCTGACCGCGAGGGCTTCATGGTCATCTACCCGGAAGGGATCGGGATCCTGGGTTATCTTCAGCATTGGAATGCCGGGCATTGCTGCGGGAAAGCCGCCAAGGACCAGTGGGACGATGTCGCATTCCTTGATGCCGTCATCCAGGAGATGGGGCGGCACTATGCCATCGACCGGCAGCGTGTTTACATGGTGGGGTTGTCGAATGGCGGCATGCTGGCCTACCGCTACGCGGCAGAACGTTCCGGGACGTTGGCCGCCGTTGCGGCGGTGGCGGGCGCCATCGGCAGCCAGGCGACGCCGGATCAGCCGGAGTGGTTGTTGCCGCCGCCGGCGGGCCCGATCTCCGTCTATATCATGCACGGCACCGCCGATGAGGCGATCCCGATCGTCGGCGGCCGGCCGGTAGGTCGCTCGGGCCAGCGCGAGTACCGCCCGGTTTCGGATGCCGCCGGATTTTGGATCGCGGCCAATCATTGCGACCAGGGTCCGGAGTGGGAATCCTCGTCCGGAGGATGGGTGAGCGAAGAGTTCTGGACAGATATCAACGGCCAGACCGAGGTGCGGGTATGCCGGATTCTTAATTGGGGACACCAGTGGCCCGGAGGCCCTTACACCGAATGGCTGCCGGAAGATCATCCGCTCAAGGATTTCGATGCCGCTTCGCGCATCTGGCATTTCTTCCAGCAGCATCCCAAGCCCGAGGCCAAGACGCCACGGCCATAGCCGCGTGGCCTTACCTATGTAGATCAAACCCAGCCGGATGCGACGGAGCGAATTCCTCCGGCATCTGCCTTGGAGGCGCCGCTGCCGAATCTGCGCCCAGGTTGGAATGGGTTTTGACGGGTTCCTCGCAACATGGCAAGGTGGCCTGTGAAATTGAGACCCTGTGGAAATGCCAAATAACATACAAGCCCGATGCGAAGGCCTGCGCTGGTGTGGCGCGGTACGCCGGGCCTGCAGAGCCGGGTTGGTCGGCCTGTTGCTGGTGGCGGTCCCGGGATGTTTTACCCAGAAGATCAACGTGGTGGTGCATCCCGACGGCAGCGCACATGTCCTGGTGACCCAGGTGTATCCGCGCGAGATCATAGCCGAGGGCCGGGGGGCGGGCGGCGACTCTGTCATGATCAGCATCGAAGGCAACGTTCCGGTCATGCCGCCTCGTGAATCGCACGATCCCTTCTTCAACGAGGAGCGGCTGAAAGACCAAGCCGTGATGTATGGCCCGGACGTCGAATTCGTGGAAGCCCGGCGCGTGGACGAAGCCGGTGTCCAGGGCTCCGTGGCGTTGTATTCCATCAAAGATATCAACCAACTCCGCATCCCGCTGGATGGTTCCCTTGTGGAAATGACCGGTACGGCCGTGGAAGACCCGGACGAGGAATCGGATTATGAACCGGCGTTGGATCCGGCCATCACGTTTTCCATGAGCAAAACTGAGCCGTACACCTTGCGCATCCATCTGCCGGATCTCATGGTCAAGGCGGTCGGGCGGCAAAAGGAACGGCAAGCTGCCGCCGCCAATGCGCCTGCTGCTCTGCCGGTGGTGGACAGCATGATCATCCAGGAGACGGCTCCCATTGGCGTGACGGACAACGACGAGATGGCCGCCGCCGCAAAGCTCGTGAAGCAAATGAAACTGAGCGTGTCCGTGGAGGTCAAGGGCCGGGTCACGGATACAAACGCCGGGCATCCTGTTGCGGGCCGGCCCGGACGCTATAACCTCTACGCCCTTGATTTTGCAAAGTTACCGAACCTCGCGGCGCCTGACCTTCTCAACGACATGCCGGACCAGTCAGAGTTTTTCGAGACCGCACTGGGGTTCCCCGGCGCCGTGGTGGAAACCAACGCGACGGTGACAATTGTCTTTGAGCCCGAGGCGCGGCCATGAGCTGCCGGCGCGCCCTTGGGTTAGTGCTGATGTGCGCGTGGGCCGTTGGGGCGGCGCGGGCCGTGGATTTCAGCGCCGGGTTTGCCGAGTTGCGCGCGGCCGGGTTGCCGGACGTGGCCGGCGCCGAGTACGTGCGCCTCGACCGAATGGACCCCCAGGTGTCGTCCTCTTCGGGCCTCTACGATCTCCGCCAGGATGGTAACGCCTGGAAAACCGCGGATCTGGGTCCCGGCCGAGCGCGGTTTGTCGTGGAGTCGGCGCAGGTGCTGGACGTGGCGGATGCACGGTCGGCACGGTCGGCAACGAACCCGGCCCCCACCGGCGCCCTTGGCACCTGGCGGCCGGCGAACTTATCCAACGATCTCAACGCGGTCACCACCTATCTTGCCGACCTGGCCAAGGATGAGTATGGCCAACGGAGGCTGGCTGATGGTAATGGTGGTGCCGGCCGCCTGCTCCTTTGGGCAGCCCACGCTCAGCGGGCCGGTTTCACCAACCAGGCCAACGACATCGCGGACGCCCTGTTCCGACTCGTCGGCGATTCCCGCCGCGTGGTGGTGCAGGCCATCAGCGAGATCGCGGATGGTGCGTACATTGATGCGTACACTGCTTTTAAACAACAGGGCGATCGGGCGGCGTTCCTTGTGGCCTTGCGAGGATTGCTGGCGCAGTACCCGGCGGGATGGCAGAAACGCGAGGCCGTGCAACACCTTGCCGACTTGGTAGCGGGGCAGGGGGCCCATACCAATGCGTCCGGTCTGCCCGACGGCCAGTGGTCCGAGACAGAGCGCCGGATCGCCCGGTCCCTGCTCGAGAAGCCGGCAGACGAGCGGGCCATGTTCGGCTGGCGGTCCGGGAACATCTGGATCCTGCCTGCGGCCGCGGATGATGCCGATGATTCGCCGCCCGTCGGAGACTCGGTCTTTTCCGACATTCAAGCCCAGGGTCCGGCCATTCTGCCGCTACTGATCGCGTTGGTTACGGATTCGACCCTGACGGGGTGGGGGACGGATGACCTGAAAATGATCTTTGGATCGTCTTACTACTTTTCCAGTTCCGAACCCGTCGAGGACATGAACGCGCGCCTGTTCCTCGAGATGGACCGACCCGCCCTGCGCTCTGATATGGCCCGCAAGTTCCTTGAGCCCCTGTTAATTTCGGGCGAAAAATACGGTAGTCCCTTTGCCCGGATGAGCGCGGAGGAATTCCAGTCCGAATGCCGGTCGTGGTACGAAGCGTACGGCTCGAACACGCTGACACAACTGGCTCAGGTGTACTTGGAGGAAGGGTCGCGCGCGCAACGCACGGCAGCCATCCAGTACCTGCTGGCGCATGCCGGGCCCGAAGACCTGGTCGCGCTGCAGACGCACCTGGTTGATCCTGACGATCCCAACGAAAGCTTTCAGGCCGTGATGGAATACGCCGTGGCACGCGGCGCAGAAGCCCGTGGGTTTGTGGAAGATTATATCCAACGCCTGGACGCCGCAGCGCAGGATGCCCTGGCCAACATGGCGGATGCCATGGATTCTGATATGGATTCTGATGACGTGGTCGACACGCGTGGCTTCTTCCTGGCGCAGTACAGCAACCAGGTGGCCCAGCTCCGCGGCGCGATATCGGCGACGTCTGCCGCGGACCTGCTGCGCGACGTGGCCGCGGGCAAAGAATCCTTGGAATCGATGCAAGTTTTGTTGGCGCAGCGAATGACGAAAATGCCGCCCGGCCAGGTCCTGTCCAACGTGCTAGCCGCAGCCGTGGCGGCGCCGGACCCGGATACCCGCGTAGCCTTGATCCGCTTCCTCCCGCGGCTTTCCGTGGGGCAGGGGGCGGCCATGGGCCGCAGTCGCCAGGGACAACGTGTGGGCGCGCCATGGGACCTGCGAGCCAACGCAGACCTCTGGCGCCAGTTGCTCGATGATCAGCGGTTGACGGGTGGCAATGGTGATCCCACCATGACTGTCTCGGATGTCACCGCAGAGCTGATCCAAATGGTCTGCAACTTTGATGATTTTATGCGTAACCGGGGCGTAATGCTGTTGGGTCCCATGGGCCGATCCCTCCTAAAGCAACGGGCCATGCTGCGCCTGGATGGCCGCACGGAAATCGACCTCCCGCCCTTGCCCCAGGCCGCCATTGTGGCGCCGCAGCGCACCGCGGAGTTGGCTGCTGAAATGTTGAACGCCGGCCCCGCCACCAACCTGGCTGCCGTGCTGGCGGATGTCCAGCCGGGCGAATGGCTGGCGCTCATGGAGCGGGAAGGCACCAACGCGGCGCTGCGCACCGCGTGGCTGCCGCTGGCGAACAAGGTCGTGGGCGTGATCTGCATCACAGGCCAGCCACCCCTCGCGCTCCAATCCATGGTCGGCCAGGTTCTGAGCCGGACATTGGTTGAAGCGGTTCAGGACCATTGCCGGAAAGAGGTAATGGCGGGCTGCAACGTCATGGCGGTGATCCAGCGCCTGCCCTGCCTGCAGGGCCTGCAGATCGTGATCGCGGATCCAAAACTTATCCCGAACCGCGGCGACTTCGACCTGCCGCCGCAACTGAATGCCCGCCAACCCACGCTGGTCGCCTGGTTGCACTTGCCCGGCTTCGAGATGGTGCAGACGGAATGGTCGTTAGGACCGGCTGCGGAGGTGCTCAATGCTCCGGCGCCGGTCAGTGGCCCAGAAGACTTGCTTGGCGATGCCGTGAACGAGATCGTCGCGGAGATCCGGGCCGAACACCAGCAGGACGATGCTGATTTCTGGTCCGGCGTTGACCGGTTTTGCGCGGGCCAGGGGAATCTTCTGGCACCCGCCAGCATCCTGTGGCGGGGTTGGGCGCCGACCCAATCCCCAGGCCCGGAATCGTCAGCAACCCAGTCTATCCAGGAGGAGATCGAATGAGTACCAACCAAGCTGTATGGGAACAAGCCCAGGCGCAGGTCCAGAGTCTGAAACGCGAAATCGCCCGCGTGATTGTCGGGCAGGACGCCATCGTGGAAGAGATGCTGGTGGCCTTGTTGTGCAAGGGCCACTGCCTGATCGTGGGCGTGCCCGGGCTGGCCAAGACCCTGCTCGTGAGCACGCTGGGCCGGATCCTCGGCCTGAGTTTCCGGCGCATCCAGTTCACGCCGGACCTGATGCCCACGGATATTCTCGGCAGCGAGATCCTGCAGCAGGACCCGCAAACCGGGCAGCGCCGGTTCCAGTTCGTGCCCGGCCCGGTGTTCGCCCATCTCATTCTGGCCGACGAGATCAACCGCACCCCGCCCAAGACCCAGGCCGCGCTGCTGGAAGCCATGCAGGAGCGCCAGGTCACCGTCGCCGGCCACAGCCTGACCTTGGAGGAGCCGTTCATCGTGTTCGCGACCCAGAACCCGATCGAGCACGAAGGCACGTACCCGCTGCCGGAAGCGCAACTGGACCGGTTCTTTTTCAGCTTGCACATCGGCTACCCCAGCTTTGCGGAGGAGCGGGCCATTGTGCTGCAGACCACGTCACGTGCCGAGCCCGAAGCCAACCGGGTGCTGGAAACCGCCGCGCTGCGGGAATTGCAGCAGGCCGTGCTGGACGTGCCGGTGCCGGACCACGTGCTGGACTACATTCTCACCCTGGTGCACGCCACCCGGCCGGACGCGCCCAAAGCCGGCGATTACGTGAAGAAATACGTGGCTTGGGGAGCCGGCCCGCGCGCCTCGCAGACCTTTACGCGCGCCGCCAAGGCGCTGGCCATGCTGCGGGGTCATCCCGGCGCCTCCATCGAGGAGGTGCGCGCGGTCGCGCTGCCGGTGCTGCGCCACCGCATCATTCCCAACTACAACGCCACGGGCGAGGGCGTGGCCGTCGAGACGCTGATCGCCCACCTGCTGGAGGCCATCCCGGCGCACGCATGAAGTCCAAGTACCTGCGACCCGAAGATATCCGCGCCCTGCGCCGGTACGCCTTCGTGCCCCGCTCCCTGGTGGAGGGGCAGTGGGCCGGCCGGCACAGCGCCCGCGCGGTCGGGTCGTCCACCGAGTTCCGCGATTATCGGCCGTACGTCCCGGGCGACGACTTGCGCCGGGTGGACTGGCGGGTTTATGCGCGCACCGACCGCCATTATTTGCGCACGCACAACCAGGAAACCGACACGGTCTGCCACATCCTGCTGGACAGCAGCGCCTCCATGGGATTTGGCGCCCGGCGCTCGAAGCTGGACTATGCCTCCCACTTCGCCGCCGGCTTGAGCTACCTGGTCGCGCGCAACAAAGACGCCGTGTCGTTGTGCCTGTTCGACGCCGAGGTACGCCAGGCGCATCCTCCGGGCAGCACCACCGGCCACTTGCACGCGCTGCTGGCCGCGCTGGAGCATAACCAGCCGGCCGGTGAAACCGGGCTCGAGTCCGTGCTGACGCGCCTGTTCCCGCAGTTCCGGCGCAAGGGCGCACTGGTGGTGCTCTCGGATTTCTGGGGCGACCCGGCGGCGTGTTTCGCGGCGCTCAATCCCTACCTGCACCGCGGGTTTGACGTGCATTTGTTCCACGTGCTGGATCCCCAGGAGCTGGACTTGCCTGACCGCGGCCTGGCCACGTTCCAGGACCTCGAGACGCGCGGCCGGATGATTGCCCATATCCCGTCGCTTCGCCGGGATTATGCCGCGGCTCTCCGCCAGCACGTGGACAGCCTGCGCGAGTTGGCCCGCCGCCGGCGGGTGAACTACACGTTGGCGCGCACCGATCAACCCCACTGGTCCCTTTTCGATCGCCTCGCCCAATGAACCTGCTCCTGATCCATGCCGCGTGGTGGCCGCTGCTGGGCCTGGTGCTGCTGCCGCTGCTGGTGCACCTGCTGGCGCGGGCGCGGCCGCCGGTGTTGCATTTCAGTTCGCTGGTTTTGTTGCGGCGCGTCAACCGCCGTACCCAACGCCTGCGCCGGCCGCGGGACTGGCTCCTGTGGCTCCTGCGCACCCTGGCGGTGCTCGCGCTGGTCCTGCTGGTCCTGCGGCCGGTCTGGTTCGCCGGGCCGGCCCGCCCGCAGCCGGGCGCCCGGCGCAACGTGGTGGTCGTGGTGGACGCGTCGGCTTCCATGGCCTATATCGAGGGTTCCCAGTCACGCTTTGCCGCGGCCTGCGCCGAAGCCGCGGACGTCCTGGCCGGCCTGCACCCCGGCGACCACGCCAACGTGATCTTTGCCGGCGCCCGCCCCCGCGCCCTGTATCCCAACCTGGGCATCAACCTGACCTTTCTGCGCGACCAGTTGCGCGCCGCCCGTGTAACCAGCGAACTGGCGGACTTGCCCGCCGCGCTGCAACTGGCTGCCGACCAACTGCGGGATTGGCCAGGCACCCTCGAAATTGTCCTTGTCTCCGATTTCCAACAAACCAACTGGGATCCCACCCGGAACGCTATCCCGCTGGGCATGGCGCTGTTTCCCATCAAGGTGGGCGCGGCGGCTGCGGAAAACATGGCGTTGACCCGCCTGTACTGGGAACCGGCCATCCCGCTGCCCCATGAGTCGGTGGCCGTGTATTGCGAGGTTTGCAACTATTCGCCCCGGCCGCGTCAGGTCAGCGTGTTCCTGCGCCTGGGCGAGCAGCGCCAGCGCCAGGAGGTGTCCCTGGCCCCCTGGTCAACGGGCGCGGCGGTGTTTTCGGTCAATGTGCCGGAAGCTGGCGAGTTCCCGCTGGTGGCGGAACTGGGCGAAGATGCTCTGGCCGGCGACAACCTGCGGCAATCCGTGGTTAAGGTCCATCCCCACCTGCGTGTTGGGCTGCTTGACCAGGATGCGGAGACCGCCCAGGCCTGGCAGCGGGCGCTGGCGGCCCTGGGCTGGGTCCAGGTCACGCGTCTGCCGGCCACGTTCTGGGAGCAATCCAGCTTGGACGACGATCTGTTGATGCTGGCCGGCTGGGATGGAACACCACCGGATGCGGCGCAACGCTGGCTGGCGCTGGGCCGGCCGATCGTGTGGTTCCCGGCGGCGGACACGCCGCAGGAGCGCGTCCAGGCGATCCTGGGCTTGCCGGCGGGTCCCACGGTCCAGGCCCAGGCCTTGTGGCAGGTGGCGGACCAACCGTTCCCCCTGGTTTTGGCTGCGCCGGGTGACCCGTTGGTCGCCGTGTTCAGCGAGGGTCAGTACGGCGATCCCGCCGCCGGCGTGTTCCAGGCCCGGTTGAACTTCGCGTTGCCGGCATCGTCCAACCTCACGACGATCCTGGAATACGCGGACCACGTGCCGGCGCTGGCGCGGGCCCGTGCCCCGGGCGATGTCTATCTCTGGAACCTGCCGGTGGCGCCCGCGGCCAGCGATTGGGCCAGCCGGCCGGAGTTCCTGGCGCTGCTGGGCGAAATCCTCCAGGCGGCGCGGGCCCAGCCCCGGCCGCGGGATCGCGATCATTTCTTCCCCGGCCAGGAAATGACGCGCACGATTGACCGCGACGCGCTGGCCGCGGAGGTCGAGCTGACCGATGTCCAGGGCCAGCGCCTGCCGGTGGAACGCCGCGTCGTGCCGGCCGGGACGTTGTTTGCCGCGCCGGGCGCCAGGGAACCCGGCCTGTTCACCTGGCGGATCGGCGCGGATCTCCTGGGCTACAGCGTAGTAAATTTCCCGCCGCCGGAATCGGATTTGCGCGCGGTGGCGCCTGCCGCCACGGCCGGCACCGCCCCTGCGGTGCGCGCCGGCCGCGATCTCGAGGAACTTCAGCAGGGCCGCGAGCTGTGGCCCTGGTGCCTGGGCCTCCTGGCAGCCGCGTTGTTGTTGGAGGCGTTGCTCACCGCCTGGAGCGCCCGCACCGCATGAACCCGGTGCTGCCCATGGATGTGCTGCTGCCGCTCCTGGCCCTGGCGTTGGGCTTGGCCGGGTTCGGCGCCTGGCGGTCGACGCGCGGTGCGCCGGCCATGGTCCGGCTCCCCATCCTGGCCTGCCGGGGCCTCGCGCTGCTGGCGCTGGCCGGCGTGGCGCTCAATCCCGGCCACGAACGCCGCTGGTTGCGCAACGCGAACAGCGATTGGGCGCTGTTGCTGGATCGCAGCGCCAGCATGACCACGGCGGACACCGCGGCGCCGTCACGCTGGCACACCGCGCTCCAGTTGGCCGGCCAGGCCATGCGCGCTGCGGACGACCCTGGCCGGGCGCGGATATTCACCTTTGCCGGCCAGCTTGAAAACGAGGCGCGCGATCTCGCCGCCGCGCAAGCCTTGCGCGCGGACGGCGCCACGACCGATCTTTCTGCGCCCTTGCGCACCCTGCTGGAACGCTACGAGGGCGCCGCCCGCAGCCTGGCCGGCGTGGTTTTGGTGTCGGACGGCCGGCAACTGGCGGGCGATCCGGACCCGGCCCTGGGCCTGCGCGCGCGCGCCATGGATGCGCCGGTGTTTGCCTTGGGCGTCGGCGGCCCGGTGCCACGCACCGACCTGGCGGTCAGCGTGCCGCCCCGCCACTTGGTCACCTTCGCCGGCCAGGAGCTGCGCATCCCGGTCCAGGTGGCCAACCACAACCTGGGCGAGATCCGTACCAGCCTGCGCCTGCTCGATGCCGCCGGCAAGGAGTTGGCGCAACAAGTATTGGTCATCACGAATAACGCGCAGGCGCGCGCCGAGCTGGTGTATCGCGCCGGTGATCCCGGCTACCACCAGGTCAGGGTCAAGGTGGACGACTGGCCGGGCGAAACCACCCTGGCCGACAACACGGCCGAGGTCGGCATCAGCGTGATCACCGGCCCGATCTCGATCCTGCTGGTCGAGGGGGCGCCCCACTGGGACACCAAGTTTCTCGCCCAATGCCTGCGCCAACAGCCCCAGTTCCAGGTAACCACCGTGCACCGGGTGACCGGCGACCGCTATTTCCGCATTCAGACCGGCGCGGGCGAGGACGCGGCCGAAACCACCCAGTTCCCCGACTCCGCCGATGCGCTGTTCCAGCATGACATCGTGGCCTTTGGCAAAGGCGCGGAATATTTCCTGACGCCGGCGCGCTCCTTGCTCCTGCAGCAGTTTGTGCGGGACCATGGCGGCAGCGTGGTGTTCTTCCGGGGCAAATCCGGGTTTGGATCCGCGCCGGACGTGGAGCCCTTGGAGCCGGTCGAGTGGGGCGCGGCGGCGCGGCAACCGCTGCGGTGGCGGCCCACCCTGGCCGGCGAACAGTCGGGTCTGTTTGCCGGATTGCTGCCGGGCCGGGAAGATCCGGTTTGGCGGCGCCTGCCCCCCCTGCAACAAAATCATACGATCCAACGCCTGAAATCCTTCGCCCAGGTATTGGCCGAGGGGGCGCCGGAAACCGCCGGATCCAGCGTGCCGGTCCTGGTGAGTCGGCGCGCGGGCAATGGGCTGGAACTGCTGGTCAACGCCGAGGGCTGGTGGCAATGGGACTTTTTCCCGGCCGCGCCCGAATCCCGCGACTTTTACAACCGGTTTTGGGTCGCCTTGTTCCAGTGGGCGGCCGTGCAAACCGATTTTCTGCCGGGCGCGCAGCTGGGCGTGCGCGTGCACCCAGGTTCGGTGCTGCCGGGCGAACCGGTCAAGGCGGTCGTTGCCGGCCGTGCCGCCCGCGGGGCGGCTGCGGCGCCGATCCTCGCTCTTTACCGCGACGAACAGTTGATGGATACGTTGACGCCCCGTCCCACCGGCGAATCCTCAAACACCTGGGCCGCCATTTTCACGCCGACCATGCCGGGCTTGTATCGTATCCAAGCCGCCGAGGCTGCGCCCGGCGCCACCGATGTGGTCCGGCAGGTAACCACCACCCTGGAAGTGCGCCGGCCGCCCCAGGAAACCGACGAGGTCAGCGCTGACTACGAGCGCCTGGCGCAACTGGCCACGGAATCGGGCGGGCAGTTGATCCAGGCCGCGGATTTGGACCGCGTGATCCGCTCGCTGGCCCCGCGCATGCAAGAGGTGGAGGCCGGCGCGGCCCAGTGGGAACCCGCCTGGGATCAATGGCTCCTTGTCGTTCTGGTGGCCGGGTTGCTGGCGGGCGAGTGGTCGATCCGGCGGAGAAATGGGATGCTGTAAATGGGTGACGTCGTCCCAACCTTTCGCCGTTGCCTGGCGCGTGCCCGCCGCCGCTATTGCGCGGGCTTGCTGCTGCGCGACGTCTTGTGGGCCGCCGGCTGGGGCGCGGTCGCGTTGGCCGGCTATGCCTGGGCAGACTATTTTCTGGCGTTTTCTCCGCGCGCGCTATGGAATCTCAATGTTCTGCTGGCCGCCCTGGGGATCGTGCTGGTGGCGGTGCGCATGGGGCGCAGCCTTGCGGTTTCCATGCGCGCCATGGCCCGGCTTGCCGACCAGGCGCGGGCCAGCCGCCGGGCCGACGTGTTGAGCGCCTGGGAGCTGACCACCCGCCCGCAACCGACCGGCGCCGGTCCGGTCGCCCTGCACACCTACCTGGTGGCGGAGACCACCCGCCTGGGCCTGGCGCAACTGCAGGCCTGGCCGGCGCGCCAACAGTGGCCGGGCGCGGCGCTGCGCCGCCAGGCGCGGATCCTGCTCGCTCAACTCATCCTGGTCGGGCTGACCCTGGGGGTGCCTTACCAGGTCACCCGGGTCCTGCTGGCGCGCATCGTGCACCCGGCCCGCGATATCCCGCCTTACAGCCGCTTGCGCTTTGCAATCACGCCGGCCAGCCCCATGGCGGTGTATGGCCAGGATTGTGAAATCCGCGTGGATCTCGGCGGGGCGCCGGTCCGGCCGCCGGTCTGGTTCATGGCCCGGGACGGATCCCGCCAGACACGGCAGGCCTGTTTCCAGGACAGCCCCACCGGATTTGTCCGGCGCCTGGAGAAGGTGACGGAGCCGGTCGAGTTTTGTTTCGCCGTCGGCCGCGCCCGCAGCCCCTGGCACCGCGTGGAGTTGCGGCTCGATCCGCGCATCACCGCGGCCCGCCTGCGGGTCACGCCACCGGCCTACAGCGGCCTGCCGGTGCAGACGTTTGCGGCCGGTGAACGGGAACTGGCCGGCCTGGCCGGATCGCGGATCGAGTTGGAGGTAACCTGCAACCGGCCCCTGGCGCGCGGCCACCTCGCGTTGCGCGCCACGTCCGGCGGCCGCGAAATTGACGCGGTTACGGGCCGCGTGACCGGGCCCCAACAAGTGGCCTTTGACTGGATCCTGCGGCAGGACGCGGTGATTGATCTCACGGTCCAGGATCTCCAGGGGCTCCGCAACCAGCAACCGCTGGAGATCCGCCAACGGCTCCAGCCGGATGAGCCGCCGCGGGTGGCCATCACCGAGCCGGGCGGGTTCGTCCTGGCCACGCCCACGGCCCACTTGCGCCTGGCCGGCGAGGCCGACGACGATCTCGGTCTGCGGCGGGTGGATCTGGTGTCGACCGTGGTCGGGTACCGGGATCGGTCGGTGCGGGTCGGCCCGGAGGAGCCCCGGCCCGCGTTCGCCTGGGGCCGCGACCTGGACCTGGGCCAGCTCGGCGTGACGCCCGGCCAGGAGCTGGAGTTTTTCCTGGAAGCCATGGACAGCAACCCGGACTTGACCGGCATGGGCGTTTCGGAAGTGGCCCGCGTCCAGATCATCTCGGAAGAGGAATACGCCGGCATGTTGCGCGCCCAGGTCCATGCGGCCGAGTTTATCCAGCGTTACCAAGTGGCGCAGCAGGCGTTGGACAGCCTGCGCGATCTGGCGCAGGCGTTTGCCGATGACCTGGCCCAGGGCAAGCTCACCGAGGACGACATTGCGGCGCGCTGGAAGGAACTCCAGGCGGCCAACCGGAAAACCGGGAAAATATTCAGTCAATTGGCCGAAGATTTCCAGGTGTACGAGGCCGAAAGCTCTTTTGGCGAGGTGCTGAACGAGATCGCGGATGGCCTGGAAGAGCAGGACGAGTGGCTTGCCAAGCCGCCGCCGTTCGCAGATGGCGTGCCGCGCACCGTGGCCAATATCCTTGACCGGCTGGGCCGGCAGGCAGAGCCGCTGCGCCAGGAAGTGCAAAATGCGGAGGAGATTGCCGCCATCGCCCGGCTGATGGAGGAGGCGCTCCGGTACCGACAGTTGCTGCAAGCGCAGGAACGCCTGGTGCGGCGCCTGGAACGCGAGCGCAATCCCGCGCAAATCCGGGACGACGCCCTGTTCGCCCTGTTGCGCCGCCAGCAGGAAGAAACCCGCGCCGGGCTGGTGCAGTTGCGGGACGCCATCCGCGCCAAGGCTGCCCTGGTGCCGCTGGCCGAGCCGGCGCTCCAGGAAACCGCGCTGGAGTTTGCCGACGCCATCGATGATCTGGAGATCCCGGAAACCATGGCCGCGGCGACCGAGGCTGCGGCGCGCCTCGATGGCGTCGCGCTCCTGCGCCAGGCGACGCTGGCATTGGAACGTATGCGCCGGCTGCTGTCGCAATGCGAGGGCGGGGCGTTCGGCGGCCTTGCTCAATGCCAGCTCAAGTTCAAAGTGCCGGCGCGGATGCAAGCCACGCTGGGCCAGATGCTGGCCGCCTGGTCCGCGGGCGGCGGCAGCGATGACGGCTATGCCATGGATGGGTATTCCTCGCTCAACGTGCCTGCTTACGGACCAAGCCGGACCGGGTTGGGCAGCCAGGAAGGACTGCATGGCCAGGGCGGCGAGGCCGGCCGCGCCGGCCGCGCCCAAGTCAACGCCGAGAAGCAGGGCCCGGCCACGGTTCCGCGGCCCGGCCAGCATCGGATGACCCCAGCTACCCAGGCTCCGGAAAAGTACCGGGACGCCCTCAAACGCTATTTTGCCAACCCGGAGGTCTTGCCATGAAAACCGCAGTGTTCCTGGCCTTGTTCAGCGCCACGTGGCTGGCCGCCCCCTGGGCGTCGGCCAAGGACGGCGCGATCCAGTGCGCCAACCTGATCTATGGCCTGGCCCAGACCTCGCGCTGTTTCAGCGATGAATTCCTCAGCGCCGTGCAAAAAGAGACGTCCATCGCCACTGAGCGCCGGTTTAAGAGCGTCAAGCTCGATTCTCCGGAACTCTTCAACTACCCCTTTGTCCTGATCACGGGCGAGGACGATTTCTATTTCTCGACCCGCGAACGGGAAAACCTCAAGCAGTACCTGGAACGCGGTGGGTTTCTGCTGGCCTCCGCGGGTTGCTCCAGCAAAAACTGGGATCGCGCGTTCCGCCGCGAAATGACCGGGCTGTTCGGCAAGGACGCCTTGAAGAAAATCCTGGCGGATCACGCGCTGTTCCGGACCGTGCGGGCCGTGGACACCATCAAGCTCTGGCACCCGGGCGAACCCGCCAGCCTGGAGGGGCTGGAACTGAACGGCAAGCTGGTGCTGGTGTATTCGGCGAACGGCCTCAACGATACGGCGCACACCGAAGGCTGCTGCTGTTGCGGCGGCAACGAGATTTCAAATTCCATGGAAATCAACATGAACATCCTGGTGTATGCGCTGTTGCACTGAACCTGAAGAGAACAGAATGATATCATCTCACGGAGGCACGGAGAACGCGGAGCAGATCGGGCTGTAGATCAACCCATATGATTCAATGACAACCACGTTTAATAACCTATTTTCTCTGTGCTCTCCGTGTCTCCGTGAGAGATACTTGAAGATTGTCGTGGTCGTCCTCATGACATTGGGGACCGCGCAAGCCGCCGTGACCCGGCCCACGCTCCCGTCTGAGGCCCCCCCGGCGGCCCCCAGCGCGCCTGCTGGCCCGGCCGCGGTGCTCCCGCAACCGTTGCGTTGGCTGAACGATCTCGACGATGCGCTGCTGGATGCCGCCGCGCATGACCGTCCGGTGCTGGCGCTGGCCACGTCGCCGGATTGCCGTTACTGCCGGCAGCTCAAGGCAGTCACGCTGGCGGATGCGGACGTCGTCGAACAGTTGCGCGGGTTTACCCTTGTGGAACTCGATGTCAGCCGCCAGCCAGGCCTCGATGTGGCCCTGCGCCTGCAAGGATTGCCCACGATCATCGTCCTGGCGGCGGACGGCCGGGAACGGCGGCGGCACGTGGGGTACCTGGGCCGGGCCGACATGCTCGACCTGCTGCGCGCCAGCGTGGGCGGCAGCGCCGCCGCGCCCCAGGACCGGGCCGCGCCGGATGTCTTGGATCTGCTCGATCAGGACACCATCCCCGCGGACCAGTGGCCGGTGCTGCTCGCGGCGCTTGGGGAGCCGGACGTGCGCCCGGCGCTCCAGGATTGGATCCGGGCCGGCCACGCCTTGCCCCGGTCCCGCCTGGTGGATCTCCTGCAGGACCCACGCCTGGCGGTGCGGTTGGGTGCGCTGGAATGTCTCGAGCCGGAAGCGGGCGGCGACTTTGGGTTTGATCCTTGGTGGCCGGACCCGGACGCCTTGGAGGCGTGGCGGCAGTGGGCCGCCGGCCCGGCCACGAATGCCCCCACCGCCACGGCCTTGTCGCGCGCGCAGATGGACGCCTACGCGCAGGAACTGGTGGCGGATGACCGCCAGCGCTGTGCCCGTGCCATGCGCATGCTGCAACAGGGCGGCGGGGGCGCGCTCCAGGCCCTGCAAGACCTTGTGGCCAGCCGGCCGGACCTGCCGCCGGGCGCCCGCGCCCGCATCCAGGAAGTGCGCTATGCCCTGACCATGCCGGAACTCGCCGGGCCGGACCCGTCGGCGCTCGCCCACCGCCTGGTGTTCGGCACGCTCGATGGCCAACTTAAAGCCTTGTGGGAGATCAGCCGCGCCGGGCCGGCCGCCGTGCCCATCCTCACGGAGTTCCTGCAGCATGACGAACCCCTGGTCAGGGAAACGGCCATCGAAGCGTTGCTGGCGGCCAGCGGCGCGGCGGCGGTCCCGATCCTGTCCCAGCACGCCGCCCGCGAGACGGACCTCGACGTAACCATTGCGATTATCCGGGGCCTGGGAAGCAGCGCGGATCCGGCGGCGGCCCCGCTGTTGCTGGCGCAATTGAAGCACGCGCACGAAGATGTCGTGGTGGCTGCGCTGCAGGCCCTGGTCAAGCTGGAATACCGCGGCCAGCCGGATGCCGTGGCCCGGTTGCTGGCCGATCCGCGCTGGCGCGTGCGGGCTGCCGCGCTGGAGGCCGCCGAGAAGATGCGCCTGCGCGAGTGCCGCGCGCCCGTAGAAGCTTTGCTGCAGGACGAGGAGGCGTTCGTCCGATTCAAGGCCGTGTCTGCCTATGCGGCCATTCAAGGCAAGGCTGCTGCGCCCAAGCTGGAGGCCCTGTTCCTCAACGACGATGCCTTGAAAGGCCCGGTGATTGCCGCGTACGACAGCTTGGAGCTGGACTTGCCGGATTCGTTTGCCGCGGCGCTCGCCGGGCAGGATGCTGCCGTGCTGCTCGCCGTGCTGCAAGGCTTGGCAGAGCACGGTCTCAAGGGCCTGCCGCTGGCCGCCGCGCTGGCCACGCATGCCAACGACGATGTCGCCTGCGCCGCGCTGCGCCTGCTGGCCTCCCGGGGCATGAGCCAGTCCTCGTACCAGGCGATCGTGGCCCTGGCGTTGCAGGGCCCGTCCCGCGCCCGCCAACTGGCCGTGCTGCAGGTGGTGCAGCCGCTCAACATGCGCCAGTCATCGTATACCAGTTGGTCGGCCTGGGACCGGCTGGCGGCCGACGCCGGCGCGTCCGCCACCGGCCACCTGGCCCGCCTGTTCGCGGCGTTTACCGTCCCGGACCCTCCCCGGGCCGCCGCGGCGCCGGCTGCCGATACGTCGGGGAGCAACGCCTGGATGAACGCGGCCCATGGGCTGTTGCAGGCCACCGACCCGGAACTGTCACTGGCGGCCGCCCTGGCGCTGCTGCGATTCCACCAGGAAGACGCCCTATCCATCATCGACACCCGTTGGGACGAGTTGAGCGCGGTGGAGCGGCACCAGGTGGCTTCCGGATTGGGCGCCGTGAATACCGCGCGCGCCCGGGAATTGATGCGCAAGCTGTTGCGCGATCCCGTGCCGGATGTGCGCGCCGCCGCGGTGGCCGCCATTTATGATGTGCTCGACAAGGAAGCTTGGCCGGCGCTGCTGTTCGAGGAACTCGTGGCGACCAATACGCTGCTCCAGGCCCACGAAGCCTGGAACTCGGACCTGGCCAGCGCCGCTCAGACCCCGGCGGGCCGGCGCCTGTTTCGGCAATGGTCCGGCGACCTCCTGGCCCAGGAAACCCGCCCGGCGTTGCAGAGCCTGGGCCTCCTGCTGCTGGAAAGCAGCGGCGATCGGACCGCCGTGGCCAAGGTGCAACCGTATGTGCGGGCAGACAGCCCCTGGTTGCGGCGGGCCGCCGGCCACGCCATGGCCAGGCTGGATCCTGTGCAGTGGAGCGCGACGCTGACCGCGACCGCCAACGATCCCTCCGAATACGTCCGCGCCGGGGTGCCCGCGGTGTTGCTGGCCAATCCACCGCCGTGGGTGCACTATTTTGACGAAGCCCATTTCGGGTCCGTACCCGGCACTGCGCCGGACGTGTTCCGGCGCCTCGCCGCTGGCGGCGATTCGCGCGCGCGGTTGGTGGCGGTGCTCCGGACCCTGGCGCGGGACCCGGCGCCGCGCGTGCGGTTTGATGCCATGATGGCCTTGCTTTCGCGCAAGGAGCGCGTGGCGGCGCGGGAGTTGTTGGCAGCCATCACCACCCACCCGGATCAAGAAACCGCCGGCGAACGCGTGGCCGCGGTCATGGAAAAGCAGTATCGTGACATGCCGCCCGACTACGTGGCGCTGCTGTCTTACCTGGCCCAGGGCCGCATCAGCCTCGACAGTCGGCGCGCGATCGAAAAACATTTCCGGCCCGCGGCGTCGCTGGTCCCCAGCGCCACGGGCAGCGTTGTCCAAGCCCGGGCGGCGAGCCCCGGCAGCAGCGCGACCGGGTTGGTGCGCCTGGTGTATTTCATGGACCCGGGCTGCGATGACTGCGCCCGGATCTCGGTGCTCTTGACCAATATGGTCGTGACCGTCCCCGGACTGGGCGTGGAAACCCACGATATTGGCAAGCGCGCCGCCCAAATCCTGTACGATGAGTTGGCGCACAACTTCCAGGTGCCGGCCGTATACCGTCGCCTGACCCCGGTGATTTTCGCGGGCGCCGGCTGGCTTGTCCGCGACGAGGTCACCCAGCCGCGCGTGATAGACCTGATTTCACGGTCCCGGCACATCCCGCCCGAGACCTGGTACCCGGTGCTGCCTCCGGACCCGGTCCAGACCGCCACGCCCACTCCTATTCCGGATGCCACGCCGCCGCCCGCATCGGTGACAACGTCAGGCTGGTTGCTTGTTGGCGGGGTTGTTGCGGGCGGTGCCGTACTTGTCCTGCTGGGGTGGTGGACAACGCGGCGGCACGCTCCGGCCGCGCGGTAGCCTGGTTGTAGCCACGGCGCTGTGCCGCCGTGTCTTCGGCCGCCCCGACATCGTCAGCCGTGCAGGATGGCCATCCGCTGTAGCCGCTGAATGCGCGCAAAAGCCGCCCGGAGCAACCCAATGCCGATGTCCGGGGATACCCGGATCAGGCGCTGGAGCGCGTCCCCGCGCAACACCATCACTCGGGCGGGCCCCAGCACGACTTCCGCGGTGACCGGCGACGCTGCCGCCGAAAGCGCGTTCTCGCCGAACGTGTCCTGCGGCCCGAGTACGGCCAGGGTGGCCTCCTGCCCGGTCTGTGAGCGCCCGCGCAATTCCACGTGGCCTTCCGTGATGACGTACAGCCGGCTGTGCGGGCAGCCCTCTTCAATCGGGCGGTCGCCTTCGGCCAGGGTCAGCTCCTCGGCCGCGCGGCCAATCAGCGCCAGTTCCGCATCATTCAAGTCGGCAAACAAAGGGGTTTTCCTGAATATGTCTTGGATAGTCATAATGCGTCCAATACTACCAACCCACGCGGCCAGGGTCGATCTTTTCCGGCTCATCTGATTCCCGGAGCAGATGTAGCACCACGAAGGTCACGAAGATCACAGCGGCAGAGTCAGAAAGCCTGCCAGGATGAACCGGAGATGCAAGAAACAGGGCCAGTTGGAGATATCAGGATTACGGGGCGGATCCCGGTCTTCTTCGTGGTCTTCGTGACCTTCGTGGTAGAATGATTCTGACCTGATTTCGGCGGCTCCAGGACAGGGCAAAATCGAATCCTGGCCCATCCGCCAAGCGGCTGCCTGGATTTCGACCAACAGGCGCGAACCGAAGAAGAGAAACAACCACGGATGGACGCGAATGGACGCGGATGTGAATCGGTGCAGGCATCGGATGCCCTTGGAATATCCGTGTTAATCCGTGTGCATCCGTGGTTCAATTTCCCCCTTTGGCAGCCACCGCTGGCTGCCGTGGAGGCTCAACCGATCGGATTCGCTTTTGCCCGGCAGGTGTTCGCCGTGCGCCGGATCGTGGAACCCACCGACCGGGTGACGCGCGCCTCCGAAGAAATCGCCGATGGAATCACGGCCGCGCTCATGCTCGCCGATCCGCAAGCCCATGCGCAGCGGGTCTTGAGCACCTTTCGCACGCATTGGGGCATTGAGTGCAAGGCCCACGCCCGGCGCGACAAGTCGTTTCGCGAAGACACCTGCCAGGTCCGCAACCATAATGCCGCCCGGGTCCTGGTGGCCTTCCGGCAGTTGGCCATTTTCCTGTGCGAAATCAATGCCCAGGGTACCCGCCTGCAAAAGGATGCCCGGTGTCTGCCCGAACTCTTCCGCTGTTGCTCCTTCAACGGCCTGAATAAGGCCCTGGCCTGGCTCCAGCGGCCGAAGGCCTTCATAACCTGACCCGGTCCGTTCGATCGGTTACAGCCCAGTTCCCAAGCGCAAGCCGCCACCCCTTTGCCTGGGCCCCGAAAAATGGCGACTTGATGCACGGTCACATGCCATCACCCGCACTGCCGGTCATCGTCCGGTAGCCTCAGGCGCTTGGTCTACGGATGTCGGGGGTTGCGCCGCGCCGTTTCGCACGCCCCTTCCCAACTGGCCCGCCGACTACCGAGCGCTCATGGGTTGCCAATGCGCTCGGCTGTTCGCCGCTTGACTATGAGAAGAAACTTGTCGCATAACACACGAAATTGCTTCGCTCCAGGTGTCCGAATTATCGGGGCAAGATCAGTGTCGAGTCGCGCCTACTCTTTCGCGGGTCGGCGCAGCATGCCGGCCGGACCGCGAACTTGTATTTCATTTCAAGTGATCCCGGGCCGGGCTCCGAGCATGGTATCGAGGATCGTATAGGCCGCCCGCGGTTGCGCCAGTTGCTTCATCCGATCCCGCATTCCGGCAAG
This sequence comes from uncultured Verrucomicrobiota bacterium, assembly GCA_964489425.1. Taxonomy (GTDB): domain Bacteria; phylum Verrucomicrobiota; class Kiritimatiellia; order RZYC01; family CAZAYP01; genus CAZAYP01. Next base: position 59 of record CAZAYP010000028.1, on the reverse strand, counting down.
GCGCTGCGGCTCTCGCAACAGCAGGTCCACCTTGTACGGAAGCGTGACGACATCGGTCG
>CAZAYP010000027.1:0-63501 GCA_964489425.1 uncultured Verrucomicrobiota bacterium | reverse complement strand
CCTGCAAAAGTGGTCGGGGCGACGAGATTTGAACTCGTGACCTTTTGCACCCCAAGCAAACGCGCTACCAGTCTGCGCTACGCCCCGAAAGGGTTTACTACAAAGATATGTATACCCGCCCCAACGGCCCAGGGCAAGCGGTGATTCAAAAAAAGCGTCAGCGCCGGCCTGTTTGCCCGTCGTTTTGACGGGAGCGCGGCTTGTATCAAGGACTGCGGGCATGCATAGTGGCAGGCCATGGACGCAAGCAACGAGGGTCGCGACTGGTCCGCGACCGGACGGGTTTTCCTGAACGATCTGCCCGCCGCGGAAATCCATGCGCGCCTGGCCCAGGCCGGCGTGACCGCGCGCACGGCCCGGCGATTGCAGGCCGCAGCCCTGCGCGAGGGTGCCGTCCCGGCCGCCTTGCCGGAGGTTTCCCATCGCGTTCTGGACCGTGTCCGCGAGCTGGCCGCGGTGCCGCATCTCGAACGGTTGGAAAAGGTCGTGTCGGCGCGGGACGGATTTGCGCGGTACCTGTTCCGTGGCGCCGAGGCGGAACCGTTCGAGGCGGTTTGCATTCCCCTGGTGCACCGCGACGATGACCGCAAGTGCGTGGTTTGCGTCAGCTCGCAGGTGGGCTGTGCCCTGGGATGCGCCTTCTGCTGCACGGGCCGCATGGGGTTGGTGCGCAACCTGGCCGCGTGGGAGATGGTCGACCAGGTGGCCGCGATCCGCGCCGACGCTGAGCTCCCGGTGCGGGGCGTGGTGTTCATGGGCATGGGCGAACCGCTGCTCAACTACGAGGCGGTGATGCGCGCGGCCGGGATCATGGCCGCGCCGTGCGGCCTGGCCATCGCGGCCAAGGCCATCAGCATCTCCACCGCCGGCATCGTGCCCGGCATCGCTCACTTCACTGCCGACCGGCAGCCGTACCGGCTGGTGGTCACGCTGGCGGCCGCGGACTCTGCGCGGCGGCGGGCGCTCATGCCGATTGAAGAGCGCCACCCCCTGCCGCAACTCATCGCGGCGCTGCGCGATCATCAGGCCGCCATGGGGGGCCGGGTGACGCTGGCCTGGCCGATGATCAGCGGGTACAACACGCGGGAGGACGATGCGCGGCAACTGGCCGCCCTAGTGCAGGGCCTGCCGGTGAAAATCGACCTGATCGACGTGAACGATCCGTCCGGCCGGTTCCAGCCGCCGGCGGCGGATGAGCTGGCGGCGTTCCGCGACGCGCTGCGGCATCATCAGGGCGCGCCCGTGGCCCGGCGCTACAGCGGGGGGGCGGACATCCAGGCCGCGTGCGGGCTGCTGGGGCTGGCGCGGCGGCCCCGGCGGCATGATCCGGCCGGCTGACGGTCCCCCCCCCCTGAAAAGAGCAGATGGAACCAGGAAACAACTCGTTCACGTCCGCGTTCTCGTACACATTCACGACCACGTTCACGAGAACGACAACGACAACGACTACGACAACGAGAACGACAACGACAACGACTACGACAACGATTACGACAACGATGGCGACAACGACTACGATTACGACAACGCCCCCGATGAAATCCTCCGTCCGCGCGCGCCGCGAGTTATTTTTTCATTTCCCGTTTGCGCAGGCGGATGCTCTTGGGGGTGACCTCGACTAGCTCATCGTCGTTGATGTAGGCGATACACTCCTCGAGGCTCATCCGGGTCGGCGGGGTAAGGATAATGTTCTCGTCGGAACCGGCGGCGCGCACATTGGTCAGCTGCTTGCCCTTGCCGGGGTTGACCACGAGGTCGTTGCCGCGACAATGCGCCCCAACGATCTGGCCGCGGTACACGCGTTCGCCCGGCCCCAGGAACAGGGCGCCGCGGTTTTGCAGGTTGAACAGGGCGTACGCCACGATGGTGCAGTTATCCTTGCTCACGAGCACGCCGTTGCGGCGGTTGCGCATGTCGCCGACATGCTGGTCGTATCCGTAAAAAATATAGTTCAGCACGCCCATGCCCTTGGTGTCGGACATGAACTCGCTCTTGAACCCGAACAGGCCGCGGGTGGGGATGATGTAGCGCAGCCGCACCATGCCCGCCTCCTGGGTCATGGCCTGCATCTGGCCTTTGCGCGTACCGAGCTTCTCGATCACCGCGCCAAGGTAGGTTTCCGGCACGTCCACGGTAACCTCCTCGTACGGCTCCAGGAGCACGCCGTTTTCCTCCTTCAGGATGACGTGGGGGCTGGACACCTGGAACTCGAACCCCTCGCGCCGCATGGTTTCCACCTTGATGGAAATGTGCAGCTCGCCGCGGCCGGACACCTTGAATCCGCCGCCTTCGGGCAGCTCCTCGACCAGGAGGGCCACGTCGCATAGCGCCTCGTGGCACAGCCGCTCGGCCAAGTGCTTGCTGGAGGAGTACGTGCCTTCCTGGCCGGCGAACGGGGAGTTGTTCGGTAAAAAGTTCATGCACACCGTGGGCGGATCCACAGGCAGTTGCGGCATAGGGCGCGGGTTTTCCGGGTCGGTGTACGTATCGCCCACCAGCACCTCTTCGAAACCGGCGATGGCGACGATGTCGCCCGCCTCGGCCTGCGCGGCCTCCACCTTGCGGGTGCGCTCGTAGCGGTAGATCTTGGTGATCCGGCCGGTGGCGATGGTGCGGTCGCCGCGCGCGAGCAGGGCGGGCTGGTTGGGCACCACCCGGCCGGCGGTGATCTTGCCGATGCCCAACCGGCCGAGAAACGTGGAGTGGTCGATGCTCGCCACCTGCATCTGGAGCGACGCGGTGGGCGACCCCTTGGGCGGCGGGATGTATTTCAGGATCGCGTCGAACAGCGGCTGCATGTCCTTGCCGTGGTGCGCCGGGTCGATGCACGCATGCCCGTCCCGCGCCGAGGCGTAGACCACGTGGAAGTCGAGGATCTCGTGCGGCGCATCCAGCGCGGCGAACAGGTCAAACACCTGGTCCACCACCCAGTGCGGCCGGGCGGCCGGCTTGTCGATTTTGTTGACCACCAGGACCAGGGGCAGGTGGCGCGCCAGGGCTTTTTTCAAGACGAAATAGGTCTGCGGCATCGGGCCTTCCTTGGCGTCCACAAGGAGCAGCGCGCCGTCGGCCATGGACAGCACGCGCTCCACCTCGCCGCCAAAATCGGCATGGCCCGGGGTGTCAATGATGTTGATGGTATAGTCATGGTAGCGCAGCGTGCCGTTCTTGGCCCGGATGGTGATGCCGCGTTCGCGCTCGAGATCCATGTTGTCCATCATCCGCTCGGTGACTTGCTCGTTGTCGCGGAAGGTCCCGCTCTGCTGGAACAACTGGTCCACCAGGGTGGTCTTGCCATGGTCAACGTGTGCAATAATCGCCACGTTTCGTATTTTTGTCCTGTACATGCAGCTCCGTTCTGAAAACAAGGGCGGAAAAGTGTACCAGAAGCCCGCGCGGAAGGGAAGCCCAGTTACACGCCCGCCGCGTCGCGGATTTCCTGGCGCTGCTTCGCGAGGTCTGCCAGCTCTTGCCGCCAGAAGTCGCAGGCGCCCCAGTCGGGCGCCAGGCGCGCGAATCCGCCATCCGCCTTCTGGCGCGCGCACCAGGCCGTGTAGTGGATGAAGCGCATAGCGCGCAGCGGCTCGATCAGCCGCAACGTGGCGCGGTCGAAGTCGAGAAACGTCTCGTACCCCTCGAGCAGGAGGTCCGCCTCCGTGCGTGCCGCAGCCAGCCGGTCCGGCAGCATCAGCCACAGGTCCTGCACGGCGGGGCCCACGGCCATGTCGTCGAAATCCAGCAGGTGGAACCCCTCGCCGGGCCGATGCAGAATATTGCCGCGGTGGCAGTCGGCATGCAGGCGCAACGAGTCCACGTCCGCGAACAGCGGCGCGATGGCGGCCGCCAGTTCCAGAACCGCGTCCTCATAGGCGTGGCGGTACTGGGACGCCACGGTTCCGGAACCCAAGATGAACTCCAGGTGCGCGCGGGTCGAGTGCTGCGGGTGCAGGCGGATCCGGTCGCGGGGTGCGCGTTGCGCGCCCACGGCATGCAGGCGTGCGATCAGGCGGCCAAGGTGGACCCAGTCGTTGGCCGCCGGCTCGTCCAGCGGCCGGCCACCGCGCTTGGGGAACACGGCGAAGCTTGCGCCGGCGAAGTCGTGCAGCAGGGCGCCATCCGGCCCGGGCAACGGCGGCACGACCGGGACCTCGGCCGCATGCAACTCGTGCAGGAAATCGAGCTCGTCCTGCAGCGCCGCCCGGCTCCAGCGGCCGGGCCGGTAGAACTTGGCCACCACGAAGCCGCCCGCGTCCAGCCCGACCTCGTAGACCCGGTTGATGTAGCTGTTGAGCGGCCGGCACAGGTTGGTGCAGGCAACGCCCAAGGCCGCCTCCACGGCGTTGATCACCGCGTCCGGGGTGAGGGCGCTGAAATCGGGCGCCGCAGGGGTGCTCACCGAACATCCGCTCCGGAGCCGCGGCGCGGCGGGGTGAACACGCGCTGGGGCGCCTGGTCGGCGGCGCGCTGGGCCAGGTCGTCGGCATCGTTGAGGACCTTGCGCGCCAGGCGGCGGGCGGCGTCTTCGAGGGCGCCGGCGGCCTGGTTGACGTTTTCGCGGGCGGTGCCCGTGGAGCTGGCGTTCTCGGCGTACTCGATGCGGCCGCTCTTCACGTCCACGATCTGCGCCTCGATCGTGGTGGCGGAGCGGACGCTGTCGAGCGTCACTGCCTGGCTGCTCAGGATCTGCGCGGCCGAGGCCTGGCCGTACACCAGGTAGTCGGCCCGCTGCATGGCCGCGCGCCGCCGGGCCGCGTCCACGCCCCCGCCGGCCCCATCCGGCTCCAGCGCGATCACGTCATACCCAGCGTTGCGCAAGGCGGCCAGGAGGATGTTCTGCGCCAGGCCGGCCTGGGTGTCGTGGGAATGGTACCGCTGGGTGTAGGTTTGGGTGACCTCCGGCACGAGCACCGCAAATCGGAGGCGCGGAGGTTCGATCGGTTGCAGGACCACGATGCCCCGGTTGGTGGCCGACCCGGCCGCGAGGGCCGAGGCCAACGCCAGGAAGACGGAAACCCGAACCAGAGCTTTTTTATAGTTCATCGTTCACCTCCAGGTCATAAACTTCCGCCGGCCGGAACTCGCGTCACCGCCACTGCATGGCAAGAAAGGTCCATGCCGCCACCGGCGACGCCACGGGATGGCGACAAGTAACCAGCCCGGGCCAATCACAACCACAACCGCGTCGAAACACGCTATGGCATGGGTTGTGCTACCAGTCAAGTTGTTATGAATACGGCGCAACACAACGATATCTGGCTGGAGCAGTTCCGGCTGGTAAAATATTGCCGCGAGATCGAGCGCGAGGTGGAACGGCGCGAGCTCCCGGGATGTGCGCATGCGGCCGCGGGCCGGGACTGGGACCGGGCCATGGTGGATTGGAATATCCACTATGCCAGCCAGTACTTTGATGGCCACGGCGGCGCGGGGTCAGCGCAGACCTGAGCTGCCAGCCGCACGCCGCGCAAGCGCATCGGCCGGCTTGCCCCCCCCCACGCGGCAGCAACGCCCCCGCACCCTTCGCCCACCCCCGGCCCATCCCGTGTCCGTTTTTAGCCTCGCTTTATCGGCAAACCCGCGGCATGATTCGGGCCAGCCATGAGAATCGAGGATCTTAGAGAGCTGAAAGACGAGGCGCTGCGCGAAGCCGCGGCCGCCGCGGACGCCGGCGCGCTGGAAGCCGTCCGCATCAAGTATCTTGGACGCAAGGGACGCCTGCCGGAGATCATGCAGGGGCTCAAGGAGGCCCCGCCGGACGCGCGGCCCGAGCTGGGACGCCTGGCCAACGAGCTGAAAAACGGCCTGCAAACGGCCTTGAAAAGCCGCCAGGACGCTTTGGCCACCCAGGCCGCGGCGGCGCCGGCCGAAACGCTGGACCCCACGCTGCCCGGCCGCTGGCCGGCCCTGGGCGGGCGCCACCCGGTGAACCAGATCATCGAGGAAGTGGTGGCGATCTTCCGCGCGCTCGGGTTCACCGTGGCCGAGGGGCCGGACATCGAGACCGAGTACCACAACTTCGACGCGCTCAACACGCCGGCCGACCATCCGTCGCGCGACATCCAGGACACTTTTTACCTGGACGACGGCCGCCTGCTGCGCACCCAGACCTCGCCGGTCCAGGTGCGCTACATGGAACAACATTCGCCCCCGGTGCGCATCGTGGCCCCGGGCCGGTGCTACCGCCGCGACACGACCGACGCCACCCACAGCGCCAACTTCCACCAGATCGAAGGCCTGTACGTGGACCGCCAGGTCTCCATGGCCGACCTCAAGGGCGATTTGGCCTACTTTGCGCGGCAGCTCATGGGACCGGACATCAAGACCCGGTTTCGCGCGCACTTCTTTCCGTTCACCGAGCCCAGCGTGGAGGTGGACTTCTCGTGCCACCTGTGCCACGGCGCCGGCTGCCGGCTGTGCAAGCACAGCGGATGGATCGAGATCGCCGGCGCCGGGATGGTGGACCCCAACGTGTTCCGCGCCGTGGGCTACGACCCCGAGCAGGTGACCGGCTACGCGTTCGGCATGGGCATTGAGCGCATTGCCATGGTGCTCTACGGCGTGCCCGACATCCGCCTGTGGTACGAGAACGACGTCCGGTTCCTCGCCCAGTTCCGCTGAGCGGCGCGCCGCCTCAGGCGCGGCCTTCGGCCACGGCCGTCCGGTAGGCGGCCACTTCCAGCCCCCGCAGTTCGGCGATCTGCGCCTCGGTCAGGAAACACGGCTGGCCGACGAGCCGGGCCGCCACCAGCGAGCGCGCCGCGTCTTCGGCTACGCAGCAGCGGTAATAGGCCTGCTTCATGGTCCGGCCCAGGGCCACAACCCCGTGGTTGACCATGAAGATCGTGTCGTGGTCGCGCGCCGCGTCCGCCACGGCCCGCGCCAAGTCCTGGCCCCCGGGCGTGATGTAAGGCACGACCGCGATCCGGCCGAGATCGTTGACCACCTCCGCGAACATCGGGCACACGTCCGCGGTGCTGGTGACCACCCCGGACGCCCACGGCGAATGCGTGTGGAAAACGGCCAGGATGTCCGGCCGCGCCTTGTACACCGCCACGTGCAACGGCCATTCCGAGCTGGGCCGCTGGCCCTCGATCAGCCGGCCGGTGGCCAGGTCCAGGCCGGACATGTCGCGGCCCGTCAGCTCTTCCATGGCCATGCCGCTGGGCTTGATCCAGAGCATGCGCGCGTCGCGCACGCTGAGGTTGCCGCCGGCGCCGGCGGTCAGCCCGCGCTGGGCGATTTTGCGGCCGTACTCTGCCAGTTCCTGCCGGGGAATTTGCATGGCGTCAGGCCCTGCGCGGTCGTGGCGCGGCATGGATGCAGGCGCCGTCCACGGCGTGGGCGGCCTCCATCCAGGCTTCGTTGAAGGTGGGGTGGGCGTGCACGACGCGGCCCAGGTCGTGGGCGGTCAGGCCCTGGCGGATGGCCAGCGTGGCTTCGGCAATCAGGTCCGTGGCGTGCGGCCCCACGGCCGCGGCGCCCAGCAGGCGGCGGGTTTGCGCGTCCGCCACCCACTTGACGAAGCCCTGCGTCGCATGGGCCGCCAGGGCCCGGCCCAGCCCGCCGAACATGAATTTCCCGGTGGCCACGGCCTGGTTCTGCCGCGCCGCTGCCTGCTCGGTCAAGCCCACCACGGCCGCCTCGGGCAGGGTGAAGATCACGCCCGGCACCAGGCGCTCGTTGGGGGCCGGCGTCTGGCCGCAGGCGTGCTCCGCGGCGACCAGGCCTTGCGCGGTCGCCGCGTGCGCCAGCTGCGGCCCGCCGTTACAGTCGCCCACGGCGTACACGTTGGCCACGGCGGTCCGGTTGAGCTCGTCCACCGGCACAAACCCGCGCGCATCGGTTTTCAAGCCCGCCTGGTCAAGGTCCAGGCCGGCGGTGAACGGCCGGCGGCCGAGGGCGGCCAGCAGGCTGTGGGCCTGGATGGGCTGGCCCGCCACCTGGCCGGACACGCCGGTCTCCGTGGCGTTGAGGTTCTCGAGCGCATGGCCGGTCATGACCGTGATCCCCAGGTTCTTCTCCATGCTGCGCCGGATTTCGCGCCGCGCGTCCGGGTCCAGCAGCAGCAGGACGTCCTCGAGCAACTCCACGACCGTCACCTTGGCGCCCAGGGCGGCGGCCAGGCAGGCCAGCTCGCAGCCGATGTACCCGCCGCCCAGCACGATCAGGTCCGGCGGCAGCGCGGTCAGCGCGAGAAAGGCGGTGCTGTCCATGACCCGCGGGGAACGGGGCATGGCGTCCGGCCACACCGGGACCGAGCCGGTGGCGATGATGGCCTTGCTGAACGCGATATCCACGGGCGCGCCGCCGGCCGCGGCCACCTGGATTCCGGTGGCGCTGGTGAACGCCGCGCGGCCGGTGAACACCTGGACCTTGTTGCCCTGCAGAAGGTTTTTGATGCCCAGCCGCAGCTTGGCCACTACGGCCTCCTTGCGCTGCGCCATGGCGGCGTAGTCGGCGGAGACCGCGCCGGTGCGGATCCCGAGTTCGCCGGCCGCGCGCATGTGCTGCAGCAGGTCCGCGCCGGCGATGAGCGCCTTGGTGGGGATGCAGCCCCGGTTAAGGCAGGTGCCGCCAAGCTCCGCCTGTTCCACCAGGGCCACGCGGGCGCCGAGCTGCGCGGCGCGGATGGCGGCCGGGTACCCGCCGGGTCCCGCGCCGATCACGACCACGTCAAAAGATTCCATCTCAGTTTCCTTTTGCGCGGAACGGATTCGTTCCGCTTGCAGATGATCCATGCCACGCCGGCCCCCGGGGGTAAAGCGGAAACGAACCGGGCCGGACGGATGCCGGCTCAGCCGCGCAACTCGCCCAGCAGCTCAAAGGCGCGGCGCAGGAACGCCGCGTGCCGGCCAGCCACCACCAGCAAGTGGTTGCCCAGCGGGCGCGCCAGGATCCGGGGAATGGCCCCGGGCTCGTCCAGCTGGAGCGTGGCCTGGGTGCGGCACAACTGCTCGTCACGGCCGCGTTCCACCACGCGTCCCTGCGTGACCCAGTACTCGTCCAGCCGGGAGCCGCCGAGGCGGAACACCGTAACCTCGTCTGCCGCCAGCTGGCCGGCCACGGCCGCGCAGCGGCCGGATTCAAAATGAGACCGCAGGCCGTGGCCGGAAACCATGTCCAGCGGGATGGTGCAATGCGCCACGGTCAACAGCGACTTGTCCGGGTCAAGCCGCGACGGGTTGGCCATCCAGGCGGAGGCGCCCAGCAGGAGCCGGGCCCACAGCATGCCCAGCGCGCTGGGCAAGTCGCCCTCGCAGCCGGCCGGCAGGCCGTCGGTGTTGAGCTGGGCCAGGGCCAGGCAGGCGGTGACATCGCGCGCGCCGAGCAGGTCGAAACAGCGGATGGTCAGGGCGTCGAGCCGGTGCTGTTGCACCAGGGCGGCGAGCGCGTCCAGCATGCGCCGGGACTTGGCAAGATCGTCCGCCGTGGGTTCGCGGCAGGCCGTGGCCAGATCGCGCCAGGCGGCGGCCGCGGCCGCGGCCGGTTGGCCGGCTGCGCCGTCGTACAGGCGCAGGCATTCGTCGATCGGGATATGGACCATGGCCGGGCCCCATGCCGCGCGGATCAAGGCGTCGTCCTGGCCGGAGGTCAGCAGCCAATCCGACGGCGCGCCGACCAGTCCCAGGCGCGCGTGGCGCATGCCGCGCCACGCCTGCACCACGCGCAGGGCTTCCGCCAGGTCCGCCGGCGCGCCGCCATCCAGGGGCAGGTAAAACACGCGCCCCGGCTGGCCGCGATCGCGCCGCGCGGCCAGGAACTCGAGCGCCGCGGCCAGCGAGTTGTGCAGGGGGATGGCCAGCAACCAGACCGGCCGGGTTCCCGCAGGATCCCATTGCAGGCGCAAGCGCTCCATCTCACGCTCGGTGCCGCCGCTGAGGACGAGGAAGATGAGGACATCGTCCGGGACCGCGTCCGCAACGCCCGCGGCCTGCAGGCCCAGCGGCGCCAGGCGCTCCAGGCATGCCTGCTCAAGCTCCCGCAGGGCGTGGCGGTCGTGCAGCGGCGACAGCACCGGCACATAAGTGGCCACGCGCGCCGTCACGGGATCACCTTGGCCGCGGCCGGCCGCCGGCTTTTCTCGTACTCATAGATCGAGATAAAGCGGGCATCAATCTTGGTGATGTAGGTGGTCAGCGGCCGCGCTTTGCCGGGCGGCTGGTACAGCACCTGGTACAGCAGGTTGGTCTCGCCGATGACCGGGAAGACCTGGGCGGGCGTCATGATGACGTCCTCGTCGCGCAGGTTCTTGATGATGTTGGTGAGCGGGCTGACATAGCCGATGATGGTTTTGCCCGGCGGCAGGACCATGGTCGGCGTGGGCGCGGGTTCCGGCGTGGCCGCGGCTACGGGGGTCGCGGCAGGCACCACGGCCATCGGCGCCGGCTGGGTTGTCGGCGCCCGGGCGACCGGCGTGGCCGTGACAAAAACCTTGACGGGCGCAGAGGCGGGTTCGGCCGGTCGGCCCCGCACCCAGAAAAACCAGTAAATCGCCAAGCCAAGGATGGCCAGCATCAAAAGGCCGTTCATTACTTTCATGCCACGCTCCCGGGATTGTTTGCCTTGCGGCTGTTTCCTATACTATCCTGAAAAATCGCAAAAAAACCAATATGAAAACATCGGGCTGGAAACCGTGGGCATTTCGACTTTCGGCGCTGCTGGTCGCGGCCGCGCTGATGCTGGCGCTGGCCGAGATGGCGTACCGCCGCCTGTTCCCGTTCCGGCCCACGGTGCTGCGGCCGCACCCGGTGCTCCTGTACGAATACATCCCCGGCGCGCAGAAAGTTTTCTTCCGCAAGCCGGTCAACGGCGGCGCCCGGATTCCCGTGGCCATCAACCGCGCCGGGTACCGCGGGCCCGAACTGGAGACCCTGACCAACCGCCTGCGCGTGGTCGTGTACGGGGATTCCATGGTGGCCGGCGAGTATTCGCGGGAAGAGAACACTTTTGCCACGCGGCTGCAAGCGCACCTGGGCAGCGCCGTGACGACGGGCGTGGACGTGATCAACGCGGGGGTCAACGGCTACGGGCCGGACCAGGTGGCCTTGCGGCTGGCCCATGACCTGCCGAAACTCAAACCGGACGCGGTGGTTCAATGCGTGTTCGTGGACAACGACTACGGCGACCTGGTCCGCAACAAGCTCCTGCGCCTTGACGCGGACGGCCGCTCCGCGTGGCAGCCCGCGCAGCTAAGCCCGCCGCTCGCGGCCGAGATGCGCGCCGCCGCCGACCCGGGCGCCCAGCGCGGCCTGCGCCTGGCGAACGCGTTCCGGAACTTCATCCGCAAGGTGGTCAAGCGCGTCAAGAACCTGAAGTACAAAAAATATTCCCATCCGCGCAAGGACGTCAACTACAGCTATGTCATGGAGTCGCTGGACGATTGCCATGCCGAATACCGCGACTACCAGACCAACACCACGGCCGTGCTCAATGCCCTGGTCGACCACTACGACGCGGACCTGGCCGTGGAGCCGGGGACCGCGGCTTCGGCCTTGAAGCTGCGGCTCATGGTGGCCGCCTTGCGCGTGAGCCGGGACGCCGCCGCGGCCGCGGGCGTGCCGTGGCTGCTGGTACTCGTGCCCTCGCCCATCGACCTCTGCACCAACTACGACTACCAGGTGGACGCCGCAATCTATCCCGATTACCAGCGCCCGCGGCTGAGCAGCGTGCTGGTGGGCTTGTCCTCCGCCAACAAGTTTCCGTTCGTGGACCTGTGGCCCCTGTTCGAGCAGGCCGGCGCCGATGCGCTGTACTTCCACGGCGGCGACGACCATTGGAATGACCGTGGCCAGGACCTGGCCGCGGACACCGTGGCGCGCCGCGTACTGGCTGAAGGCTGGCTGGCTGCGCCGCCGGCGGAGCGCGCACCGCCATGACGTTCCGGCCGCCATTCCAGGAGCGCAAATCCCCCTGGCGCGCCGTGCTGGACGTGGCTTTCGGCCGCTACCCGCGTTTTGTCTGGGGCGGCGGCCTGAACCCCAGCGTGCCGGTATTCCATTTTCATGATGTCACCGCGGAATACCTGGACCCTTACTTGCGCCACCTGGCGGAGCGCGGCTACCACACCATCACGTCCGGGGCCATGACCGACCTGGTGCGCAAGGGAGTTCATCCCGGGCCGGACAAGGTGGCGCTGTGTTTCGACGACGCCTGGGCCAGCCTCTGGACCGTGGTTGCGCCGCTGTTGCAGCGGTATGGCATGACCGCGATTGCCTATGCCATTCCCGGCCGCGTGGCCGAGGCCCCCGCCGTACGGCCGCAGGGCGCGGCACCGGCGGGATCCCCTTTCGCCACCTGGCCGGAACTCAAGGCCCTGGCCGCATCCGGCGTCGTGGACGTGCAAGCCCACACCCACGCCCACGCCATGGTGTTTTGCGCACCGGACATCACCGGCTTCGTGGCACCTGGCACAGACCTGCCCGCGCTGTCGTGGCCGGCGCTCGCATTGGGCGCGACCCCGCAGTTCGCGGACGCCACGATGCTGGGCTGCCCGCTGTACCCCACGCGGTCGCGGATGTCCGATGCCTGGCGCTGGCTGGACGATCCGGCCGGTCGCGCGCGGTGCCTGGAGCACGTCGCGGCGCAAGGCGGCGCAGACTACTTCCGCCGGCCGGACTGGGAAGCTGAGTTGCGGCGCCTGGCTGGCGGCGGCCGGCGGGAAACTGCGGACGAGCGCACGGCCGCCATCCGGTTTGAACTGGTTCATGCGCGGGACGTGCTATGCGCCCGGCTCGGCCCACAGGCCATCCGCCAGGTGTGCCTGCCCTGGGCGGTGTGCGGCCGCACCGCGGAAGCGATCCTGCCCGCCACCGGCTTCACCACCGCCGTGGCCGACCAGATCTGGGGCTACCGGGCGGTGCGCGCCGGCGACAACCCCTGGCGCCTGATGCGCCTCAAGCACAACTACATCCTGCGCCTGCCGCGCGCGCCGGGGATGCACCACAAGGCCGCCGCTCAGAAGCCGGCGGCTTGATGCTGAAAAGATTCAGGAGGAGGAAGGCATGTATGCTATCGCCGCTTTCATCTGGTTGGCACAGGAGTTTACTAGCCTAAAAAAGTTGCGATGGTCTGTGGCGGTCGCGGCTTGCTTGCTGATCGCGTTCAACGAAATGCAAACGGTGATGTTTCAGGGAAAAGGTAATCACCTTATTGCCTCGTCCCTCGTGCATCTGGCCGACAGGCTGGAGCGGGGCGAAGTCGCGGACGTCCGGAAGGCGCTTGAAGCGGTGGCTGCGCGAATGTACGCTGTGCCTCATCCCGCGTTGGCTTTCGGCGAAGAGAACGCGCGGATATTCAGTGATACGGAATAACGGGCCGCCAACACCCCCTTGGCCGCCGGTGCCCCTCCGCGGAACACATCGTCGCCCTGGCCAACTACACTGGAATTCGCCCCTGTGCACTGATCTGTCCCGGCGCCGGCATGTGCCAAAATAATGCCCAGCCGGACAACAACAGATCCCGATAGGGGTTCCTGCCAGAATCGCGGTAAGCCTGTTTGACAAAGCAACCGGCTGGTCGTACCTTGAGCTCAAGGGATGTTGTGTACTTGGCACAAAGAAAAGGTGAAAAATGAGCGCCATTGTTGAGCCAACGTATCGCTATATTGTAACAATTCCGGGGGTGCGGTCAGGCCGGCCGGTGCTTGTCGGCACCCGGATTGGTGTACATGATGTTGCTGGCCTGATTCTCAACGGGGCCACGATTGATGATGCTGTTAAGAGCTTTCCAGACATTACCAGGTCCCAGGTTTACGAGTGCTTGGCCTACTACGAGGACCATAAGGCGGAAATAGACCTGGCCGTGGCCGAACAAATGGCGGATCGTCCGGCTTGAACTTCCTGTTGGATCACGACGTTCCGGCGGATGTCGGCCGCGTCCTTGCGCAGGCTGGTCACAACGTGGTGCTAGTCAGGAATGTTCTGTCGCCAAGCGCACCCGACTCCGTGGTGTTTGGTCATGCCACACGACAAACTCTGGTCTTGGTCACCTGCAACCGGGACGACTTTCTGAATCTGGCTCGCGAATGCAACCATGCCGGCCTCATTGTTCTAATCCGTCGCAAAAGCAGGATTGCCGAATGTTCCCGGCTGCTCCGCTTGCTGCGTATGGCTGGAGTGAGTGGACTGCAGAACAACGTCAACTTCGCGTAAATAGCATTCCCATCCCGTTTGGCAAGACAGAGGCGGTGCAGGTATCGCGGTTGCCCGCTCGTATAATCATTGGCATCAGCTCTGGCCGCCGAGCCCACCAGCCCAAGACCCGGCGACACAGCGCCGGGGCTACAACCAGAAACGATCGCCGCGTCCAACTACGCTTGTAGCCGCCCCGCCCAGGCGGCGCCGATGGCGCACCGCACCTACAGCTTGGTGCCGGCGGGGATCACGGCGTTCTTGGGGATCACGATGATGCCGTCGTGCACCGAGTACAGGTCCGTGACGGTCTCGTCTTCCTTGCCGTCGGGCGTAATGTAAGCGCCGTCGCCGATCCGCGCGTTCTTGTCGACGATCGCGTTGCGGATGAAGCAGTCGCGGCCCACGCCCATGGGCGGCACGCCGGGCGGCGGCTGGCTTTCGTAGTAGTCGCAGCCCATGATCACCGAATGTTCGATGACGGACCCGTCGCCGATCCGCGCGCGAATGCCGATGATCGAGTGCAGGATGCGGTGCCCGGAAATGATGCACCCGTCCGCCATCAGGCAGCGCACCAGGTCACAGCAATTAATTTTGGTGGGCGGCAGGTAGCGGGAGTGGGTGTAGGTGGGCGCGTCCTGGTCGTAGAGGCTGTACTCGGGCAGGATGTCGGTGAGCGACAGGTTGGCTTCCCAGAACGTTCCAATGGTGCCGATGTCCTTCCAGTAGCCGTTGAAGATGTAGCTGTAGACCTTGTACTTCTCAATGGCCAGCGGGATGATGTCCTTGCCGAAGTCGCCGAGGTTGTTGTCCATCAGTTCCAGCAGCGCCTGGCGGTTGAACACGTAGATGCCCATGCTGGCGAGGAAGCGTTCATCCCTGGAATTGGGCGCGCGCAGGTCGTCCAGGCGCGGCCCCGTGCCGGGCTTCTCCACGAAGCGGGTGATGCGGTTGTGCGCGTCCACTTGCATGATGCCCAGGGCGCCGGCTTCGGCGCGCGCCACCGGCTTGGTGGTGATCGTCAGGTCCGCGCCCGAGGCCTCGTGCTGCTTGATCACCTCGCGGAAATCCATGCGGTACAGCTGGTCGCCGGACAGGATGATGACGTACTTGGAGTTTTCCTCCACGTAGAAGCGCAGGGTTTGCCGGACCGCGTCGGCCGTGCCCTGGAACCAGGACGAGAACTCGGGCGTCTGCTGCGCCGCCAGGATCCGTACAAACCCGCGGTGAAAATGGTCGAAGCGGTACGCGCCGGACACGTGCTGGTGGAGCGAGACGCTGTTGAACTGGGTCAGCAGGAAGATGCGGTAGATGTGCGAGTTGATGCAGTTGCTGATGGGCACATCCACCACCCGGTACTTGCCCGCGAGCGGCACGGCCGGCTTGGCGCGCACCTGGGTCAGGGGCTGCAGCCGACTGCCCGCGCCGCCGCCCAGAATTACCGCCACGGCATCCACCAGTTCCATACGATCCTCCGCCTTTTTTGTCCTGTTTTTCTCCCGCATATGCTACAACCGGCGCTGCCAAAAGCAAAGAAATTCCGGTCCGGACCAGCCGGCCCGGGGGCACAACGAAAGGATGGCTATGAAACTGGGCATTATCGGCGGGTCCGGCCTGTACCAGGTCGAAGGGTTCGAGGAGTTGGAGCAGGTCAAGGTCGCCACGCCATTCGGGCCGCCCTCGGATCGGCTCGTCCACTGCGCGCTGGACGGCCGCGAGGTGTATTTCCTGCCCCGGCACGGCCGCGGCCACCGCATCCCGCCCCATGAGCTCAACCACCGCGCAAACATTTTCGCGTTCAAGAAGCTCGGCGTGGAGCGGATCGTGTCCGTCAGCGCCGTGGGCAGCCTGCGCGAGGATTTCCGGCCGCGGGACATCGTGATCCCGGACCAGTTTTTCGACCGCACCAAGAACCCGGACCACTCGTTTTTTGGCGGCGGGATCGTCGCTCACGTCGGATTCGGGGACCCGGTCTGCGCGGCCCTGTGCGGGTGCGTGGCGGACGTGGTGCGCGAGCACCTGGCCGCCCAACCCGCGGCGGAGCGGCCGCAGCTGCATCCGCAGGCCACCTACGTCAACATGCAGGGCCCGCAGTTTTCCACCCGCGCCGAGTCCAACGTGTACCGCAAGCTGGGCTTCGACGTGGTCGGCATGACCAGCATGGCCGAGGCCAAGCTGTGCCGCGAGGCGGAGATCTGCTACACCTGCATCGCCATGGTCACGGATTACGACTGCTGGCATCAAACCCACGAGACCGTGAGCATCGAGCAGATCATTGCCGTGCTGCAGTCCAACGTGCGGCTGGCCAAGGACGTGGTCCGCACGCTGGCCCGCCGGGTGCCGGCGGTGGATTGCGCCTGCCACCACGCCCTGGCCAACGCCATCATGACCGATCCCAAGGTCATCCCGGCCGCGCGGATCAAGGATCTGCAGCCACTCATCGGCAAGTACATCCCCGCGCCCGGTGCCGCCAAGCCGGCGCGCAAGAAACCGAACGCCCGGCGTTAAGCGCCCGGGCCGGGCGTTGCCGCAGTCCGGCGGCGGTCGTGGTGCTTTTGCAGGACCTGGTGGCCGGCGTCGATCTGCATCATGATGCGCGCGCAGGCCTCGGCGTCGGACAGCGCGTTGTGGTGGTTGAGGTCGATGCCCAGGCGCTGGCACACGGCCGGCAGGTTGGTGGGGTAGATGCCCAGGTGCTTGCGCGCCAACCGGACCGTGCACAGGAACGGGGTGGCCGGCGGGATGAGGCCGTAGGTGGCGCAGGCGGCCCGCAGCACCTTCTCGTCAAACGGCGCGTTGTGCGCCACGAGGAAATGCGCCCCGTCCAGCAGCGGCTCCAGAACCGGCCAGACGTGGTTGAATGTCGGCTCCCGGGCCACGTGCTCGTAGGTGATGCCGTGAATGTAGGTGAACACGAACTCGTCCCGCGGCGGGCAGATCAAGCGGTATTCCTTGCGGATGATGGCGCCGTCCTCGACCGCCACCAAGGCCACGGCGCAGGCGCTGTCCGGCTCATACGCCGCCGTCTCAAAATCTATGGCCACGAATTTCATGTTCCGGATCCAGTATGGGTCACCTGCCAGACGCCGTCAAGCGACCTGCGCAACGATGGGCGTGCCCGGGGGACGCCTGCGCCATGGGCGCGCTATTGCAGCATGAGCAAAAACAGCCAGGGGGTCTGGTCGTTGTGGCCGGCCAGCGCGCCGCTGCCGCCGATGACGCTGGCGCCGTGCTGGTTGGTGGCGGAAACCCAGTAATAATAGCTGGCGCCCGCGGCCACGGTGTCGAGGTAGCAGGTGTCGGCGGTCGTGCCCACGGCCGTGGCGGCGTCCGGGTTATTGGCCGTGTTGCGGTACACCATGTAGCCGGTGGCGTTGGCCGCGGCTGTCCAGCACACGCGGATCAGGGTCGGGCCCAGCCACACGGCGTGCACGCCCGCGGGCGCGGCCGGCACCAGGGGGTTGACCAGCCGCACCGGCGCGGACAACTCGGAGGTGTTGTTGTTGGTGTCGGTCATGCTGGCGGCCATCCATGTGCCGTGGGGCAGCGACGTGGCAAACGCCACGTCGAAGGTCGCCGCACCGCCGGCGTCGGTCGTCACGTTGGTGTGGCCGAGAATGTGGCGCGCCTGGGCGCCGGATTGGTTGGTGTAGGAGGCGTACACCACTTCCAGCGTGTAGTTCGCCAGCGGGCTGCCGTTCACGGTGCCCTGCAGCCGGGTGCTGCCCACGGTGGCGCTGGTGATGCGCGGCGGCCGGATGCCCTCGTTGGGCTGCGAGGGGTTGGCGGGCTCGTTGGTGGCCACGTGGATGGACTGGAGCGCGTTGAGGTAGAGCAGGGTATCGCGCACGAGGTTGCGCGCACCGGTGTAGACCACCACGCCAAAGCCGCCGTTAAACGCCACGCGGTTGTCGCATACCTGGTTGCGGTCGCCGCCGCGCAGGTGGATGCCATCGCCGGCGTTGCCGAGGTCCGTGGCGCCATCGTCGGCCACGCCCACCAGGTTGCTGCGGATCGAGGCGAGGTCGCAGGACGGGCCGGAGAGCTGGATGCCGGGTCCGCCGTTGTCGCCCACGGCGTTATCGATGATCACGCACGTGGTGCAGTTGCTCAGCAGGATGCCGGCGGCGAAGTTGCCGAGCGCCGCGCTCGCGGCAAGGGAGACGCCGACGGCGTTGCCCTGCAGCAGGGCGCGCGGGCATTCCACCAGGCGCAAGCCGTGGCCGCCGTTATGCGCCAGCACGTTGCCGTGCTGGTCCGCGACACCGCCGACCACGAGGTCGGGCGAGTTCTCGGCTCGCAGTCCGTCCTGGCCGTTGGAGCGGGCCGACGTGCCATTGGCGCCCGTGCCGATGAAGTTGCCGCGCACCACGGTGCCGCTGGCGGCCACGGCGAGGATGCCGCAGGCGTCGTTGTCGCTGATGCGGTTGCCGGCCGCCGGCGCGCCGCCAATCACGGTCAACGGCGTGTTGGTGAGGTAGATGCCGTGGCCGTGGTTGCCCATGGGCCAGCTGTTGGTGGGGATGCCGATCCAGTTGCCGACGATTTCGTTGGCTTCGGCCTGCGGGCCGACGATGGCGATGCCATGGCTGCCGCTGTTGACGATGGTGTTGCCGCACAGCCCGTGCTCGTAGCCGATGCGGTTGCCGCCGCTGTTTTCCACCAGGATGCCGCAGCCGCCGTTGGTCAGCGAGGCCTGGCTGCGCGCGTCCGTACCGATGAAGTTGCCCTGGATGTCGGCCCCCTTGGCGCCGTTCATCTCGAGGATGTGGATGCCGTTGGAGGCGTTGCCGCCGATCACGTTGTAGCCGTCCTCGTAGCACTCGTCGTAGCCGCTGCCCACGGTGGAGTCCAGCGCCTGGACCAGGCACACGCCATCCCCGCCATTGCCCACCGGGGTTGACCCGTTGGTGCCCGTACCGATGCAGTTGCCGCTGACCCAGATGTTGGAACTGCTGCTGGCATAGACGCCGTGGCCCCGGTTGCCGGAAATGACGTTGCCGCGGATCACCCGCACCTCGCCGACCATGTGCAGCCCCACGTAACAATCTTCCGCGATGGCGATATGCACGCCGTCCAGCGCGTTGGGCTGCGCCGCGTTCACCGCCGGGTCCAGGCCGATAAAGTTGTTTTCGAGGCTGATGCGCTGGCTGTTGAACACGTACACGCCATGACCCTGGCTGCCTACAATCACGTTGCCGGCATCGTCCAGGATCGAACTGTCCGTGAGCCCGATGTTCTCGCCCACGCTGTTCTCGATCTCGATGCCGTGCGACGCGTTGCCCGGCGCCGCGCCGGGCCGGAACGGCGACCGGCCAATGCAGTTGCCGGAAATGTCGTTGCTGCAGCCGCCGTTGGACTTGATGCCCACCCGGCCGTTGGCCACCCAGTTGGGGTGGTGGCGGTCGCCGACCACGTCTTGGCGACAGTTCACCAGCACGATGCCATCGCCGCGGTTGGTGACCACGCCGCCGAGATTCGTGGCCACGCCCACGAGGTTGGAATAGACGCGGTTGTAGGACTGCCAGGTTGAGGCGCTGTTTTCGAGGTAAATGCCGGCTTGGCGCGTGCCGCCGATGCGGTTGCCGAGATCGCCGCCGATGCGGTTGCCGGCGCCCTCGCGGACGTACACCCCCCAGTACATGGTGGTGGACACGCGCGCGCTGTAGGGGTCAAACCCGATCCAGTTGTCTTCCACCACTTGGTCCCGGGTGCGCTGCAGGTTCACGCCGGTGGGGCCGTCGAGGATGTTGCGGCGGATAGTGTTGGCCGTGGCCCAGGAGTTGGTGGGACCTTCGACATAAATGGCGCCCGAACCATTGGCGTCGCCGTCCATGCCCGCGGGCAGGAATCCCAGCCAGTTGCCGGCGATCGTGGTGTGGTTCTCGCAATCATCCAGGTAGATCCCGTAGAAGGGATGGTTGGCAATGTAGTTGCCCTCATTGGCGTTGGTGCCGCCGATGGTGTTGTAGCCGTTGTAGCCGGTCAGGTAGATGCCGCAATACCCGTTGCCCAGCGCGCCTTCGCCGGCCAGGCCCAGGCCGATGAAGTTGTTCTGGATGCGGTTGCCGGACCCGTTCATGATCCCGTTGTAATCGTTGGCGGAAATCACGTTGCCGCCGAGCACGGGATCGCCGATGAAGTTCTGGCCGCCCTGGCAGTAAATGCCGTTGCCTTTATTGCCCAGCGGGCCGGTGCCGGTATCGTCGCAGCCAATCAGGTTGCCGACCACAAGGTTGCCGCTACCCCCCAGGAACAGGCCGTTGGACGCGTTCCCGGACAGGATGTTCCCCTCGCGGTACCCGCCGGCGCTCCAAACGTTCGTGCCGCCGCCGACCAGGTTGTCGTCGCCCACGATGCGCAGTCCGTCGCCGCCGTTGGTCAGCGCGAACATGCCCGTGGAATCCACGCCAACGTAGTTGCCCTGGATTACATTGCTGTGCGACCCGCCGTAGTACTCATAGCCCAGGAGGATGCCGTTGCCGCGGTTGCCGGCCACGTAGTTGGGCTGGTTGCGGTGGCCGCCGCCGATGATCGACGCGGTCAGCGCGTCCGTCCGGATCCCGTCCTGGTTGGGCATCAGGATGGCGCCCGACGGCGTGAAATACATGCCGATCAAGTTATTGTACAGGGTCAGGCGGGTGCAGCGGCTCAGCCGGATGCCGCTGCCGCCGTTGGCGCCGACCGCGTTGCCGTCAAACAGGTTCGTGCCGCCGATGCTGCCGCCGGCACATTCCTCCAGCCGGATGCCGTCGCCCGCGTTGGGGTGCGCCACGTCTTCATAATGGCCGATCCAGTTGCCGCGGATGACCAGGTCGCCGCAGGGGTTGGTGGGCGTGCGCCCCTCGTCGTGGGTGGCGTAGATGCCGTGGCCACCGTGGCCGGCCACCACGTTTTGCAGTTCCGTGGCCCAGTGCCCGATGGCCACGTTGGTGCTGTTGACGAGGTGAATCCCGTGCAGCGCGTTGCTGGCGTACGCGCCGATTTCGGGCGCGAACCCAAAACAGTTGCCCACGATCTCCGACTGGGAAACGGCCACCAGGCGCGCGCCGGACTGGCCCGACCCCAGCACCCAGTTGTCCCAAAGATCAAGGTGCGGGCCGGCTTCGACGCGGATGCCGTGGCCGGCGTTGCCCGCCACCACGTTGGACGACGCCACGCCCACCCGGCAGAACGCAACCTGCGTCCAGGGGCTGTTGGTCACCACGATGCCGTCGCCGCCGCACCCGCCCACCACCTCGCCGTTGAGCACGTTGCTGACACCGTTGGCCACGAAAATGCCGTGGCTGCCAAACCCGTTGGTGATCCAGCCGGTCAGCGCGTTGCTGACCAGGCCGACCTGGTTGCCGCGCAGCACGTTCAGGTTTCCAAGGGCCACAATGCCCATGCCTGAGCCGCCCAGCAAGTGGTTGCCATCCTCGATGGACGGACCGTGGCCGCCGATGGTGTTGTCGTCGCCGTACACGGCCAGGCCGTGGCCGCTGAACGGCGTGACCACGGCCTGCGGGGAGAGCCCGATCCAGTTGCGCTGGATCTCGCAACCGTTGCCCCATACCGTGACGCCATAGGCGTTACTGAAGATCAGGTTGTGGTTGAAGCGCAGCCCGTCGCCCGTGGCGACGAACCCGCCGCTGTTGACGAACGTGTTTTCTTCGAACACGTGGCCGGCGCCGGCCACCACGATGCTGCCGTTGGTGGTCCGGCCATCACGGACCGTGCAGTAGGTGATGATGTTCGAGCCGCCGCCCACGCCCAACCCCTGTTCGATGCCGCAATCCGTGACGGTGTTGGACGAGCCGCTAACGCGCAGCTCCATGCGCGGGATGTTGACGAGGTACAGGTTGTGGCCGATCTCGATCCACGGCACGGTCGGACCGCTGAACGTGTTGTTGGCCAGGCTGCCGCGCTCGAGGTAGATGGTGGTCCGGTCGCCGTCCGCCGAGGCAAAGGTGTTATTATCCAGGTTGGCCCTGGTTGCGTAAACGCCGCCGTTCAGAAACGCGTTGCCGGTGATGGTCGCCTGGCCGCGCACGTCCAGGCGGTCGTTGCCAGCGAACGTATTCCCCATGAACGTCCCGCCGGCCGCGGTGATGGTCAGCCCGGTCGCGGCATTATTATTGAAGCTGCTGCCCACGCCCATGTTGATAACCCGGCCGCCGGCGTACGTGAACTGGGACTGGCTCACCTCAACGTGGTTGCTGCCGCAGTCAAGGTCGGCGGAGATGGTGCAGTTCTCGATGCGGGACTCCTGGCTGGCGCCCGGCGCGAATGTGGCGCCCGCCATGTGCAATCCTTCCAGGCTGCCGCCCTGCAGGAAGGTTTGTGCGGACAGGTTGGCCTCCCGGTTGTCGCTGTCGATGGTCAGGAAACTGGCAAAGGTCTTGGTGATGCCGTACACCACCGGGTTGTCCGTGACGATGCTGATCGTGTTCGCTTCGCTGGTGTTGGTGACCGCCCCGTCCATGGCCCAGCCGATGGTGTGGCATTCCACGACCACCCCGTTGGTGTAGCAGAGATCATCCACCACCCACGTGGCCGCCGGTGCCGCCAGGACGGCGCTGCACCCGACGGCCACCGCCACCCAGAACCAGTTTGTATTGCGCATGGTATGAACCTCCCTCTCGCCTTGGTTGTGACACAGAATATCCGTTCATTTTCAAGCTGGCGAACTGGTATAGCGCGGTGCGCTCGGGGATGCAATATTTCACCAACACAGAAACAGCGGCAACGGGTTCCCCATTGCCCGGAAATTGGCGCGGCCGGGGCTTGTCATGGGCCTCATTCTCCCTTATATAGTCTGTAAAAGGGAGGTCAACATGTTCAAGGCAAGTTGCGTGTTCTCGGCCGTGGCGCTCGCGGTGTTGCTCGCCGCCCAAGCCCCGGCGCAAACCCTGAACCCGGCCGTGGCTTCGCTCCTGCGCGACGCCGGCGCGGTCACGTATGCCGTACAGGCGGATGCCGGCGCGGGGGTCAAAGACCTGTACCTGGGCTATGACGCCGACGGCAAGCCGGTCATCGGCCTGGCCACGCGCGAGACCAAGGCCTACGCGCCGGTCACCACGCTGGTGGCCATCATTCCCGATGGCGCCGCCTACAAGATCAAACAGGCCGAAGTGCTGGACATGGCGCCGCTCAAGGGCAAGTCCGCCGAACTGGTCCAGGCCGCGTTGAACGACATCACCGGCCAGGTCGTCCAGGATGCCGGCGGGCAGAAGAAACTGGTGGATGCCGTGTCCGGCGCCACCACGGATTACAAGGCCGTGTACCTGGCTTACGACATCATGGCCCGCCGGGTACTTGCTGTCATGGCCACTCCGCCCGACTGGCCCAAGACCAAGCTGGAATAGCGTGCCCCCACGGGGCCCTGGCCAAGCCGTGAGCCGTATCATCCATTCCCCCCGGCCGGCTGCGGCCCCTGCGTTGGAGGCCTTGCCGGGCGATCCGGATGAAGTGGTGCTG
Source organism: uncultured Verrucomicrobiota bacterium (assembly GCA_964489425.1). Taxonomy (GTDB): domain Bacteria; phylum Verrucomicrobiota; class Kiritimatiellia; order RZYC01; family CAZAYP01; genus CAZAYP01. The sequence continues at coordinate 39,916 of CAZAYP010000027.1, read as the reverse complement.
GCGCTGGACGCGGCCAGCAACCGGACCCGGGTGGCCGCCTGCGTCAGCGCCGGGCAAGCCGTGGCGCGGGGCGCGCTCCTGGCCCGCGGCGACCAACTCTCCATCCATGCGCCCATGCCGGGCGTGGTCGCTTCGTTGACGCCCGACCAAGTCATCATCCGGCGCAGCGCAGCGGCGGCCGGACCGGAAATCCCAGCCGCGCCCATGCCGCCGCCGGACAACCTGCCGGCCTTTGCGGCGGGCATCGGCCTTGTGGGCATGGGCGGCAGCATGTTCCCGGCCAGCATCAAGCTGGCGGCGGCCCGGGCCGTGCACACGCTGATCATCAACGCCGTGGAATGCGAACCGGGCATCACCATCGACGAGTGCCTGCTGGCGCACGAATGGGAGTTCATCCGCGCCGCCATTGACCACCTGGTGGCCAGGCTCGGGCTCAAGCGGATCGTCCTGGCGGTCAAGCGCGGCGGGGCGGCGCCCGCGCCCGCGCCGGTGGCCGGGCTGCAGATCGAGATCTGCCGCATGCCCGCGCATTACCCGGCCGGGGCCGAGAAGCTGATCCTGCGCCGCGTGGCCGGCCGCCGGCTGCCCACCGGCGTGCTGCCCATGGCGTGGGGCTACCTGGTGCACAGCACGGCCACGCTGTGGGCCTTGGGCCGGGCCCTGGCCCAGGGCCAGCCGGTCATCCTGCGGCCGCTCACGCTGCGGGTGGGCCGCGACGTGCACCGCAACGTGCTGGCGCCGGTGGGCCTCCGCGTGCGGGAGTTGCTGCGCCTGCTGGGCTGCGAGGCCGCGGCCGCCGGCCACCCGATCCTCGCCTCCGGCTCCATGATGGGGCGGCTGGTGGACGACGCGTTTTGCATCCAGAAAGGAACCAACGCGGTCTTCGTCCGCGACCTGCCGCCGCGGACGGCCGCGCCTGAAATCCCGTGCATCAACTGCGGCGCGTGCCATGACGCCTGCCCGCTCGGCTTGCACCCGATCGGCGTGGTGGCCCGGTTGCGGGCCGGCGCCTGCCCGTCCGTGGCGCAGCCGCAGCTGGCCGAGTGCTTCCTGTGCGGCGCATGCGCCGCCGTGTGCCCCGCCAACATCCCCCTGGCGGAAGAGTTGCGGAAAGGCAAGGCATGGCTGAAAAAGTAATGCCCGTGGCGCCCTTTTTGCGGGCCGGCCCGGACAAGCGCGGCATGATGCTGTATGTCCTCGCCGCGCTGGCCTTGCAGGCGCTGTATTTCTCGGCGGCCTACCACCGGGAGTTCATCCTCCGGTTCGCGCTCTGCCTGCTCGCGGGCTGGGCCATCGAGTTCGTTTACCGCTGGCTGCAGGACGGACGGGTTGCCTGGCCCACCGCCGGCGCCGGGGTGACCAGCGGCCTGCTGGCGTTTACGCTGCCGGCGATCCTGCCCTTCCGCATTCTCTTTTACGGGTTGGTGGTCGCCCTGGTGTTCGGCAAGTTCATGGCGCAGCCCCAGGCCCTCCGGCTCAATCCCATGCTGCTGGGCCGGCTGTTCCTCATGCTGATGTTTCCCGATGCCCTCCGGGTCTGGCAGGATCCGGCCCTCCCGATCGATGCGCTGAGCGTGGCCACGCCACTGGGGCTGTACCTCTCGGAAAAGGCCATTTATGCGCCCGCGCAGCTGGTCCTGGGCCAAGTCCGGGGCGATTGGGGCGACGGCATTTATGCCATGCTGCCGGGCTCGCCCGGCGACCTGCTGCCGCCGCTGACCCTGGCCCTGGGCGCCGTCCTGTTCTGGCGCGGGGTGCTGGACTGGCGGCCGGGCCTGGCCTACATCCTGGCGTTCGCGGCCGGCTGCTTGCTCCTGAAGCTGCCGATGCCTTTCAGCTTGGTGTCCGGCGCCACGGCGTTCACCGCGGTGTACATCGTGACCGATCCGCGCACCTCGCCGGCGTCCCGGGCCGGCCGCTGGATGTTCGGCGCCCTGGCCGGGGGCTTGAACGCGGGGGTGCGCTGGTGGGGGTACTATCCCGAGGGCGTGGCGCTGGCGGTACTGGCGGCCAACCTGCTCACGCCCGCCTTGGACCGCCTGGCCTTCTGGGGGTGCAGCTGGCGGCTGCGCCACCGCGCGGCGCGGGCCATGTCCGGTTCATCCTAGAAAGAGCGGTTCCACCAGTCCGCTATTCTAACGAAATGCGTCAGCGCTTTCGTCCAACTCCAGCACCAGGGTGCGCTGGGGGTGGCCGGCCGCGTCCATCATGTCCACGCACAGGCTGGACTGGCCGAGTTTCTGGACCGTCTGGCCGGTGTGCAGCTTGATGAGCCCCGGGTTGGAGGCCACGCCGAACACGACTACCAGCAGCATGTCGCCGGGGGATTTCTGCATGTAGATGCTTTTTTTCTGGCCCTGCTGGAGCATGCTGTGGAACTCGGACTCGCCCACGAGGCGCGCCATTTCCAGCGAGGCAAAAAAGGCGCCCGAGGCCAGCGCGGCGAAGTTCTCCTCCTGGGCGTAGCGGGCCACGGCGCGCCGGGCAATGATGTTGCCGCCGCGATCGCACAGGAACGCCGCATCCGCCTCGGCCTGCTTGACCAGGTCGTCCAGGATCTCGTCCAGCTGCTGGCTGGCTTCCTCGGTTAACATCTGCATCATGGCGCGCCTCTTTACTCGGATACGCAGATGGACTTGGGCACATCCGACATTTCCATCTTGTTGACCCTGATAAACTCGGTGATCACCATCTTGGCAATGATGTTGAGGGATTCCAGCACGCCCTTGCCGGCCTTGGCCGACGCCTCCATGTAGGGCACGCCCTTTTCGCGCTGGTTGAGCAGAAAGTCCATGTAATGCACCGGGGCGACGTTTTCCACGTCGCGCTTGTTGTACTGCAGCAGGTACGGCAGGTCGTCGATCTTCATCCCCTGGTCCTTGAGATTTTCCTCCAGGTTCTGGAAGCTTTCCACGTTCTCCTTCATCTTGTCCCACTGCGAGTCGGCGACGAACACCACGCCGTCCACGCCCTTGAGCACCAGCTTGCGCGTGGAGTTGTAGATGACCTGGCCGGGCACGGTGAAGATCTGGAACTTGGAGGTGTATCCCTTGATGATCGAGGATTTCAGCGGCAGGAAATCGAAATACAGGGTGCGGTCCTGCTGGGTGGACAGGATGGTGATGTCGCCCTTGGTTTCATCCGCGATCAGTTTGTGGATGAGCTCCACGTTCGTGGTTTTGCCGCACAGGGCCGGCCCGTAGTAAACGATCTTGAATGTGATTTCCTTCTCGCGAAAATGAATAAACGACATAACGTATTTCTCCCGGCAACCGCCTAATCTTTTCTGTTGTGCACGGTAGCTGATTCTGCTTTAGTTGACAAACTAGATCGTCGATTATTTATGCCAACTCCGGAGGCCGCGACATGAGTTTTTTTGATTTTCTAAAGGGGGGCAAGCCGCCGCCGGAACCCGAACCGCCAGAGACGCCGCCCACTCCGCCTGCCCCGCCCCCCCCACCCAAGCCCCCGGCGCCCAAACCCTTGGCGCCCAAGCCGCCACCAACGCCGGCGCGGCCCGGCATGCCCGGGTCCGCGCCCCTGGGCGCCAAACCCGGCCCCGGCCCCATGGGCACGGCGCAACCCAGGCCCGTGGCGCCCGCGCCCAGGCCGCCGCCGCCTGCCGCGGCGGCCAAGCCCCCGTCGCCGCCGCCGCCCAAACCGCCCGCACCACCACCCAAACCGGCAACCAGCCAGCACGACGAAGGCATCAAGCCGTTTCCCAAGGCGCCGGGCGTGGGCCAGCCGGGAAAATCCAACATGGAATCCATGGCCATATATTTCAGCGAGGTGGAGTCCATCCTCAACTCGCTGGAAACCAAGAGCGCCGCGGAAACCGGGCTGCACTCGATCTACCTTACAACCCGCGATATCCTGCCCATCCTGCCCGAAGCTTTTTCCGTAACGCCCGAGGAACTGGGCGACAAGGCGGACGAGAAGGTCGAGGTCATTGTCGAGGACCTGTTTGTCCGTCTCAAGCAGGGCGCTGTCTACACCAGCATCAAGTACTTCCTGGCCGGCGTGCCGCGAGACTATCTGCAGCCCGGATTCGACGTCAAGCAGGATGGCCGGGTCACCCTGCCGCTGGCCCTGGTGGTGAGCGCCGTCAACCCCGAGGATTTGAAGCGCCGCACCACGTCGGGCGGCAAGAAATTCGATGTGGACAGCCTGCCGGACCTGTTCAACGCCATCACCAAGGGCCATCCGGACAGCAACCTGTTTACGCTGCTGCTGAAAATGCCCGATATCATCCGGCTGCTGCCCCAGGCCTTTACGTTGCCCGCGGAAGACCAGGCGCTGGCCGAGGAAACCGCGGAAGTCGTGGTGGAAGATCTTTTCAGCAAGCTGAAAAGCGGCAAGGTGACCACGAGCACCAGGTTCCTGCTGGCGGCGGTGCCGGCGGAATACCTGAACAGTGGATTCGACCGCAACAAAGAGGATCCGGTTTCCATTCCCCTGCCGACTGTCGTGGCTGCGATTCGTCCGGACGAACTGAAAAAACGGACCAAGGAATTCAAGGGAAAGATGGTGGCGGAAATGGGCAACATCTTTCGCGGTCCAAGCGCTGCCAAGCCTGCGGCCGCGCCCCTGGAGGCCGCCAAACCGATCCCACCACCTCCGCCTCCGCCACCACCTCCGCCTCCGCCACCACCTCCTCCTCCGCCCCCGCCGCCCCCTCCGCCACCACCACCGCCTCCGCCTCCGCCCAAGGCGCCCGAACCCCAACCCGCGCCGGTCGAGGCCCCCAAGCCTCCACCGCCCCCACCGCCGATGCCCCCTCCGATGCCCAAACCGGCGGCGGTACCGCCGCCACCCCCGCCACCACCTCCTCCGCCAGCCAGGGCTCAGGCGCCTGCGCCAGCGCCCGCCGCCACGCGCAAGCCGCTGGACCTGAACAAGGCCGATGCCAAGGACATGGTAGCCGCCATTCCGGGCCTGGGTCAGTCCATGGCCGAACACATCGTGGAAGACCGGGCGCTGAACGGCGTGTTTTTTGCGCCCTACGAACTGGCGCGCGTTGCTGGCGTCAGCGGGCCCATGTACGAACTGCTGACGGAGCAACCCTGGCGGCCGGAACTGCACAGCCAGATGCCGTTCATCTGCAAGGCGCTCGGGCCCTGGAAAGGACTGGCGCCCAACGTGCACGAGGTGGTCGGCCGGGCCCGGATGGCCGATGGTTGCGAGGGCTGCATCATCCTGCACAAGGACGGCGATCTGCTGGCCACCAACTGGGACCGGCCGAGCAGCGAAAAGCTCAGCGCCGTGGCCATGCCCATCCTGGCCAAAGTGACCCAGCTCATGAAGCAGGCGCTGCCCGCCGACCCGCTGTCGGTCACCGTGACCGTGGGCGGCCGCGCGCTGGTCATGGCGGCCCACAAGGATATCTGCATGGTGCTGGTCATGGCCGGACCCAGCGTTACCGGTTCGACCCTGGCCCTGGCGCAAGGGCTGGCTTTGGGCATGGGCGACCGGTTTGCCGCTACGGGCTGAGCCCGGCCGCGGCGCAAAAATCGATCCCGGTCACGGCGCCCAGGGGCGGAATATCGATTCCGCGCGGGCCGGCTGCGCCGGGCACGGAAACCGCGCAGGGCCCGGGTTGCAGACGCAACCGCGGGATTCGGTACCAGCCGTCCGTGTCCGAACGCGCCGCCACTGCCACCGGCCCCTGGCGCGCGGTCACCGGTACGCCTGGCAGCGGGCGGCCGGCCGGGTCGCACACCCGCCCGCACACGGCCACCACCGCGTCACGCACGGCTTCGAGCATGGCGTAGCCATAGCCGGCGTAATCGTAGCCCTGCGTGTAGTAATCGCCAGGAACGCTGTTGTCCTTCCGCGTGGCCGCAGCCGGCGCCAACGGTTCGATGCCGGTATCCTCGTTCCATTCGTTCCAACTGGTGATGAGCACCATGTTGAGGTGCGGGTCCGCGAAGGGCAAGGCCAGGCGGCGCAGGGCCTCGGCCAGGAACGAAGCCGGGGCGCCCCCGGGCGCCCATGGCCGCGGAATGGCAAAATGCCCGGCGCGCGGCCGCACCCCGCGGTCGTTGTAGCCGGGAATGACACCGGGCACCAGGGCAACGCGGCGACCGGCCGCCAGGCGGTATTCGGCGTACTTGGCGGCCACGTCGGCCAGGAAGCGGCTGTCCGCCCCGTAGCCGGCGTGTTCTGGCAGGCCGTTTTCGTACATGTTGTAGGCGGTGATGGCATCGAAGCAGCGGATGCGATCCACCTGGGGTTGGGCCGCAAGCGGCGCCACGGGCGGATCGTCTTCGCCCACCGGCGTGACCTGCCAGAATATTTCGTCGCCGATGATGAACGGGTCGGGTCCCAGCTTGCGCAGCGCCCGGCGCAGTTCGCGGATGGCCTTCCGAAAATCCCCGGAAAAGGTGCGCGTCAGGTACAACGCCACCACGGGCCGGCCACGGATGCGCAGGTAGGCCGGGTGCTTGAAATATGCCTGGGCCAGCGCGGTCCAGTCGGCCACGAAGCGCTTGATTTTCTCATCATCCCAGCGCAGCGTGCCCAGGCCCTGGTCGAACCCCAGCGCCCACGTCTCGTAGAAAAAACAGAACCGGACATCCTCCAAGTTGCGGGCCTTCAGGAACCCCTCGGCCAGGGCGGCGTTCTGCCCGGGCCGGTTGGGCCACCAGTCGAGGGCCAGGAAGTCGACGCCAAACCGGGAGCAGGCGGCAATGTGCTGCTCGGCGACGCGTGGATCGCGCGAGGCGTACAAGCCCGGCGCCGGCGCCTGGGGCGGGAGCAGCTTGCCGCGCAAATAGCCCAGCCGGAAATTTTCCGGGTACCAGGCGTAATAATGCGCGCCCACCAGGTGGCGATCCGCTGTCGCAACCGGCCGCAGGCTGAACCAGGCCGCCGCTGCGGCAGCGGCCGCACCCGCCAGCAGCAGCCAGCCCCAGCGGCGCCGGCCGTGTAAAAAACCAGCCTTCACTCCACCTGGGGATAAAGCTGGGCCCGGCGCTGCTCGAGCCCCTCGATCAGGTCCGCGGGCACGGCCAGGCTGCCCAGCGGCGGGCCGAACGCCATGTCGGCGGTGGCGGCGCCGTGGAAGTCGGTCCCACCCGTGGCCACCAGGCCAAACGTCTTGGCCAGCTTGCGGTACTGTCGCAGCTGTTCGCGGCCGTGTTCCGGGTAGTAGATTTCCATGCCCTCAAGCCCCTTGTTGCGCAGGTCCGTGAGCAGCCGCCGCAGTTCCCACGGGCCCAGGTCCAAGGTTACGGGATGCGCCAGCACCGGCAGGCCGCCGGCCTCGCGGATCAGGGCCATGGTTTCTCCGGGCGGCAGGCGCCGGCGGTCGGCATACGCCGGCTTGCCGCGCGCCAGGTACTTGCGAAACGCATCGTTGCGGTCCCGCGCATACCCCTTGGCCACCATGGCGGACGCGAAGTGCGGCCGGCCGATATTGTCCTCGCCAGCATACGCCGCGACCTCGTCCCACGTCAGGTGGAAGCCCAGCTGCACCAGGCGGTGCAGGATTTCGCGGTTGCGGTAGAGCCGCCCTTCGCGGATCCATTCCAGGTGCCGCGCGAGGTTGGGATGAGCGGGCGCAACAAAGTAGCCCAGCAGGTGCATGGTCCCGGGCGAAAAGTCGGCGCTGACCTCCACGCCGGCAATCGTCTGGATGGGCTTGCCCTGGGCCGCGCGCTGGAATTCTGCAACCCCGTTGGTGGAGTCGTGGTCGGTCAGCGCAATGGCCGACAGCCCCAGCTCCACCGCCTTGTCGATCAACTGCGTCGGCGTCAGCGTGCCGTCCGAAAAAGTCGAGTGAACATGGAGATCGGCTTTGAATACCCGGCTCATGGTTACACTTTGGCCCGTTGAAGCGGGAAAAGCAACCCTTCTTGTGTTCAGGCGGGCCAGGTCCAGTCCGGCACAAATTCGCGCCGGGGATCGGCGCGCAGCGTGACGCCAAAGCAGCCGGCATCGTGGGGCAGGAACAGGAGCGCGCCGGCGCGGGCGATTTCCGGCAGCCAATGCATTTTCCAGCGCCGGACGTCCAGCAGATGCGTGTCGCCCGCGAACTGGTAAGCCACTCGCAGGTGGTGGGTCGTCGGGCACAAGTCGCTGGCGTACATGGCCCAGGGCGCGGTCGGCGCCGGCCGGGGTGCGCCGCCCCACTCCACGCGCGCCGATTCCAGGCGGACACAGCAATGGCCGCGGGTGTGGCCGCCGCTGCGGATCATGCGCACCCCGGGCGCCACTTCCGTGTCGGCGCCGGTAATGCGCAGCCAGGTGTCCGCCGGCCAGCGGGTCAGCGGCGCGATCTGTTCCTGCAGGTACGACTTGTAATACACCGGGTCGCCGGAGGTGGCATCCTGCCACTCGAGATCGTGCACCACATACCGCGCCCGGGGGAACGCCGGCTGGTCCGGCCGGTCCGGGTCAGCGGCGCCGCCCGCATGGTCCCAGTGGAGGTGGGTGAGGATGACCAGATCCACGTCCTCCGGCGCCACGCCCAGCCGGCGCAGGTTAGCCAACAGCGGCCAGCCTTCCGGCATGCCATGGTGGTCGCGGTAGGCGTCCGGATACCGCGTGGCCGGGCCGCAGCCGGTTTCGATGAGCGCGCGGCGGCCGTCGTCGAGGTCCAGCAGCAGGCTGTGGGCATGGTGGTCCACGCGGTTGCGGTCATCGGGCGTTGCCAGACGGGACCACAAAGCCCGCGGCACGATGCCGAACGTCGCACCGCCGTCGGACTTGAAGGTTGAGGCCACCAGGGGCGTTATCTTCATCGTGTCCTGTTACCTCGCCCGCGCCGTCATCCGGCGTCATTACTCCGGCTGGTAGCGGTATACGTTGGTGCACCTGACGCTGCCGGCGTAACCGCCGATCGCATAGAGGTGGCCGCCCAGCGCCGCCGCCGCATGGTCATAGCGCGGGGCCGGCAAGACGGCCACTTCGGTCCAACGGCTGCCATCGAACTTGTACACATTGTTGGTTGCCACGGAGGCCATGCCCCCCACGGCATAAAGAGCGCCGGCCAACGCCGTTAGCGTGAGCCGGGCGCGCGGCGCCGGCAAACCCGCCACTTCGGTCCAGTTGGTGCCGTCAAAACGATAGACGTTGGTTTGCGATTGGTCCGCGGTATTCTGGCCGCCGGCCACATAGAGCCCCCCGCCCAACGTGGCCGCGCCGGCGTCTTTGCGCGCGGCCGGGAGCCCGGCCACCTCGGTCCAGTTGGTCCCGTCATATCGATAAGCATTGGTATAGGTGGTTAATGCGTAGCCACCGATGACATACATCCGGTCGTGCAGCACGGCGGATGCGGCCAGACGCAGGGCGCGCGGCAAGCCGGCCACCTCCGTCCAGTTGGTCCCGTCAAACCGATACACATTCGTTTCTGTTCCGCCGCGAGAACCGCCCATGGCGTACAGGTGGCCGGAATAGCTGCACACAGCATGACTGAAGCGTGCGCTCGGCAACCCGTTCACCGCGGCCCAACTTGCGCCATTAAAGCAGTACACATTCGTATAAAAAGTCTGGCCGAGGCCACCGACGTGATAAAGGTTGGAACCGAGCACATCCGCACCCGCCATGTAAATGCCCGTCGACAGGCCCGCGACCTCAACCCAGAAGTTGCCGGGGCTGCCGCCCGGCCGGCAGAGGCCGGCGGCATGGAGCGTGTAGCCGCTGGCCACGGCAATGTTGGTGCAGTAACCTGATGAACCGACGGTGCCGGCCGCGTCCATCAGCCAATAGGCCGTTTTTCGCGTCTGGGTGTTGAACCAGACCGCATCCATTCTTCCATCGTCGTTGATATCCACGGTCGCCTTGAGCTCCCATCCGCCCGACATGGTTCCGCTGTAGCTCAGACCGGAGTCCGCCATGGATCCACCCACGTCCAGGAACCAATACGCCACCAGCTTGGAAATGGAGTTGTGCCAGAGAATGGCCATGGTGCCATCGCCTTTGATGTCGCCCACCCCGCGCATTTGCCAACCCGTGGACATGGTATTCGTGGTGCAATAGCCCGCGTTGTGCAGCGTTCCGTCATTGTTCAAGAACCAGCAGGCCACCTTTTGAGTGTTCGTGTTGTGCCAGAGCAGATCCATCGTGCCATCGCCATCAATATCGCCCGATCCGCCCAGCGACCACCCCGCGCTCATGGCGGTATTGGTGCATAAGCCATACGACTTGAGCGAACCGTCAGCGTTCAGGATCCAGAAGGCCACCAGCCTGGAGGTGGAATTGTGCCAGACCACATCCGCCGTGCCGTCCCGGTCAATATCGCCAATCGCCCGCAGCACCCAGCCGGATGTCATGGGCGCGCTGGCATTGCACACGACCGACGATTGATACGCGCCGCTGGCGTTCAGCAGCCAGACGGCCACTTTGCGCTGGGTGGCGTCGTAGAGAAACACATCGCTGACGAGATTCCCGTCCACATCGCCCATGCCCACCGGAACATAGGCTCCGCTCGACATGGTGGCTACCACCTGGGACGTCTGCATGGAGCCGCCCAAATCCAAAACCCATCCGACCGCCCGGCGGTTACCCGGATTGAACCAGATCAGGTTGGCGTGTTCGGCCACGACATCCGGGATAAATTCATTGTTCCGCGGCCCGGTCTCGAACATCTCTTCGGCCCGGGGCGCCGCGGCCACGACCTGCCAGGTGCCGTCGGAATGCCGCTCGGCAATGGGGCTCCACCATGGGGCTGCACCCGACGCAGCCGGATCGGCAACGGGCGGCGCCAGCAACGGCCCGGCCTCCTCCGGCACGTTCCAACGGGTGACATCGTCGGGCGCAAACACACCGCGCAACCAGATTCCATCCGTATCGGCAATGGTGGCCGCCTGTTCATTCCATGTCTGCCACGGACCGGCCGGACGGCACCACTGAACATAATAAGGCCGGACGGAGTCCGAACGCAGTTGCATTTGATTATCCGCCAGGCGCAACTGGATGGATGGTCGTTCTCCAGACCATGCGGGGCAAGCGGCCGCAAGCAACGATAGAATGCCCCAAACACCCCAACTTCTACGCGTTCGCGGCCATACGCCTTGATGCTTCATAGGCACACCCTCATCCTGCTGATAAGCAATTGCTTTTCAGGCGGCCCGGGCACCCGCCCGATGGACCCGGTCTGAAGGAGCGCTTCCATGGGGGGAGACCGTAGCTGAACCGGTGGGGCGGGGTCAAGGAGAACGACAAGGCCCCGGACGTGAACCCAGCGCAATAAACCGGGTGCAATAAACCGGGTTGACATCCCGCGCCAAAGATCCCAAACTTTAAAGTATCAACCATCCGAGGTACTAAGATGCAGAATTTGTTTTGGCGGATAACCCGTGCCGTGGGCGTTGTGTTTATCCTGTGTCCCTGGGGCAACTCGCCAACAGCCCTGGCCCAAAACAGCGAGGGGGCGGGTAACGCCTTGTCCCACCGGTTGATCGTTGAATTCAAGGAGCCGCCGCTGTGCGCGGATCCCGCGGTGCAGGCGGCATGGCAGCTCCAGCCGGGGCCCCGCAGCCTGCAGGTTCCGGCCGCCCGGCCGGCGCTGGCCCGCATCGCGGCGCGCCAGGACCAGTTCCTGGCAGCCCTGCCCCGCGCCGTGCCCGGCGCCCGGCTGGCCCAGTGCCGTGACGAGGCCGGCCAACTGCGCGACCTGCGCTATGTTGTGGCCTTCAACGGGGTGGCCATCGATCCCGGCGCCACGGCGCCGGACCAGGCCGCGGCCCGCCTGCGCCAGGCGCCAGGGGTCAAGGCCGTGCACCGCGACTACGCCCACCAGCCGCACCTGTACGCCAGCGTGCCGATGATCGAGGCCACCTCGCTCTGGGTGCACGCGGATATCGGCGGCCAGGCCGATGCCGGCCGCGGCATCCGCGCGGCGTCCATGGACGGCGGCGTGCACCACGCGGCGCCCATGTTCTCCGGCGCCGGCTACGACTTCCCGGCCGGGTTTCCGCCCGGCGGCCTGGGCGACACGAACAACAACAACGGCAAGATCATTGCCTCCCGCGCCTATTTCCGGCCGTGGGACCCGCCCGCGCCCGGCGAAAGCAACGTCTGGCCCGGCGTGTCCGGCACCAGCCATGGCGTGCACACGGCCGGGATCATGGGCGGCAACCCGGTGCTGGCGGATTACCAGGGCTATTACACCAACCTGTGCGGGGTGGCGCCAGCCGCCTGGATCATGAGCTACCGCATTTTTTATTATAGCGTGACCGGCCGCGGCAGCATGTTCACCGCCGAGGGGTTGCTGGCGTACGACGATATCATCCGCGACGGCGCCGACGTGCTGAACAACTCCTGGGGCGGTGGCCCGGCCGGCTACGGCGAGGCCGATCCCCTGGAAGCCGCGGGCATGGCCGCCGCCCAGGCCGGGATCTTTATCAGTTTTTCGGCCGGCAACTCCGGCCCGTACAAGGGCACGATGGATCACCCGGATGACAGCTACATCACCGTCGCCTCGCTGACCGGCCCGGGCAACTTCTCTTCCGGCAGCCTCTCCGCTACCGCGCCGGCCGGCGCGCCCGAAGTGCTGAGCAACATCCAGTTTTCCGCGGCGTCCTTTGGCCCGGCGCTCCCCGCGGGCACCGTGACGACCCTGGCGTATCACGCGTCCGCCCTGGTGGACCCGGCCAACCTGCTGGGGTGCAACCCGTGGCCGGCCGGCGCCTTCGCGGGCAAGGTGGCGCTGATCAAGCGCGGCACCTGCGACTTCAGCGCCAAGGTGCTCGCGGCCGAACAGGCCGGGGCCGAACTGGCCGTCATCTACAACCACGAAGCCGGCGGCGACGCCTTGATGACGATGGGCGGCGGATGCTGCGGCGAGCAGGTCACCATCCCGTCCTGTTTTATCGGCAACACGGCCGGGCGGGCCCTGGTCAACTGGCTGTCCAACCATCCCGCGGCCGAGGTCACCTTTGACATGGTGGCGCGGCCGATCGCCCAGGAGCCGTATATCATCGCCGACTCCAGCAGCCGGGGGCCGGGCATGGGCGAGGTGCTCAAGCCCGACGTGTCCGCGCCGGGCGTCAACATTCTCTCGCAGGGCTACACCACGGGCGCCACGGGCGAGTTGCGCCACCTGGGGTTTGGCTTGGCCTCGGGCACGTCCATGGCGTCACCGCACGTGGCCGGCGCCGCGGCGCTGCTGCGCCAGGTGCATCCGGACTGGCCCAACGACTACATCAAGTCCGCGCTGATGACCACCGCGCGTTACCTTGGAATTTGTTTGGACACCAACGGGACACCCGCCCAGCCGCTCGACATGGGCGCCGGGTGCATCCAGCTGGCCCAGGCCCCGGACCCGGGCCTGATTCTTTTCCCGCCCAGCCTCAGCTTTGGCGTCATGTACCCGGACAGCCAGTATTCACTGGAAGTCACGGCGCTCAATATTTCGACCCAGGCGGAGCTGTACACCCTGTCCACGTTGAGCACGACCGGCGGCTACCAGAACCTGGCCCCGTTCGACCGCCTGGCCGTGGCGCCGCCATCGTTCTCTGTGGCGCCGGGCGAAACCGTGACGTTCACGGCCACGTTTGCGGCCGCGGCGGCTGACTTGGGCGATTACCAGGGGTTCCTGGTGATCAGCGGCCAGTGGCACCAGGCCCACCAGGCGGCCTGGGCGCGGGTGAGCGGCGTGGCCACGGCCGAGGTGCTGCTGGTGGACCACGACGCCAGCCAGTACGGCCTGACAGACTACCGCGCCTACTACACCGCCGCCCTGGACGCCCTGGGCCTGACCTGGGAGGTGCTGGAGGCGGACACCGCCAACATCCCGGAGGCCGCCGCGCTCTATGACTACATGGCCATCGTTTACTTCAGCGGCACCAACATCGCGTATGATCTGGATGCCACCGCCTGCAACCGCCTGACCGAGTACATGAACTATGGCGGCCGCATGCTGGCCATGGGCTCATACCTGGACGTCACGCTGAGCGACGCCTTCTTGCGGGAAACCGTGCTCGGCATTTTCACGCTGCAGGACACCGTGACGCTTGGCGACCAACCGCAGTACCCCCTCCAGCCCCTGGCCGGCACCCCCCCGGCGTTCACCGGCCTCGTGCTCAACGTCGGCGCCGACGGCGATGGCGCCCACAACCTGGCCGACATGGCCGAGTGGTCGCTGACGCCCCATATCACCAACGACTACGTCGGGTTTTACCCGTACCAGCCCCTGCTGCACTACCCGGGGCCGGACAACATCAGCTCCGGCCTGGTCGCGATCCTGCACCGCGCCCAACCCACGCTGGAATGGCCGGGCGAGAACTATGCCGGCCAGTCGCTGGCCGCCAGCTTCGGCCTGGAAGGCATCAACACCACCAATGGCTACGCGAACCGTACCCAGTTTTTGTCCACCTTCTGGCAGTGGATGGCGGACATGCCCATGATCATGATGGACCTGCCGGGCAGTTCCGGCCGCACGTATCAAATCAGCGCCGACCTGCTGGACTACATCGGCAACGCCTACCCGGTGCGCTGGCGCTGGAACTTCGGGGATGGCACGGGCGCGGATCCGGTTTATACGAACGTGGTCACCCACACGTTCCCCGGCTACGGCGAGTTCACCGTGCGCGTGGAAGTGGTCAACAACTGGGGCAACCATGGAGTCAGCGAACTGTACGTGCTGACACCGCCGGACGCCCCGGCGGCCACGGATGCCACCGCGCGCGCGGCCAGCGGCTTCGTGGCCCAATGGAATCCGGCCGACGGCGCCACCAACTACCTGCTGTTCGTGGCCCTGGATGGCGGGTTCACGCAGCCGGTCAACGGATACCACCCATGTTCCGCAGGCACCAACTTCAGCCTGGCGGTCACCGGCCTCGTCGCCGGCACGCGTTACTACTACCGCATCCAGGCGGTGAACGAGGCCGGCGCGGGGGAGTTCTCCGCCACCATCGAGGCGTGGACCACGCTGGACCCGCCGGTCGGGTTGCCGGCCACCAACGTGACCGCCAGCGGGTTCTGCGCCAATTGGCAGCCCGCGGCCGGCGCCACCGGGTACCTGCTGGACGTGTCGCCCGGCCCCCTGTTCACCAATTTTCTGGACGGTTATGCCCAGCTCCCGGTGGGCCTGGCGCTGACCTATCCGGTCACCGGCGTGACCTGGCGCGTGGCGCACTACTACCGGCTGTACGCCCAGAACGGCTATGAAACCAGCACCAACTCCGCGGCCATCGAAGTGCGTTACGTGGGCTACACGCCGTGGTTCCTGCTGCTGAATGAGGAATAGCCGTTGGGGGATTACTCCTCGCGCAAGAGCAATTCCCACGGCGCGGTCACCAGGCCGTTGATCACGGTGACCAGGTTGGTCTCGTTGGGCGCGGGCAACCAGTCGTTGTTGCCGGGCTGGGCGGCCGCGACGGCCACCACGCCAAGGCCAGTGAAGCTGAGCTGGATACCGTTGGTGATCACCCCGGGCCCGCCGGCCACGGCGAAGGCCACGGGCAGGCCGCTGGATGCCGTTGCCACGAGCGTCACCACGTTGGTCAGCCGCTGGGGGCCGATTGGCGGGAACGTAATCACCTGGGGCGCCGGCTCGGGCGCGAGGTAGGTGAACGCGTTGGTGGCCGTGATAATCCCGTAGCCGATGGAATACACAACCACATCACCCGCGATCGGCGTGGCGGCGGCGCCAGCCGTAACCACGACCTGGGTGGGGTTCTGGCTGGTGACGGCCGCCGGCACGTTGCACAGGGTAACGTTGGTCACGTCCGCGCCGCTGCCCAGGTTCAGCCCGTTGATGGCGACCGGGTAGCCGCCGACCCGGCTGCCGCTGGCGGGGCTCACGCCGGGAAACCAGGATTTCCCCGGGAACCGCAAGGCCGGCACGACGTTGGTGGGATGGCCGGAAAGCAGCGTGTACAAGGCACCATCCAGCGCGCACGCGGCGCCGCCGGAGAACGCCTCGGGCATGGGCACAGACTTGGTCCACACGGCGCCGTCAAAGCGGTACACGTTGGTCTGCCAGCTGGCGCCCATGGCGTACAGGTTGCTGCCGAGGCCGGCGGCGGCCAGATTTTTACAGGGGATCGGCAAGGGGGGGGCTTCGCTCCATGCGGTGCCATCAAACCGATAGACGTTGCTGTGGGCCATGGAACTGAGCGACCCGCCGATGGCGTAAATGGCGGATTGGAAGGTGGCGGCTGCCAGTTCGGCGCGCGGGGCGGGCAGGCCAGCCACCTCGCTCCAGGCCGCGCCGTCAAAGCGGAAGACGTTGGAGCAGGCACCGGCCGGGCCGAGGCCGCCGATGGCGTACAAGGCGTTGTCCAGGGTCGCGGCGACCAAGCCGTGGCGCGGGACCGGCAGGCCGGCCACCTCGCTCCAAGCCGTGCCGTCAAAGCGGAAGACATTGGTGGAACTGCCCAGCGCCTGGTACCCGCCGATGGCATAGAGCGCGCCGTCGAGCACGGCCGCGGCCAGCATGTACTTGCCGGCCGGCATGCCGGCGACTTCGATCCAGGCGCTGCCATCGAACTGGTACACATTGGTCGTGATGGCGCTGTCGCCCATGACATAGATCTTGCCGTTGAGCACGGCGGCGGCGAACCCGATGCCGCCCTGGGGCAGGCCCGCGACCGGCAACCACTGGCCGTAATCGTCCACGTCCCAGCCGATGACGCCCGCCGGGTTGACGGCGTAGGCCTGGCCGAAGGTCAGCGTGCCAACGCTCGCTGAATCAACCACGATGTCTTTACGGCCGGCTGATCCGGTGCCCGGCGCCAGGAAGGACACCCAGTTTGCGCCCTGGTCCACGATGGCGGCGGCAGCGCCGCCGAGGGTCACATCAGTGATGTCTCCGCCGCTGCCGAGCATGCCATTGGTCAACACCACCAGGTTGCCGCCGGCGAACGGGCCGGCTGCGGGCGTGACCGCGTACGCGTGGACCCGGTTGGTCACGCCGGGCGCGGGGTTCCAGTTGGCGTCGCCGGGCTGGTTGGCCACGACCACCACATCGCCCGCGCCGGTGAAGGCCAGGTTGCTGCCCGCGCTGATGATCCCGGGGCCGCTGAGCACGGCCAGCGAGACGGGCAACCCGCTCGATGCCGCGGCGGCCAGCGCCACGGCGCCGGTCGCGTTCTGCGGCGCCACGGCGGGAAAATCGATGGTTTGATCAGCCGGATTTATGGTCAGGCGCACCGCGATGTGCTGCGGGCTGTTGGTGGCCTCGGCGGATGCCACGGTATTGGTGGCCGTGTAAACCCCCGCGTCGAGCTGGGCGCTGGCGACGCTGTGGGTCAGCCCGGTGGCGCCGCCGGCCGCAAGCTGGCCTGCGGCCGGCGCCACGGCCAGCCAGTCGGCGGCGGGCGTGCCGTAACTAACGCGATTGGTATAGCCGAGGGCCTGGCCGCCGACATTGGCGAGGCTGATTGACTGCGGCAACGGCGCGGCGCCGCGGTAGGTGGCGCTGAAGTCCAGCGCGTTGGTGCCGAGCCCGAGCCCGCCGGCCGGGATGGGAGACTCCGCTTCATAAGCGTCGGCAAAAATCGTCTCGCCCAGGCTGGCCGACTGGACCACCACGGTCTTGGGCCCCGCGCTGCCGAAGGCCGGCATCGTAACGGTGATGGCGCTGGCATTCTGTTCAAAGATCGCCGCTGCCAGGCCGCCGACGGTGACGTTGGTGATGTCGGCCCCGCTGCCCAGGGTGCCGTTGGTCAGGGCCACCCGGTTGCCGCCGGCGAACGGGCCGGACTGGGGGCTGATGCGGTACACGTGCAGATGGTTGGTCACGTCGGGGGCCGGGTTCCAAGTGGCGTTGCCGGGCTGGCTGGCGGTGATCAGCACGTCGCCCACGCCGTTGAAGGCGAGGTTGCTGCCTCCGCTGATGGTCCCGGGGCCGCTGAGCACGGCCAACGCCACCGGCAGCCCGCTCGACGCCGCGGCCGCCAGGATCACGCTGCCGGTGACGCATGGGTTCGGCAGCAGCGGAAAGGCGATGGTTTGGTCCAGCTTCTCAACCACGCCGCGCAGGTTGACCACGTAGTTTGAAAGCCCGCCCACGGTATTGTTGGCGATTTGCAGGGCGGCTTGGGCGTCGCCGGGAGCGGCGGCATGAAAGGCCACCGTGAACACGCCCACCGCGTGCGGTGCCACCGCGGGGGGCATCCCGGCCACCCGGAACTGGGCGGTCGCGACGCCCGTGGTCGCGCAGCCGTGGACCAGCAGCACGGCCGTGCCGCTGTTGGTGAGCGCCAGCCGGTTGGTCACCCACGCGCCCAGCGGCACCGTGCCGAAGTGCGTGCCGGCCGCGGCCGACGCCGGGATGCCGCTGGCCAGCAGCAGGCCATTGGTGCCGATCACGCCGGCCTGGGGCTGGTCCAGGGAGACGCCCGGGTACAGGTAGGCCGCGCCCCGCCGGACCCCGCCGGCCGGCGCGTAGCGGGCGCCGACCAGCACATCGCCGAGCCCGTCGCCGTTGACGTCGCCGGCCGCCATGGCATTGGCGAACTGGTCGTCATCCAGGCCGCCGGTCACGGTCCAGTTGGCGGAAGCCGGGAACCCGGCCGCGCGACCGAGGTAGAGGTAGGCCTTGCCCTTGTCGTGCCCGTAATTATAGCCATAGGCGCCCACCAGCAGGTCGCCAAAGCCATCCCCGTTCAAGTCGCGGCCCGAGCTGACGGCGCTGGCGAAAAATTCGAAGTTGTCCTGGCCGTACACCGACCAGCTGGGCGCGGCCAGCAGGCCGGCCGGGCCGCCGTAATAGACGTAGGTTTTGCCGCGGCAGCACTTGATCATGTCGCTGTTGATGTAGAAGCCGGGGGCGCCCACGGCCACGTCGGCGTAGCCGTCGCCGGTCACGTCGCCCACGCCGGCCAGGGCCTGGCCGAACTCGTGGGCGTTGGTCTCGCCCATGGCGGTCCAGGCCGCGCCGCTCTCCAGGCCCGCGGCGTTGCCCAGGTAGAGATAGGCTTTGCCCCGGCTCTTGGCATACCCGCCGGCGCCGACCAGCACGTCGCCGTAACCGTCGTCATTGACGTCGCCGGCCGCGGCCACGCTCACGCCGAAGAAGTTGTTGCTGGCTTCGCCGTCCGCGACCCAGGCCGCGGCGCCCAACCCGGACGCCGAGCCCAGGTACAGCAGCGCCCGCCCGGTGTTCTGGCCCGCGGGATAGCCGGGCGAACCGACCAGCACGTCATCGTAACCGTCGTTGTTGACGTCGCCGGCCCCGCTGACGCACAAGCCGTACAGGTCGTCGTTGTCCGTGCCGGTGCGGTACCAGTCCGCCACCCCGCCGAGGCCGCCGGCGCTGCCGAGATAGAGGAACGCCTTGCCGGGATCCTGCTTGGTGCCGATGAAGTCGCCCGTGCCGACCACCAGATCGTCGAAGCCGTCGTTATTGACGTCGCCGGCGGTGCCCACGGAGTAGCCCAAGGCATCGTTGGTTTGCGAGCCGCTCTGGCTCCAGTCCGGGGTGGCGGCCGGGCCGCTGGCGCTGCCGTAATACACGCGGACCATGCCGCGCTGGCCATCAGAAGCCGGCGCGCTGACCACGGCATCGTCGAAGCCGTCGCCATTGAAGTCGCCGGCGGCGGCCGTGGCAAAGCCCAGCCAGTTCGAGTCGGCCGCGCCCGAGACGGTCCATGCGGCGTTGGAGGCCGGCAGCGCGGCCGCCAGGGCGTTGGCGGCAAACCCAGCCAGCCCAAGCCCCACGACCACGAGGCCGATCGACCATGATAATAGACGGCTGCGCGGCTGAAGATTACTGGTCATGGCAGGACTCCCGAATGTTGTAATTGTTAGAGGCTTGTTTTTCCCGCGGCGCCTTCACAAAAAACCGTAACCGAAACGGGCCGACGACGTCAAGATGAACAAGCGCGCCGCCGACCGGGATCTTTCTATTGCCTTGGCCGTGGGCCTGTGCTAGGTTCTGCGGCCATAACGTGACGGGGCCAACCCGCACAACAAGACAAGAAAGGATACGATTCATGAGGATTGCCTGGTTGGTGATTATTGCGGCTTTGGCCATGGGCCTGGTTGGTTGCATCAAGGTCGATCAGACGCTCAGCCTCAACAAGGACGGGTCGGGCCAGTTGGCCATCAAGTACGGCATGTCGGAACAAACCATCGCCCAGATGGAAGCCATGAAAAAAATGGCGGAAAATATGCCCAAGCCGGAAGGCACCGAGGCGGAAGCCGACGACGACGCGGAAGATTCGCCGTTTGATTTCGACGAAGCGAAAATCCGCGCCAAGCTTGAAAAGCTTGATCCCAAGGGGATCACGGTCAAGTCCGTCACCTCGGAAGTCAAGGATGGCTGGAAATACATGAACGTTTCCATCGAGTTCAAGGATCTGAACGCGCTGCTGGAAACCGATTTCTACGACAACAACACGCTGTCCCTGACCAAGAATGCCGAGGGCAACTACGAACTCCTGCAGCAGTCCGAGGATTACAACATGGGCGGCCCGGACAAGGACGCCATGGATCCCGAGATGGAGAAGCAGATGCTCCAGCAGATGGCGCCCCTGCTCAAGGGCATGTCCGTGGCCATGCGCGTGGTCCTGCCCACCGAGGTGCTCGACACCAATGCCACGGAGAAAAACGGCAATGAGGTCAGCTGGATCTACGACATGGACAAGGATCCCGACCTGCTCATGAAGATGGATAAGACCTCCATGCGCGTGGTGTTCTCGGGCAAGGATGTCAACCTGCCGGAAATCAAGCCCGAACCCGAAGACGACGACGAAGAAGACGTCGAAGTCGAAGAGGTTGAAGTCGAGGAAACCGTGGTGGAAGAAACCGCCCCGGAAGCCCCGGCACAACCCGCGCCCGCGCAATAGGCGGCCAACGGTCCACATCGCGCGGCGGATGCCGGTCCTGGGCTGAATGATTGCCCATGATCGGCGCCGCCAGAGCGGCGCCTGCATTGTGTGGATTGGAGGGACATCTGCGTTGTCCCGCTCCGTTCATGAAGCGCGCCCCTTTTTTACGGGGCGCGCTCGTGGCACGGACCTCCCGGGCCGTGGACAGTATGCCGCGGGACAGGAGCCCCGCGCTACACGCGGATGACTGAATCCATCCCGATGGATTCGACAGAGCAGCGCCTCCATCGGCGCGATCACGTGGGGCGTGGCATCCTTGGCGCGCCGTCTGATGGCTATGAAACAGGTTAATGCGCTATAACGCGCTATAGTTTGGGCGCGGCGTGGCAGGCCGGCGCCACGGTCGCGGGAGTCGCGGGCGCCTTGCCCTGCAGCGCCAACCAGACATCCTCCTGGCGGATGGGCATGTGCGAGAGGTCCGCACCGCAGGCGCTCTGGAGGGCATTGCCCAGGGCGCCGCCGATGGCGATCATGGAGTGTTCACCCACGCCGCGCGCGCCGTACGGGCCGTCGATCTGCGGGGTCTCGACCACCATGGCCTCGACTTCCTCGGGCAGGTCCAGCGCCGTGGGGATCTTGTTGTCGGTAAACGACGGGTTCAGGAGTTGGCCCTCGGGGCTGTAGATGTACCCCTCGCACATGGCCGTGCCCAGGCCCTGGAGCATGCCACCGATGGCCTGGCCGCGCACGCAGGCCGGGTTGATGGCCTTGCCCACGTCAAAGACCGAGGCCACCTTGATGACGTTGAACGCCCCGGTCACGGGGTCCACTTCGACCACGAGACCGTGGGCGCCGTACGTCCAGTCCAAGGCCGGCAGGCCGGCGCCGGTGGCTTTGTCGAGGTTGGACAGGCCCTGGGCGGTGTACGTGCCCACGCCCACCAGGGGGCCGCCGATGGCGTTGCCGTCGGGGTAGGCATAACCTACGGCGATCTGGCGGAACGTGATGCCGTGCACCGCGTGGTGGCGGACAAAGATCCGGTCCGCGTCGTGGTCGAGGTCGCACGGTTGGGCGCGCAGCACCTGGCCGGCCACGGCATAGGCCTTGGCGAGCAGGTCCTTCGCGGCGAGGATGGCCGCGTTGCCGCAAAGCAGCAGGCCCTTGGACGCCACGGTCTGCCAGTCGTACGGATCGCGGTCGGTGTCGTTCTCCATGGGCAGGCGGATGCGGTCCATGGGGAAACGCAGCGCCTCGGCAATGATCTGGACCACCGAGGTGTAGGTGCCCTGGCCGATGTCGGTCAGCGACAGGTTGGCCAGCACCGTGCCATCCTCGTTCATCTTCAGCACCACGACCGTGCCCGTGAACGGCGGCATGGCCGGCGCCTTGTGCAGCGCCGCCACGGCCTTGCCGATCTTGCGGCCGGTCTTTTTCTCGCGCGCTTTTTCCGCGGCCGAAAGCTTGCCGTAGC
This sequence comes from uncultured Verrucomicrobiota bacterium, assembly GCA_964489425.1. GTDB lineage: Bacteria > Verrucomicrobiota > Kiritimatiellia > RZYC01 > CAZAYP01 > CAZAYP01. The sequence goes on along the minus strand of CAZAYP010000027.1, from coordinate 17,722 downwards.
CCACCGCGCGGGCGGCGTTTTCCATGCACTTGGACACGTTGCCGGTGTGCGCGGTGATCGTCTCGCCCGTCAGCGTGGTGGATCCGGGTTTGAGCGCGTTGAGCAGCCGGAACTTGAGCGGGTCCATGCCGATGGTTTTGGCCAGCAAGTCGAAATGGCGCTCAATGCCCCAGGAAAACTCGACATGGCCAAACCCGCGGTACGCCGTGCCGAATGGCTTGTTGGTGTAGACCGTGTAGGCGTCCACCCATGCGTTGGGATACTCGTAGGGCCCGCCGGCCGAGTAGCCGGAGGCGCGGGTGACGTTGACGGCGTAGTCGGCATAGGCGCCGGCGTCCCAGTACATGGTCATCTTCTGCGCGGTGATCTTGCCGTCCTTCTTGACCCCGGTCTTGATGTGGTACACCAGGCCGGAACGGCACGGCAGCAGGCTGAACTCCTCCTCGCGCGTGGCCTGGAGCTTTACCGGCCGGCCGCCGGCTTTGCGCGACAGGCAGCACGCCAGCGGCTCGAGCCCGATGCCGGCCTTGCCGCCGAACCCGCCGCCCACGTACGGCACGTAGACCTTGATCTGGCTGTGGGGGAGCTTGAACGAGTGCGCAAACAGGTTGCGCACGGTGAACGGCGACTGGGCCGAGGTGTAGATGATGATCTTGTCGCCCACCTGCCACTGGCCGATGGCCACATGGGTTTCCATGGGCACGTGTTGAACGTTGGGGTTGGTGTACTCGCGCTCGACGATGAAGTCCGCCTCCTTGAACCCCTGTTCCACGTCGCCCTTGCGCAGCTTGGTCAGATTGGCGATGTTGGTGCCGCCCTGGGGCGAGAACACGGCCTGCACGAAATCATAGGTGCCCAGGTCCGGGTGCACCAGCGGCGCGCCTTTCTTGATCGCGGACACCGGGTCGAGCGCCGGCTCCAGGACCTCGTAGTCCACCGCGATCAGGTCCACGGCCTGCTGGGCAATGGTCCAGGATTCGGCCGCGACCGCGGCCACGGCCTCGCCGTAGTGGCGCACCACGCCCCGGGCCAGGACGTACTTGTCCACCAGGTACAGCCCCACGCGGTAGTCCAACTCGGCGCCGGTCAGCACGGCATGGACGCCGGGCAGCTTTTCGGCTTTGGACGTGTCGATCTTCTTGATGCGCGCCTTGGCGTGCGGGCTGCGCTTGACCTTGGCGAACAGCATGCCGGGCAGGGCCATGTCGCCGGTGTACAGGGCGGCGCCGGTGAGTTTTTCCACGGTGTCGATGCGCGGCACGCCGTGGCCGACCGTCTGCAGCTGGTCCTGGGGAATATTCTCAAACATGTTTCAGCTCCTCGGGTTGGGTCCGCTGGCCGGTGGCGGCCTGGACGGCCTCGATGATCTGCTTGTAGCCCGTGCAGCGGCAGAAGTTGCCTTCGATGGCTTCCTTGATCTCGTGCTCGGACGGCTTGGGCTGCTTTTTCAGCAGCGCCCGCACGGACATGATCATGCCGGGCGTGCAGAACCCGCACTGCACGGCGTGATGCTCGTGGAACGCCTGCTGCAGCGGGGAGAGCTGCCCGGCGCGCGCCTCGCCCTCGATGGTCTCGATGGCCGCGCCGTCGCACTCCGCGGCGAGGACCAGGCACGAGTTGACCGTACGGCCGTTGAGGATCACGGTGCAGGCCCCGCACTCGCCCGCGCCGCACCCTTCCTTGGTGCCGGTCAAGCCGAGGTCTTCGCGCACGAACCGCAGCAGGGTGCGGTTATCGCGCACGTCGCGCTGGTACTCTTTGCCGTTCACGTTGACTTTAATCTGCATGGTATCGCGTCCTCCCCGGCTTCAGCCCCGGACCTTGTGATGTAATTGTTCGACGTAGTGCTGGATCATGAACTCGCGGAATTCGCGGCCGGCGCGCACGTCCGAGATCGGCTTGATCGCGGCCATGACCGCCGCCACCACGGCCTTGACCGGCGCCGCGGAGTCGAGATCGGCGGTCACCACGGGCGTGGGCGCGGCCGAGCCCACGGCCACGCGCAGGAGCTTGCCCCTGGCCGCCATGACCACGCTCACCAGCGCCAGGTCGTGGCCCTTGATGCGCTTGAGCTTCTCCATGCCGCCGCGCGCGCCGGCCATGTCCGCCGGCACCCACACCCGCTCGAGCACCTCGCCCGGCTTGAGCTGGGTGCGCTTGACGCCGGTGAAAAACTCTTTCAGCGGCACCATCCGCGTCCCGGCGGCCGAGGCCAGCTCCACGCTGGCGCCCAGCGCCAGCAGGCACGTGCCAAGGTCGGCGCAGGGCGACGCGGTGCAGAAGTTGCCCGCCACCGTGGCGCGGTTGCGCAACTGCGGCGACCCGATCCGGCCGGCCGCCTCGCGGATCAGCGGGTACTTGGCGCGGACGGTCGCGTCCTCGAGCAGGTCGATGCAGGTGACGGTGGCGCCCACGGACAGGCCCGCGCGGGGGCTGTAGGCGATGGCCCGGTACTCGGGGATCTGCTTGATGTCCACCACGCAGTCCGGGCGGGCCTTGCCGGCGCGGATGTCCACCAGCAGATCGGTCCCGCCGGCCAGGATCCGGGCGGCGGCGCCCCGCGCCTCAAGCAGCTTGAACAACTCCGCGCGCGTGCCGGGGGCAAGGTAGGAAAATTCGTGCAACATCCCAGACCTCCTTATGCAAACAGGCTCGCTGACTCATCGAACGCCATTGGCCGGCACCATGCCACAGGCCCGGAACGGAGTCAAAAATATTTCGCTGGTTCAACCCTTCATGCCCGTGAGGGTGATCCCCTGGATGAAGTACTTCTGCGCAAAGAAAAACAGCGCGATCACCGGCAGGGTCATGAGCAGCGACCCGGCCATCATCAGGCCGAAATCGCCACCCTGCTGCACGTTGAGCGCGTAGAGCCCGAGCGAGAGCGGGTACAGGCGCTGGTCGGCCAGGAACACCAGCGGGCCCATGAAATCGTTCCACACGCCCATGAAGGTGAAGATGGCGATGCAGGCCAGGGTGGGCTTGATCAGCGGCAGGATGATGTGCCAGTAGACCTGGAGGAAGTTGCAGCCATCGATCTTGGCCGAGTCTTCCATGTCGCGCGGGATGCCTTTCATGAACTGGCGCAGCAGGAACACGTTGAACGCGTTGGCGGTGAAGCTGGTGATCCACAGCGGGCTGAGCGTGTTGTACCAGCCGAGGTGCTTCATGATCAGGAAATACGGGATCATGGTGACCTGCGGCGGGATCATCATCGTCGCCAGCATCACGGCAAAGCCCAGGCCGCGGCCCGGCCACTGCAGGCGCGCGAACGCGTAGGCCACGATCGAGCACGAGAACACCGCGCCGAGGATGTTGAGGATGGCCAGGAACGCGCTGGTGGCGGCGTAGCGCCAGAACGGCACGAACTGGAACACCCGCGCGTAGTTGCGCGCGCACTTGGCCCACCAGGCGCCGGGCCGCGAGTTCTCGCGCAGCACCAGGGTCAGGCGCGCCTTGTCCGGCCGGCTTTCGTACTGCGCGCCGGCGGCCACCTCGCGGTACGGCAGCCAGGTGCGCATGCGGTTGGAGTCCGGCGCGTCGAGCGGGCCGTACTCCTGCAAGGTGATCACCCGCGCGTCGGCCAGGCCGGTGTGCTCCTCGCGCAAGGCCTGGTACTTGCGGCCGTTTTTCTCGATGTACACGGCCAGGTCGTGCCATGAGTCGTCCGGCTGGAACGCGACCTGGATGCGGAACAGGCGGGCGGCGGGGAACGGCAGGTCCAGCGTGGCGCGCAGGGTGATCTCTTGGAGCCCGGCGGCGCGCACGTCGTAGGCCAGGTCGGCCCAGCCGTCCGGCCGGTCGTGGAGCGTGGCGCCGGCCACGTCCCAGAACTGCGCCAGCGGCTGGTCGCCGGTGACGGTTTTCTCTTCCACGTCCAGGCTGCGCACGCGGATGGGCCCGAGCGCGCAGCGCCGGAGCTGGGCGCGCGTCACCTCGGCCAGCAGCTCGGCATCCAGGCGGTTGCTGATGGCGGCGAGCACCCCGGGCGGCGGCAGCGCCCAGGCCGCGCGCGGCAGGGCCTGCTGCATGCGGCGATACACCTCCGGGGCCAGGGCGTCCGGCGCGGCGGCCCGGCCGGCCAGGTAGTCCGGCAGGCGCAGGTCGCAGCCGGCGACCAGCGAGGCGATGCCCGCCCGCAGGCGCAGGAACTGGTCGGCCTGGCGCAGGCGCGCGTCGTCCGCCACGAGGTAGGGCGACACCCGCGCCGGCCGCGGCAGGTCCGGCATGAGCGTGACGCGTTCGCCGAACATCTCGCGGTCCACCTTGAAGCTGCTGCCCACCATCCAGATGAACGGCAGGGCGAACACCAGCGACCCGGCGGCCAGCAGGCCGTAGAGGATCACCGCGCGCGCCACGCCGCGCACGCGGCGCCCCGCGCGGTCGCGCCGGCCGCGGGCCTGGGCGGCGTCACTCGCCTTCATAAAACACCCATTTTTTCGATAGCTTCATCTGCAGCGCGGTGAGGAGCATTACGATCACGAACAGCACCCAGGCCATGGCCGCGGCGTAGCCCATGTGAAGGTAGCGGAACGCGTTGTTGAACAGGTGGTACACGTAAAACAGCGTGGAGTTGACCGGCCCGCCGGCGGTCATGATGAATGCCTGGCTGAACACCTGGAACGTGCCGATCAGCCCGATGATCAGGTTGAAAAAAATGTAGGGTGTAATCATCGGCAGGGTGATGTAGATGAACTTGTGCCACGCGTTGGCGCCGTCGATCTCCGCCGCCTCGTAGTAGGAGCGGCTGATGCCCTTGAGCCCGGCGATCCAGATGATCATGCCGCCGCCCGCGGTCCACAGGCCCATGAGAATCAGCGCCCACTTGCTGGTGTGCTCGTCCTGCAGCCACAACGGGCCGCGGATGCCGAGGACCGCCAGGGCCTGGTTCAGCAATCCGCTTTGCGGGTTGAAGATCCAGATCCAGAGGATGCTGGCCGCGACCACCGGCACAATGCTGGGCAGGTAGAAAAAGGTGCGCCACAGGGCAATGCCGCGCACCTTCTGGATCAGCAGCACCGCCATGCCCAGGCTCACGGCCATGCCCAGCGGCACCCCGAGAACCATGAACACCGTGTTGTACAGCGACTTGGCCCACAGCTCGTCGCCCGAGAGCATGAACGCGTAGTTGCCGAACCCGATGAACTCGGCGTCGGTCAGGATATCGAACCGGCAAAAGCTGATGATGAACGAGAACAGCAGCGGCCCGCCGGTGAACACGAGGAACCCCACCAGCCATGGCAACGCGCAGATCACGCCCTCTTTCCATTGCGATCGGAAATAGGATCCTTTTTTGCCTTCGAGCACCGGCCCGCGGGCGGCATCGTCCGGCCGCCGCGCCAGCCGCAGGCGCGCGGCCCAGCGCGCCCGGGTGTCCGGGTGGGTGTCCCACCAGTACACCAGTGCGCACAACGCCACCATGAGCGCCGCGTAGAGCCCGAAGAACCAGGTCCAGCTCGTGATGGGCACGCCCGGCTCCTGGTGCAGCAGGTCGTCCAGGTCGCGCTGCACCATGGCCGTGTAATAATCCAGCGCCGCCTGGGGCGTCTTCTTGTGGAAGATCGCGTCTTCCATGGCCCAGATCTGGGCGTTCCACAGCTTCTGGCCCACGGGCGTGACCGGCCGGTAGCGCGAATCTTCCAGCAGGTCGTTGAACACGCTCATGGCCTGCTTGAACTTGGGCTCCAGGTTCGGATTGTCCTGGATGTACTCGCGGAACAGCCACTCGTTGAACGCGCGGTTCGGGTTCTGGCGCGGCAGGTACGGCCGGCCCTGGGCGGCGTAGTTGTGGTTCTCGGACGCGGCCATGATGCGCAGCGCGCGCTCGCTGGCCAGGAATCGGATCAGTTCCCAGGCGTGTTCCTTGCGGGGCGAGGACGACGGAACCGCGTAGGCCCAGCCGCCGACCCACGACACCGGCCGCCGGCCGCGCGCCAGCTCGCGCGCCGGCATGGGCGGCGGCGCCGCGCCCAGGTCCAGGTCGCGGCCATAGCGCGCGAGGTAAGTCATGATCCAGACCCCGTCGATCTTCATGGCCACCTTGCCGAGGATGAACGGGTCGAGCGCGTCGCCCTGGAACGTGCTCTGGTAGGCATACACCTGTTGGGCGCCGCCAAGCTGGTCGTAGACCCGCGTCATGAACTCCAGGGCCGCGGCGACGTTGGTGTCGTTCAACGTACAGCGCCGGCCGTCCGCGCTCATGAACTCGCCGCCGGCCTGCCAGCCGTAGATGTAGAGCCACGAGTTGCCGTAGTTGGGGATGAACCCGATGGTGGTGATGTCTCCGGCGGCATCGCGCTCGGTCATGGCCGCGGACATTGCCTCCAGCTCCTCCCACGTGCGCGGGGGCAGCGCCTCGCCCTGCGCGTTGGTGTAGCCGTTGCGCACGAGGATATCCTTGTTGTAGAGCAGCACGCGGTTGTCCGCGTTGTTGGGGATGCCATACAGCGCGCTGGCGCCGGAGGCCGGGTCGCGGTACACCGCCTCGTTCCAGCAGGCGGGGTAGTAGTTGGTCTCGCGCACCGGGCCCACGGCGGCCAGCGGCGCGGCGCCGGCCGCGCGCGGCGGTTCCTCCAGCGCGCCCGGCCACGGCGCCGCCGCGCCGGGATCCGTCGCCCGCGCCGCCCGCCAGGCGTCCCACGCGTCCGCATCCCGCCGGACAAAGCCGTCCAGCGGGGCGAACGCCTGCTTGGACGCCCACTCGCTGATGGCGAAGCGGTCGAACATGATCACGTCCGGCGGTTCGCCGCCCACCAGGCTGAGCAGGAACCGCGTGGGGTCCTCCACCTGGTTGCGCGAGGCGTGCTGGCCGGCAATCACCCGGTAGCGCGGGTAGCGGCCGCCGCTCTGCTCGTGGCGCTGCCGGCTGAGGAATTCGAACTCGCGGATGGCGTCTTCCATGGCGTCGCGCAGCGGCCCGTCCGGCGCCATGTAATAAATCTCGACCGCATCGTCGTTGAACTGGGCCGACGGGCTGGGCTTGAGCCACCACAGCCCGGTCAGCACCAGCACGCCAATGAATCCGCCTTTAAGCCAGTTCCGCATGCGTTGCCTTCACCTCGCGAGCACGATACCACGCGCCCCCAGGATCGGCAACCGTCGGATTCGGAATCCGGAACTAACGGGCGCATCTGCGATGCGGTGCACGCAGGCTGCGCCGCCCTTCCGGGAATCGCGGGCCCCGCGAAGGGCACGGGGGGGGGGCGAACCTGAAACTCAAGCAATCCAGGAAAACCATGCCGATCTACGAGGATCGCAAACTCCGTTCCCAGCCTCCTAAGTTCCACAGGGATAGTCTGCTTATGGAACGGCCAACCCTCACCGAATCACAGATGCGCCCGAACTAACAAGCCCGCGAAGGGACAAGCTGCGCGCGCGGGCAGTTTCCGATCCTTTCCATCCTGGTCATCCCCGCGGCGTTGATGCCGATCGATTTCCACGAGCGGCCGGCCAGCGAAGGCTTGACATGGGATCGCCGTCGGCTATGATGGCGCATCTTTGTGTTTAGGTCGGGCGTCTGCGGATGTCCCCGGATTAAACAGGCAACACCAACAAGCAGGAGAACGAGTGGTTATGTCAGCGAAAGCAAGCAAGGGCAGCAAACAGTACGTCTTTTTTTATGGCTTCGGCAAAAAGCATACGGAAGGCAACAAGGAAATGAAAGCCATCCTGGGCGGCAAAGGCGCCAACCTGGCCGAGATGGCCAACGCCGATTTGCCGGTGCCGCCGGGCTTCACCCTCTCCACCGAGGCCTGCGCTTACTACAGCGCGCACGACAGCCAGCACCCCCCCGGCATGCTGGAGCAGGTCAACGCGCAGCTCAAGAAACTGGAAACCATGGTCGGCAAGAAGCTGGGCGATTCCAAGAACCCGCTGCTGGTTTCGGTGCGCTCCGGCGCGGCCATCTCCATGCCGGGCATGATGGACACGGTGCTGAACCTCGGCCTGAATGACCAGTCGGTGCAGGGCTTCATCCAGCAGACCGGCAACGAGCGCGCGGGCTGGGACTGCTACCGCCGCTTCATCGACATGTTTGGCGACGTGGTCATGGGCCCCACCACCGGCCTGCAGCACCACGACTATGAAGAAGAGATGAAAAAGCTCAAGGCCAAGTACGGCGCCAAGGAAGACACCGACCTGACCGCCGCCCAGCTGAAAGAGCTGTGCGACATCTACAAAAAGGTTTACATCAAGAAGGTCAAGAAACCCTTCCCGCAGGATCCCAAGGAACAGCTGATGCTGTCCATCAACGCCGTGTTCGGGTCGTGGAACTGCGACCGCGCGGTGAAGTATCGCCAGATCAACAAGATCTCCGGCCTGCTGGGCACGGCGGTCAACATCTGCACCATGGTGTTCGGCAACATGGGCGCGGAATCCGGCACGGGCGTGGCCTTCACGCGCGACGGCGCCACTGGCGACAGCAAGCCCATGGGCGAATACCTGATCAATGCCCAGGGCGAAGACGTGGTGGCCGGCATCCGCACGCCCAAGGACATGCACGAGATGGCCAACGAGTCCAGCGCCCTGCTGCGCAAGGCCTACCACGACGTGCTGGAGATCATGCGCAAACTCGAGCTGCATTACAAGTATCCCCAGGACGTGGAGTTCACCATCGAGCAGGGCAAGCTGTGGATGCTCCAGACCCGCAACGCCAAGCGTACCGGCCTGGCCGGCGTGCGCTGGGCGGTCGAGATGGCCACCGGCAAGGATCTCTTCAGCGGCAAGAGCCAGGCCAAGGTGCTCAAGCCTGAGGAAGCCATCATGACCCTGAGCGGCTCGGACCTCGAGCAGCTCCTGTTCCCGATCTTCGACATCGAGGCCGAGAAAAAGGCGCAGATGCTGGCCAAGGGCCTGCCCGCCGGCCCCGGCGCCGCGGTGGGCAAGATCGTGTTCCTGGCCGACGAGGCCGAGGAACTGGTCAAGAAGAACAAGGGCGAGAAGCTGATTCTCGTGCGTCACGAGACCAGCCCCGAGGACGTCGGCGGCATGTGGGCGGCGCAGGCCATCCTGACCAGCACCGGCGGCATGACCTCCCACGCGGCGGTGGTCGCGCGCGGCTGGGGCAAGTGCTGCATCGTGGGCGCGGGCTCCCTGCACATCGACTACAAAACCCAGACGATGACCGTGGGCGACACCGTGCTGCGCTCCGGCGACTGGATCAGCCTCAACGGGTCGACCGGCGCGATTTACTCCGGCCAGATTCCCTCGCAGTCCAGCCCGGTGGTTTCGGCCGTGGTGGATCGCAGCAAGAAAGCCCAGGAACACCCGATCTACAAGATGTACAAGCAGGTGTCCGACTGGTCGGACAAGTTCCGCCAGCTCAAGGTCCGCACCAATGCCGACACGCCCCGCGACGCCGAGGTGGCGCGCGACTTCGGCGCGGAAGGCATCGGCCTGTGCCGCACGGAACATATGTTCTTCGAAGGCGATCGCATCTGGGCGATCCGCGAGTTCATCCTGGCGGCGGACAAGCCGGCGCGGGAGAAGGCCCTGGCCAAGCTGCTGCCTTTGCAGCGCGGCGATTTCGAGGGCATCTTCAAGGCCATGAACGGCCTGCCGGTCACCATCCGGCTGATCGATCCCCCGCTGCATGAGTTCGTCAACATCGCCGGCAAGGAGCTCGAGGAAATGGCCCAGCGCCTGGGCGTGCCCAGCGAGAAGGTGGCCGCCCGCGTCACGCAGTTGCACGAGATGAACCCCATGCTCGGGCACCGCGGCTGCCGCCTGTCGATCACCTACCCCGAGCTCTGCATCATGCAGACCCGCGCGATCATCGAGGCCGCGTGCAACATGGACAAGAAGAAAATCAAGGTCCTGCCCGAAATCATGGTGCCGCTGGTCGGCACCAAGACCGAGCTGGACTTCTGCGCGGACATCATCCGCAAGACGGCCGACGCGATCATCAAGACGCGCAAGTCGCGCGTGAAATACATGGTCGGCACAATGATCGAGATCCCGCGCGCCGCGCTGACCGCGGACGCGATCGCCGAGACCGCCGAGTTCTTCAGCTTCGGCACCAACGACCTGACCCAGATGACCTACGGCTTCAGCCGCGACGACATCGGCTCGTTCCTGCCGGATTACCTGAACGAGAAGATCCTGGTGGCTGACCCGTTCCAGACCCTCGACAAGACGGGCGTCGGCCAGCTGGTCCAGATGGCCGTCCAGAAGGGCCGGTCCACGCGACACGACCTGAAGTGCGGCATCTGCGGCGAACACGGCGGCGACCCCGAAAGCGTCAAGTTCTGCTGCAAGGCCGGCTTGAACTACGTCAGCTGCTCGCCGTACCGCGTGCCTATCGCCCGGTTGGCCGAGGCGCAGGCGGCGCTGGCTGCCAAGTAATCGTCGACGTAACGACCGATCGAAACCGGCGGGAGCCTGTCTCCCGCCGGTTTTTTTGTGCGCTGCCGGCGAGGCGCAAATAGCGGTTGATTTCCTGCGGGTGATGCCCTACAGTGCCCGCGCATTTTCCACGACGGTGGGTGTAGCTCAGTTGGATAGAGCGCCAGGTTGTGGCCCTGGATGTCGCGGGTTCGAGTCCCGTCACTCACCCCATTTGCGCCGGCCCGGGCCGGCGGGAAAACATAACTCAAGAACGAGGAGCAGCTATGTATAGCGCATCGGATTTGCGGAAGGGCCTGAAGATCGAAATTGACGGCGATCCCTACATGATCACGGAGTTCAACTTTGTGAAGCCGGGCAAGGGCCAGGCCCTGTACCGCTGTAAGCTCAAGAACCTGAACACCGGCGGCACCATGGAACGGACCTTCCGCGCCGCCGACAAGATCGATCGGCCCAACCTGGAAGAACGCGAAATGATGTTCTCCTACACCGAGGGCGACCGGTTCATGTTCAGCGACCGGCACACCTACGAGGAAATCGCCATGGACGCGGAAGTGCTGGGCGACCAGCGCCACTTCCTGGTCGAGAACATGGAGGTCAAGGTCCTGTTCCACAACGACAAGCCGCTGGAAATTACCCTGCCGTTCTTCGTGGAAAAAGTCATTGCCCGCACCGAGCCGGGCGCGCGCGGCGACACCGCCACCAACGTGCTCAAGCCGGCGTTCCTCGACAACGGCTACGAAATCCAGGTCCCGCTGTTCATCAACGAGGGCGATCGCGTGCGCATCGATACGCGCACGGGCGGGTACGATTCCCGGATCGGCTCTTTCTGACCCGGCCGCGGCCCACCGCGCCCATGGCCGCCACCCTGCCGGAACGTCTCCAACGCCGGGCCGGCATTCTCCGGTCCCTGCGCGCGTTTCTTGACGCCCGCGGCTACGTCGAGGTCACCACGCCGGTGCGCATCCCGGCGCCGGCCCAGGAAGAGCACATCGACGCCGAGCCCAGCGGCGCGGCGTTCCTGCGGACCTCGCCCGAGCTGCACATGAAGCGCCTGCTGGCCGCCGGCTGCCCGCGGATTTACCAGCTTGGCCCCTGCTTCCGCCAGGGCGAATGGGGCCACCGGCACCGGCCGGAGTTCACCATGCTGGAGTGGTACTGCGCTGGCGCCGATTACCTGGACATCCTCGCTGAAACCGAGGAATTGATCCGTCACGTGGCCGGGACATTGGCCATCCGGTACCAGGGCGCAGAGATCCGGCTCGCCGCACCGTGGCCGCGGATTACCGTGTCGGCCGCGTTCCAGCGCTGGGCCGGCTGGGACCCGGTAGCCACGTTCGACGCGGACCGCTTCGACCTGGACCTGGTGGACCAGGTGGAGCCCAACCTGCCGGCCGACACGCCGGCGGTGCTGCTGGATTACCCGGCCGCCGCCGCCGCCCTGGCGCGACGCAAGCCCGCCAATCCGGCCGTGGCCGAGCGCTGGGAGGTGTATCTTGGCGGCCTGGAGTTGGCCAACGCGTTCTCGGAGCTGACCGACGTGGCGGAGCAGGAGACGCGGTTTGCGGCCGCTGCCGAACTCCGGGCCGCAGCCGGCCGTCCGGTGTACCCGCCAGACACCGTATTCCTGGCCGCCCTGCGCCAGGGCCTGCCATCCTGCGCGGGCGTGGCCCTGGGCGTGGACCGGCTGGTCATGCTGCTCACGGACTGCGCGGACATTGCGGACACGCTGGCGCTGGACGATTAACCCGCGGGGCCGGCAACAACTGATATTGCACGCGGGTAGACCAACAGATCTGTCAGGGATCCGCGCATCTCCATAAGGGGGCGCGCCAACATCGTGCGCTGAAATTGACCTTTTTCCGTTTATTAAGCAAGACGCTGAATCCGGCTTGCAGATAGTTCTGCAAATCTTCCGGACGGGCCAGCAGGCCCAGGGCCGGATCGGCGGCCATGGCCTGAATCCACTGCGCCATTCGTTCTTGTGCCGCCGGCGTGGGGAGCGTAGTATTCATAGCGTACAGTGGGCCGAGAGAGGAACGATGCTTGTTGCAGAGCCTTTCTTCTCTTGGCCTTTTCTCCTTTCTTTTTGGGGTTGTCTACCATTCCTACACATTCCCAAGCCTGACACCAAATTCGTTCTACACCCCCGGCCGGCCCTGGAACCGTTGATAGCCGAACGCGCGGCGAGCGCCTTGCCCCTCAGGGCGCTGCCGAGGGGGGAAGGTCCAGTTCCGTTGCGCGATAAAAACGCGCGGCCCCGGCATCGGGCGGCAGGGGGATGGGCAAGGGCATGGTCGTAGCCGTGACATTGGTCATGGTCAACCACGCCTGGTGCGGCAGGAGCGAATCCACGGCCTGGATCGCGTAGCGCCGGTCGAGATTGCCATAGAGCTGAAGGCCGGCACCGGCGCTTTGCGGGACGAGCAGGCCGGGAACTTCGCGGACGAATTGCACCGGCGCGGCCTCCGCGGCCGCCACCGCCGCCAGCCAGGCCGCGATGTCCGGGGCCGACAGGTTCACGTAGCCGGCCTGGCCGCCATACTGGGAATACCAGCGATAGCTCGCAATGCCGGCCAGCAACCAGCCTGTCCGCGTGGGCACGTAGGCGGCGCTGCCGCTGTCGCCCGCCGCCGTGGTTCCTTCCAGCGGCCACGGGGTTGCCAATGACGACCCTGCGATGCTGAGGTTTTGCGTGTCGTACAGGACATAGGCCAGGGTGTTATAGCCCGGTTCGCCGTTGTCAAAATCAGAACGCCAATGCCGGTAGTCGCCCGCACCGTAAAGGTAGTCGGCGGTGTTCTCATAGGCCCGGAATACGCCGCTCGGCAGCGGTTCGTTGTTGTCCAGCCCGGTGCCGCTGCGGCCCTGGCCGACCCCGGTGAACCGCTGGCCCAACCCGATGCCGCCGATCCACACCGCGGCCGGGCACGCCTGGGTTACCGGCTCCGACAGCCGCACCAGCGCCACGTCGAATCCGCCGGCGACGCGCGCCCGGTCATAGCCCGGGAACAGAAAGACGTGGGTTCCGGTATACAGGTTCGTGCCCACGCGGATCCCGATCGCCGCCGGCGCCTCGTTGGTTCCCGCGGGCACCCAACCGGCCACCAGGTGCCCGGCCGTAACGAGGTGGCGCGGCGAAACCAGGGTGGCCGACGTGGTCTCCCCGACGGTCAGTAAAGTCACCCCCGAGGCCGCGAACTGGGATTGATGCGCCAGGTTGGTATAGGCAGCGTCGGGGACATCGTGGCGGATCATCACCGCCGGTGACCACGCACCGGACAGCGCCCAGGCCACCGCGCAACAAGCGGCCGCCGGGGCCCGGGCCTTGTTCAGGCGTCCGTGGCGTGGCATGCGGGGCCCTGGTTCCCGGCGCAACCCTGGCGCCCGAGATAGTGTTCGATAATCTCCACGGTTCCGTCCGGGCCGGGCCGGGCCGCCACGCGGCCGCCAGCCTTGCGCACCGCGGCCTGCACGTCCGCGCAGGCGTCCCCGGGACACCCCACGTGCCGGACGCAGGACCCGTCCAGCATGCTGAGATCGTTGACATGGTCGCCGATGGCCAGCGCGCGGTCCGGCGCGATCCCGACGTGGTCAAGGTAAGCGCGCAGGACGTTGCCTTTGCCCAGGCCGCCCGGCAGGGCCGCCACATAGCCGCCGTTGCGGATCACCACGCCGTCCGGCAACACCCGCAGGAGGGCCTCCATTTCCCGGTGCAGGCGGAGCGGGGCATCCGCCTCGGTTGACAGGAGGAACACGGTCGCGTCCGGCTGCCACCAGACGCGCTGGGGCTGGTAGATCGCGCGCCAGGCCTCCAACCACGGCGCCAGCACCTGCTGCACGCGGACATGAAACTCGTGCAACATGGCCTGGGCCGCGGCGTTCCACGTCGCCAGCGGCTGGTAGCTCCCGTTTTCGCGCAGGAAAATCAGGCTTTCGCTGCACAGGAGCGCCTGCGGCCAATGGGTCAGGCCGCGCTGGCGCGACAGCTCCAGCACCTCGAGCTGGCTTTCGCGGTTGCGCCCGCTGTTGGCGCACCACGCGATGCCCAGCGGTTCCAGCGCGTTCAGCGTCCGGATCGCTTCCGGATGAAACCAGGCCAGGTTCCCGTCGTACGCCATGATCGTGCCGTCAAAGTCCAGGCACACGACTTGCAATCGGTGGGTCATGGCGCGCCTGCCTGGCGCGCGGCCAGCATGGCGCGGGCGGCTTCCGCCACCTGCGCCGGGAGGATGCCCTGGAGGCAGGCCAGGTCCTCGCGGGCGCAGCGCCGGCTTCGGCATGGCCGGCAGTCCAGGCCGTCAGCGACCAGTACCCGGTGCCCCATGCCATAGGGTCCGGTACGGCGCGGGTCCGTGGCGCCGAACAAGGCCAGCACCGGCACGCCCAGCGCGGCGGCCAGGTGCATGGGCCCGGAGTCCACGGTAATGGCCAGGTCCATGGTCTGCAGCCAACTGCCCAACTCGGCCAGCGCGAGCCGCCCGCACAGGTCCTGCGCCCGGCCGTCAAGGCCGGCGGTGATGGCCGCGCCGGCCGCCCGATCCGCGGGGCCGCCGAAAATGAAGAGGTCTGCGCCCGGCGCCGCGCAAAGCAGGCGGCCGGCTTCGATCCACGCCGGGATCGGCCAATTTTTCGTGGGCCAGCGCGAGCAGGGCACCAGGGCGATGCGCGGCGCACCACGCGTGAACTCCAGCGCCGGGAATCGTAGCGGGAATTCCGGCGCGGCCGGCGGCAGGCCCAGGTGGCGGAGCACGTCGCAAGCTTCGTCCACCGCGTGGCGGTTGCGGTTGCGCGGTCCGGCGACCGCGGAATAGAACCAGCGCGCGCCCTCGCGGTGGAACGAGGGGCCGATCCGCCGCGCGCTGCGGGCCAACCGCGCCACCAGCGCGCTCTTGAGCAGTCCCTGCAGATCCACGACCAGGTCGTAGGCCGGCGCGCGCAAGATGCGGAGGAACGCGGGCCCCTGCCGCAGCCAGGTGTGCCGGGGAAACTCGATCACCCGCGCCACGTCCGGGCACGCCGCCGCCAGCGGGGCGTATTCGCCCTGCACCACCCAGTCCACCTTTGCCCCCAGCCCGGCCTTGAGCTGATGGACCACTGGCAGGGCGTGGATCACGTCTCCCATCGAGCTGAGCTTGACGATCAGGATATGGGGAATGGCTGGCATTTCATTTGAGCGGGACGCCCGGTTCCTTGGGATGGGTCGATTGGCTCTGCGCGGCCGCCATGTCATACCACTTTTGCATGAGGATCGGAATTTATCTGGGCTCCCCGCCTTTACAAGGCGGGGGGGACCCGAAGGGTGGGGCGGTTGATGCGGATACCTACCACCGCGGACTCGGGGCGCGGACCATCCACAACCACCCCGGCCTGCGGCCACCCCTCCTTGCAAAGGAGGGGAGCTCGTATGCTTGTTCTCCATTCCATAACCAGATGCCTGGCGCCAAGTCTGTTGCAGATTATATACCCAATTTCACGCGGGAATGGTATCAGCCCAGCAGGATCAGCAGCAGGGCCTTGTGGATATGCAGGCGGTTTTCCGCCTCGTCGAAGACCACGGACTGCGGGCCATCGATCACTTCGGCGGTCTGCTCGTACCCGCGCTGGGCTGGCAGGCAATTCATGAAGATCGCGCCTGGCGCGGCCTGGGCCATGAGTTGGGCGTTCACCTGGTACGGCGTAAAGATGTTGATGCGTTTCTGGAGCTGGTCCTTGGCGATGTGGTAGCTCATCCACGAGTCGCAGTACACCACGTCCGCGCCGCGGACCGCCTCGCCGGCGTCGTGGACCACGCGGAAATCAACCCCCTGCTGGCGGGCGTCCGCGGCCGCGGCCGCGGCCACGGAGGGTTGCGGCGAGTACTCGTGGCCCGCAGGGCAGCCGACGCGCAGGTTCATGCCCATCTTGGGGCAGGCAAACATCAGCGAATGGGTCACGTTGTTGTTGGCGTCGCCGAGGTAGGCCAGGGTCAGGCCCGCCAGCTTGCCCTGGTGCTCCTGAACGGTCAGCAAATCCGCCATGATCTGGCCGGGGTGGGAGAAGTTGGTCAGGCCGTTGATCACCGGGATGCTGGAATGGTGCGCGAGTTCCTCGATCACGCTGTGCTCGTACAGCCGGGCCATCAGGATGTTCGCGTAGCGGCTCAGGGTCTTGGCCGTGTCGTGGACGCTTTCCTTGCCGGCGCCCATGGGCGAGGTGGAAATATCGTAGTAAATCGCGTGGCCGCCCATCTGCGCGGCGGCAACCTCGAACGACACGCGGGTGCGCAGGCTGGGCTTCTCGAACAGCATCACCAGCACCTTGCGGAACATGGCGTTTTCGTAGTTTTCCGGGTTTTTCTTGATCTTCCGGGCCAGATCCAGCACGCCCTGGATGTCGGCCGCGCTCCAGTCCTGCAACGTCAACAGATGCCGCATAACCATTCCCTTTCGCTTGTTCTTGTCCGGCAATCGGGCCAAGTTTAGGGAACGGGATGGAGAAATGCAACCAAACGCTGGGCGCGCATAATTGTCCTGCGCAAGGAGCGGGATTGCCATGCGCGGCCCCGCTGTGTAAACATGGGCCCATGATGATGGTGAGATCGATCAGAACCCGCGCCGCCCGGCCGCCGGGGCCGAGGTAAGCATGCCGGACGTGGCCATAGCGATCCAGCAGGAGCTGTTTTCCGCGCGGAAAACCAAGCGCCAGAAGTACTGCGACCTGTTTGTCGGGCGCCGGTCCTGGGGCGCGCTGCTGAAATATGAAAGCATCCTCCTGCTGTGCCAGAACCTGCCGGGCGCCCTGGGGCTGGCCCTGCGCGCCAAGCTGTACCCGCGCCTGCTGGGCGCCTGCGGCCGCAACGTCAGCTTCGGCGCCGGCGTGGTCCTGCGCCACCCGCACAAGATCCGGCTCGGCGACAACGTGGTGATCGACGACCACTGCGTGCTGGACGCCAAGGGCGCGGACAACCGCGGCATCCAGATCGGGTCCGGCGTGTTCATCGGCCGCAACACGATCTTGAGCTGCAAGAACGGTGACATTGTCCTGGAGGACAACGTCAACCTGGGCTTCAACTGCGAGATATTTTCCGGCAGCCGCGTGGTCCTCGGGCCCAGCGTGCTGGTGGCCGCCTACACGTATTTTATCGGCGGCGGCCACGAGTACGAGCAGGCTGGGACCGCCGTGCTGGACCAGGCGCGCACGTCGCTGGGCATCACCGTCGGCGCCGGGTGCTGGTTTGGCGCCGGGGTCAAGGTCATGGACGGCGTGACCATTGGCGAGCAGAGCATTATCGGCACCGGCGCGGTGGTGACCCACCCCATCCCGGCCCACGCCGTGGCCGTGGGCCTGCCGGCGCGCGTGGTGCGCGACCGCCGCGCGCCCCAGGCCGCGCCGCCGGAGG
>CAZAYP010000026.1:0-65889 GCA_964489425.1 uncultured Verrucomicrobiota bacterium | reverse complement strand
TGCAGAATGATTGTCCATTATCGGCGCCGACAGAGCGGCGCCCTCCATCGGCGCGCTCGCTATTCATCCGGTGGAGGGCTACGTTCCATCGGCGCCGTCGGGATAGCGGGTAGCAAAATGCCGGAGACACACCCAACCACTTCGCGTCCGGGCTACGGGTCCGGGATCAGATCGTGACGTGGCCTGGCCGGCTATGGCTTGGGCGTGGAGGTCGGCACCGGCACCGCGGTGGGCGCCACGGCCGTGGCCGTGGGTACCGGGGTGGTCGACGCCGGGTAGTTCCAAACCGTGGAAGGAATTTCCTTGGCCGGCGAAATGCCATACACGTTGCCGGTCCGGCCGCCTTTTTCGATCCACGTGGCATCGATCCGGGGCCGGGCCAGGAACCAGCCGCTGGCCTGGGACTCGACAATGCCTTCCAGGGTACCGGCCATGGTCACTTCCATGCCGGCCGTGCTGCGACCCGAGGCGGAGAACTGGGCCGTCACCACATCGCCAGCCACGGGGATATCGCCCTTGGACGTGCCGTTGGAGGAGCGCATGCTGCCGATGTAACCCTCGTAGGTGGCCCCGTTATTGTCGGTGATCTGCAAGCGGTTGCCCTCCTGCCAGATGGTGAACGCATAAATCGGCTGACCCGAGGTGCCAGGCTGCGGCGCGATCCCGCTGTATTCGTAGGCCGCAAAGAGCTGCTGCTTGCCATCCACCATGACCGGGCCCAGATTCACCGACCACGCGCCGGTATCGTACACGATGCTGCCGGACACCCCGTCCGGCCCGGACAGGCCGCCCTGGCCATCGTCGCGCCAAGTGATTTCGCCGCAGGAGATCATGACGCTGCCGGGGGTGATGTTGCGATGCTTCAGTATGCCCGCCGTGCCCGAGGGGGACGGATTGGGGGATGGGGAAGAATAGGTCGTGTACTGGACCGTGATCGAGTATACGGGATCGCCGACGAAGTCGATATGTACGGCGCCGTTCTGATAGTTGATCGTGCCGGTACCCTTGGGCGTCAGGGTCAGCACACCCGCCGCATCGCTGGTCCACTGGAACCCGCCCGTGCTGCCGGAGAACGACCCGGCCACGATCGGCGTGTACTTGAGCACGAAATCTGCCTGGACTCCGCCCGCGTTGTTGAAGGTCTGGTTGATCTTGACGGTTTCGCCGCTATCGCCGCCACCGCTGACCTGGCCAATCGCTTCGCCGGAAACCACCGTACCACGCTCGGCCGCCGTTTCCGCGGTGTAGTCGCTAATCAGGTAGGATTCGTTTTCCCCACGGTAGACGCCGCTGAAATTGACCCAGTTATAGCTGCCGCTCCACGACTCGACCCCGCCGCCCGAGCTCCACTCGCAACTCGTAATGATCAAAGCGCATATCGCAGCGGCTGCCGAGGCCATGATAATTCTCTTCATAAACCAACCTTCTCCTTAGCTTTCGTTTTACTCTAGTGGGGCTGTCTTTATTCGTCAACCGATAAACACCGACTGCTATTGAAGCAGCAGCTGGACCCAGGGCAGAATGTGCACGCCCATGGGCTCGTCGCCATCGCGGATGCCATCGCCATCGCTGTCCGCATTAAAGGGACTGGTTCCCATGGCAAGTTCCATGCCGTCGCCGACGCCATCGCCGTCCGTGTCGAAGTTGTTGGGATCCAAATCGCGGCCGTTCGGATTGGTGAACGGGTTGAACGGGTCGAAATCGCTATGCCCGTTGCCATACACCTCGAACTGATCGGACAGGCCATCACCGTCTGTATCGCGGCTGACCGGCGACGTCCGCACGCAGTATTCCTGATAATCGGTCAGGCCGTCAGCGTCGTAATCCTGGACCTTCTTGAAGGTATCCAGCCAGTTGGCGCTGGCCTGTTTCAGGGTCGCGCGGGAGACATACAGCCACTCCCACGAGTCGGCCATGCCGTCGTTGTCCGTGTCGCGGTCATAGATGAGCAGTTTTTCATCCACCAGGCTGCCGGGCACGACCAGCTGGCGCAAGTCATAATCCGCGGCATAGATCTGGCTGTTCTTGACCACGCCGTACGGCTCGAAATAGTCCAGAGCCTTGTTCATGTTCAGGTCGATGAACGCGCGCAGGTAATAGGACCGGTTGTCCTCGGGGCTGCCATGCAGGCCCATGACGGCGAACCCGCCCGGCGCACCCACCGTGCACTGGGATACCGGCACGTTGTTCAGCCCGGGCGAATCGAAGGCCTGCACCACGATGTTGCTGCTGGGGCCGGCGCCGAAATAGTAAATGCGGCCGCCGATGGCGCTCGCGCTGGGCGTATCGTTGGAACTCAACGACACCGTGAAACGGCACCACGGAGAAAACGCGCTGGTCCGGAACGGGTTGAAGGTCTGCACCCGCCAATAATAGGTGGCGTTGGTCAGCCCGCCATTCACACCATAGATGCTATCGCCGGCGTACGGCAGCATGGCCACGCAGTTTTTGCGGTCATAGCGAAGTTCCAAGGGCCCGGACCGGTAAACCATCAGCGTGCCATCGGTTGTATCGCGCCGCACTTCCAGGCGGTACTGGGTGGCATGGTCATCCGTACGAAATCCAACGCCACCAAGACCGTAATCCAACTTCACATGCTCATTGCAACCCAGCGGCGTATCCATGGTGTAAGGATAAACCGTGTCTTGGTTAAAGAACCCGGTTTCCAGTACCTTGCTGCGATCGGCGGAGTAAATGTACCACTGGTAACCGCCATGGGGAAGACCGTTGTAACCGGCGTATTTTGCGTCCGCCTCCGTGAAATAGCTGCGCGGCGCACGGATCGTGCGATAAATCACGGGCGGCCCGCCGGCCGTCAGATTGACCAGGGAGAGATGGTAACCCGTATAATTCTCCACCGCGGTCCACGCGAAGCGCCCGTACCCGGCCAAATTATCCGTCAGCCCAAATGTCACCTGGGCCATCCCAAACCCCGATATGTTGATGGGGTTACCCACGGCGACAGCGGTCGGCTCACCCGCGCTCCACGCGCCATCGCCATTGCGGTCCACGATCGCCTGGAACCACGTCATGCCCTGGCGCAAAAAGCCATAGGTCGGCGTCTGTACCGCCTCGACCACCGGGTACAGTTTGGCAGTGGCATCGACCGTGAAGGTGGCATCCGGGACCCCGTCCATGGCCGGATCGCTGTAAGCGTTGACGATGATCGGCGCGTTGCCATAAGCCCCATAGTACACGAACGTGAACACCATCCAGGGCATGGGGTGACTATTGAAATCCGACGGGCTGGTGCCGGCCAAGTACTCCGCCCGGTTGCTCCAGCGATCGGCATCTTGGTCACTTTCGGCATCATAAATCAGCGGGCTGGGCCCATTGGCATATTCCGCCTCCCAGGCATCGTACATCTGGTCGTTGTCCGTGTAGAGTTCGCCGTAACACAGGCCGTTGGTGCCGCGGGTGAAATAGTCGCACGTGCCGTCGTTGTTGGTGTCCACATCGTTCGGGTCGGTTCCGGCTAAATATTCAGCCCGGTTGTTCAGGCCGTCGCCGTCCGGGTCGCCCCAGGCGCCGTTGACGCCGTTGGGAATGCGCGGGTCCAAGCCGTGCAGGGTTTCCCACCAATCCGGGAGACCATCGCCATCACTGTCTGTGGAGGGGAACGCCGTGTCGCAGGCGGCGAACGTCACGAAAGCATTCAGCGTGCCGGCATAATCCCAGTCCAGCTCATAGATGGCGTCTTCAAGCGTGGCGCCGCCGTCATCCGCGCTAAAGAAATCAGCAAGAGCAATGCCGCCCAGCACGCGGAACGGGTACAGGGTGAAGGTGATGTCCTTGGCCGGCGTGATCCGGCCGCTGGACACGGTCGCGTCCGGCGCCAGGATTCCCATATCGATATCATGCGTAGGCGGCTCGGTATACAGCGCCGCCCGGTCCAGAACGGTCAACTCCCCGGCCTTGTAATTGTCGAAATTGAAGTAGCTGACCAGGCGCGGGTCGTTCCCCTGTAGGTTCTGGCGCATGACGTTGCGGAGTTCGGTTTGGGACAGGGCTTCCATCCACACCCGCACTTCGTCTAGTTGTCCGGCCAACTCGTAGCCTATCACCAAGGGACCCACCAACTGACGCGGCGTGCCGCCCATTACGAGCTCATTCTCACCCGGCATGGGGTAGAGATAGGCGTCCTGCTTGGCATCCAGCAACCCGTCGATGTATAGGTTCTGGCTCACAGCATCCCGCGTGTAGGCCACGTGATGCCATTTCCCGTCGTTGATCTTGATCACGCCCTGCATGTGGTTACGGGCGGACAGGTCGACAACAGTTTCGACGCTCTTGATTTGCATCATGCCATTGGTCCACTCGATCTTGACCTTCGTATATTGGCCACCGAAGCCAACCTTGACTTTCCCATCTGCATCCATTTCCATGAAATAGTTGTAATCGCCGGCAGGGGGTTGCGGCGTGCACCACCGGTTCAGGATAGTGCCGCCATCCGCATCCGTGGTCTTCACCCAAGATTCCACGGTCCAGTATTCCAACACATCATTGCCATTCGGGCTGTTTTCCCGCACATGGCCGTCATTGCCATTGACCAGCAGTACGCCCGGTTCCACGGCATCTTCATTGTAATACATGGTCATGCCGCGGCAGCGCGCAATGTCTGCATCCGTGCGGCCGACCTTCCAGATGCGTATATCACGCATCATGCCCACGTAGCCGGGCGCCCCGCCCAACACGAGATCGCCTTTGCCCTGCATGGCCTTGAGGCTGGTGTTCTGTGACCGGACCGCAATCCCATCCACGAGCAAGGTCAACTGGTTGTCAACCAGGCGGCCGGCCAAGTGCGTCCAAGTATTCAACGGCACCGTAGTGGCCACGGCAGCCTCGATTTCCTGGCCGCCGCTGCTTTGGAAGCGGACATACGGTTGGCCGCCATTGAGGCCCAGCTCGTAACTCAAGCGGGTGTTAACCGTATTATTGGCGCTGCGCGTAATGAGGGGTTGGCGGACACCCGAAGCTGACAATGCCGCCGGCTTAATCCAGCACTCCAAGGTAAACGTCGTGAAGTTGAAGCGATTGGTCGGACCGCAGGGGATGTCGTCCTGAATGTTGACCATGCCGGCGCCCGTGGCCGCAAATTGCAACGCGCGCGGAACATACGGGCTCAAGGAAATCAGGGGATCGGTTTCGGTCGTGACCTCGGCGGCATCCCCCAGCAGATCATCATCCGTATCGGACCGCTCGGGGCGCGTAAGATACGTGTCCTGCTCATCTTCGCTGAGCAGCGAGTCACTGTCCGGATCGCTCAAACCATCGGCCACGCCAGGATCATACGAGTTCCAGACGGTGGGATTGAATCCATAGCCATACAAACGGTATTCAGAGCGGTTGTTCAGGCCGTCATGGTCAAAATCCTCGTCCGCGGCATGGCCGACCGCGCCGAAGAACTCAAACTCCCACCAGTCTGGAAGGCCGGCCTCGTCGACGTCGGAGCATTCGTCAATGACATTGACCACGGCGCGGGCCGGCGGCGAGTCAAGGTAGGATGCCACAAGCACCGTGCCCGTGGCCGTGGTGAGATGGGTGCCGAAAATCCGGAACATCACCTGGTTGACACCGGCGGGGAAGGTCAGGTTGTCAGCCGCCTGATAGGAGCCACCATCGCCCTGGACCAGGAAAAACGCGCTTTGGGCTTGCAGGGCAGCCACTAGCGGGTTGGACAGATCCCCTACCCGTTCGGCAGTATAGCTGGCGGACTGGCCCAGCCGGACTACCAGGTTGGATGGGAGCTTAAGCACATAATCCAGCACGTTCACCGCCACCATCTTGGCGGCGTACTTGGTGGGATCGCTCGACGTAACCTGCATGTACGACGTGCCGGCGGTCAAGCCGGTGACTACCACGGACAGGCTCTGGGTCGGGAAAGTGGTCGCCGGGAAATGCACCCAATTGGGCGAGACATTGAAAATGGCGTCGTTCAGGCTGCCAAGAAAGAAATCCACATCGTTGCTCAAACTGCCCATGGTCACTGATCGGATCAGATGCACATTGACCTTGCCGTTGGTCAACACGTTTACAGGCGAAGGATTGACCACCACGGCGTACGCCAGGTTGGAACTGGACGACACCGTCACGACCGCACCGGCATCCAGATAGCCGGGCGCTGTGGCTTTCAAATTGGCCGAGCCCACGCCAACCGAAGTCAGTGTGAAATCAAGTTGCCCAGACCCGCCTATGGTTTGACTGGCCGGTGCCACGATGCAGACACCCGGATTATCGCTTGCGAGGGCAACCAGCCCGCCCACCCCGGAGAAAAGGGAAACCTTGACATTGTAAGTGGATCCCAACCCGACAGCAGACAAGGAATGGGGCGATATGACCAGCGTGTTGATTGGGAATACAACATTCACCTGAGCGGATACAATATTACCCGGGGATTTTTCAATCAGCAAGTTGGCGACGCCGTTTGTCAGCAACAGAAGGGAGAGAGTTGCTGGCAAATCAAATATTTCTGTCCCCCCCTGGACTTGGAATACAGCGGGATCACTGGATGTTATGCGCACCTGCGCAGGGTCGCCGGCATCGGCAGTAATGGTGACGCAATTATTCTGCGCCCACGGCAAAGACGGCGGAGTGAATGTCAAGGGTGGTGGCGGAACAAGTGTTATACCAGAACACAGGGGCGAAATCATCGCCGCCAGAACCACCGTCATCAACCATACTATTCGAGTTTTGTTATTCATAATTATGCCCCGACGTTATCTCAGGTTTGGTTCAGAAATCAATTTTCCCGCAGGGACGCTGAGGCGCATGGAACCCTGATCCTGACTCCGCGTCTTTGCGTCTCTGCGGGATTCCATCTTTTCTCTGATCGACATTAATTTGTCACCGCGAGTTTCATGCCACGGACGCGCATCTGTGGTTCCTTGGGATTCCTCGTCACTACCTGGTGGCCAGAAGTTTGCTGTTTGGCTCTGAAATCCGCACAGATCGCATGAAGGTCATAATTGAATTGTTTCGCATGAGCATCACGGATTCGCCGTATTTCATCCACTATTGTGTCGTTGGGCATGACCTATTCCTCCATTAGCTCAAGCGGAGTACAAATTATCGGAGGTTCATATCCAGCCAGCCTGCATACAGCTTCTATTTTTGACCGCATTGCCGCATTTGCAATATGCCCACAATTCCAAGTCAGCAGGTAATCAATGCCATGAACCGCCGAAACCGCTATGTGTAATGCATCGGTCTTGGCTTTCGCCGGGAGTGCCGATTCGGAAAGCAGTCGTTCTGCCAAATGCTCAACGGCACCCGAGATTTCCAACTCTGGCAATCCTTCGATTGCAGACAGGCGGCGGCGGGATGCTTCCGGATCACCGCTGCCAGCTTCTTGGGTTACGATGCCTGAAATGTATATTTCGTAGTTAGGGCGAGCGCTCTCCCACCAATCTCTGGTTGCCTCCTGTTTGGCAGCCATCACAAGTTCCGGGCTTCTCCAAGCCGTCAAGTAACTTGGTATTGTTGTTTCGATATACACCGAAGACTTCACTTTAGCGATTATTCAACGGCCGTGGTGGTGACCTTGTAGAAGCGGCTGCCGGTGCCGCCGGTCAGGCTGCCATCGTCGAACACACTCATCGTGGCGCCGCTGTAAGGCATATTTTGCCAAGCAGACGGGCTCAACCACACGGCGTCTTTGACCCTGGTCTTGTACCATACTGTATAGCTATGGCCTTCCACCGCCGGCCAGGCAACGGTCACGCCGTGCGCGCCGCCGACCATGTTGTTGAACGCGAAACAGGAGCTGGGATCATTGGGATTTGTACCACTGCGATACTCGTCGATGTTCGACTTGCCGTCGCGGTCCAAGTCATCACCCGCAGCCACGGCCGTTGTGCCAAAATAGCGCAGCAACCAGGAAGTGGGCATACCGCTCACAAAATCCTCAGGCAGGCCGGGAGGATCAATCAGCAGGTTCTTGTTCCATCCCAGAGAACCATATTCTCCCGGCGCAGGCAACAGGGTAGCCACAAGTTGCAGCGATGCGTCACGCAGCGACCCATTGGGGTTCTCCAAAGACAGGGCATTAACATAGTCCAAATCCCAACTCCAGTCATTGGCTTGGACGATATAACGGAAATCCAGGCGATCCGAATTAGGTTGATACACGCCCACATAGTCAGCCCACCGATTGGTGCCTTCCAAAGCCAGCCGGATCCTGGGAGATCCAAAAACGTATCCTACGGACTCGGAGAAATACACCGATACGGTGACCGCCTGACCAGGATAATACACGCCATCGGCCTGCGGTGATGTAACATACAAAACCCCCGGACTCATCAGGCTGGGCGTGATCTTGGCAGTCCCGCGGAGAGTGCCGGCATTCCGCCAGAAGTATTTCCAATCACCTTCGTTTGCGGCAAAGTTTTGGACCTGACCTTCATTCCAACCGCTCCCGCTAACCCCGGCAGCCGATGTGCCGTCATCAAACTTGTAATACGCAATCAGGTTAACCATGGAAGTATGGGCGCCGGATTGCATGATCTGCTGGATTTCCGAATGCGAGAAGGCACTGGACGCAATGACCGCCTCATCAATTTTCCCATTGAAATTCCGGCCCACATTGCAACTCAAGGTGTATTTCATGGGTACATTGGTGACAAATTGCGACCTGACCAGCGCGCCATTGATGTACAAATTGAGCAGGTTATTGCTGGTTTTTACAAAAGTACCCGCCAGATGCGTCCAGGCATTCAACGGAATCGCATTGGTAGCCCAAAGCTGCACGGTGCCGCCACCAGTTCCCGTGAACTTGACGCAGGGATAGTTGGAAATCCAACCCAGGAAGCAGGAGTAGGTATTCGATGAAGACATTCCCGCCACAACTTGCGCACCATCCGAAATTACCGACGGGTTGACCCAGGCAGACAATGTCCAGTTATCCATGGCAAACAGCGGTGACAAGGCTGCCTGCACATAAGAAGTGGAACTGCCGTTTACCACCAAGGCGCGCGAAACCTGCGGACTCAAGGCTCGGGTGGCCAGCGTCTGTTTTACGAGCTCGAAACCATCGTCAATGCCATCGTCATCAGTATCAGGCAGCCGCGGATCCGACCCGTTGCGTTGTTCTTCAATATTGATCAATGAATCGCCATCGAAATCCGCGTCGTGATCGGGAACGCCATCATTATCCGTATCCACGGCTTTCGGATTGGTACGAACCATTGCCTCGAACCAGTTTAACAAGCCGTCGGCGTCCGGGTCACTGTCTTGATCAATGGAATAGTCGGCATCCGTCCAAGCCCGGCCTTTACCATCCGCCGGTGGCGGCGCCATGCTGCCGAGATGATAATACGCCCACCAGCGATCACCCTGCGCAACGGCAAGTTGAGAACCATTGGCCAAGAGCTGGAAGTTGAAATATTCATACAGTTTGACGTTCTCGTCGCCATTCCCGTCTTGATTCGACATTTGAATGGTAATTCGGTTCCGACCAGCCTTTATCATGGGGGCCGCTATTGAAGAGGGAACATAGTACGTATTGTACGGCGCGACGTCAGCCTGCAGAACAAACGTATCTGGAGACGCCTGAATGCCGGGTGCCACCAGATTCAACAGTTGGCCATTGATATAGACCTGACTGTCCGGATTATTCGCCAAGGCCATGCGAATTTCAACATTGGTTGGCAACGTGTCAAAGTACACGTCCTTAAATATCCACGCAGCATCCGGAGTTTCGTGCCAACGATGGAGGGGGATGGTAGTCATAGGGGTATAATCAATAGTCCATCCCAAGTATGCAGCACAGAACGCCGGATCCTGATCCCCGCGCAAGCGCTCATTAACGAATGCCACGGGATTCATGGAACCACGGATATATTTCGGATACGTGAACAGCTTGTTGAAGCGCGCGCTTTCCCACCAGTCAGGCAGGGTGTCATGATCCGCATCCTGGTAGCCGAACCTCGTCAGGACTACGGCATTTGAGTAGTCAAACTGCACGCTGCGCAGACTGTAACTCCACGGCGTCTCCAAGGCATCAGGCTTCACGGGATGGGCAAAGTCTTCTGCTCCCTGTCCATCCGCCGGCAACAGACCATCGTTTACTTCCTGGCTGGGCCAAGGAAGCCCATTAGTCAACTTGCGCCCGTCATCAAAGCGGAAACTGCAAGTCAAGCCTGACGCCTCCATGGGGATCAGCGAACTCAAGCCGGCGGCGATTTCAGCATTGTTGCGCGGTACTGACCAAATGCGGATTTCATCCATGTTGCCCCGGAACGACGGGCTGCCCACAAACGTCTTGCCGGGGAACCGATTCGCAGTTTCCGATCCGCTCATGGCCGTCTCGAAAACCTCCCGCTGCGCCACTTTGACGCCATCGCGGTATAGACTGAGCGCATTGTTTTCTGGATCCCACACGCCCGCCAGGTGGGTCCAGCGGCCGGCCGGAATTGCGGGTTGCGTCGCATCCATGGCCCGGAATGAGTGTGTCGCCTGAAACGCCACGTAGGGTGTGCCATTGGTCAATCCCAATTCAAAGAATGTAATCGGGGTCGCCGTGAAGTTGGAATACGACTGCCCTCGCGAACTCAACAGCGCGCCACTGGCATCGTTGTTCCAAGGATACACCCAGCATTCCAAGGTCCACTCTGGCAGGTTGAACCGTTTGCGATCAGACAATGGAGTGGGGATCTGGTGCGCTTTGCCATCCAACACCAGGGACTTGAAACGCCAGGGAAGATTCGTGGTTCCCGGATGCACCGGGTCCCGCGGATCCTCAGAAAAGGCAGGATTTGACCACAAGGGCAAATGCGCTTCGTCCTGGTCCGTGAACCCGTCATCATCCGAATCGGTTCGTATAGGATGCGAGCCCAAGGCCTGTTCGTCGCGATTGGGCAAGCCATCGCCATCCGGATCTTCATCAGGGTCTGCAACGCCGTTGCCATTGGAATCCCAGAATGTCGGATCGCTGCCGCAATAGTATTCGTACAGGTTGTTCAACCCGTCGCCGTCCAGATCGCCGTCCGCCTGTAGTTTGGGGGTATCCGGAGATTGCGCGCGATTAGCGTCCAAACTGTAATATTGCTCAAACATGTCCGGCATGCCATCACCGTCCGAATCCAGGCGGAATGGCGAATCCAGTGGCAGGGGGAAGGGCGTCGGGAACATCATGGGCGGCTCGTATCCCAGGAACCAGTTTGTAGATGGGTAAAAGTCACAATTCGTCACCGCCGGGCGCAGCGTACCGGCATAATCCATGTCTAAACGGTGCAGGAAATCCTCCACGCTGAGCCGGCCGTTAAATACGGACTGACTTCCGGTATAAATGCGCCGGCCGTCGTCAAAGGGGAAGTATGCCGCCAGTTTGGGCGCCAAAATGTCAACCGGAAATACTTCAATGGGAGCATTGGCACTGGCGCTGACATCCAGGCCGACAGAACCCGACATCGTGCCCATGGCCACAGCATTGGCCTTGTCCGGAATCTTGTTTTCGGTTTCCGCCAGGTTGATGTCATCAAAGTCAAAGTAACAGCGCATGCCCGGCAAGGTCGGCGATACCTTGGTGGTGAATCGATCGGCAATCTCACCACTGGTCGAAGGTGTCGCCATGATGTGGACTTCGTCAATATTGCCGCTGAAATTCTCACCCAGCGTAAGCGGTCCGGCGGCGGATATAATGCCACGAAAGCCGAAATAACTTGGCACATTGTTTGATGACGTATCCAGATGCCACTCGTCAACATTGCCCATTGCCGGCGGGAACGGCACGGAATCCGCCAGGGCGCCGTCCAGGTAAAGCTGGGACTCAGAGACATTCAATACAAACGCCGCATGATGCCAGTTGCCGTCGTTTACCAACAGCGAGGCAGCCGTGTGAATGACGCGGCCATAACCCCAATCCCCACTATCCGAACCCCAATATTGATTCCTAAAATCATAAGCAGCCTCGACGATGCCGTTGGGGCTTACATACATGCGATAATTGTAGATGGGGGTCGAATCCTTGGCAATCACACCGGTATTACGCTGCAGGATTACGCCGGACTTGGTTGTTTTGAACCACGCCTCGACAGTCCAGTTGGTGGTCAAACGGATGTCATCGTTGAAATCCCGCCTCATCGTGCCGTTGGTCACGGCCAGGGATCCCATGCGCGCAACATCCAAACCGAACAACAGCGTCTTGTTCTTCAGGGCTTCGATTTCGGCATCGGTACGGTTCCGGTTCCAGATGCGCAACTCGTCAATGGCACCCGCCAGATTGGCGGCAATCTGCATGTCGCCGCGCTGAGCGCCGGTAACCGGCCGGATATCCGTAACATCACGCACCACGCGGATGTTGTCGTAGAACAGCGCAAGCTGCGTGTGCCCATCGCGTTCGTCGTTGCCCATCTTGGCGCCAACCTGGACCCAGGTGCCCAGTTCGACCGGCGCATAGCCCTCGACCAGGTAATTGGAGCCGAGGTGAGTCTGAAACAGCACATAGGGGAAGGCATTGGTAACATTGCCAGCCGCCCTGGTGGTCAGGCCCAGTTCGTAGTTTATATAGCCAGCCGGCTCGGTAACCCGCCGGATAACTACAGCATTGGTGCCCATGGGCGGCAGTTTGTCAAGGCGGACCATGGCTTCGATGGTCCAGTTGGTCAGGCTCATGCGCAAGCCTTCCGGGTCTTTACCGCCAATAACGCCCGGGACCGAGATGTACCCGGCGCCATCCGGGTTCAGGATATAGCGCATGACATAGGGGCTGATGGAATCGCGCGGGTTGACGGCCTGGTCAACCTCCTGCTTGTCGTTCAGGCCATCGTCGTCCGTGTCGGGATTGTTCACCGCCGTGTTATAGATGTCCTGTTCTTCGCCATTGGAAAGACCTTCCTGGTCATAATCCTCGTAGTAATCCAGGATGCCATCGCCATCGGTGTCCACGCTTTGGGGATCTGTGCCGGACAGGTATTCGTTCATGTTGTTCAAGCCGTCGCCGTCCGGATCGCCGGATGCGCCGTTGATTCCCAAGGCGCTGTAGGGATCGATCCCATGCGCGGTTTCCCAGTTGTCGGGCATGCCGTCGCCGTCGGAATCCTGGGCATCCGGCTCAGTGAGCGGCCAGAGGGTGAACCAGGCCTTGTTGGTGCCGACGAAGACATCGCCATCCGCCTGCGCGCCATTTAGGAAGAGCAGGTCGTGAGTGGGTTTTTCCCAAGCCCAGCGTGTCAGGCCGCTTTTTTGTTCATAAAGATTCATCGGGTTTTTGTAGCCGGCGGGCATGGTGCCAAGGTATTTTCCAGAAGTATCCCGATCAGGATGCAGGCGGTCGTCGGTTGGCGGCACCTGGGCATAGTGCTTATGGACGTCTTCTGCAAACGTGATGTAGTTCCAAGCCAAGCCGGTGAGAGGATCGTTGGTAGCTCCGTAATAGACCGTGGACTTCTGAGGCAACTCGTTGTACCAGAAGAGCTCGCGTTGGAACGGCAGGGTCGGACCCTGGAGATGCTCGATATTAAGCGGCAAGCGGGCCTCGCTTTGGCCACCGGCCCAGTTGACCTCAACGTCCGGACATTCATCAAACGTGTAATAGGAATACAACACGGCATTGGTGTCGGCGGTTGCCGTACGTGCTATTTTCTTGCGCATCTCGCTTTGGATTTGGGCCTGGGTCTTGGCGCCGGTCCAGATGCGCATCTCATCCAGGTAACCGAAGAAGAATTCCGTGGCATAGACAGGCACCGGGTAGGCCGGCTCGGTGATGAGCGTCTTGAGGCTCAATCCCGCGGTGCTGCGAATCTCGCCCTGCTTGGTCACCTCGTCGTTGAACAGGATGACCGGCAGGCCGTTGGTATCGACCAAGTCAGGCTCGCGCGCGCCCACGATGGTGGTGGCCAAGTGACGCATGGCCAGCGCGGTGTTGTAGCCGGTAGCCGGGATTTCCCTGGTATAAACCTGCTTGATCAGCCTTCCATTTATGAACAACTTCAGGAATTGGCCGTCATACACCCCTGACAAATGGGTCCAGGTATTTGTGCTGATTCGATTTACCGGGTCAGCGACCGCATAATAGGTCTGGAACGCGCCGCGACCGTTATACATTACATACGGTCGGTTGTCGGGCATCAGGCCCAAGCGGAAATTGGCACGGGTGAGCGTGCCCCACGGCGTGGGCAACTGGCAGGCGCGTTCGACAATGGTCTGGTTAGTGGGCGCCGTGTCACGCATCGGCATAATCCAACTCTCCAAGGTAAAAGTTACCAAGTGGGTTGCCTCATTGACGATATAGCTGTCCTGCGTCCTCAGGAAGTCGGTTGTATTGGAACCGAGGTTGAGCATCAAAGCCCTGTTCTTGATGGGATCCAGCGACTCGATGGGCACTGACCCGCCGGTGGTGTTGGGGATCGCGGCGTTCAATTCCGCGAAGTCGCCGAAGCCGTCATTGTCAGAGTCGAAACCCTCGACCATCTCGAACGGGAACGGCCAGACGCTGCTTTCCTTGGTCCATTTCCATTTGCAGGGGCAGGCAACGAAATCGAAAACATAGTTTTCGCGCGTGAAGCTGTACTTGCCCAGTGGAGTCGTGAGCAGTGCGTCCGGCAAGGTGACCGGGTCTGTGCGCTGGTACGGAGTGGGGTCAGAGTGATAGAATGGCCGGCCGCCAGTATCGAAGGAATACTCTTCGAGATTGGGCAGGCCGTCGCCGTCCGGGTCCATCAGTTCCAAGCCAAAATTGAACGGACCCTGGTGCATGGCGAGCGTCTTGCCGGCCACCGCGGCCACGACCGCGCCGACCGTGCCCCAAGCAATCCCGCCTTCGCCGAAGTCGAAATACGGTCCCTCGGTGCGGGTACAGGTCCACTCGCCCACCTGGGCGCCGCCGCCGGTGCGCGACCCGTCCGTTTTGGGCTTGCCGAGATAGTCGGCCTTGCCTTTAAGGGGATTGAGGCCGTGATACACTTCCCAGTAATCATCCATGCCATCGGCGTCGGTGTCGGGCTTGTTGGCCTTGGTGGTGTGGTAGAACACGTAGGGGTTGGCCATGCGGGCGGTCTGGCCCTGGACCACGTTGAACGACGGGCAGGTCATGAAGTCGGCCGGGATGAACAGGGGCAGCCAGTCCGTCCGCATGGCGGTCTTGGCGCCGGCGGATTTCATGTCCCAGGCCATGGGCAGCCGGCTGGAGAATTTGACGTTGGGGAAGCGATGCTTGTCAAAATGCATCCATTCACCCACCAAGCCGGTGAAATATTCCTGGTTGTTGACCAAGCCATCCTGATCAGGGTCGCTGACAATGTCGGCCGCCATATTGGCCAGCAGCTCAATGAAGTCTTCCTCCTCGCTCGGGTCCGGATCCTCCGGCAATTCCACGTTGCCGACCTGGCCGGGCGAGGCATCGGCGCGCAGCACCTGGGTTCCGGCATACACTTCCCAACCGTCCGGCAGGGCGTCAGTATCTGAATCAACCGTGGTGGGATTGGAACCGTACAGTTTTGTGGTTATGATGTTGGTCGCAGTTACGGTTGAGGTGCCATTGGAGGTCGTTACGGTAGCCGTGCTCACCTGTTCGGTAACGAACGTGCTCGGCACGTTACGCTCGCCATAAAGGATGGTGCCGTACAAGCCCTTGCCGTCGCCGTCTTCGAGGCCGTCGAAGTCGGTGTCAATCGGATGCGGGTCATTGTGGTAATACAGCAGGCCTTCCTGGCTGCCAGCCTCGCCGCCGCCCAAGCGCTGCAGCCGGTTGGTATCGGAATTGAGCGGGTTGACCTGGATGTCGTGGGTGTAGAGGCGGTCCATGATGATGCTGTCCATCCAGCACGGATCGTTGGTGGGAGTGTAAACGCCGTTGGTGTCCATGTCCACCCAGCACACGCCGGCGACCGGGCCAGGGGCGGGCATCAATCCGGGCGGCGGCGGGCCATTCTCGGTGATGACGATGTAGGTGCCGTCCATGACGTTGGTGATGAAATAGACCCAGGCGCCCAGATCGTTGGTGTTGCACTGCACGTATGGCAGGCCCTCGCCGAGGATGCCCTGGGTGTGGATATTTTCCGCCCACATCCAGTTGGTCATGCCGTTGAACTCAAAGGTGGCATTGGTGTGCCATGAGATCATGGTCTCGCCGTTGAAAATGCCGTCGCCGCCCTTCAGGCCGAAATCCACCCATACCGCGTGCGTGTCCGGATCATAAGGCACTGCTGGCGCCACGGGGTCGCCGGGGGTACCCCAGAATATGGAGGCGTACACGTTCTGTTGATAGTCAAACCACGTCATGCCCATCAGCGCCATCACCGCCTTGCCCTGCATCGCGTCGGGCGTCATCCACATGCCGCTGCCAAGCGGATCCATCCAGCCGCCGGCCCAGATCGGAATATCGCTGCCGGCCGCGGTGGCATCGTACAGGTCGGTCAGTTCCGTGTCATTGCGCCAAATGCCTTTGCCGGCCGCCCACGCCCCGCTGCCATCGGAGTCATAGAAATAGAGGCCGGTCTGGATGCCTGGATCGCCCACGACCGTGCTCCAGGGAGTGCCTCCATCATAAACCTGCGTGTCGCCGACCGAGTATTGGCCAGGCGTGCCGGCGATCCAGATGTCCTCGCCCCAATCCCAAGTCAAGCTGGCGTTGACGTCGTGGTAATACAGGTCGTCCTGGATGCCCACGCCGCGGTCGGGCACGGTCCACCCGTCCGGGGTGCCGCCATCAAAGACGCGGAAATCGCGGCCCTGGTTGTAACGCGGCAGGGTGACGGAATTGTACCAGACGTTTTTCCAGCCGAAGACGATGTTCTGCGGCCCGTAGTTGGTCGCGGCCAAGATCACGCCGGGGTCCGTGGGCCACAGTTTGTTGCTCCACGATCCCAAGGAAGCGCTGTCGCCGTGGGAGTCACGCCAGTTGCGCCATTCCGTGGCGTTGTTCAAGCCGTCACCATCGCCATCCAGACCAGCATCATCCTTGTTGTTAGGATTCAACCCCACGTAACATTCCCAGCCGTCCGGGATATTGTCACCGTCCGTGTCCCAACCCAAGCTGCCCGTGGTATTATCTTTTGGACGGGTGGCATCGCCAGAGGCCGAAGCCACGCGATGTCCATCGGCGTCCCAGATAAGCCGCGGAATGCGGTCCCGGCCGAGGTATTCATCGTAGGATGTATAGTCCCACGTATTGGGATGATCAGCAGCGCTATCGGACCAGGTGGTACGCGGATCAAAAGCCGTGGCGCCGGGCTCGATCACCAACACCCCGGCGCGGTAAACTTCGTCGTGGTACAGCGTGCCATCATAGGCCATCTTGTCGCCGTCGGGATTCTGGGTGGCATCGTCCGGCTTGAGCGGGTTCAACTCGTTCCATACTTCCCAGCCGTCGTCCATATTGTCGGCATCCGTGTCACAATGCGTGGGATCGGTGCCATTGGCATACTCGTCGATGTTGAGCAAGCCGTCACCGTCGTCGTCCTCGTAGGCGTTGTCCGGATCCAAGGGATGGATCTCGACCCAAAGCAAGCCCGCCTGCACCCGGCGCAGTTGCCAAAAATAGTATTCCCAGCCATCGGGAAGCCCATCGCCGTCGGTATCCACGGCTTTGGGGTCAGTCTTTGGATCATCGGCCGTGCCGTACACGCCATCGAACCCGGCTTCTTCCAAATAATTGTTGAAGGGGTTGCCGCCCTTGTACCCGTCCCCCCCCGTCGTCCAGGGATGGATATAACTGCGCCCGCGGATGAGGTCGCCGTCCGGATTGCCGTTTTGACCATTTTCCCCCTTGAAATCTTCAGGATCCAAGCCCCACTCAAACTCCCAGTCATCCACCAGCTTATCGCCATCCAGATCGCCATATCCCGGGCTGTCGGCCGACTCGGCGCTAATCAAATAGGTGATGGTGATGGCTGCGTCCATGCCGACCGCGATATTGATGGGGTTGTTGCGCGCATTCTGATCAGTGATGATGTCGCCATCCCATTTGAAGAAATAGTTATTGGCGGCCGGCACCGCTCTAACGCTGGCATTGTCGCCCACGGCCCCGAAATTGTGGGAGTTTTCCTGCACGCCATTGATGAGAATTGGTCCGGCGGGCGGCACGGCGGCCACGCCCTTGTTGGGGTATGAGTTCCCGTTTTCACTGACCGAAATCTGGCCGGCATAGCCGGTCGATGCGGCCAGCAGCATGGCCAGCGCGAGCCATCCCAACCTGCCGATCTGCGTGGTTTTTTGAAGGGTAACGATTTTCATGGTGCGTTTCCTTTTTTATCGTTCTGTGAATCGGTCAAGTGGTTTGCCGCTGCCTGGTACTGGGTCCGGGCGACATTGCGGGCGGCCAGCACCGCGATTTGTTCGGGCGAGAGCGCCGCGGCGCGCGCGAGCGTTAAGTTGCGATTATTCTGGACACCCGACGCAATGGCCAAGCCGTCACGGCCGGCGCTAACGCGGGCCTGGCGGATGAGTTGCCAAACCTGTTTGTATTCCGCCAGGGCCAAGGCCGCCTCGGCGGCCTTGGAATCATCGGTGCTGGCTAGGACGCCGTTCTCATAGAAACCATCGGCCGCGCCGCGACCGGAGACCCATTCATCGCGGGTTTCGCCCTTGTCCATGCTGGCGTAAAGCTGGTCGCCTTCAAAATACAAGCTCACGGGGGCGCCGTTGAATTCCACGGTCACTTCTGCCGCCCTGGGAGTCATGGCCGCAGCATCGCCTTCGAGGTAGAGGGTAATGGGTTTGTCGTCCGGTGCGGTCATAAGCATGACCCATTGCTTGGGTGAGTCGGCATTGCGCATGAGTTGGGCTTCGCTGCCGTCGGCGCCACGATAGAGGTCCGGAACATCATTGGGTTTTACGGGTTGGGCGCCGGCTTCGAGTGGGGGTGGAGACACCGGTTGCGCGGCGCTGCTTTGTGCGGCGCATGAAATGCATAGCACGAATATTGCGGAAACAACATGCAAACACATGGACAAAGCGCGACTGCCAATAAAACAGTTGGCAGGGGGTGCAGACGCGGGCAGATCCTCGATCTCCTTGTACAAGGTAATCACCATAACCCTTTTGTCGATCACACCCTGTTCTGTCAAACTCGCGCCGTCCCGGGGCTCAATCCCTTTTACCTTTTATTACGCACCAGTTTACTACAACATACCGATGCCGACCCGATCCGTCAATGGCAAACCTGTTTATATCCTCTTTACCCATACACCATAGCGCGCGGTGGATGCAACTTTTTTCACGGGAGATCGAATTTTTTTGGGGTGCAACCGGCTGGGCCGCCCGCGTACCGATACACCGCCCTGAAGACAAAGGCCCCCTTCCCGCATTACATCAAAGCGGCCATTCGGCGGCGAAGGAAGGCGGAGGTGACGGCCTGCGAATACTGGGCGGCGCACTTCTCGCGAGCGCTGCGGCCCATCGCCCGCGCCGCGGCCGGATCGGCCAGCAACTCGCGGATGAGCCTGGCCAGGGCATCCACATCGCCCGGCGGCGCCAGCCGGCCGCACCCGTGCAAGATAGCCGGCAAATCGGACACGGCCGTGGCGATGATGGGTTTGGCCATGGCCATGGCCTCGAAAATCTTGATCGGCATTTGGGACTGCGCCAGCGGGGTGTCGGCCAGGGGAATGACCACCAGGTCCGCCAGGTCCAGGTACAGCGGCATCTGGTCATGGATGCGCTTGTTGATATCGTCGCCGACGGGACCGCCGGCCACGGCCACCAAAGCGGCGTAGCGGGGATCCGCTGCAAGTTGATCCAAGTGCTCTGTTCTCGGGCCGACGACCAGAAGTTTGACGTGTTCCAACCGGGACCGCACCAGCGCCTCGAGAATCAATTCCACGCCTTTATGCGGCCGGACGATTCCGCCAAATACCAGCACGCGATCCGCATCCAATCCGAGTTTCCGGCGCAAATCCAGCACTTGATCCGGCGCCTGCGGCTTGAAAAAATCGGTGTCCGGCCCCATGGCAATAACCTCGCCCCCGAAGCGGCGCTGCAAAAAAGTGGTCGTGGATAAGACCAGGTCGGCCTGGGGAATCAACCGTTCCACGCGGGCATGATGCGGGATGCTCAGGGGGTGCCAGGCATGGCGCATCCAGTCGCACGACCGCTGCCAGCGGGATTGCATGGCGCCATGCGCGCCGTCCCACTCGTCCAGCACCACCACGGCCCGGGCGCCACGTTGGCGCCGCGCCGCCAAAGCCAGGGGCACGGTGTTGGCATACGCCTTGACGGCCACGATGATATCCCCGGTTAACGCGCGCTGCAGCTGGCGCGACTCCCAGAAAAAATCCGGGTAACGGTACATGCGCGGGCAGGCCACGATGCGGTACGGCCAGGCGTCGCGGTACATGGCCATGACCCCGGCGCCCCAGTCCGGGGCGACGATGTCCACGCTGAATTCCGGGACCAGGTACCGCGCCAGGCGGAGCGCCACGCCGACGGCCTGGCCGCTGATGGCCGGCACCAGAATGTTAACCGACACAGCCATGAATTAACAGGAGTGAAGTCCCGGAATTACCTGCACAGGAATCCTGACCATCCGGCAGACTCGGTCCGCACCGCAGGTCGGCACTGTGCTTGATACCCGGCAGCATCCCATGCCCCAGCCATCAGTGCACTTCAATGGTGGCCGCAGGCTTGCGCTTCCAGGTCGCGGGCATTTCCTTGAAGGTGATCAGGCCATCCACGGGGCAGACGAACCGGCAGACCATGCAGCTCAGGCATGTGTCATCGTCGCAAATCGGACGCCGCTTGGCGCTATCCCAGTGGAGCACCTGGCCGCCGGCATCCTGGCAAACCACGTAGCACTGGCCGCACCCGACGCAGCGGTCCAGATCGTAGGCCGCCACGCCCTGGCGCTGCAGGTCGAACGCGTCGGTCTCGTGCAGGTTGGGCAGCGCCTTGCCCACCAGGTCGGCGATGCGCGTGATCCCCTTCTGGGCCATGTAATCGGATAGCCCTTCGATGAGGCTCTCGACCATGCCATACCCATAATGAATGATGCCCGTGGTCACCTGCAGGGTGGACGCGCCCAGCAGGATGTATTCCAAGGCATCCACCCAGGTCTCGATGCCGCCAATGCCCGAGATGGGCAGGCCCAGGTCCGGGTGCTTGGCCAACTGGGCCACGCACCGCAACCCGATCGGCTTGACCGCCGGCCCCGAATACCCGCTGATCGAACCTTTGCCGAACACGTTGGGTTCCGGCACCCAGTTGTCGAGCCCGACGCCGATCAGGGCGGACACGGTGTTGATGGTGACAAACCCCTCGGCGCCGCCTTTTTTCGCATACAAGCCGGGCACGGTGATGTCCGTGACATTGGGCGTGAGCTTGGCCAGCATGGGCAGGCGCGAGGCGCCGCGCGCGAGCGTAGTGATCTTTTCCACCAGCTCATGGTTGCGGCCGACCTTGTGGCCGCTGCCTTCCACGCACATGTGCGGGCACGACAGGTTCAGCTCGAGCATGTCCGCGCCGGCGTCGGTGCAGGCCCTGGCCAAGTCAATCCACTCCTGGTTGTTGAACCCCATGATGCTGCCGATCACGATATGATCGGGCCAGTGTTTTTTGAGGTACGCGATATCCCGCATGTTGGCGGCCAGGCCGCGGTCCGACGTCTGCTCCACATTTTGCAGGCCCACCAGGCGCGTGGTCCCCTGGTGGTAGCCGGACATGCGCGGCGATGGATGAATGATCGGGATGCGGTCGCTGACCACCGTTTTATAAGCCACCCCGCCCCACCCCGCGTCGAACGCACGGCCCACCATCTCCGCGCAGTTGGATACCGGCGAGGAGGACAGCAGGAAGGGGTTCTTGAAGTGCACCCCGCAGAAATCTACGCCCAAATCAACCCTGGCTGGCATGGCATGCCTCCTTCGCGCCGAGGCGCTGCATGATGGCGCGCGCCGCGGTCTTGCCGTCCTTGATGGCCTCGATGATCAACGCCGGGCCGCGCACAATGTCGCCGCCCGCGTAAATGCCCTGGACCGCGGTGGCGCCGGTTTCGGGGTCGGCCACGATCAGCGCACCCGGCGTGAGCTTGACGCCCGGATACCATTGGGGCGACTCGGCCGGCGGCCGCGTGCCAATGGCCTCGATCGCCACGGCCACGGGCAGCACCCAGTCCGAGCCCTTGATTTCCACGGGCCGGCGGCGGCCGGACTTATCCGGCTTGCCCAGTTCCGTGCGCCGCAGCTTGAGCCCTTGCAGCTTGCGGGTGCGATCCTTCACGTAATCCACCGGCTGGTTGAGCACCAGGAAATTAATGCCAGCGCGCAGCGCGCTGAGCTTCTCGTCCTCGTCCGCCGGCATCTCCAGGTATGCCCGACGATAGACCACAGCCACGCTGGCAGCACCGAGCCGGGCTGCCGTCTCGGCGCAGTCCATGGCCACGGACCCGCCGCCGATCACGGCCACGGCGCGACCCTTGACGGCCTTGGCCAGCGCCGCGGACCCGCCCGCGCGCATGGCGCCAAGGAAGTCGATGGCCGAGTACAGGCCCTTGATGTCAGCGCCGCCCGGCTTGAGCGGCAAGGCATCCCAGAGCCCGGGGGCCACGAACACGGCCGCGTAGCCGCGCGCCAGCAGATCCGCCACCGGCTTCTTTCCGGAGACGGGCTGGCGGCACTTGATGTCAACCCCCAGCCGGCGCACATCGTCCAGTTCGCGGGCCATGAATTCCGCGGAGAAGCGGCAGGCGGGCACACCGTAGCGCAGCACGCCGCCAGGTTCCGGCCGCGCCTCGAACACGGTCACACCGAACCCGGCCCGGGCCAGTTCCGCAGCGCAGGCCAGGCCGGCCGGGCCGGACCCGACCACGGCGATTTTCTCGGCGCGCGGCCGGCCTTTTTCCAGGGGAGTGAAATTGATTTTCCAGGAATGCTCAATCAGCGCGCGCTGGATGGCGCCGATGCGGATGGGCCGGTCGATGCCCGTGGCACTGCACTCCTTTTCGCACAGCCTGGCCGTGGGGCAGAGCGCGCCGCAGGCCCCGCCGAGGATATTGTTCTGCTTGATGGTGCGGATTGCGCCGGTGACGTTGCGCAAGCGCAATTTTTTGATGAAGGCGCCCGGGTCGGTGCCGCCGGGGCACCCCTTGGAGCAGGGCGCGTCATGACACAGCAGGCAGCGCTGGGCTTCGGCCATGGCCTGGGCCAGGTCCCAGCCTTTGGGCATCTGCGCGGACGGATCGGTCTTTTTCACATTGGCCTCCCACGGCGTATATGTCTTTTCCATGCGCGGGGATCAAGCGGATTGTGCGTTCCGCGAACAACAACCGCGCCAGGACCGGCAACCGGCACGTGGTGCAGCCCGGCGGAGGATCGCCGGCGCGCGCTCAGGTAAACACGCCATCGCCATCCCCGTCCTGAAGGACACACGCGCTGGTATCATACTTGTCGTACACCCTGGATATGAACGAACGGCGCACCACAGGTTCCCGGCCAAAACAAGGGAACTGGCGCTCCTGGAACGCGCGGATCAGCTCGCCATCATACAGGTACAGCGTACCCAGCCGCAGCTTGATCAGGTGCCGCAGGATCACCGTCATCATGGCGGGCGCCTGCCCGGGCCGAAAATAGGAATACGGCACCGCCAGGCCACTATCCCGGACTTTGAGCATTAAAAACCCGATCATCTCGCCGCCCGCATCGAACACCTTCACGTTGTGG
Source organism: uncultured Verrucomicrobiota bacterium (assembly GCA_964489425.1). Lineage (GTDB taxonomy): Bacteria > Verrucomicrobiota > Kiritimatiellia > RZYC01 > CAZAYP01 > CAZAYP01. Next base: position 42,304 of record CAZAYP010000026.1, on the reverse strand, counting down.
ATCAGAAACCGTTTCGCTACCGCGGAAAAAAAGTATTTGTGCTCCAAACGATCGCCCAGCGGCGCCGGCACAACCCAGGGGTAATGGATGGCCCAATTCAGCTCGTCCGGCCCCCGCGACACCAGCTCTTGTTTCCGATAGGCACCGATAAAGGCGGAAGTTTCCGCATCGATTTCCGGGATGTACTGAAGGGTTGGGGCAGGTCCGGCCTTGTTCTCGCGGTGCAGCCAGGCTTGCAGCCGCGCGCGCATACCGCCGTTGCGGAAGGCATCGAGAACCCGGAATACGGGCCGAACAAAACGGGTCCGGGATTTCCGCCGGAAGCCTTGATCGGGCCCTGGCGCGCGCGGCGGACGGGCGGCCACCTGGCTGCCAGAGGCAACCTGCTGGCGGCCCCCGGGCGACCGGCGCAGCAGGCGCTTGATCCAGGAAGCGGTCACAGACCAGGTGTCGCTTTGCACGTGAACGTGCAGGCCCGCGGTCATCCGGAGCGTATTAAAATGGCCGGAAGCATCGTAGATGCGGGCGGCCGGCGGGGTGGCCGAAACAATGGCAATGTGGTCGCCATAGCTCTCCAGGGCCCGGGCCAGCAAGCGGGATCCCAACCCGCGCGACGCGCGCATCGGGTTCACCCACCACGTGGAAAGCCAGCCCACCTTTACCCGGTTGGTTCCCAACATGAATTGGTCAGGCAGAATCCCCATGTAAGCCACCAACTCGCCCTCTTCGTATCCGCTAAGGAGCAACAGATCTTCCGGGTCCGCCCGCGGATTATGAAGTTGCGAAATAGCGCGCTGCGGCGTGATCGGGACCTGCCCGGTTTGCCAGAAAACAGGCGTCTGGATGGCTTGTTTGAGGGTCGCGGCCGTGTATTCCTTCAGTTCCATCATCCTAATTCCTCGCGATGCATCCCTTGCCGATCAAGACCTTGAACAACTGGTTGGCATAGTATTGCGCCAGGATCTGTCCCACGGGCCGCAGGTCGTTGGCCAGGCAAACGCGCTGCAGATTGCCTGGCACACAGTCCGCCATCATGCCCGCGGAACCAAAAGTTATTTCCGGGCCGCCGCGCAAACGAACTTGCTCAAAAAACGCGCGGGAGACCCCCTGGTCCTCGTAGGGGAAAGCAAACACACGGTAATCAAGGGCAAACTGGCGCTCAAGATACGCCTGGCCCTCCAGTGTCTGCTGCACCTGTTGTTCAAGCGTGAGCTGCCCATACAGGGGATGATCCACGCTGTGGGCGCCGATCGTAAACCCATCCTTGATCAATAGTCGGACCTGATCGGTGGTGAGGTATGGGCGTTGCCGGGCCAGAAACGCCTGGAAATCCAGGTCTACCGCCTGCGCGACCTGATCCAAAACCCCACGCTCCGCATAGGTGACGGATCGGAGCGCCTCCGCGATCGTCCCGCCGGCCCCCCCCCTGGCCGCCAGCATCTCCCGCACCCGTCCCACGCTGGCCGCCGACGTCTGGGGTGATTGCATTTTATCAATCAAAAGGCTGACCTTGTTTCTGAAAAATAGATCCTTGTTGTCCACGAATGCGCTGCATACGAAAAACGTGGCCGGCACGCCTTTTTTCTTAAGGATGGGAGCGGCGACCTCATAGTCTTCGCGGAAGCCATCGTCAAAGGTGAGCAGGAGCGGGTTCCTGGGCAACGCGCGGCCCTGCCGGTAATGGGCCAGCAAGTCATGCAAATCGATGACCGAATAGTGGGCCAGGTAATAATCGAGATCACGCGCCAGCAGGGTGCTGTTCCGGTAGCAGTAAAGATGTTTGATATGCGGCAGGTCCTGATCGCTCACCACGTGGTAGAACGGGATGACGACCAGGTCGCGCCGCGCAAGCCGTTGCCGCATCCCCAAAGGCAAGCCGGCAACGCACCCCGCAAAACACTTCCAGATTATATATTCAACCTTGTTCACCAGCCCCATCCCGATTGGCAACCACCGCACAGGGGTTTCAAAAGTTGCGCCGTCATCTTCATGCGTATTTTCAACAAACGCGCCAGGAATACGGTCTGAGCGCCAGTATCCCGACCACGCGGTTCATAGTAAATCAATCGTGTTTGGCGCGTCGAGTTTTTCCATTTGTTCATGGGCCGGCAGCGACGAGCAAGTCCTCGGCTCTGGCACACAACCTGCATGGGTGTCCGCTTCATGCAAAGGAGGATCGCGTTATGGTAAAAATGTGCCGGAACGAAGCTGAAACCTGCCGTCCTGGCGGCAAAGATGGCCGCGGAACACGCTGCGCCGTCCCGTGGGTGCTCCTGCTCGCCGTATACGTCACGGCCGGGGTCTGGCTGCAGGCCGGCGGCACGTCGGCCGCGGCCGCGCCGCGCAAGCCAGCGCCGGACGAACTCATCCCGATCCTCAACCTGCTGTTGCTGGCGCCGGACAAGCCCGCCGCGCACCTGGACGTGTGGAGCGGACCGTACACCGGCGCCACCCTGTGCGCCCGCGCTGGCGGCGTGGTCTCGGCCGACAACCGCTGCGAGGAATTGTGGGGCTACTGGCAGGGCAAGCTCTACAAGAAAATCCGCGCGGACTACAACTCGGCGGTGATCAAGGATATTAACATAACCGTGCCGAAGGAGGAGGTAAAGCTGTGCTCCGCCGAGGCCAATAGCACCTGGGGATGGGGATCGTTGTACCAGGCCACCAACCGCCCGGATGTCTGGCCCGGGCCGTTTACCGGCGACACCGTTTGCGTCCGCGCGGGCGGCTACGAATCCGGCGACGACCGCTGTGAAGGTCTGTGGGGCTACTGGCAAGGCAAGCTGTACAAGAAAATCCGCGCAGACTGGAACTTCGCCGTGATCCGGGACATCGGCGTGACCGTGCCCAAGCAGGACGTTCGGCTCTGCTCGGACGAGGCCAACAAAGCCTGGGGCTGGGGCGCGAACTACCAGGGCACGACCCCCAACCCCACCAACGGCACCCGCCGAACCCTGCGGGTCCTGTGCATGGGCGACAGCAACACCAAGGGCGTCGGCAACCTGCCGGGCGTCAATGTGGATGACGGCCACCTGATCGGGTATCGACTCTATCTCAAGAACTACCTGGCCGCGGCCGGCCAGCCCATTGACTTGGTGGGGTCCAAGAAGGCGGGTTACGCGTTCACCACGGACTGCGAACACGAAGGCTACCCGGGCCGCGGCCTCGACTACATGCAGAACCTCATCAACTGGGGCATGATCCAGGCCCAGACCCCGGATGTGATCCTGTTCCTGTGCGGGCCCAACGACATGTGGGTGTCGCTCGACAACCGCGTCCCCATCACAGACGCCGCCGCCACGGCCCGCGTCGAGCAGCTGCGCCTGATCGTGGCGGACCTGCGCCAGCGCTTGCCCAACGCCCAACTGGTGATTGCCAAGCCCGCCACGCCGCGCAGCGCGCAACGCCCGCTCAACATCTACCGCAGCGGCATTGACACCCTGCAAGGTGTCAGCATCATCGACGCCCAGGGCTGCGCCAACGATAGCGTACACTACACGCCCCAAGGGTTTGAGGCCCTGGCCGCGCGCTGGGGCCAGGCGATCCTCCAGTACCCGCGCCGCCAGACCACGCCCTAGCGCGGAAGCATCGGCCGCGTGGCGCAGGCGTCCCCGACGGCTGGATTTTGGATCGTGATCGTTGTCGTTGTCGTCGTCGTTGTCGCCATCACGATCGGATTCGTCGTCAGCCCGTCAGTTTCTGCTTCAGCAGTTCCGCGGCCAGCTGCGGGTTGGCCTTGCCGCGGCTGAGCTTCATCACCTGCCCCACGAGGAACTGCAGGGCGGCTTGCTTGCCCTTGCGGAAATCCTCGGCCACTTTGGCGTTGGCGGCGATGACCTGGTCGGCCAGCGCGGCAATGGCGCCGCTGTCGCTGACCTGGGCCAGCCCCTTGCGGGCGACGATTTCGCGCGGCGCCCCGCCTTGGGCGAGGAGTTCGGCAAAGACGTCCTTGGCCGCGGGCATGTTGATGGCTTTCTCGTCGACCAGCTTGATCAGCTCGGCGAGCGCGGCCGGCGTAAGCTTGAGGCTGGCCGGATCCGGCTCTTCCTGTTCGGCCAGCACGCGCAGCACGTCGGTCATGATCCAGTTGGACGCGGCCTTGAAGTTGCCCGAAAGGCGCGCGGTTTCCTCGTAAAAGTCCGCGACCCGCTTGGCCGCCACGAGCACGCCGGCATCGTAGTCTGGCAGGCCGTACTGTTCCACGAACCGCGCGCGCCGGCGCGCCGGCAATTCCGGCAACGCCGCGCGCCACTCATCCACCTGCTCCGCGGCCAGGGCCACGGGCGGCAGGTCGGGGTCGGGAAAATAGCGGTAGTCGTGGGCGTATTCCTTGGAGCGCATGGGTTCAGTGACGCCCGCCTCCGCGTCCCAGCGGCGGGTTTCCTGACGGATGGTGCCGCCGGCCCGCAGCACCGCGACCTGGCGTTTGATTTCCGACTGCAGGGCCAGGTGCACGCCCTTGAACGTGTTCATGTTCTTGATCTCGGCCTTGGTACCGAGCTCGGTCTGGCCGGCCGGTCGCAGGCTGACGTTGACGTCGCAGCGGATGTTGCCTTCCTCGAGGTTGCAGTCGCTCACGCCGCCGTACTGCAGGATTTGCTTGAGCGCCTGCAGGTAGGCGTAGGCCTCGTCCGCGGACTCCAGTTCCGGCTCGGACACGATCTCCATCAGCGGGGTGCCGGCGCGGTTGAAGTCCACCTCGCTGGCCGCCGCGCCATGCGTGCTCTTGGCCACGTCTTCCTCGAGGTGAATGCGCGTGAGGCGGATGGTCTTGGGCCTGCCCTGCACCTCGATGGCCACGCTGCCGCCCACGCACAGGGGCTGATCATACTGGGAAATCTGGTAGTTCTTGGGCATGTCGGGGTAGAAGTAGCTCTTGCGGTCAAACTTGCTGCGGGCCGGGATCGTGGATCCCACCAGCAGGCCGGTGATCACCGTCAGGCGCACCGCCTCCGCGTTCAGGACCGGCAGGGCGCCCGGGTATCCCAGGCACACCGGGCACACGAGGGTGTTGGGCGGCGCGCCAAACGCGTTGGGGCATCCGCAAAATATCTTGGAGCGGGTCCTGAGCTGGACGTGTGTTTCCAGCCCGATGGTCACCTTGTAGTCCATGGTTCAGCGCCTCCCACCGACCAATATTTTTCTTACCAAGGTCATATTGTTGTCACAATCACATGGTAATGATAATGGGTAGAACATGAAATCGCAACCCTCCATGGTACGGGCCTTGTGCCGGTGCGACTGCGGCCTGATGGCGCAGTGGGCAGAACAGCCGCGCGCCTGGGCCGCGGTGGCGCTCGTGGTGGTGCTGGGCGCAGGCGCCTATGGCGCGACCATGGGGCTGTGGCGCGCGCCGTTGCAGGCGGTGTACACGGCGATCAAGTTTCCCGCGCTCATGCTCCTGACCACCGCGGGCAACGCCCTGCTCAACGGCATGCTGGCGCCGCTGCTGGGGCTGCGGGTCGGGTTCCGCCAATCCACCTTCGCGGTGCTGCTGAGCTTTGCCGTGGCCGCGGTGATCCTGGCCTCGTTCGCGCCGATCACGCTGTTCATCCTGTGGAATACGCCGCCCCTCAAATCCGTGACCAGTTCGAGCGTGCTGGCGCACAACTTTACGCTGCTGACCCACATCTTCTTCATTGCCCTGGCCGGCGTGACCGGCAACGTGCACCTGTTCCGGTTCTTGAAATATTTGAGCCCCGGCCAACCGCGCGTGGCCGGCAAGGTGCTGGCCGCCTGGCTGGCGGGCAACCTGTTCCTGGGCTGCCAGCTCTCGTGGGTCATGCGGCCGTTCATCGGCGCGCCGCACCTGCCCGTGGCCTTTTTCCGGCCCGACGCCATGGCGGGTAATTTTTACGAGGCCGCCTGGCGCGCCTGGGTGAATTTGTGGACGTTGTAAACCAGCAAAAGGAGGATCCTAAATGAGCACTTCCGAAACCCAGCCCGCGGCCGCCCCCACCCCGCCCCAGCCACCGCCCGCCACGCCGCCCGCGCCCCCCCCGGCGGCCGCCGAGCCTGTGGCCCCACCGCCCCCCCTGCCCGCGCACCTGACCTTGGGGGTGATCGTGGAATCGCTGCTCAAGCACCCCGCCCGCATCGTGCCGGCCCTGCGCACCGAGCAACGGCGCGACGTGGTGCGCTACGAAGTCCGCGCGGCGCTGTACTGCCTGCTGGCGTTCGGCGTGACCGTGGGCACGTTCAGCTGGGGCAGCCAGCTCTGGGTGGCGCCGGTAAAAATCGCGCTGGGCGCCTTGTTCAGCGCGTTCCTGTGCCTGCCGAGCCTCTACATCTTCACCTGCCTGTCCGGGTCGGACGCGCGGCTGGAAGACATCGTCGGCATCCTGTGCGGCACGCTGGCCATCGCGGCCCTGCTGCTGCTGGGGTTTGCGCCGGTGACGTTCATCTTCGCCCAGTCCACGGGCGCGATCGCGTTCATGGGCGCGCTGAACCTGGTGTTCTGGTTCATCGGCGTGCACTACGGCCTGCGCTTCATGCGGCTGGCGTTCCGCCAACTGGGCGGCGCCAGCCTCAAGCACATCACCCTGTGGAGCCTGATCTTCCTGTTTGTGACGCTGCAGATGACCACCACCCTGCGGCCGATCATCGGCCGCGGCGAGCACTTCTTCGAGGCGGAGAAAAAGTTCTTCCTCACCCACTGGATCGACTGCCTGGGTGAAGGCGCCGGCGCGCGCAAGGCCCCGCGCCCCGCCGCACACGCGAACTAATCCAGCCAGGGAACGGCCCATGAAATACGCGTTGCGCGTCGGACCCATCCTGCTCGTGGCGTGCCTGGCTGCCGGGGCGGAGGATAACATCGTCAAGCCCAGCGGCGTCTATGCGCAGATCGACACCCGGCGCGATGTGCGCGCGGTCGAGGCGCTGGAATCCGGCAGCGCCAAGGAAAAAGCCGCGGCCGCGCAGGACGTGCTGGGCGATGCCGGCCGGTATTGCCCGGCGGTGTTCTTCCCGCTGGCCGCCTACCTGTTCGCGCAGGGCCAGCCGGACGAGGCGCTGTTCTGGATGTATTCCGGCCGCATCCGCGCCTGGTACGACGTGAAACGCAGCGCTGATCCTTCCGTGGCCGACACCGTGGTCTTGTTGAACCAGGGCTTGCCGGACCTGCTCCGGCTCACGCAGTTCGAAGACTTGGACCGGGCCCGTAGCACGCTGGACCGCGCCATCGCGTGGGACCGGGACACGCCCCACGACTACGACGCGCGATGGATCGCCCTGCATGGCATGGGCGCGTTTCTGCCGGAGCCCGCCAGCGGGCCCCGGGCGCTCACCGTGCCCGAAGATCAATGGGCCGACCTCGCGGAAACGAACCGCGCAGAGTACCTGGCGGACTACCTGGCCGACCTGGCCGCGGTGACGCCGGAACAGATGACCAAAATCAAAGCAAAAATCCTGGAGCTCAAAGCGGCGACCGCCGCCAAGCCGGCCAAGGGCAAATCGAAAAAACAGCGCGGTTCAGAGCCGTAATGGACGCGACATCCCCTGACGGCGGGTCCGGCGGCCCCGCCCCACCTTGCTGCGCCGCACGTTCCGAAGGTGGGGCGCGGCATCCCTGACGCGCCGCCCGGCGCCTATTCCACGGTCACGCTCTTGGCCAGGTTGCGCGGCTGGTCGATCGGGCAGCCGCGCGCGCGGGCCACGTAATACGCGAACAGTTGCAGCACCACCACGATCGGGATGGGCGCGATGTACAGAGAGCAGGGCGGCACCCACAGGACGTCGCTGGCGTGCTGGCGCAGCGACTCGTCGCCCTGCGTGCCCACGGCGATGACCGGCGCGTGCCGCGCCTTGCACTCCTGCATGTTGCCGATCATCTTGTCCTTGCCCGGCAGGTCGTTGGCCAGGGCCAACACAGGCACATTCTCGTCGAGGAGCGCGATGGGCCCGTGCTTGAGCTCGGCCGCATGGTAACCCTCGGCATGAATGTAACTGATCTCCTTGAGTTTGAGCGCGCCCTCCAGCGCCACCGGATACAGGTAGCCGCGGCCGATAAAGAAAAAGTTGTTGGCCTTGGCGTAGCGCTGGGCCACGGCCTCGATCGCCGGCGCCGTGGCCAGCACGGCGCGCACCAGTTCGGGCACCTGTTGCAGCTGCCGGATCAGCTCGCCGCCTTCCTGGCGCGACAGGCGCCGGCCGCGGCCCATGCGCAGCGCCAGCATGAGCAGCACCGCCACCTGGCAGGTAAACGCCTTGGTGGACGCCACGCCGATTTCCGGGCCGGCATACAGGTAGATGCCCCGCCCGGTCTCGCGCGCGATGGTCGAGCCGACGACGTTGCAGACACCAGCCACGATGGCGCCCTTGTTGAGCGCCTCGCGCACCGCGGCCAGGGTGTCGGCGGTCTCGCCGGACTGGCTGATCGCCAGCATCATGTGGCTGGGCTCCACGATCGGGTTGCGGTAGCGGAACTCCGCCGCCTGCTCGACGTCCGCGGGGATGTCGGCCAGGTCCTCGAAATAGTACTCGCCGACCATGGCGGCGTGCCGGCTCGTGCCGCAAGCGGCCATGACCACGCGATCGATGCCTGACAGCTCGCGCGCGGACAGGTTGAGGCCGGTGAGCTTGGACGTGGCCTGCTTATCATCCAGCCGCCCGCGGGTGGCGTTGGCGATGGCCTCGGGCTGCTCGTGGATTTCCTTGAGCATGAAATGCTCGTAGCCGCCCTTTTCCGCGGCGGTGGTGTCCCAATCCACGCGGGCGATCTCGCGCGACACAGGCACGTTGTCGAGGCTGCGGATGTCCACGTTGTCGGCGCGCACCAGGGCCACGTCGTCGTCGTCGAGGTAAATGACCCGCTGGGTGTAGGCGATCAGCGCCGACACGTCGCTGCCCACGATGGTCTCGCCGTTGCCGATACCGATGGCGATGGGGCTGCCGCGGCGCGCCACCACGATCTCGCCGGGATGGTCCGTGCACAGTACGGCGATGCCGAACGTGCCTTCCACGCGCTTGAGGGCGGCGGCCGTGGCCTGGACCAGGTCCCCCTCGTAGCACTCGGCGATCAAGTGTACCAGGGCTTCGGTGTCGGTTTCGGATTTGAAGTGGTGGCCCTTGCGCTGCAGCGCGCTCTTCAGGTCGGCATAGTTCTCAATGATGCCGTTGTGCACCAGGGCGAAACGGCCGGAATCGTCGGTGTGCGGGTGGGCATTGGCCTCGCTGGGCGGCCCGTGGGTGGCCCAGCGGGTGTGGGCAATGCCCGCGCTGGTGGTGAAGGTGGTCAGGTCCGGCCAGGCCGCCATGGCTTTTTTCTTCAGCTCCGCCACCTTGCCCGGCGCCTTGACCAGGCGCATCCCGCCGGCCTCCAGCATGGCCATGCCGGCCGAGTCATAGCCACGGTACTCCAGGCGCGCCAATCCTTCCAGCAACGTGGGCGCCATGGGGCGCTTCCCGAGATAAGCCACAATTCCACACATGATACCATCTCCTTGAACATTTCCGCCGGCCGGATCCGATTCCGGCTCCCAGCGGCCACGGATTCGGATGCGCCAGATATTAAACGGGCCGCCTGCTTTTACAAGCGGGGATTTGGGCCGCCCGGCAGCCGATTTCTCCCGCAGCAGCGCCGGGGCGCGCGCGACCCATTTTTTGTTTCTTATTTGAGACCGCCTGTGCTAATGCATGCCGCGAATAAAACACAGGAGGAACTGACGATGAACACTGGCAAAATGCATGGCCGCGCATGGACCGCAACGCTGGCCCTGGCCCTGGGCGCATGGGCCTGGGCGATGCCCGCCCCGGCGCAGGTCAGGATCGTGAAAACCGCGGGCGAGAAAACCGCGATCGATGTGACGGGGTTGGCGACCGCGCCGCAAGGCCCCGGGGCGCTGTTTCTCAACGTGCTGAAGAACGACCTGCGGCGGTCCGGCTGGTTCGATCTGGCGGGCGCCGGCGGCGGCGAGTACCGGGTCCTGGGCAACGCCGAGATGCAGGGCAGCCGCCTGATCGTGCAGCTCCAGCTGGCCCAGGTCGCGGCGCAGCGCATCCGCATGAGCCGCTCCTACGGCGCGCCGGGCCCGGATGTCCGCGCCCTGGCCCACAAGGTGGCCGACGACATTGTCGCCGAGGTCACCGGCTGCAAGGGAATCGCCGCGACCAAGATCGTGATGGTCGGCAATCGCACCGGCAGCAAGGAGCTGTACCTGTGCGATGCCGATGGCGAAGACCTGCGCCAGATGACCCGCGACAATTCCGTGAGCCTGTTCCCCTCCTGGAGCCCGGACGGCCGCAGCATCTACTACACGTCATTCCTGAAAAAATTCCCCGACGTGTGGACCGTGGACATCACCACCGGCGAGCGCCGCAAGGTGGCGGCGTACCCCGGGCTCAACACCGGCTCGGCCATTTCCCCGGACGGCCGGATGGTGGCCTTGATTCTTTCCAAGGATGGCAATCCTGAACTGTACGTCAAAAATCTTGCCGGCGGCGAGCCGACGCGCCTGACGCGCACGCCCGGCGCGGAAGCCAGCCCCACGTGGTCGCCGGACGGCCAGTCCATCGCCTATGTGTCCGACCAGTCCGGCCGGCCGCACGTATACGTGATCTCGCGGCAGGGCGGCGCGCCGCGCCGCCTCACCAGCCGCGGCGCGGAGAGCGTGGCGCCCGACTGGGGCCCGAACAACAAGATCGCCTATGCCAGCCTGGAAGGCCGTAGTTACACCATCTGCATTGTCGATCCGGCGAACGGCGAGGTGGCGGCCCTGCCCATCGCCGATGGCGGCAGCTATGAAGATCCCTCGTGGGCGCCTGACGGCCGGCACCTGGCGTGCATGCGCACCCAGGGCTACGCGTCCAAAGTGATCGTACTTGACACAGTGACCTCGGATTGGATACCACTCACGGATGCTCAGGGAGATTGGTCGTCTCCGGCATGGTCACCGCAATAAACAGCGTTGATTTTTGTAAAACAACTGCGTGGATAACAGTAAACTGAAGGAAAGGTAGCAAGATGAATAAGATCGGTTGGATGGGCAAAGTGGTGGTGGTGGTGGGGCTGGCCGCGGTCGTCGGCATGACCGGTTGCGCAAAGAAAAAAGTCGCCCAGGCTGGCGGCGCGGGCGGCGTGGGCGGCACGGGAACCGATGCGGACAATATTGGGGGCGTCTACGGGTCGGACATTTCTACGACGGGCTTTGATGAGAACGGAATGCCCTTGAGCGGCCGCCCGGGCGAAGGGGCCATCGAACTCGACAGCAGCCAGTTTGCCAAGGTGTACTTTGATTACGACAGTTCCCAGGTCAACGAGTCCGAGCGGCCGGCCATCGAAGCGGTTGCCAGCTACCTGTCCAGCAACCCCGGGGTGGCCGTGGTCGTGGAAGGCAACACCGACGAGCGCGGCAGCAACGAGTACAACCTGGCCCTGGGTGAGCGCCGGGCCCTGGCGGTTCGCGCCTACCTGGTGGGCTTGGGCGTTGACGGCAATCGCGTCCAGACCAAGAGTCTCGGCGAAGAACAGCCCGCGGACGTGAACCATGACGAAAGCGCCTGGAGCCAGAACCGGCGCGGCGAGTTCGTCGTCATCCAGTACTGATATTTCTTTCTGAAAAGCGCTTGACTTTTTATGCCGCGTGGTGTTCCCTAGTTAGTAGGTGGACTTGATATATGCATGTCCATCTAAATGGGTAACGCCATGACGGACCAAAAGCCAGAATCGATCGGCGACCGGCTGGAGAAGCTGGCCACCCGTAAGCGCACGCGGCGGGAGGCGCTGAAGATGACGGCGATCCTGGGCGTGGCCGTGGCGTTGGTTACCACCATGGCACCCACTGAAGCCAAGGCGCAATCCAGCGTTTAGACCCGCAGCTGTTCCCCATGAATTGCGGCGGGGGTGTCGTGGCAGATACCTCGGAATACCAACATTGGGAATTGTTGCCCGGCTTTTTTATTGCCGCTGGATCAGCGTCTCCCCTGTGCCCCGCACTGAACCAGGTGTTTGGCGCCTTCCTGCGCCCGCCCTCCCACCACGATCCAGGGGGCCAACGGGTTTGTTTGGATCTACCCTGCGTTGAGGGCCTTGGCGCGGGCCGCGTGTGGGCGGATGGGCAGCCGATATTTTCCATCCCCGCCCCGGCCAGCCTGGCGCCTTACCTCGAAATCTCGCTGAACGGGCTGGCCATCCAGCAGCGCGGGGACCGCATGGCCTTCCACGCCGCGGCCACGGTGGTTAACGGCCAAACCGTGTGGATGGTGGGAAACAAGGGCAGCGGCAAATCCACCCTGGCCTTGTGCCTGGCCCAAAGCGGCGCCTGCTACGGCGGCGATGAGCTGGTTTTCGCCCGGCTCGACGATGGCAGCCTGGAAGCTTACCCCAAGGCGGTCACCATCAAGCAGGCCTCGTTCCCGCTGTTTCAGGCCCGGCCGGTGTGGCAGTCGGAACAGCGCGGCCCGTTGAGCTACCACGCCGTGGCGGAAGCCATTCAACCCGGCGTACGGCTGCCGCCACCGGGCCTGATCGTGGTGCCGGACTTCAGCCCGCGCCATCCGGCTGCGCCCCACGTGATCCGCCTGGCCCCACCCGAGACGGCCGTGGTCCTGCAGCAGCAGTGCCTGGGCGGCCTGAACCGCGATCCGCGGGCCCTGGCCCTGATCGCCCGCTGGTCAGGCGTCCCGGCCTGCCTGATGGAATACAGCGATTCGCGGGCCGCCGCCGCAACCATCCTCAAGCTCTGCGCCGCCTGACCCATGGCCTACCCCCGCGAACTCACCGCCCTGTGCCGCCACCTGGCCGTGGCTGCCGCATGGCCAGGCGCGGGCGGCCCGGTTGCGCCGCCGCCGCGCTGGTCCCGCTGGCTGGCGCTCGTGGAGGAAAACGATCTCGGCCCATGGCTCGCCCGGCGGTCATCCGGCCTGGACCTGCCGCCGGATGCGCAACGCGAACTGGCTGCCGCTTACAGCCGGGCCGTCCGCGAGTCCCTCGCGCAAAACCATGCGCGCAACCGCGTGATCGACTTGCTCCAGGGCCTGGACCTCGTGGTGCTCAAAGGTGCCGCGCTGCTGACCTGCCTGTACGCGGAGGAATGTGAACGGCCCATGGGCGACCTGGACCTGCTCGTGCACAGCGCGGCGGACGCGGAGCGCGCCGAGCAGCGCCTGTTGCAGGCGGGCTTCATCGCCGGACACGGCCTCCCGCACCATCACCACGGCCGCGCGCTCATCAAGCCGGCCTGGCAAATGCTGGTGGAAATCCACACCAACCTACTGACCCCCCCGCTGGCCGCCCCGTTCATCCAAGCCGCCTGGGATGCGCGGGTCCGCTGGCGCTCGGACGCGCCGCCCCACGCGTACAAGCTGGACCCGGCCGCCCTGGTTGTGCACCAGGCCATCCATGCCCTGAGCAACCCGATCGATTCACCACTGCTGCGCAACCTGTTCGAGGTGGCCTGGCTGCTGCGCCGGCTGGACGCTGCCGGCCGCGCCCGATTCCAGGAACTGGCCGCGTTGACCGGCCGCGCCGATCTGGTGGCGCGCGCCTGGAACCTGGCCGCGGAGCTGTTCGGCCCGCCGTGGCCGGAAGCGCGCTGGACTGGATGCAGCTTGGCGCCATCGGCCTACGAACGCTGGGGCCGGGCGCGCGTGGGCTGGGGCCCGGACCGCGGCCCGCTGGCACGGTTCCGGCGCCACGTGGGGGTGATGTTTTTTGCGCAACGGGTGGCCGGCCAGGGCCGGGCCCGTGAACGGCAGGCGCTGGTTTCTGTGCTGACGGGCAGCCTGCGTCAGGCCCTCGCCAACCGTCGCCGGCCAGCGCGCGCGCCGGACGCGATGTGGCGGCGCGGACCTTTTGGCGCGGCGCGGCTGGCCGATGGCGCCATCCTGCTGCACGACCAGGCCACGGATCACACGCATCTGCTGAACCCGCTGGCATCCGCCATCTGGGACGCGCTGGCCGAGCCTGGCGCCAGCGCCGATCTCGCCGCCCGCCTGGCTCCGCACGGCGCTGGTGGCGCGCGCGTTTCAGCTTTACGGGAACTGGTCCGGCGGGGCATTATCGTGAACGGCCCGGCCGGTCGGCCCCAAGCATGAAAACGCTGCGTCTAGCCAGTTTCGGAATGCGCGGGTTCGTGGGCGAATCGCTCACGCCCACGGCGGTCATGGATTTCAGCGCCGCGTTTGCCAGCTTTGTTGACGGTGGCCGGGTGCTGCTCTGCCGCGACACGCGCTACTCCAGCCCCATGATTCACCACGCCGTGCTCGCGAGCCTGATCAGCGCGGGCTGCGAGGTGCTGGACCTGGGAGTGTGCCCGACGCCCATGCTCCAGTTTGCCGTGCCGCAGTACCAAGCGGCCGGCGGCCTCTCCATCACCGGCGCCCACAGCGGCATGGGCTGGAACTCCATCCTGCTGATCGGCGCGGACGGCGCGTTCCTCGAACCCATGGGCGGCGAAAAGGTGCTCGACCTGTTTCATGGCGGCGATTTCCTCAAACAAGACTGGCAGCACCTGGGCCGGGTGCGGGACGTGACCGACCACAGCGCCGCGTATTTTGACGTGCTCCAGGCGCACCTGGACGTGGCCGCCATCCGCGCGGCGCGGTTCCGCGTGCTGATCGACCCGGTGGGCGGCTCCGGATGTCCGTTCCTGGCCGCCTTTGCCGAGAAGCTCGGGTTCGACCTGGTCCCGATCAACGGCGAGCCCTCGGGGTACCTGGCGCGCGAGCCGGAGCCGCGGCCGCGCAGCGCCATCCAACTGGCCGCCTTTATCCGGCACGTCCAGGGCCACGTGGGATTCGTGCTGAGCAGCGACATGGGGCGCCTCTCGATCGTGACCGAGGACGGCGAGCCGGCCAGCGAGGAGTACACTTTCGCCATCGTGGCCGACCATGTTCTGGGCAAGCGCGCCGGGCCGGTGGTCACCAACTGCTGCACCACGCGCACCATCGACGACCTGGCCGCGCGCCACGGTGTGCCGCTGATCAAGACCCGCGTCGGCCAGGCCTACATCCTGGCCGAGCTGGCCGACGCCCAGGGCATGGTCGGCGGCGAGGGCAGCGGCAGCGCGGCCTGGCCCGCGTTCGGGCCGGCCTTCGACGGGTTCCTGATGATGGGGCTGATCCTCGAGGCCATGGCCCAGACCGGCCGGCCGGTCTCGAAGATCCTGCGCGCGCTGCCGCGCTACGCCATCGTGAAACGCAACATCCCCCTCGGGTCCCAGGCCGCCTACCAGGCGCTGGAGATGGTCAAACGCCACGCGCTGGTAACGACCGCCGGCAGCGTGGACCACACCGACGGGCTGCGCATGGACTGGCCGGACGGCTGGGTGCACGTGCGGCCCTCGCGCACCCAGCAAATCGTGCGCATCATCTCCGAGGCCCGCCACCGGGTCATGGCCGAAAAGCGCGCCGAGGACATGGTGCGGCTGCTGGAACGGGAGCGGTAACCACCATGCGCGAAGCCTTGAAAGTCGGCGTGTCGGGCGTGCGGGGCGTGGTGGGCCAGTCGTTCACCCCGCAGCTGGCCGCGGGATTTGCCCAGGCGTTTGGGGCCCTGGTGGGCCGCGGCGCAATCGTGGTCGGCCGCGACACCCGCCCCACCGGGCCGATGATCGAGCACGCCATCATCGCCGGCCTGCAGAGCGTGGGATGCCGGCCGGTGCTCGCCGGCGTGGCGCCCACCCCCACCCTGCTGCTGCTGACCGCGCACCTGCAGGCGCGCGGCGGCATCGCCATCACCGCCAGCCATAACCCTGCGCCGTGGAACGCGCTCAAGTTTATCGACGCCACGGGCATCTTCCTCAACGCGGCGCGCGCCGAGGAGCTGTTTGACCTCTACCACCAGCAGGATTTCCCGCTGGTGCCGGAGCCCGAGATCCCCGCCGTGGCGGTGGAGCCCGCCCCGATCAGGGAGCACTTCCAGCGCATCCTGGCGTACGTCAACGCCGAGGCCATCCGCCGCCGGAAGTTCCGCGTGGCCGTGGACTGCTGCAACGGGGTCGGCGCGCTCTACGCCCCGGCGTTCCTGCGGGACAAGCTCGGATGCGAGGTGGTGCCCCTGTTCGACCAGCCCACCGGTGTGTTCGAGCGGCCGCCCGAGCCGCTGCCGGAACATCTCGGCCGGCTGCGGGAAGCCGTGGTCCGGGAGCGCTGTGACATCGGCTTTGCGCAGGATCCGGACGGCGACCGCCTGGCGGTGGTCAGCGAGGCCGGCGTGCCGCTGGGCGAAGACCTGACCCTGGCCCTGGCCGTGCAGCAGGTGCTGGACCACCACGGCGCCAGCCCCGTGGTGGTGAACGTCCCGGCCAGCCGCGCGGTGGATTTCGTGGCCCACGCGCGCAACTGCGAGGTCATCCGCACGCGGATCGGGGAGATCAACGTCGTGGAGGAAATGCTCGCGCGCCACGCGGCTGTGGGCGGTGAAAATATCGGCGGGGTGATCGTGCCGGCCATCCATCCCTGCCGCGACAGCTTTGGCGCCATGGCCATCCTGCTGGAGCTGCTGGCGGACTCCGGCCGGACGGTGAGCGAGTTGCGCGCCGCGATCCCGGACTACGCCATCGTGCGCGACAAGATCGTCATCCGCACCGAGCTGGCCCCGGGCGCGATCCGCGCCCTGCGCCGCCAGTTCGAGGGCCAGCCGGTCAGCCTGCTGGACGGGCTGCGGGTCGAGCTCGGCGAAAGCTGGTTCCACGTGCGGCGCTCCAACACGGAATCCGTGATCCGCATCACGGCCGAGGCGCCAGCGCGCGCCGCGGCCGAGGCGCTGGCGGCGGACATCCGGGCGCGCCTCGTGGCCTTGCTGGAGCGGCAGGGCGCAGGCGCGCCGGATGGCGGCCGCCGCCCATAACCCAGGCATCCCCGCCCGCAGGCAGCGCCGTCTCCCGCAACGCCCCGGGCGCAGGCTCAGGGGCCGGCGGGCTTCACCCGCGCGCCGCTGGCCAGGGCGGCGTCCGGGGCGTCGATGACCTGATCCCCCGCCGCCAGGCCGGCGATCAGCACGGCCGCGTTATCGTGGGTCCGGTCCGGGAAGAGCGGGATCACCTCCGCCTCGTTGTCATTGGACAGGCCGAGGGCGACCGGGACCAGCGCCGCGCGGCCATGGCGCACCACGTAGGTCAGCCAGCCGTCCCCGGCCCCGTTGCGGAACAGGGCGGTGATGGGAATGATCAGGGCCTGGTCATGTTCCGCCGTGAAGATCCGCACCCGCACCCGGTACTCGACGCCCAGGCGGCGGTCGGCCTCGACCAGGCTCGTCAGCGCCGCGGGTTGGAAGGCGACGACCACCGGCACGCGCTGCTGCTCGACGCCCAGCGACGACGTCTTGGTGAAGCCCTCCGGGTGAATGCGCCTGACCGTCCCGGTGACGGCCCGGTCGCCGACCGCCGAGCCATAAATCTGCACCGTGTCGCCCGTGGTCACCGACACGACGTCGTCGCTGAGCAGGTCGGCGGTGACCTCCAGCGCGTTCACGTCGCCGATGTCCAGCAGGGCGTCGCCGGCCGCCAGTTCGCGCTCGTTGTCCACGAAGCGCTGCAGGACGGTGCCGGCGATGGGGCTGGCGAGCGTGGCGCGCTGCAACTGGCGGCCATAATAAATCGGCAGGAGCTGGACCATGGCCTGGATGGCGCCCATGGCATGGAACTGGAACTGATCCTGCTGGAAATCCACCTGGCTGCCGATAAAGTCGCGCTGGGCTTCACGGGCCGACATCTCGCTGACGTCCTGGCTGTCGTACAGGCGTTCCTGGGCTTTCCAGACCCACTCGGCATAGTCCTCGTACGCCTTGCTCGCCGTGATCTTGGCCTGCGACGACAGAACGGCGGCCTGGATCGCGGTCACGGCCGCGTTGGCTTCGCGCAGGGAATCCTGCAGGTCGGCCAGGTCCATGACCGCCACGACCTGGCCCTGGGTGACGGAATCGCCCTCGCGCACGGTGATCGGCTGGATGCGGCCGTTCTGGGGCATGGTCAGGTGGTACACGTGGGGCAGCGTGGTGCGCGCGGCCTCGTCCACGTAAGCCTGGATGAGCCCGCGCCGGACCTGGGCCACGCGCACCGGCAGCGCCGACGGGCGGGTCGACCAAGCCGCCAGCGCCAGCACCACCACGCCCAGGGCCACCCAGATCCAGCGATGGTTTCGTTTCGTCTTCATGCGCTCACTCCTTCATGTTCAAGGCTTCGCCCCAGTTCAGGCGGTTTATGCTCCACTGTACCAGCGCGTGCGACAGGCCGACAAACACCACGGTCAACACCAGGGTCCAGGCGTAGCTGGCCGGGGCCACCATGGCGGGCATCTGGTAGGCATCGTTGGAGTACTGGGTCATCATGCCGGCCAGCAGGGCATAGCCCACCGGCAGGCCCAGGACCGCGCCCAGCAGGTTGACCACGATGTTCTCGTGCCAAAACATGGCGCCCACCTCGGTGGCCCGGTAGCCCAGGACGCGGAAGGTGGCGATTTCGCGGCGGCGCTCGGCCATGGCGATCAACGACCCGTTGAGGATCGAGCCGAGGAAAATCACGCCGGCAAACAGGATCATGGCTACGGCCATGCCCAGCATGGCGCCGTGGAACTGATCCTGCAGGTTGGCTTTCTGTTCGGCCACTTTGACAAGCGACTGCAACCGCGGCGCGCCCTTGGCCTGGCGCAGGAACTCCCGGCACTGGGCCGGGGTCTGGGCGGCGCGCACCTGGACCTGCGACAGGGCCCCGGCCTCTCCCAGGATCCGGGTGAGATAACGGTAATCGGCGTACACGCCCAGGCCCAGCATGCTCTCGATCAATCCCGCCACCGCCAGCTGGCATGGCCGGCGCGCACCCTTGACCGGGGTGAACCAGACCGTGTCGCCGGGCCGGACCCCGATCTGATCGGCCAGGCGCCGGGTCATGAGCAGGCCGTTGGCCGGGACCGGGACCTGCTGGCCGGCGGCGTTGCACGGCACGGTCAACCGGGCGCCGGGCATCAAGCCGCTGATGGTCCCCTGCTTGCGCCGGCCCTGGTATTCGAACATGCCGGCGGCGTCCAGCACCCCCTCGGCGAGGGTCACCCCCGGCCAGCGGCGGATCTCGTCCACGGCCTCAGCGCCGGTGCCGTCGGCCAGATTGAGGGTGTACTGGCTAAGCATGACCTTGTCAAACTGGAAGGCCAGCATGCCGTTCATGGAATTGACAAACCCCAACGCCATCACGATCAGGGCCGCGCCCATGACCGCCGCCAGCATACTTACCAGGGTACGGCCCTTGTTGCGGAAGAGTCCGCGCAGCACCACCTGCCAGCGGAAGTCCAGGCGGCCCCAGAACCAAGTCCACCGCTCGAGGGCAATGGCGCCAACCACCGCCGGCGCGGCCTCGCGCATGGCCTCGGCCGGCGGCAGGCCGGACACCTTGCGCACCCCGCGCAAGGCCCCCAGCAGGGCAAACACCAAGGCGATCGCCACGGCCACCAGCACCAGGGCGGGCTGCCAGGCGTTGCGCATGAGCGGGAAGGAGAAGACCGATTTGTAGAGCTGGTTCATGCCCCCGGCGATCAGGTGCCCCAGCGTCACGCCCAGCACGGCTCCGGCCAATCCCACCAGCAGGGCAAACTTGAGGAAATGCGCCCGGAGAACGCGGTTGCCGTACCCGAGAGCCTTGAGGGTTCCGATGACCACGCGCTGCTGCTCGGTCATGCGCGTCAACAGCACGTTGAGAACCAAGGCGGCCACGCCCAGGAACATCAACGGCAGCATGGTGGCCATGGTCTGCAGACCGCCAAGCTCCGAGCGGAGGGTAAGGTTGGAAAACTGCTGGGCGCGCGGAGTGACGGCAAACACGCCGTACTCCTCCAGGGCGCGCTTCAACTCATCGAACAGCGCCGTGGCGCCGGCCGCCCGCGCGGCCGGGGTGAGTTGGCCGACCAGGCTGTTGCAGGCCCCCTTGAACCCGAATGCCTCCTCGGCGTCATCGCGCCGGACGAAGAAGATGCCGTAGTCGCCCGGCGCCATGTAGACGAACTCCGGGCTGATGGCGGTGCCGACCACGTACCAGGTCTGGCACTGGCCGTTCATGACCAGTTGGAGCGTGTGGCCGGGTCTCAGGCCGTGGGACCGGGCGAACTTTTCCGACAGGATCACCTCGCGCTGGCGCTGGCCGGTGAAATAGGACCCCGCGCGCACCAGCAGGCCGTTGATGACCGGCACCTGGGTGGGCGGCATGGAAATGGCTATGCCGCTGATAGGTTCGTCGACCCCCTCCAGGTCGGCCGTCACGGAGAAGACGATCCGGTCGTGGACGCTGGCCACGCCGAGCAACGCGCAGAGGCGGCGCGCCTCGCTGACCGGGGCCTTCTTGAGATCGATCCAGAAATCCGCCATGCTGCAGCGGGTGTAGTAGTCGTCGCGCGCCCGGGTCAGGTTGTGGCAGGTGCCCAGCATGCTGACGAACGAGCCGATCCCCGCCGCGATGATGGCCACCACCGCCGCCAGCATGCCGCGCGCCTGCCAGAGGTCACGCCGCAGCTTGGTGTCCAGCACGCTCACCACGCCAGCTCCCGCGCGGCGCGCGGTTGCGGGTTGACCTCGACGGCCTTGATCCGGCCGCTCTCGATGCGGATGACGCGATGGGCCATGGCGGCGATCGGCGGCGCGTGGGTCACCATGACGATGGTGGTGCCCAGGTCCCGGTTGAGGACGCCCAGCAGCTCGAGCACCTGGACGCCGGTCTCGTGGTCGAGCGCCCCGGTGGGCTCGTCGCACAGCAGCAGGGTCGGGCGCTTGGCCACGGCGCGGGCGATGGCGACGCGCTGCTGCTGGCCGCCGGACATCTGGGCGGGGAAATGGTCCAGGCGGTCGCCCAGCCCGACTTTCCCCAGGATTTCGGCCGGGTCTATCGGGTCTGAAGCGACCTCGGTGGCCACCTCGACGTTTTCGCGGGCGGTGAGGCTGGCGACCAGGTTGTAGAACTGGAACACGAACCCCACCTGTTCCCGGCGATAGCGGGTCAGCTGCTGGTCGTCGAACCGCGCCAGGTCTTCGGCGCCAAACAGGACCTGGCCTTCCGTTGGCCGGTCCAGACCGCCGATCAGGTTCAACAGTGTGCTTTTACCCGAGCCGGAGGCGCCGAGGATGACGGTCAACTCGCCGCGGCGGATCTCCAGGTCCAACCCGCGCAGCACGGGAACCTCGACCTCGCCCATCCGGAAGATTTTCCTGACGCCCGCCAGCTTCAACAAGACCGCGGGGACAGCCGGGGGCGTATCGGTGGACTTCGCGGGATTGCGCTCGTTATTTGCCGGCATAAACACCTGGTCTATGGCCCATCCGCCACGAACGGGAACCCGGCCTGGTTTTCAGCGGCCAGCGCGGCTTCCAGGGCGCTGATCATCTCGCGCAGCGCGGCTTGCGCGCGCGCCTGCGCCCCGGGCAGGTCCGTGGACTGCGGCAGCATGGCCAGCGTGGTTTCCATGGCCTTGGCCCGCGCAAGGGTGATGACCAGGTTGCTCTGCACCACGGTCGACACCGCGGCCATGTTGCGGGACCGCAACCGCGCCAGGCTCAGGCGGGAGGCGACGATGTCATACCGTTCCTGGGACGCCTTCATGTCCGCCTGCATGCGCAGCAGGGCCGCCCGGCACTGCTCCAGCAGCGCGGCCTGCCCGGCGGCCGGGTCGCCGGCCACCGGCGGAAGCGACACGGCCAGGGGAATATTCGCATGGCGGCCGGGATCCGCGCGCAGCGGCGGTAGCTCCCGGGCCGCGCGCACCTCCACGGTTTCCCCGGCGGCGGGCGCCGCGTCCGCTTTCCGATCCTCCGGCGCCGCGGGCAGGAACAGGTAGACGGTATCGGCCAGGAAAATGATCGCGGCGGCCAGCAGCAGCAAGCGCCAACCCCAGGTCGCGCCCAAGGCCGTCAGGGATGCGCGGGCCGGCGCGGCTGGAGGGGCTGAGTTGGAATGGGTGGGGATCATGAGCCAGGGCCGGCAGCGCGGCTACTCCTTGAGCAGGTTGGCGATACCCCGGGCCACGGCCTTGGGATCGCTCTGGCTGAGCTTCGCAATCATTTCGTCCGTCATGCTGCGCGGGGGCGGTTCATCGGCGGTCACCGCGGGCCGGGCGCCGGCTGCGGGGGCGCCGGTGCGGCCGGGCGCGGACGCCGGGCTGGTTCCGGTGCCGATCATGGTCGCCGCCGGCCGGGGCGGAAGATCAAGCTTCCTGGCGGCGCGGGACTGCTGCAGGCGCTTTTGAAAATTGTCGCGCCGGCCAAACACGTAACCGAAAACCAGCAAGGCACCGAGGATCCACAGTATATGTATCATGCGGCCGAAACTCCGAATACCATCCGCAATATAGCGGCAGCCCGAACGGAATGGAATAAAAACTTGGGCTCAGCCAAACCCGGCGCGCGAAATCAGCGCCAGACCAGGATCACCGTGAACACCGTGGCCGCATACAGGAGCAAATCGACGATCAGCGGGAGATCGGTCAGCAGGATTTTTTCCGGCCGGTCGCCCTTCTCGTGGCGATAGACCAGGTCCAGGTAACGGAACAGGCCAAAAAGCACGAACGGGATCGTAAACCCAAGCCGGGCGCTGCCGAACTTGGCCACGGTGTCCGGCCACAGGGTGTAGAGCGCGTAGCAGACGATGACCGCGGAGCTGACAATGCCGATCAACTGGTCCAGCAGCTTGGCGTGATACTGCGCCAGGCTGGGCCGGGACGCAGCGCTGTCACGCGCATCGCCCACCACCACCTTCTCGTGGCGCCGCTTGCACAGCGCCAGGAACAGCGCCAGCAGCATGGTGCAGAGGATCAGCCAGGGCGAGATGTTGACCTCCAGCACCACCGCGCCGGCCAGGGCGCGCAGCACGAATCCGGCGGCGATCACGAACAGGTCCACCAGCGCGATCTTTTTTAGCCAGAGGGTGTAATTGAGCTGCAGGAACACGTAGGCCCCAGCCACCAGGCCGAAATTGAAGCTGAGCCGGAAGCTGGCCAGCAGCGCGCCGGTCAGCAGCACCAGCGCCAGCGCCAGCGCGCCGGCCACCGGGACCTCGCCGGCCGCCACCGGGCGCCAGCGCTTGGTGGGATGCTCGCGGTCGAGCGCCAGGTCCTTGACATCGTTGACCAGGTAGATCCCGCTCGACAGCGCGCAGAACAGCCCCGCCGCGATCAGCACCGTGGCCAGGGCCGAGACCGAGACGCTCTGGGTGCGGTCGCCGATGGCGAACAGGAACGCCGCCAGCACCAGGCCGTTCTTGGTCCACTGGGTGGGGCGCAAGGCCAATACATAACTCAACCAGACCGGGCGCCGGGCCTTGGTCATGGGGCGGGCCGGGGGTTGGCCGGGCCGCGGCGCAGGCCGCACGACAGGTACAGCTTCCACACCATCCAGAGGGCCTCGCGCACGATGGCGCCGCTCATCTTCGACTGGCCGGACCGCCGCTCTTCGAAGGTGATCGGGATTTCGCGGATCACGAACCCCTGCAGCCAGGCCTTGTGGGTCATCTCGATCTGGAACGAGTAGCCGTTGGAGGATATCCGCGGCAGGTCCAGCGCCTCGAGCACCCGCCGCCGGAAACATTTGAAGCCACCGGTGGGATCCGTGACCGGCAGCCCGGTAATCATCCGCACGTACAGCGACGCCCCCTTGCTCAGGAACAGGCGGTTGAGCGGCCAGTTGATGACGCGGATCCCGCCCACGTAGCGCGAGCCCAGCACCAGGTCGGCGCCGTCCCGCGCCGCCTGCAAGAGGCGGGCGACATCCGCCGGGTTGTGCGAGAAGTCCGCGTCCATCTCGAGAAAATAGTCGTACTTCCGGGCCAGGCCCCACTGGAACCCCGCGATGTAGGCGCGGCCAAGGCCCATCTTCTTGTCCCGGTGCAGCACGTGCACGCGCGGCTCGGCGCGGCCGATGTCGTCGGCGAGTTGGCCGGTGCCGTCCGGCGAGTTGTCGTCCACGAAGAGAATGTCCACGTCCGGGGCCGCGGCGAACACGGCCGGGACCAGGCGCGGAACGTTGTCGCGCTCGTTATACGTGGGCACGACCAGCAGGGCGGAGTTCCCGCTGGGCGCGGCCGGCTGCGACCCGGCATGCATGTTGGCGCTTTCCATCGTGTTGGCCGCCGGCGGCCTGACCGCCGACATTGACTCTGTTTTTCCTTTTTATTGGCGGGATAATCAATATCATTCTTCCTTTCATGACAGAAAAACGCAAACGAACGACCCGGACCCCACCGGGAGGAGATTGGCCATGACGCGCCTGGCAGTATACACCTGCGCCCTGGGCGGCCTCACCGCGGCGCTGTGCCTGGCGGCCCTGCTGGCCCCCACGTGGTTCCGACGGCAGTGGCAGGGGTTCCCGCGCAACCCGATCTGGGGTTGCCTCCTGGCCGCCGTTGACCTGGCGTGGGCGGCCTACGTGGTGCATGGCGCGGAGCTCGGGATGTTCGGCTTTTTGCGGCCTTACATCTACCCGCTCGCCATCATGGCGTACGCGATGATCATCGTTCTGATGAACGAGCTGCTGGCGCCGCGCGCCCTGGGCGGGCTGCTGCTGCTCGTGTCCAACCCGATGCTCAACGCGGCCCGCTGGCTCGACTCGCCGTGGCGCTTCGTGATGGTGATCCTGGCCTACGTCCTGGTCATCAAGGGCATGGTGCTGGTGCTCAGCCCCTACTGGTTCCGCAAAGCCGGCGAGCGCCTGTACCGTTCCGAGGCCGGGTGCCGGGCGTGGGGCCTGACAGGCTTTGTTTTCGGCCTGTTTCTCGTGGCGCTGGGCCTGGCCGTCTACCACTGAGGCCGCGTGCACCCCGCGCCGCGCATCCTGGTCCTGCGGGGAGGCGCCATCGGCGACTTCCTCCTGACCCTGCCGGTGCTGCAGACGCTGCGCAGCCAGTTCCCGGCCGCCCGGCTCACCCTGTTCGGGTACCCCCACGTTGCGCGGCTGGCCCTGGACGGGGGCCTGGTGGATGAGCTGGAGTCGCTGGACAAGGCGGAGATGGCACGTTTTTTCTCGTGGAAGCCGGCGTTTACCGCCGCCCAGACGGAACGGATCCAATCGTTCCACCTCATTCTCAGCTTCCTGCACGACCCGGACGGCATTGTGCGCACCAACATGCAAGCGGCCGGCGCCCGCCAGTACGTCTACGGATCGCCCATGGTGGACCAGGGGCACGCCATCGATCACCTGCTCAAGCCGCTGGAGCAACTGGCCATCTTTGCCGCCGGCGCTGTCCCGGCGCTCGCTGTGCCGGAACACGTTCGCTGCGCGGGGACTGCCTGGCTGGCGGACCTCGGCCTGCCGCCGGCGGCCGTGGCCTTGCACCCGGGCAGCGGCAGCCCCGGCAAAAACTGGCCGCTGGATCGGTTCCTTGAATTAGCCGACTGGCTTGACCGGCAAGGCCGGCCGGCCTTCTTTATCCTGGGTGATGCCGAGCACGAACAAGCCGCAGGGCTGGCCCGGGCCGCCTCAACGCGCCCGGTTGTAAGGGGCCGGGATCTCGCGGCCGTGGCCGGCGTGCTGGCCGCTGCCGGCGCCTACGTGGGCAACGACTCCGGGATCACCCACCTCGCCGCCGCCCTGGGCCGGCCCAGCGTGGCGCTGTTCGGACCGACCGACCCCGACCGCTGGGGCCCACGGGGATCGCATGTCCGCATTGTGCGCGCGCCCGACGGGCGCATGGACCAACTCGCAGCCGACCCCGTTCAAGCGGCGTTCCTGGCGTTATGACGTGCCCCCGATCTACAAGTAATATTCCGCGTGCAGGCGGCTCAGGAAATCGTTGGGATCAACTTTTTCCGGCAGGACATAGTTGTCCACATCGCGCGCCGTGTCATTCAATTTCTTGGCCTTGATCCAGAAGTCCGGCTGCTTTTCCACCAGGGCAATGATCTTGCCGTGCTTGACGATCCGGTCCAGGGCTGAAATGTATTCGCTCATGTACACGCCCACGATCGGCGGCAGCTCATGCCGGCCGATGACGTCCATGAAGTAGTTCTTGGCCTCCTGGCTTTTTTGCATGTAGGCGTCGCGCACGGCGAGAATTTCCTGGGCCTGCTCCTGCTGCTGCTGCAACTCGGGTTTCAGCGACTTCGAGACCAGGTGCAGCACGATGGCCGCGGCCTCGATCAGATCGATCAGGATCGTGAGCGACTCCTTGGGCAACCGGCCCTGGGGATGCCGATGGCGCTTCAGGGTGATATCGCACAATTCGTCGATATGGTCGCCGATCCGTTCGAGGTCCGTGATGCAGCGGTTGAGGTGCTGGGCGAGCATGGCCTGGCGCCGTGACAGGTAGTGGCTGGCAAGTTTCTTGAGGTACTCTTTCATGGCGCGCTTGATCTCGTCCACGATATCTTCGTTGAGCCGGATGCGCTGGATATCCTTGCGTTTCTCGTTGAAGATGATCTGGATGTTGAGCCACATGCTGTTGGTGCACACGCGGGTCACGCGCTGCAGTTCCTGGATGGCGGCCTGCAGCGCGCGCTCCGGGTAGGCCAGCAGGCCGGTGTCCAGAAAGCTGGGTTGCGGGGCCGGCTGGCGCGATGGAAATATCCGCACGATCAGGCGCGCGTACAGCTTGTATACCGGCAGGATCACGACCGCGGCCAGGACCATGATCGCGGTGTGGAGATTGGCGGTCTGGTGCAGCATGCCGGGGGTTGTCCGCACCAACCCCGCGATAATCCACGGGGCCGCGGCCACCCCGATGACCACGCCCACCACGTTGAACAGGAGGTGCGCCAGGGCCGACCGCCGGGCATCGATGTTGGTGCCCACGCTGGCAATCAACACCGTGGAGCAGGTGCCGATATGGGCGCCCAGGACAATCGGGTACACCTGCGATAACTGGGTGAACACGCCCGCCTCGGCCAGGACAAAACAGGCGCCGATCACCGCGCCGCTGCTTTGCACGGCCACGGTCAGCAACGTGGACAGCGCGATCCCCACCAGCATCCCGGTCAGGTTGTCGCCATGGATATGCAGCAGCAACTGCGCCAGCAGTTCGCGGTGCGGGTGAACGGCATCGCCAATGGTCTTCATGCCCAGGAACAGCATGCCGAACCCCAGCAGGGCCTGGCCGGAATTTTTCAGCCACGACGCCGGCGCGGCGATCTGCAGGATGAACCCCACGGTCATGAACATGAAGCAGTAGTCGGTCAGGTGGAACGAGATCATCTGCATCGAAAGCGTGGTGCCGACGTTCAGGCCGATCATGGGTGGAATGCACTGCGGCAGGGTGATGAGGCCGGCGTTGACAAAACCCATGACCATGACCATGGCCGGCCCGCTATGCGCCAGGAACCCCAGCACGGTCCCCAGGCCCAGGCCGGTCGGCGCGTTGCGCGTGGTCACCGCGAGCACGGTGCGCAGCGAGGCGCCCGCCGCCGCGCATAGCCCGTGGGTCATCATCTTCATGCCCACGAGGAACAACGTCATGCCGCCCAGCAGGTAAAACGCCAGGAACACGTATTCTGTTTTGCTCATCAACAGGCTCCTTTTCTTTCCAAGCAAAACTGCTACTATCACCCTATGCCCAGCAGGGATCAAGGGAATGTGAAGACAAATATTGAGTCAACGCGCTCCTCGTCGCGGGCCACGGCAGCGCCGACCCGCCGCAAACAAGCGACGGCCAAGGGGGTTTGCCAGGCCTACGTGGACGCCCTGGGGCGGGCCTGGCAGGCCGCCACCGGGTGGTCCGTGCAGCCGGCCACGTTGATCCGGCTGCCGAAGCCGGATGCCCGGCAAGCGCCGGTCCTGCTGGTGTCACCCCACCCGGACGACGAGTGCCTGACCGGCGCCCTGCCCCTGCGCCTGCGGATCGAGCAGCGGCGGCGCATCGTCAACGTGGCCGCCACGCTCGGCAGCCAACTTGAACGCCGCGGCGCGCGGCACCTAGAACTGGAGGCGGCCGCCAGGATTTGCGGGTTCCAGGCCATCGTCCCGGGGTCTGATGGCTGGGCGCCGCTGACCTGCGCCGCGCGCGCGGCGCAGCCGGCCGCATGGCGCGCCCGCGCGCAGCACCTGGCCGGTTTGATCCGCGACCTGCAGGCAAACGTCATCTTCATGCCCCACGCCCGCGACCGGCACCCGACCCACGTGGGCGCGCACTGGCTGGCCCTGGATGCCCTGCGCCTGCTCGGCCGCGGGTTTACCTGCCTGGTGGTGGAGACCGAGTACTGGCAGCCCATGGCGCGGCCGAACCTCGTGGTGGAATCCACGCCCGCGCAGGTCGCCACCCTGGTGGCGGCGCTGGCCTGCCACGCGGGCGAGGTGGCGCGCAATCCGTACCACTGGCGCCTGCCGGGATGGATGCTGGACAACGCGCGCCGCGGCGCGGAACTGGTCCCGGGCGCCGCCGCCCCCGTGGCCCGCTGGCCTTTTGCCACGCTGTACCAAGTGTCGCGCTGGCAGCGGCAGCAGTTGCACCGGCTGCCGCCCGCGCTGGCGCCGGCCGGCGCATCCCTGCCGCATTTTTTGGTTAACAAAACGCAAAAGCAGGTATAATCCAGCACCATGACAACGTTGACGATACCGGGGTACGAGATCCTTGAGCTGATCGGCGAAGGCGGCCTGGCCAAGGTGTACAAGGCCCGCCAGCTCTCGCTCGACCGGCTGGTGGCCATCAAGGTGCTGCCGGACCATTTCGCGGATGACCCGGGCTGCGTGGACCGGTTCCAGCGCGAAGCGCGGATCGTGGCCACGCTCAAGGACCCGCACATTGTCCAAGTGTACGAAGCCGGCCACCAGGACCGCACCTACTACGTCGTCATGGAATTCATCGCCGGCTATAACGTCGCCACCTGGCTGGAGCGCAAGGGCCGGATCGAGGAGGAGGAAGCTCTGCTCGTGGCCACCTACGTGGCCGAAGCCCTGGATTACGCCTGGCAGAAGGCGAACATCATCCACGGCGACATCAAGCCGGCCAACATCCTGGTGGATGATGATGGCACCATCAAGCTGGCGGACTTCCTCGATTTTTCGGCGCGCGACGCAGCGGGCGGTTCGGCCGGGGAAGTGATCGTCGGCACGCCCAATTACATGGCCCCGGAGCGGCTGCGGGGCGGCCCCCCCCTCGATTTCAAGATGGATGTCTACTCCCTGGGCGCGGTGCTTTACCACATGACCACCGGCCGGCTGCCCTTCATGGAGATCAGCGATGCCCATGAAGTGATGATGCATCACCTGAACCACCACATCCCCGACCCCACGGAGTTTGCCCCGAACCTTTCCCCGGCCACCCGGCTGCTGATTGAGAAGCTGCTGGTCAAGGATCCGGAGCAGCGCTATGGCCAATGGCTGGACGTGCGCAAGGACATCGAGCGCGCCCTGCACGGCAAGCCGCCCATGCACCCCGCGGCGCCGGGGCTCAGCACCGTGGCCGCGGCCCGGCCCCAGCCGCCGGCGACCGGCGAAGTTGAGCCCAGGGCGCGTCCGGCCGGCCCCCTGGCCGCCATCCCGACCACGTTGATCACGCCGGAAAACAGCAGCCGGCATTTCGCCGTCACCGAGAAATGGTTCGCCCTGGTGGCCGGGCTCATCGTGCTCCTGGGCGTGTACGAGTTTCTCCTGGCCGACCGGCCGCACCGGCAGGTGCAGACGATCCTGGCCAAGGGCATCGCCCTGGCCGTGCGGCAAGCGACCGTGGCCGCCCTGCCCACGGTTGCGGATCTGCCCCGGACCGTGGAACCCGCGCCGGTGGTGATCGCCGTGCCCACGGCCGCGGGCGCGGGTCCCACGCCCGCGCCCGCCGCACCCCAGGTCACCCCCGGCGCGCCGCGGCCCAGCCCGGAAGAATTCGCCGCCTGCGCGACCTTGATGCGCTCCATGCTGGCCGCGGTGCGCGAGCGGCGGTATGCCGCCGCCGCCCAACTGCTGGACCAGTGGCAGGCCCGCCAGCCCGGCCAGAGCTTCTACGCGGCCGCCCTGGCCGCGCAGCGCGATCGGCTGCTGAAAATCCGCGAGCTGTACGCGCACCTCGAACAAAACAAAACCGCCCTGCTCGGCCGGCCGGTCACCATCCCGCCCGCCGTCTCCGGCACCCTGGTGGACATCGCCGGCGGCAAAGCGATCGTGGAACGGACCGTGGGCGGGGCCAGCGCACGCTACGAAAGCGCGTTGAGCGCGCTGGACGCGGCCACGCTGGATGAATGGGTGCGCGCGGCGGCCACCCCGGACGACCTGGCGATCTGGGAACTGGCCGGCTTGCGGTTCGCGGAGGCCGGCAAGGCGGCGGCCCAGGCCACCACGCCGCAGCGCGCCGCCGAGCTGCGCGCCTGGCAGGCCGATTGGCAGGGCTGGATGGCCAATCTCCAGGCCCTGGCAGAACTGGACAACATCCGCGCCCTGTCCTCCCAGGGCCAGTTCCAGAACGCCGAAGCCGTGCTGGCCCTGGCGAAAAGCCGTTTCGGCGACACGGATGTCTTCCGCTGGGCGCACCAGCGCGAAATCCAGGAACTGGGCGATACCATCGCCACCGGCCTGCTGCAGTCCAAGAGCTTCGCCTTTGACAGCCAGGCGCCCATCATGTTCCCCACCGCAGCCCCGGGCCGCGAGGACGAGCCGATCGTGTTTCCCACCCCGGCCGCGGCGGACCGCCATTCCGAATCCAGCGCCGAGCACAACCCGCCGCGGGACATCCGGCGGCCGATCTCAGAGTTCGGCAACGATCGCGCTGATCCCCTGGATGTGTTCGTCGTGCCGGACGAGGTCGGCCCCATTGACGAGATGGTCGTCACCGACCTGATCGAACAACTGTTTGACTACGATTCCAAGGTGGTCAAAGTCAAGTTCACCGGCCGCGGACCCATCCGCCAGGTGGACGAAACCACGTTCAAGGTCGAACTGATGGACCGGGACAACAGCGTGACCGCGATTTTCCCCGAGGAAGGCCGGGATTGGATGCGCAAGGTCAACGAGGGCGCCGGCGGCCCCGTCAAGTCGATCTTTGCGATTGTGGGTGCATCGGACCACGAGGTGCGCCTGATCGGCCGCGAACCGCCCCGCCCGGGCGTGCAGTCCGTGGAATACGGCTGGTGAAACGGCCTTCGTGGCGCGTGGCGGGCGGTCCTGTCCGATCGGCAATGCAGCGCTGATACCATTTCCGTGAGAATGAGCATACGAGCTCCCCTCCTTGGCAAGGAGGGGTGGCCGCAGGCCGGGGTGGTTATGGATGGTCCGCGCCCCGATATCACGGTGGGTGGAGCCCGGAACAACCGCCCCACCCTTCGGGTCCCCCCCGCCTTGAAAAGGCGGGGAGCCCAGATAAGTACCGTTTACGAGATGCCCTGCAGCTCGAGCTTCTTGAGTTCCATGATCCAGCGCTCGCGATCTTCTTCCGTGACCTCGGGATCCGGCAGCAGGCTGCGGCGGGAACAGTTGACCAGGGCTTGCAGGACCTGGTAACGCCGCGTCGCGCCGATCACCGGCGGCAGGTAATCGCGGAGCACGTCCAGCACCTCGTTGTACGTCATCTTGCGCCCCTGGGCTCGGGCCTTGAGCTCGGCGCGCAGCGCGGTGTAGCTGGCGGCAAAAAAGCCCGC
The DNA here is from genome assembly GCA_964489425.1 of uncultured Verrucomicrobiota bacterium. GTDB lineage: Bacteria > Verrucomicrobiota > Kiritimatiellia > RZYC01 > CAZAYP01 > CAZAYP01. Next base: position 10,852 of record CAZAYP010000026.1, on the reverse strand, counting down.
CAAGCGGTCTTTCAACTCGGCCAGCTGATCGGTGGTCAGGTCGTCCGCCAGCACCGGCTTCACCACCCAGCGGATGAACTCGGCCTGGTCGTCGCCTTCGGGATCCAGCACGGGGATGATCAGGTCCCCCACCCGGCCAGGCCGCCGGATGTCGGGCGAGAGCAGGTGAATGCGGGCGGTCATGAGCAGCCAGACCACCTTGCCGCGCAGGGCCGGGTCGGACATCATGGCCTGGATTTTGCCGGTGAGGCGGCGCTCGGTTTCGTGGGTGTCGGCGCCCACGCCGCCAAACTGGGTGTCGGCCTCGTCCACGAAGATCAGGACCTTGGCGAGCGCCTCCAGCACCCGGCGCAGGCGCTCGAAGATCACGTCGGTCTGGCCGTACCACTGGCTGCGGATATTCTTGAGCACCAGGACCACCATGTCCAGCTCCGCGGCCATGGCCTCGAAGATGAAGGTCTTGCCGCCGCCGATCGGGCCGCAGACCGCGGCCCCGGGGATCGCGGCTTCGTCCTGGGCCTTGAACCGCGGGATGAGCTGGTCGCGCAAAAATGTTTTGAGCCGCGTGAACCCCACGACCTGGGCCAGGGTGTGCGAGGGCTTCTTGAACTCGACGATATCTTCGCCCAGCTCGCTCTGGATGTAGGACTCCACCTTGCGCACCACGTCCGCCTGGGCCAGGGGCGCGTTCTGGTGGCAGGCGCCGAGCAGCAGCTGGCGCAAGGCATGGATCGACAAGCCCGCGGTCAGGCGCGCGAGGTCCGCCGGCGTGCTCCACAACCGCAGGCGCGCGGGATCCGGCAGGCGGCCGGCGAACCAGTTGATGTAATGCAGCCGATCCGCCTCGCCGGGCGCGGGCACGGCCACCTCGAGCAGTTGCGGCATGCGCGCGATGCGCGGGTGGACCAGGCTGCGCGACTCGGCCAGCAGGATCACCGCGTCATCCGCGGCCATGTAGCCGGGCTCGGAAAACCAGTCCTGGCAGATGCTGATGCGGTGGCGATCGGCGCCGGAAAGCTGGGCGATATCGCCCGCGGGCAGGGCCATGTCCGCGGCCTCGATGATCACGACCAGGTTTTCCCGCAGCACCGGCGCGCCGCCCACGGTGGCGCGCGAACACAGGCACATCTGGCGCAGCAGCTCGAACGCCACGCTGGGGTTGCCGATGGCCGCGGACAGGTTGGACTCGAAGGCTTCGGCGACCATCTTTAAATCGGTCTTGATCTGCGCGGGCCGCAGCATGGTTTGGATGGCCAGGTCGTCGGCGTCGAAACCGGTCTTCCATTTCAACCAGGCCGCGTGCAGCTTGTCGCGGTCCGCGGATCGCACGAAGCGGATCGGGCCGTTGGTCTCGTACACCACGAGGATGGTGTCCGGGGCCTGCCAGCGGGCGGCCAGCACCTGGGCCAGCGGGACGTAATCGCCGCCGCGCTCGTCCTCGAGGTAAAACAGGTCCTGGATATTGCCGGTCAGCAGCAGCGTGCGGGCCTGCCCGGAGTTGAGCAGTTGGCCGGCCTGTTGCCAGAAGCGCGGTGTGTCAGCGGACATAAGCCAGGACTCCTTCCCCACGCCCGGCGGCCAGGTGATCCCAGAAACGGACGCTCTGCGCCGGGGCAGGCAGGTAGTCCGGATCAAACGCGGCGCTCAGGATTTCCTTTTTCTGGGCGCTGAACGAGAGGTAGTCGCGCGGCGCGTCCGGGCCGAACACGGGGGCGACATCGTCGTACACCACCGTGGCCCCGGGGAACTCGGGGTTCCGATCGCGCCAGTTCCAGAAGGGCGACAGCCCGACGACCCGGTCGCTGACGTAGATCGCCTCGTTGATCTCGTGCGTGACCAGCAAAATGGTGTACGGCGGGGTCTGGCCGGCCCTGGCGGCGGCGATATTTTCCGCGTACAGCGCCAGGAGCATGCGCTGCAGATCTTCGCGGGTGGCCTCGTCCAGCGCGCCGAACGGCTCGTCGAGCAGCAGGATCGCCGGCTTCATGATCAGCGCCTGGGCCAGGGCCACCCGCTGGCACATGCCGCCGGACAACTCGTGGGGGTAGCTGTGGGTGGCGCAGGCCAGGCCCACTTTTTGGAGCATGGCTGCGGCCTGCTCGCGGTGGGCGCGGCGGAGGCGCCGCCAGGCCGGGAAGCGGAAGGCGCGGAACGGCAGGCTGGTCTGGTCAAGCATCAGGCCGAAAGCGACATTATCCAGCGCGGTCAGGTTCGGGAACAGGGTGTAGCGCTGGTACACGATCCCGCGGTCGCGGCCCGGGCCGCCCACGGCGGCCAGGCCCCCGCCCTGGCGCGCCACCAGGACCTGGCCCTGGCGCGGCGGGTGCGTGCCCAGGATGGCCCGGAACAGGGTGGACTTGCCGCAGCCGCTGGGGCCCAGCAAGGCCACGATTTCGCCGCGGATAATCTTCAGGCTGATGTCGTGGAGAACGCGCTTGGCGCCAAACCCGTGGCTGATGTTGCGGCATTCGAGGACGATGTCTGGGTTCATGGGCGCGTCTTACTTGGCCGAGTACCAGGGGCACCACCAGCGGCGCAGGAGGCGCAGGCTGTAATCCATGCCAAACCCCAGGCCGGCGAGCAGCACCAGGTACGGGTACACCACGTTCATGTTAAGCAGCCGGGACTGCAGGCGGATGCGGTAGCCGAAACCCACGTCGCCGCACACCATCTCCGCCGCGATCAGGTACACCATGGCCGGGCCGATCTGCAGCCGGACTGCGTCCATCAGGCGCGGGAAAATCTGGCGCAGGATGACGTTCCACACCAGTTCGGCCCGCGACGCGCCCAGGGTGTACGCCTTGAAGAGCAGTTCCTCGGGCACCTCGCCCACGGCCAGGTACACGGACTGGGCCAGCGTGGGCAGCACGCCGAACGCGATCATCGCCACGTACATCTGGCGGTCCGTGCCGAAGATCACGAAAAACACCGCCAGGGCCGCCGTGGGCGGGATCTTGGCCAGGAACGCCAGCGGCGGCGAGAGGAACGCCTCGACCGGTGGAAGGCAGCCCATGAGCAGGCCCAGGATCACGGCGCCCACCACGCCGTACAGGAGCCCCAGCAGCAGGCGCCCCAGCGTGGCCCCGGCATCCAGCAGCACCCAGCGATCGCCGGACCGCGGGTTGGGCGAGACGATCGTGGCCACGCCCGCGCGCAACTGGCCCCAGCTGGGCATGGTGGTGTCGGCCGGGTTCTTCACGTGCTGGCGGTGGGCCAGCCAGGTATAGAGGCCCAGCAGCAGCAGGATGGACGCCACGCCCAGCGCCACCGCCGTGCCACGCTGGATCGTGCCGCGCAACATCACAGGGTTCCCGGCTCCGCCGGCTATTGGGCGTTACGCGCCTGGACCGCCATCATGAACTGCTGGTCGAAGCGCAGCACGCCATCCTGGCCGGCGCCATACGCCAGCGCGGGCGGGCGGTCCACCATCTCGTGCGCCACGCAGAAGGCCACGACCTTGTCCATGGTCGGCATGAGGACCGCGTAGTCAAACGCCTTCAATCCGGCCTCCGGGCTGCCGTAGAAAAGGGTTTGCTCAACCACTTTCTTCATGGATGCCAGGTCCAGGTGCGAGAATTTCTCGCCGAGCGCGATCAGCGCGTCGTCGCGGGTCTTGGGGTCGGCCAGCAGCTTGTTGACGGCATAGAACGTGTCGATCACGGCGCAGGCGAAGTCGCCGCCCTTGGGGCGGTCCAACGCGGCCCGGGCCACGGTGACCATGTCGATGATCTCGCCGGGGATGGCGGTCGAGTCGAACAGCACGCGGGTGTCCTGGCGTTTGTTGAGCGTCTCGAGCACGTAGGGGTTCCAGACCATGATGGCGTCGAACCCTTTCTGCTTCTGCTGCATGGCGAGGGCCGCGGCGCCCGGGTCCATGTTGGTGAACAGGTACTCATCCTCGTTGTGGCCGTTCTTCTCCAGCACGCGCGAGAAGCAGTACTCGGACACGGTCTTGGACAGGCCGTACACCTTGAAGTTCTTGAGGTCGTCCATGGCCTTGACCGCCTCGGTGACGATGCAGGCGTCGCCGCCCATGCTGGTCGAGGTGGGCAGGATGGCCACCGAGGGGCGGGCCAGGCTGGGCGGCAGGGAGTCCATGTTGGTCAGGCAGGCGGCATCGCATTCGCCGGCGCCGTACATGACGATGCAGGTGTCGTAATCCGCCTCTTTCAGCACGATGTCCACGCCCCACTTCTCCTCGATGGGCCCGAGCTCACCGGCGCGGCCATCGATCAGCTTGTATTCGTGGGCCACGCCAAACGTGCTCCAGGACGGGTACTCGCTCCACGCCAGGGAGAACTGCGGCGGCGCGGCGGCCAGCGCCGCTGTGGCCACGCACAAACCAGCAACACCTGCGGTAATCATCATCTTCTTCATGGGGTCCCCTCTTATTCCGGCAGCTTGACGCCGGAGGTTTTGCTCTGGGTTTCGGCGGACGCGGCTTCGGCCGCGATCCCGATCAGCTTGTCGAACTCGTCGTTGCTGGCGGAGGTACGGGCGTACTCGAGGAACTCCGCCTCCTGCGCCCGGGTGTCCATGCCCGCCATGGTCTTGGTGATCTTGACCTCGGCCTTGACCTTCTGGCGCAGGTCGCGCATGCGCTGCAGTTCCTGGGACATGCCGTCCTTGGCGATGCCGGCCAGCATGTCGCCGATCTCTTTTTCCTCGCGCGCGGTGATCATGTCGGCCACGGTCGCGGCAGCCTCGGCCTTGAGCTTGTCGAGGTCCCGCAGGAGCTGCTGCATCTGGACCTTGTGTTCGCCCACGCTCTTCTGGTACTCGCCGACGGTGGCCTCGAGCTCCGCGATCCGCGCCTGCTTTTCCTGCAGGGTCGAGGAGAAATCGTTATAGGCCGCAAGGCACTTTTTGTAATCCTCGTTCTGGCGCACTTCCTCGGGAGTTTTCCCGGCGCGCTGCATGGCCTCGGCGGTTTTGCGGGCCTTGGCCGCGGCGCCAGCCCGCAGGCTTTCGAGCTTGTCCACCTCGCCGGTGAGCTCCTGCAGTTGCTGGATCTTCTTCTCCTGCTGGGCCATGAGCGCGGCCACGGCCTTGCGGTACTGGTGGATGCGGCCGACCTTGTCGCGAATAATCTCATCAAACTTGGCCTGCATGACGTGCGGGTTGGTGTCGAGCACCTCGCGCGCCGCGTCCAGGCGGCCGGTCAGGAGATATCCCAGGGCTTTGGCCCAGTTAGCTACCGATCGTATGAGTCCCATGCGTGTGCCTCCTCACTGCTGTTTGGCGTCTACCGACGGTTCCTTTATATCCGCGGCCGGCGAATCCCACAACTGAATTCGCTCCTGCACCTTGCGCGCCACGTCCAGGCTGGCGTCGAGCTCGTCGCGGATTTTTTCCAGGTTGGCGTCTTCCCGGCCGGCAAGGTCCAGCTCCTGCACCCGGGCGAGCACCCGGCCAATGTGCACGATGCTCTGGCGCACCTCCGCGAGAATCTTCTCGCGCTGGCCCAGCATGGCCCGGCGGGTCTCCGGGATTTCCATGCGCTCGGACACCTGCCACAAATCATAGGTTTTTTCCAGGTAGCCGACGCACGACGCGAACAAACGGTCAACATCCGCGAGAATGTCAAACTGGGACTGCGCGTCGATGCCCGCGGACCAGGCCGGGCCGCGCCGGAAAGCCGCGGCCAGCGCGCGCAGCTCCCGCAGGTACTGGTCGTTGCGCGGGTCGTCGTCCTTTTTCAGGCGGCGCTCCAGGTCGTCGAGCGCGGCCTCGCGCCGCCGCTCCTCGCCGGCGCGCCAGCGGTCCAGCACCCGCTGCGCAATCCGGCGGCTGCCGGTCAACAGGCGGGTGCACAGCGACCCCGCGCCAAACAGCACGCCGGCCAGGCCGGCGAACAAGAGCAACCCCGCCTTGATGCCCAGGGCCCAGGCCACCAGCAGCAGCGTGCCGCCCACCACCAGTGGCAGGAGGGTCGCAGGGCGCGTTGCGGCCTCCAGCAGCACCTGGCGCCGAAGGTTCGGAAGGTTGGATGGGCGGGTCGCGTCCATGGATCGGATCAGCGCGGCTCCAGCAGGATGATTGTGGGCAGGCCGCGCACGCCAAAGTAATCGAGCAACGCCGCGGTGGCCGGGTCGGCCGGGTGCTCGGCGGAAACTTCGACAAAATGCCGCTTCTGCAAAGCGAGGGCGACCCGCGGCTCCTTAAACGTGGTTTTCTTCATTTTCATGCAGCTTTTGCACCATGTCGCCCAAAATTCGAGCACGACCGGCTGGCGGTCAGCCAACGCCTGCTCCAGGGCGGCCGCCAGCACGGGCCCGCCCTCCGCCGTGGCCGCGGCCGGCGGACGGGACAGGCGCCAGGCCAGGCTGCCGTAATACACCGCCATCGCGATAATCAGCACGCCAAACAAATATTTCACCCACGTCATCCAGCGCCCGGGCTTGGGCAGAAACGCCAACCCAGCGCCGGCCAAGGGCCAGGGCAGGCCCATGCCGGCGCCCAGGACAAATGGCAGCAGCAACGCCGCGGCCCAACCTTGGCTGTGCAGTTCCGTGGCCAGCAGCAGCACCGCGATCACCACCGGGGCCACGCAGGCGCCGGCCAGCAACGCGGCGGTGACTCCCATGGAGAACGCCAGCCCCAGGCGTCCGGCCTGCCCGCCCCCTGCCCGACCGCGCCCCCAGCGCCCTTGGAACCGCGAAAAGTCCACGTGCACGAGATCGAACATGGCCAGCCCCAACACCAGGAACACCGCAGCCATCACCGCGTTGAACCAGGGGCTGGCGTTCAGCGTGCCGAACTGCGACCCGGTCAGCACCACGACCAGCCCGAGGCCGCCGTAAGCCAGCGCCATGGCCAGCCCGTACACGCCGCCCAGCAGCAGCCCCTGCCCGCGCGACCGCCCCTGGGCGCCCGCGCCAATGATCGCCAGGTTGATGGGAATCATCGGCAGCACGCAGGGCGTCAGGTTGAGCGCCAGGCCGCCCAGCAGGATCAGGAGCAACGTCTTCCACAACCCCCAGCGCTGGAACAAGGCTACCGCCTGGTCCGGCGCCAGCTCGGCATCCGCCAGGCTCATGGAATCGCCCGCCGCCGCCAACGGGCCAATCGCGGCCGTGCCTTCCAAAAACGCCAGGAACTGCTCCGCGTCAAGGTAGCCGGTGGTACGTGCCTTGATCTCAAACTGGTCGGCCAGCTTTTGCCAGGCGGGCACATCGCGGGGCGGGGTGGCCGCCAGCGGCGCAGCAACGCCAGTGGCCATAACCGTGGCACCGTCCTTCTGAAACGTGAATTCCTCTGCCGCGGGCATGAAGCAGGTATCCGCGCTGCAGCCCTGGTACTGAACCTCCACGCGCAGCACGCCGGCAGTCCAATCCATGATGCTGTATTCCTGCCGGAAACCAGACTTGAACACCTCTTTTTCCTCGCCCGAAAACGGGTCCTGGATCCGCGCGGGCTGGGCTATGGTACGCGGCTCCAGGATTCCCCCTTCCAGGGCGGTCACGGCCACGGATTCCGCATAGAGGAAGTGGTTGGAACTGATGGTGAACTCCACGACCAGCCCCTGGCCTGTCCCAGTCGCCTCGGTGTGCGCCGCCACCTGGAACGGCTCGGTCTCCTGCGCGCAGGACCAGCCGGCCAGCGCCGCCAGGATCAGCCACGCGCGGATGAGCTTCATGGCGCCGGCTTGAGCAGCTTGTCGATATCCGCGCGCAAGGTTTCCATGGGCGCCACGCCCAGGTACTGCTGGCGAATGGCGCCACCGGCGTCCAGCAGGAACTTGGTGGGCACCGCGCGAATCCCGCCGAACTTCTGCTGCACCCCGGCATCCGCCCACCCCACGGGATACAGGAGCCCGAACGGCTGCACCTTGGCGGCCACGGCGCTCTGCTCGCCGCGGTCCACGGTCATGCCGATGATGGTGAATCCGCGGTCCTTCAGCTCATTGTACAACTGGTTCAGTTGCGGCAGCTCGGATCGACACGGCGGGCACCACGTGGCCCAGAAATCCAGCAGCACCACCTGGCCGCGATAATCGGACAGCTTGATCTGGTCGGTCAGCACGCCGCCCAGCGCCGGCATGGTGAAGTCAGCCGCAGGTGCAACGGGCGTGGCGCCGGGTTTGCGTTCCGGCAGCTTGAAATCTCCGATTTTCGGCTTGCAGCCGGCAAGTTCCAAGGCGCCGGCGGCCAGGGCCAGGACGAGTACCCACCGCATCCCAAGGCTGCGTATATTCACGGTTCACTCCTTTTGCTTCGAATCCGGGCTTGAACCCTAGCGCAGCCTCACCCGGATGTCCATGCTGGATTTCCGGCCCGACCGCCAAAACGCAGCGCCAAAACGCAGCTTGCACTTTGCCGGCCGGGCGCGTAGGATATTACCCAAACGTCGCGTTTAAGGATTTGGCTGGGAGGCTGTATGGCGGAAAGCAAAGAGCAATTGATTCAAGTTGAAGGCGTGGTAACCAAAGTGTTGCCGGCCACCATGTATCGCGTCAAGCTGGCCAATGGCCACGAGATCCTGGCGCACATTTCCGGCCGCATGCGCACCCACTTCATCCGCATCACCAGCGGCGACAAAGTGACCGTGGAGATGTCGCCCTACGACCTGACCAAGGGTCGCATCACGTTCCGCCAACGCGACTGACCTGCCCCCCAAGCCGGGCGCCCATGCCCGGCCCCGCCACCCTACTTGATCGTGCTCTTGGTGAGCTTGGCCAGGCATTTCCACATCTTGGCCGGGTCGGTTTCCACGAGGATGGCATCCCGGGATTCTTTTTCGCGGAACGTTTCGATCAGGCCGGACAACAGCTTAAGATAGAAGGCGCTGGCCGCCGTGGGGATGATCAGCAGGACAATGATCCGGGTCAATAACCGGGCCTGGTCGTCAAAGCGGATGCCTTTCTTGCTCGTGCCCATCGCCAGGGTCAGTCCGCCGCCTTCGATGCCCCGCGCGTGCGGAAAGGCCAGGCCATAATCCACCGCCGTGCTGACAATCGCCTCGCGGCGCAGCACTGCCTCGACCAGTTCATCCGCGTTGGACATGAACCCCGCCGCCTGGATTTTCGCGGCCAGCTCGCGGATGGCTTCGTCGCGGGTGCCGGCCGCCATGGCCGGGACCATCAGCTCAACCGATGAAAACCGGCTGATCCCGACCTTGGGCGGCTCGGAGCGCCGTTTTTTGGGGGGGATGTTGCGCGGCGTGGATTTGGGCTGATGGTACAACATGCGCGCGCAGGTCGGGCACGCATACAGCATGTCCCCGGACACGATTTTCGGGCCCAACCCCACCGGCAAGGCCACGCCGCAGCCGGTGCAGATGCCATCCGACACGGGCACAATGCCCACGTGCAGCTTGTGCTTGATCCGCATGAATTGCTGGTGGATTTCCGGCGGCAGCTCCCCTTCCAAGGTTTTGATCGCCGCATCCAACGGCTCGAGACGGTCCGGCAACGCCGCGGCGGTCTGCTGGGCCCGCGCCTCCATGAGTTCCTGAAGCTGAATCAAATGATTGATGATTTTTTGCATAGCACCCAACGACCTCCAAAGCAGCAATGGCTTGATGAACCCAGCTCTTTTTAGCTGCTGACAGGCCGAATGCCAAGAGGAAAATGCACGTTTTCACATTTTGTCGGCACGTGCAGCCTTGGCAACCCAAGCGCCCCATGTTAGCATGACCGCCAACGTTAAAACCCATAAGGAGACCCACGCCATGTACAAGAGCATATTTTCCGGCGCCTTGATGACCACGATCAGCCTCGGCGGTATCATTGCCCCGGCCTTTGGCGCCGGCTGCTGCCTGGGCGGGACCGCGAGCAGCCCCGCGGTGGGATGCGCGGCCCCCGCGGCAGCGGCCGCGACCGCCCCCGCCCCCGCACCACGCTGGGAGGGCGATGTCGCGGTGTACGAGAGCGCGGGCTGGAAGCTCTGTGTCGCCTACGCGCAAAAAGGCACGCGCAGCGAGGGCCAGAACGGCCAGCTGTTCCGCGACGCTCAGCCCGTGCCGCCACCCGCCGCCGCCGAGGTCCTCACCACGCCCCTCGGCGCGCTGAAATTCTATGGGACCGAACGCAAGAACCTGTGGGACGTGACCGGATGGAACTTTGCCGACCGCGGCAGCATCAAGCCCGCGGCGGAGCTGGTCCCGACGCCGCAAGCCAAGGCTGTGGAAGCCGAACCCGTGGCCAACGCCGCCGCAGCCGCGGCAGGCCCGGTGACCGTGACCTTTGCGCAGGAAGGCGGCGCGCAGGCGGTGACGCTGGCGTCCGGAAGCCAACTGGTCGTGCAACTCGCGGGCAACCCCACCACCGGTTACTCCTGGGAAGCGCTGCCGGCGGAAGGCGCAGCGCTGCAGGCGGAAGGTTCGGAATACACGGCCGGCACGCCCATGCGCATTGGCAGCGGCGGGATGTACAAGTTCACGTTCAGCGCGCGCGCGGCCGGCCCGGCCACCCTGGGGTTCCAGTACCGCCGGTCATGGGAACAGGGCGTGGCGCCCATCACCACGGCCAAGGTGTCAGTCACGGTGGAATAATCCTATATTCAGCATTTTAATTAACTACGAAATACGCGAATAACGCGAAACTCGTTGCCGCAGAAAGAGGAACGGGCGAACAAGCTTAAGAATAACATCGTTCACCTGTTGGGTGAAGGAAGAATTCGATCCATTGCCGTACATATTTAGCAGAGAGTCAAAGGGATGCATTCGCGTGATTCGCGTGATTCGTAGTTCATCTACTCTTTCCTCATTCTCCCCGCAACCGTTACGGCTGTGCGGCGGGCGGTAGCCCGTACGCACCAGCCGATGGGTTCGGCTCCTCAGTCCTTCACGAATTGCTTGAATTCCTCCGCCGGTTCACGGGGAGAGAAGATGTACAGCATAACTCCGTTCG
>CAZAYP010000025.1:0-70329 GCA_964489425.1 uncultured Verrucomicrobiota bacterium | reverse complement strand
CCAGGCCGCGCCGCCGGAGGCTGCGCCATGACCGCGCGGCCCGCGGCCCACCGCGGCCTGTTCTGGCTGGGCGTGCTGGCGCTGGCGGCCGTGGCCGCGGTGCTGCTGGTCACGATCCGCATCGGCGAGCCGGTGCGCCTGCTGGGCGTGGCGCTGAAACCCAAGTGGCTCGTGCTGGCGGCGGCGGCCGCGGCGTTCCTGGCCTACGTGGGCCGCCAGGGCTGGCGCCGGCCGGCGCGCGCCTGGGTGGCGCTGGCGGCCAAGGTGGTCATGGCCGGGGTCAGTCTGGGCCTGGCGCTGCTGATCGCCGAGATTGGCGTGCGCCACTTCCTGCGCAACAACCAGGGATTCAACTCGCTCCAGAACCTGCGCGACAAGGAGCGCGGCAAAAAGATCAACTACAAGAGCTTCACCCCGCTGGCGGCGATCGTGAAGCTGAGCGACAGCCGCAGCCTGGTCTACGAACTCATGCCGGATTTGGACATGGATTTCGGCCACCAACCCCTGCGCACCAACAGCCGCGGCATGCGCGACAGCCGCGAGTACGCCCCCGGCCCCCATCCCGGCGTGGTCCGGATCGTGGGCATCGGCGACTCCGGCATGTTCGGCTGGAGCGTGGCCCAGGACCAGGACTACCTCGCCGTGCTGGAAACCAACCTCAGCCGCCGGGCCGGCGGGCCGCGCTACGAGGTGCTCAACATGGCCGTGCCCGGCTACAACACGTTCCAGGAATACGAACTCCTGCGCACCCGCGGCCTGGACCTGCAGCCGGACATCGTCGTGGTCGGCTGGTGCGACAACGACGTGTACCCCCCCTTCCTGATGTTCAAGCCCAAGACGTTCGACCGCCGCGACAAGTCGTACCTGTACTCCATGCTGTTCTACCGCAGCGACCCGCTCCTGGCGCCCGAAATCCTGAAGATGAACGAGCTGGACCGCAAGTTCATGGATCCGGCCCTGCTGGAGTTCACCGGCCCCGTGGGCGCGGCGCGGGCGCTCAACGAGCTGCGGGATCTCGGCAAGCAGCACGGGTTCAAAGTGCTCGTGGTCGGCCCCCTGCAGCCGGTCATGATGCGGTACCTGCGCACCGCCCGGATTCCCTACATGAACACGTTCGAGGCCATTCCGCCCGGCTCGGTGCCCGAGGAGTACGCCGTGCACTTCATGCACCCGCGCGCCAACGGCCACCGCCTGATCGCGGAAAAAATCGAGGAAAAGCTGGACGAGTTGGGCTGGCTGAAGGCAAACGATGAATGATGAATGATGAACGATGAACTTCAGGGTGTTCCGTTCGAAGGCTCCCCTCCTTGTCAAGGAGGGGTGGCCTCAGGCCGGGGTGGTTCTCGTGATTTTCCCCGCGTGTGCTTCCTGATCGCCCTGTACCACCCCTACGTGGGGGGCGCGGAGTCCCACGCGCGCATGCTGACCCGCGAGTTGCTCGCCATGGGCGTGCCGGTGCAGGTGCTGACGCGCCGCATCACGCGCGACCTGCCGCGCGAGGACCACGTGGACGGCGTGCCGGTGCGCCGCGTGCCGCCGGCCGGATCGCCGCGCTGGGGCAAGTACCTCATGATGCCCGCGGCGCTGCTCAGCCTCATCCGCCACCGCCGCGACTACGACATCATTTACGTGTGCAGCTTTCGCGTGCTGGGCCTGCTGGGCGTGCTGGCCGGCCGCCTGCTGGGCAAGCCCGTGGTGCTGCGCGGCGAGGCGTGCGGCGAGCTCTCCGGCGAGTTCATCTGGCAGAGCTTCCACCGGCCGCGGGCCGCACCGCCCGCGTGGCTCAAGGGCGTGCTGCGCCACCGCAACCGCTACCTGCTCAAGGCCGAGGCGTTTGTCTGCCTGAGCTCCGTGATTGCCGACGAGCTGCGCGCCAACGGCGTGCCGGACGCCAAGAACCACCTGATCTACAGCGGCCTGGACCTGCAGCGGTTCAAGCCGGCCGGCGGGCCGGACGACAAGGCCCGCCTGCGCCGCGAGCTGGGCCTGCCGCCGGACCAGGTCCTGGCAGCCTATTCCGGCAAGCTGATCCGCGGCAAGGGCCTCGAGCGGCTGCTGCGCGTGTGGCGCCAGGTCTGGGCGCCGGGCAAGCCCTGGCGCCTGGTGCTGATCGGTTCGGGCAGCCAGCAGTTCATGTCCTGCGAGGCGGAGCTGCGCGAGTACGTCCGCGCGCACGGCCTCGGCGACAGCGTGATTTTCACCGGCTACGTGGACGGCGTCCAGCGCTACCTGCAGGCCATGGATTTCTTCATCTTCCCGTCCGAGCGCGAGTCGCTCGGCCTGGCCCTGGTGGAAGCCCTGGCCTGCGAGCTGCCGGCCCTGGCGTCGCGCATCCCCGGCGTCACCGACATCGTCACCGACGGCCAGGACGGCGGGCTGGTGACCGTGGACAACGAGGCCGAGTGGGCCCAGCGTTTGCGCGATCTGCTGGAGCACCCGGACAAGTACCGCGCCTGGGGCCCGGCCGGCCGTGCGACCGTGCTGCGCAAGTTCAGTATGTCCGCCTGCGCCGCCGAGCACCTGGCGCTGTTCGAGAAGCTGATGGCCCGGCCATGACGCCGATCCGCATCCTGCACATCATGGACAAGGTCAGCGTGGACGGGTCCAAGATCCATGGCCCGGCGCGCCAGCTGGCCTACCGCATCCCATGCTACCCGCCGGGCCGGTTCCAGGTCATGCTGTGCAACCTGCGCCGCGAAGATCCGGCGTGCGACATCCTGCGCGCCAGCGGCATCGAGGTGGTCTCGCTCAACACCCACAAGCTCAACCCGTTCACCCTGTTCGCCGTCATGCGCCTGGTCCGGCAATGGCGGCCGGACATCCTCCACGCGCACGGCTACGCCGCGTTCAACTTCGCCCGGGTGGCCGGCCGCTTGCTCGGCGTGCCCACGGTGGTGCAGGAACATTTCGTGGACGAGCGCTACCCGCGCTACCAGCAGGCCATCGACTTTGCCCTGCGCGGCTGGCAGGACCACGCCCTGGCAGTGTCCGACGCGGTGAAGGATTTCATGAGCGGGCCGCGGTTCATCCCGGCCGCCCAGATCGAAGTGCTGGGCAACGGCGTACCCACGGACCGGATCAAGCGGCCGGCGGATGCGCGCCTGGCGGAGTTGCGCGCGCAGTGGGGCATCCCGGCAGGCGCGCCGGTGATCGGCACCGTGGGCCGCCTGGCGGAGATGAAAGGCCAGAAATATTTTCTCGAAGCCGCGGCGCGCCTGGCGGACGCGCGGCCGGACGCGCGGTTCGTGGTCGTGGGCGACGGTCCGCTGGCCGCGGAGTTGCGCGCGCAGGCCGCCCGGCCGCCGCTCGCCGGCCGCGTGGTGTTCCCCGGGTACCAGGAAAACGCGGTCGAGTACCTGGCGCTGTTCGACGTCGCCGTGGTGTCGTCCATCTTCGGCGAGGGGTTCTGCGCCGTGGGCATCGAGGCGTTCGCCGTGGGCACGCCGCTGGTCATCACCAACCTGCCGTGCTTCAAGGACCTGTACCGGCCGGACGCGAACGTGCTCATGGTGCCGCCGCGCGACGCCCCCGCCATGGCGGACGCCATCGCCGCCGTGCTGGACCGCCCGGACCTGCGCGCGCGCCTGGTGCAGGCGGGGCGGGCCACGCTGGCGGAATACGCCATGGATCGGATCGCGGCCCGCTACGTGGCCCTGTATGAGCGGATGCTCGCCGCCCGTCGCCGCCAGCCATGAAGAACGCCTGGATCCCGCGGCTGGCGCTGGCCGGAACCACCCTGGTGGCGGGCTTGGCGCTGCTGGAGGTCCTGGTCCGCCTCTTCGACATCGGGCCCACGATCATGCCCGTGCACCGCGAGATGTTCCGCCTGTCGGACAACCCGCGGCTGCGCTACGAGCTGTTGCCCGGCGCCACGTCCGGCGTGTATGCCATCAACGCCGCCGGCCTGCGCGACCGCGACCGGCCCCAGGCCAAGCCGGCCGGCGTCTTTCGCATCGCCTGCCTCGGCGACTCCATTTGCATGGGCTACCACGTGAACCCCGAGCAGACTGTGGCCGGGCGGCTGGAAGAACTGCTCAACCGCGGTGCCGGCAGCACCCAGCGCACGTTCGAGGTGCTCAATTTCGGCGTCACCGGGTACGGTTGCGACCAGGTCGCGACCTGCCTGAAAGACAAGGCCCTGGCGTTTCAGCCGGACCTGGTGCTGTACCTGTACTGCCTCAACGATCCGCAGCCGTACAGCCTGGAGATGGCCGGGCTGTTGGCGGGCATGACCGCGGCCCAGCGCAACTACCGGCAGCAGGCCGCGGGGCGTTGCGGGGCCTGGCTGGCGCGCTCGCGCCTGTTCCTGCTGCTGCGCTACCTGGTCCAGTCCCGCACCGCAGAAGGCCGGCGCCGCGAGGCGCTGCCCCAGTGGCGGACGGACGACCCGCAGCAGGTCGCGCTGCGCAGCGGCCGGCATGTTGATTTTTTCCGCCAACTGCACGAGGACCCGGCCACGTGGGAACCGGCCGCGGTGGCGCTCGACGACCTGGCGCGCACGGCACGGGAACAACAGGTCCCGGTGGTTGTCGCGATATTCCCGGTGTTGAAGGACCTGGACGCCTACCCGCTGCAGGACCTGCACGCGCGGCTGGCTGCCGACTTCCAGGCGCGGGGGTTTACGGCCGTGGACCTCGCCCCGCCGCTGTGCGCGCTGGACCAGCTCCAATCCATCCGCCTGGATCCGGACGATTACCTGCACCCGACGCCCGCGGCATTGAGCAAGGCCGCCGAAACGATCCTGGCGCGCCTGGCGCAGTCCGGCCTGGTTCCGGGGCTTGAACCGGCCCCGCCGTGACCCGGCCCCGCGGCCCTGCTTTTTCGGCAAACAGGGCTTGACGGCAGGTGGCGCATGGCGCATAGTGCCGCCTCACGTGAGGAAAATATGGTAGCGATATTAGAACAGATTGATAACGAGCAGCGGCGCAAAGAGGCCCACCCGGCATTCCGGATTGGCGACACCCTGCGGGTGCATGTGAAGATCCGCGAGGGCGGCAAGGAACGCATCCAGCTCTTCTCCGGGACATTGATTGCGCGCGATGGCCATGGCGCCACCGAGACCATCACGGTCCGGCGGATTTCTTACGGCGAAGGCGTGGAACGCGTGTTCCCGCTGCACGCCCCGGCGGTCGCCAAGATCGAAATCGAGCGATCCGGCAAGGTCCGCCGCGCCAAGCTCTATTACTTGCGCAAGATGTCCGGCAAAGAGTCGCGGATCGAGGAACGCCGCGACGCCTGACGCTGACGGTGCTGGCGTTCGAAAATCAGGCGTGGGCCGCGGGCTATGTGTCCGTGGCGGGGATCGATGAAGCCGGCCGCGGTCCGCTGGCGGGGCCGGTGGTGGCGGCAGCGGTGGTTTTCCCGCCGGATTACCTGCGCCGCGCTTACGCCGATGAATTGGCCGATCTGACGGACTCCAAGCAACTCACGGCAGCCCAGCGCGATTTCTTTTTCGACCTTCTCTCAGCCCGCCCCGAAATTCACGTATCGGTCGGCTCCGCCGAGGCCGCAGAAATTGATCGGATCAATATTCGGCAAGCCACGCTGGGCGCCATGCGCCAAGCCGTGCTGGGGCTGACGGTAGCTCCGGATTATGCGCTGGTGGATGGCCGCGACGTGCCGCCGGGGTTGCCGTGCCCGGCCGCCGCCGTCATCCGCGGGGATGCGCGCAGCTTGTCCGTGGCCGCCGCCAGCGTCGTGGCCAAGGTCACGCGGGACCGGATCATGCGCGCGTGGGACACAAGCTACCCGCAGTACGGATTTGCCCGGCACAAGGGGTATGGCACGGTCGCCCACCTGCGGGCGCTGCGGGAGCATGGGCCGTGCCCGATCCATCGCCGCACGTTTGCGCCTGTGCGGCAGGCGATCCCGCCCGCCCTGTGCGCCGCCCGGGCCCATCCCACGCCGGAGACCACCGGGGCTGCGGGCTAAGGTTGGCGCCTGTGATAGTCTGAGGCCAATCCGGCGATTGGCGTTCCCGGGAACGCCGAGCGTCCGCTCGGCCACTGGCCCCGCCTGCGTCGCCGAGGGCGTTACCTGCCGCCGCATTCCCCTGTTGACAGCCGCCGGCCCGGCGGGTATGCATACTGTTGTTCCTGCGGCGAGGAGCTGGCGGCTCTGATCCAAGGGTGGAACGGCGCTTTATTCGCTGATGCCCCGCCGCGGAACACGGCGGGTTTTTTCATGCCCGCGGAAAGGCAGGGCCGGTATGGAGCGCAGACTGGGATTCATCGGGATCATCATTGATGACCGCAAACAGCACGCGGCCGCGGTCAACCAGTTGCTGCTGGAGTTTGGCGACCTCATCCACGCGCGCATGGGCCTGCCCAACCTCAAGCACGGCGCCTCGGTCATCACCCTGATCGTGGATGCCACCACGGACGAGCTGGGCGCCATGACCGGCCGGCTGGGCAAGCTGCCGGGGATCTCGGTGAAATCCATGCTGAGCAAGGGCGTCTGAGGCGCGCCATGCCGGAACGGATCGAGCACGATGCCCTGGGCGAAAAGGCGGTCCCCGCGGACGCGCTCTGGGGCATCCACACGGCCCGCGCGCTGGAGAACTTTGCCTTGGGCATGCCGCCCACGCCGCCGGACCTGATCCGCGCGCTGGCCCTGGTGAAAAAAGCCTGCGCCCTGGCCAACGCGGAGCTGGGGTATTTGCCCGCGGACAAGGCCGCGGCCATCGCGGCCGCGTGCGACGAGGTGGCCGCCGGCGGCCACGCCGGCCAGTTCCCGCTGGATGCGCTCCAGGGCGGCGCAGGCACCTCGACGAACATGAACGTCAACGAGGTGATCGCCAACCGGGCGCTGGAACTCCTCGGGCAGGCGCGCGGCCGCTACGACATCGTCAGCCCGCTCGACCACGTCAACCTGCACCAGTCCACCAACGATGTGTATCCCACGGCCCTCAAGGTGGCGGCGATTTTTGGTGTCCGGCGCCTGGCCCAGGCGGCGGCCGCGCTGCAAGGCGCGTTCCAGGCACTGGAGCAGCGCTTTGCGGACATCCCCAAGGTGGGCAAGACCGAGTTGGTGGACGCGGTGCCCATCACCCTGGGCAAAGAGTTCTCGGCCTTTGCCGAGGCCGTGGGCCGCGACCGCTGGCGCGCGTTCAAGTGCGAGGAGCGCCTGCGCACGGTGAACCTTGGCGGCACGGCCGTGGGCACCGGCCTGGCCGCGCCGCGCAGCTACATTTTCCTGGTCATCGAAAAGCTCCGCGAGGTCACCGGCCTGGGCCTGAGCCGCGGGGAAAACCTGGTGGACCAGACCGCCAACGCGGACGCGTTGGTCGAGGTGGCGGGCATTCTCAACGCGGCCGCGGCCAACCTGGTCAAGATCAGCAGCGACCTGCGCCTGCTGCAGATGCTGGGCCAAATCCGCTTGCCGGCGGTGCAGGCGGGGTCGTCGATCATGCCGGGCAAGGTCAACCCCGTGATCCTCGAGAGCGCCATCCAGGCCGGCCTCAAGGTGGCGGCCAATGACCAGGTGGTCGCCGCCTGCGCGGCGCGTGGCAGCCTGCAGATCAACGAGTTTCTGCCGCTGCTGGGGTTTGCCCTGCTGGAATCGCTGGGGCTGCTGGCCCGGGCCATGGACATGCTGGCCCGCCACGTGGCCGGCATCGAAGCCGACGCCGCCGCCTGCCGCGCGCAGTTGGACGGCAACGTGGCGCTGATCACGCCGTTCGTGGCCACGCTGGGCTACGCGCGCGCGCTGGCCCTGCTGCAGGAGTTCCGCGCCACGGGCCGCGGGAACCTGCGCGAGTTTTTGGCGGAACAACTGGGCGCCGAAGCCGTGACCGCCGCGCTGGCGCCCGCGCGCCTGGTGGCCCTGGGATATCCTGACCATGCAAACCACGCCTAAATCTTTGCGCCTGCACATCGGGCTGGTCGGCCGCACCAACACCGGCAAGTCGAGCTTGCTCAACCTGCTGGCCGGCCAGGATGTGGCCATCGTGTCGTCCATGCCGGGCACGACGACCGACGTGGTGGAAAAGCCCATGGAGCTGCTGCCCATCGGCCCGGTGGTGTTCCTCGACACCGCTGGGCTGGACGACCCGTCGGCCATCGCCGAGCTGCGGCTCAAGAAAACCTTTGGCGTGTTCGACCGCGCGGACGTAATCGTCATGGTGTGCGAGCCGGCCGGCCTGGGCCCCGCGGAGATGGATATCCTGGAACGCGCCAAGGAACGCAAGTTGCCCGTGCTGGCGGTGATCAACAAGACCGACCGCGCCGCGCCGGCGCCCGCCCTGCTGGCGGATTTGGCGGCGCGCTGCCAAGGGGTGATCCAGTGCGCGGCCACGCAGCCCGCGGAGCGGGAGCGGGTGCTGCGCGAGCTCAAACAATGGCTGCTGGCGGTGTGTCCGGACGAGTTCCTGGCCCCGCCGCCGCTGGTGGGCGACCTGGTGCGGCCCGGCGGCCTGGTCGTGCTCGTGGTGCCGATCGATTTGCAAGCGCCCAAGGGGCGGCTGATCCTGCCCCAGGTCCAGACCATCCGCGACGCGTTGGACAACGACGCCGCCGCGCTGGTGGTCAAGGAGCGCGAGTATGCCGCCGCGCTGGCCAACCTGAAGAATCCGCCGGATCTGGTGGTGTGCGATTCGCAGATGGTGCTCAAGATGGTGGCTGACACGCCGCCGGCCGTGCCCTGCACCACGTTTTCGATCCTGTTCGCGCGGCTCAAGGGCGACCTGCCGCGGCTGGCCGCGGGCGCGGCCGCGGTGGACCGGCTGCGGCCCGGCGACCGCGTGTTGATGGCCGAGTCGTGCAGCCACCACCCGCTGGAAGACGACATCGGCCGGGTCAAGATCCCGCGCTGGCTGCGCCAGTACGCCGGGGCCGACCTGGTGGTCGACGTGGTCGCCGGCCGCGATTTTCCCGAGGATTTGGGCGCCTACCGCCTCGTGGTGCAGTGCGGCGGCTGCATGCACAACCGCCGCGAGATGCTCACGCGCATTCACCGGGCCGTAGCCGCGGGCGTGCCGATCACCAACTACGGTGTGTGCATCGCCATGACCCAGGGCGTGCTGCCGCGCGTGCTCGCGCCGTTCCCGGCCGCCCTGGACGCTTTCCGTCGAGCGCAGTCCGAACCCCAACCAGGAGCCCCGCCATGACCGCCACCCTCACCCGCCCGCCGCGCATCGAGGATATTGTCCGCCAGGACGAGATCGACCGCTACACCGCGCCCGGCCAGGACTTCATCCCGGACGCCGAGATCGAGCGCCTGCTGGCGGAAAACCGCAACCCGGCGCCGGCGCGCGTGCGGGACATCATGGCCAAGTCGCTGGCCATCGAAACCCTCACCCCGGCCGACACCGCGGCCCTGCTCAACGTCGAGGACCCGGCGCTGCTGGAGGAGATGGCGGCCATGGCGCTGCAGGTCAAGCGCAAGGTGTACGACAACCGCATTGTCACCTTCGCCCCGCTTTACATGAGCAACCTGTGCATCAACAACTGCGCTTACTGCGGGTTCCGGTCCGCCAACACCGGCGCCACGCGGCGGCGGCTCACCATGGACGAGGTGCGGCGCGAGACCGAGGTGCTGGCCGGCAAGATCGGGCACAAGCGCCTGATCGCGGTGTACGGCGAGGATCCGACCACCTCCACGGAGTACATCGCCGACACCCTGCGCACCGTGTACGGTGTCAAGGCGCCGACGCGCAAGGGGTTCGGCCAGATCCGGCGCGTGAACGTCAACGCCGCGCCGCTGCCCATCGCCGACCTGAAACACCTGCACGAGGTGGGCATCGGCACGTTCCAGGTGTTCCAGGAAACGTATCACCACGCCACCTACGCCGCGGTGCACCCGCGCGACACCGTCAAGGGCCAGTACGCCTGGCGGCTGTACTGCATGCACCGCGCGCTCGAGGCCGGCGTCGATGACGTGGGGATCGGCGCGCTGTTCGGGCTGTACGACTGGAAGTTCGAGGTCATGGGCCTGCTGTACCACGCGCGCGAGCTGGAACGCCGGTTCGGCATGGGGCCGCACACCATCTCGTTCCCGCGTCTCGAGCCGGCCCACGGGTCCGGCCTGGCCGGCCACCCGCAATACAAGGTGTCGGACGCCGACTTCCTGCGCCTGGTTTCGGTCATCCGCCTGGCCGTGCCGTACCCCGGCATGATCATCACGGCGCGCGAAACCGCCGACCTGCGGCGCAAGGGCATCCCCCTGGGCTGCACCCAGACCGACGCGTCCACGCGCATCGGCATCGGCGCGTACAGCGACTACGGCGGCGGGCAGGAAGACCACCGCCAGCAGTTCATGCTTGGCGACACCCGCAGCCTCGAGGAACTGATCTGCGACCTGGCCGGCATGGGCATGATCACCTCGTTCTGCACCGCCGGCTACCGCTGCGGCCGCACCGGCGGCTGCATCATGGACATGCTCAAGACCGGCAAAGAAGGCAAGTTCTGCAAGCTGAACGCGGTGCTCACCTTCCGCGAGTGGCTGGACGACTTCGCCAGCCCCGAATCGCTCAAGATCTGCGAGCCGGTGCTGCAGCGCGAGATCGCGGAGATCCGCCAGCAACTGCCCAAGTTCTTCCCGAGCTTTTACGATCATTACGAGCGGATCGTGAAGGGCGCGCGCGACCTGTATTTCTGAGGGCCCGGGCCAGTCCGTCCGGGCTACCGCGGGCCGGCCGGGCGCAGGCCGATCGGGACGCGGGCGAGGATCCGCGCGCGGAGGCTTTCGCGCGGCGCCGGCCAGGCCGGCCGCGGCGGTGCGCGCAGCAGTTCCCGGAACAGGCCGGCATACGCGGCCATGCATTTTTCGCGGCTGAATTCCAGCGCCGTGGCGCGCGCCGCCCGCCCCAGGGCCAGGCACGTCTCCGGCTGCCGGGCCAACTCGTGCACCAGGGCGGCGGCCTGGGCCGGTTCGCCGGTCGGATACAGCCGGCCGTTGGCCTTGTCGCGGATCACTTCGCTGATGCCGCCGGCCAGGCGCGGCACCACGGGCACCACGCCGCGCGCCATGCCCTCCAGCATGCTGATCGGCAGGCCCTCGAACTCCGAGAACAGCAAGAGCACGTCTTGTTCAGCCAGCAGGCGCAGCGCCGCCGCGTGGGGCTGGGCCCCATGGAACACCACGCGGCCGGCGGCCACGTGGTCCGCCAACTGCGCGCGCACCGCGGGGCCGTCCGGGCCGTCGCCCACCACCGTGAACCGATAGGCCACGCCGTGGCGGTCCAGCTCGCGCACAAACGGCAGGAAATCAAAGGCGCGCTTCTCGTGCTGCGCCACCCGGCCGAGGTACACGAGGCGGAGCGGCGCCGGCGGCCCGGCCGCGCCGCGTTCCGGGTCCGGCGGGATCTCGATGCCGTAGGGGATATGCGCCACGCGGCCGCGCAGGTCCGGCGGCAAGATGTGCTGCAGCCGCTTTGCCGTCGGCGCGCTCACCCCGACCATGCGCGCCAGGCAGGCCAGCAGCGCGGCGGCCAGGTCGTAATACCGCGCATCAGGGCGGCAGCTGTGCATGATGCCCATGGCTTGCGCCGCCGGGTCCAGCCCCGGGAGGATTTCGTCGGCGTGGCGGTGTTCGTTGAACACTACGATGGCGGGCTGGATGCCGCGGATAGCCGCCTGCACCTTGCGGCGCCAGCGCCTGGGGCTGTCCCAGCGGCTGGGCAGCACGTGCCGGACCTGCCCCTGGCAAGCCTGCGGCAAGTGGGCGGGGGTGTAGGTGGGGCGCGCGGCCAGGCAGAGCACGTGCGGCTGGAACCCGTGGGCCGGGAGATGCTCGAGGCACTGCAGCAGGAAGGTGCTTACGCCATCGGCCAGCAGCAACTGCTCCCACACGAACAGGACATCAATCGGCGCCATGGCCCTCCTTCTCGGCGGCGCCCGCCGGCAGCAGGCGGAGGGCCGCGGCCAGCACGTCGTCCACGCCGATGAGCCGCATGCACCGCGCGTCCGCGGCACACGCGGTCCCCGGGCTCCAGGCATCGCACGCCGCGCAGCCGGCGTCCTGGCGCAGGGCGATGTGCTGCGGGCCTTTGGGGGCCCAGCCTTCCGGCTGGGCCGGGCCAAAAAGGCCCACGGTGGGCCGGCCTACCGCCGCCGCCAGGTGCAGGGGGCCGCTGTCGTTGCCGATAAACAACGCGCATTTGTGCAGCACGGCCGCCAACTCTCCGGTGGTGGTGGCGCCGGCCAGGTCCACGCATCGGGCCCGGCGCAGGGCCGCGGCCACGCGGTGCGTCAGCTCGCGTTCGGCCGCGCTGCCCACCAGCACCACGGCGGCGTTGGTTGCGGCCGCCAGCCGATCGGCGAGCTCCGCGAATCGCTCCGCGGGCCAGCGCTTGGCCGGCACGCCCGCGCCCGGCGCCAGCGCGACCACGCGCGCCGCAGCGGCCAGGCCGTGGCGGAGGAACAGCTCGTCCGCGACCGCCGCCTCGGCCGCGTGGATGGCGAACTCCGGCCGGTCGGCTACCGCTGGCGCCCCGAGCAGGGGCAGGTAATCCAGGAGGCGCCGGGCCTCGTCCAGGCGGCTGTGGTGGGGCGTGGCGCAGGTTTCCCCACACTCGCAGTACAAGTCCTGTGCCCGGGCTGCGCCCAGCCAGCGCCGGGGACACAGCGCCTGCTGGACAACAAGGTTGATGAAGTGCGGGACCCCCAGGCCGAGCAACGTGTGGTAGCCGCGCGCCCGCAAGCCCAGCAGGAACCGGAGCTCCGCGAAGAATCCGCGCGCGTCGCGGGTCACGGCGCGCCGCAGCATGCGGATCGGCGGATTGTAAACCCAAACCGCGTCGAAGCTCCCGCTGCGCGCCAGGAGCTCGGCGCCCCACGGGCCGGCCAGCGCGTCGCGGCGGGCGGCCGGCCAGCGCGCCCGCAGATGGCGCAAGAGCGGGTAGGACATGAGGATATTGCCCATGTGGTGCAACTGCACCACCAAAAAGTCCGGGAACGCCGCCGGGGCCGCGGGCCGGAACATGTTCCACCAGGCCAGGAACTCCAGCATGAGGAGGTAGCGGAGGGCGACCCAGTAAGGCTCGCCGCTCGCGGCCTCCCACCAGGTGTCCCGGAACGGGCTGAACCCGCGGCCGACAAACCGGCGCCAGCGCCGCAGGGTAACCTTGAGCTGGGCGGCCCGCGGCGGGTCGGCCGGCCCCGTGGCCACGGCCAGCGCGGCCAGCCAGGCCAGCGCCAGCAGCGGCACCAGCAGGAACCAGGCCAGGCCTTCTGCCCGGCGAACCACATTGCGCTGTAGCCATGGCATCATGGGTGATCTCGCGGTGGGCCTTCAGGCATAGCGACCGGTGACCCGGTAGGCCAGCTCGTACAAGCGCCGGAACGGGAAATACAGCAGCCGCTTGCGCCACATGTAGCCGCGTTGCTCCTGCAGGGCGCGGGCATACAGCCCGGCATCGTACTGAAACAGCGGGCACGTGCACTCCGCCACCGGGCAAATGGTCAAGTGCGACCGGAGCCGGATGTCGCCGTAGATGTTGCCCAGGTCCAGCTTGACGTGATCGCAGGGCCGGATGTCGCCGTTGGGCTGGACCACGGCCACGTTGTAGCCGGCGTTGCAGAAGTGCCGGCCTTTCTTCTTCGTGATATAAAACCGATCCGCCTTTTTCGGATCCACCTTGATAAGCTTCATTTCCTCCGGGGTGTAGGCCGCCGGGTACCGTTGGCCCTGGTACGTGCCCAGGAAGGCGTCGAAACGCAGCGGAATGCCGTGTTGGCGGAACAGGTCCACGTACTTGTCCGCTTCCGCCAGCAGCGGCGGGTAGCCAATTTCCTCGGCGTAAATGGGGATGCCGCGCTGCTCGGCCAGGTGATAATTCTCGAAGAACCGGTCCAGCAGTTGGCGGCGTTCCATGGCCTTGATATGGCAGGAGGCGTGGATGATCACCACCCGGGCCGGGTCAATCGCCTCAAGGAACGGCCGCACCAACTGGGCCACCAGGCTGGTGTTGAAGCTGACATAATGCTTCCGGGTGATCTCGCGGCAGGCGTCCAGCAGGTTGGGCACCAGGAACGGCTCGCCGCCGCCGGTGAACGAGATGCGGAACACCTTGCCGGTCCGGTCCAGCGCTTGGATCAGTTCCGGGATGCGGATCGCGTGGACCGGTTCCTTCTGGAGCGCGCCGTCCCGGCCCCGGCAGCAGTACTCGCAGTCCAGGTAACAGCGCTCCGACACATACCAGTGCAGCCAGGCGTCGTAGGGACAGGCCGGCGGGCCGGCGTTGGCGTTCACGCGTACCTCGGGTCAAAGGCCCGGCCGGCGAGCGCGTCCTGATACCCCTGGGCCTGGGCCAGCCAGCAGGCCTGCTCCAGGGTGGGGGGGAGCAGGCGCGCGCGCAGCGCTCGCAGGCCGCGACGCCACGCCGGCGCGGGATCCGGCTGGACCTGGCGCCAGCCGTGCAGCAGCAGCAGGCGGCCCACGCCGTAGTTGCTGGCGTACAGGAGGCGCAGTACATAGCGCTTTTCCATGCGCCAGGCCGGGATGACGTGCGTGAACCGCAGGCGGTTCGAAAGGCCGCAGGCCCAGCCCAGGTTGATGCCCGTGTAGACCAGGTCCGTGTCGCCCGCGCCCAGCAGCGACCCGCCGCCGGTCCGGTCCAGCGCGCGCCGGACCGGGTCGCGCTCCAGTTGCTCCCGATACGCTTCCGCCAGCGCCCGGCGCACCACCAGGCCCGCGCCGATCGGCACGCAGGGTCCGGGCTGGCGCGAGCAGGCGTACTGCAGTTCCAGTTGCTTGTCCGGCACGCCGGCGTGCACCCCCAGGATCGTCACGAACTCGCGCAGCCAGGGTTCGAGCGGCGCGCCGAACTCGCCCGACCCCACGCCGCCCAGCGTGCCAAGAAACGGGTGGCGGTCCATGATGTCTGCGGCCTGCGCAAGGTAGTCTTCGGCCAGCAGGTTGTCGTCATCCACAAACACCAGCAGGTCGCCGCGGCCGGCGGCCAGGCCGCCCAGGCGGGCCGCGGTCAGGCCCAGGCGCGGCTCATGCACCCGGCGCGCGGCGGCGTGCGCGCGCAGTTCCACGCCCGCGGCCGGCGGCGGATCGCTGTGGTTGTCCACGAGGATGAACTCCCACGCCGCCGGCGGCAGCGTCTGTCGGCGCAGGGCGTCCAGCACCCGCGCCAGCACGGCGCGGTCCGGGTTATGGGTGCAAAGGATGACCGATAACATGGGGATATGGGCGCCCGCCCCGGTCGGCCGCCGTTCAGGTGACCGGCACCTCAACCGCCGCCGCCGGCGGCAGGTCCCCGGCCGAACCGGATGGCGCCGGCGCATGAAAGACGTCGTATTCCGCCCCGAACTGGGCCAGGAAGTTCAGGCCATAAAGCCGCAGAAACACCGGGATGGGCAGGATGATGACCGTGTTCAGGTACGGGAGGAACAGCAGCAGCCCCAGGCAGCAGAAGCAGCAGGTGAACACCAGCGCCAGGATGAAGGCCAGAATCACCGCGGCATACAGCGCCACGTAAAAAAAACCGTAGCCGACAAACCGCGCCGGGTGCGCCCGCATCAGCACCAGGAACTCCCGCCACGCCGCCATGGCCCGGCACCGCCGCAGGTACATGATCGGCGCCACGAACTGGTTCATGTACATGCCGATGAACCCGGCCGCCAGCGCCAACGCCAGCGCCAGCAACCCCACCAGGACCAGGCCAATGATGGACCCGGTCAGCATCGTGTCCGCCCAGTAACTGGGCAGGCACACCAGGCCGGCGATCACCGCGACCACAAGGAAAACCCCGCCCGTGACCAGCGCAAACACCAACTGCCACAGGAACGCCGAATTGCCCTCCCCGGCATACTCCTTCCATGGCCGGTTCACCTCCGCCCGGCCGCGCGCCAGGTTGTCCATGAACATGAACCCGCCCCGCGCCCGCAGCCACATGAACAGCAGCCCCAGCGCCAGGCCCACCATGACCACCACCAGCGCCAGCACGACCACCAGCACGATGTGATCCCGGACAAAGTCCGCGATGCCCGCCAGAACCACTTGCCCCTCGCCCTTGCCCCAATCGCCTTCGTCAAAAGAGGGCATGTTGAAATTAAAACCGCCGCCTTCGCCAATGGCCGCGAGCCAGGCGCTGAACCCCAGGACAAACCAGGTGCCCATGGAAAACGGCTTGAACAGGGTCTGGACCATTCCGTCCCACGCCCGCGCCACCGGCTGCAAATAGGATATGTGCATAGTTCTCCTTGCGTAACTGGAGCAATTATTACCCCGCCGGGCATCCCCCCGCAAGCGCCAAACCACGCCCCGTTTTTTTCCGCTCAGCCCACTATGTGGTTGACGGGAGCTGTAAAACTATTAACATCTGCGAGGAAAAGAAGGAGGCCTCATGAGCACCGCTGAGACCAGTACCGCGAGAGTCGCCGCCGCCAAGGCCGGCAAGTACCTGACGTTCTGTCTCGTAGACGAGGAATACGGCCTTGAAATCCTCAAGGTCCAGGAAATCATCAAGATGATGGATATCACCGTGGTGCCGCGCACGCCGTCCTTTGTGCGCGGGGTGATCAACCTGCGCGGCAAGGTCATCCCCGTGGTGGACCTGCGCCTGAAGTTCGTCATGCCCGCCGTGGCTGCCACGGAAAAAACCTGCATCATCGTCGTGCAGGTCAAGCGCGCCGAGGCCACCGTCACCATGGGCATCACCGTGGACGAGGTGTCCGAAGTGCTCGACATCAACGCCGAGCAGATTGAGCCGCCGCCGGAGTTCGGCGCGGCGCTGGACACGGAGTTCATTCTCGGCATGGGCAAGGTCAACAAGCGCGTGGTCATGCTGCTGGACGTGGACAAGGTGCTGTCGTCCGGCGAATTGTCCGCCGTGGAAAAAGTGTCCAATAAATAAGTTAAGCACAGGCAGAAGTCCAACCCGCGACCGGGTTGTAAAAAAATAAGGAGACAAGGTATGAAGCTGGGAGCCAAGATCGCATTGGGATTCACGGCGCTGATCGTCATCGCCATGCTGCTGGGCGGCATGGCCATCTGGAACATGAAACGCGTGCAAACCGTCGCCATGACCATGCGCGAGGAGTCCGTGCCAGCCGTGGGCGTGGCCAACAACGTCGAGCGCCAGTCCCTGCTGACCATGTACGAGATCCGCGGGTACGGCCTCTCGGAAGAGACCGCCTATCTCGAGCGCGGCCGCGCGCACTTGGACGAGGTGAACAAGTACCTCAAGGACGCCCAGGACCTGGCCGCCAAGCATAGCATCACCGCCCTGCGCGACGCGGCCGGCAAGGCTCAGGAAGAAGTGGATAACTATGTGGAACTGCTCAAGCAGACCGAAGCCCTGGTCCACAAGCTGAACGGGTTCCGCGAGACCATGGGTACCGCAGCCAAGCAGTACATGGACCTTTGCGCAGTTTACCTCAAAAGCCAGGACGACAAGCTGAAGGAGCACCTGGCTTCCGGCGCCATCGAGGCCGACCAGGTGGAAGACCGCGTCCTCAAGATGAAGCTGGCCAACGAGATCGTGGACTTCGGCAATGCCGTGCGCCTGGCCAACTGGATGTCCCAGGCCCAGCGCAGTCCCAAGATCATGGAAGATGGCATCGCTCATTTTGCAGAAATCGACAAAACCCTGGATGCACTGAAAGCCATCACCAAGCAGGACGTGAACCTGCGCCAGATCGAGGAATGCCGCGCCGCGGGCCACACATATAAAAAAGCCATGGAAGATTTCCTGGCATCCTGGTTGACGTTGCAGGACACGGCCAAGCGCCGCGGCGTTGTGGCCGAAGATGTGCTCAAACAGGCGCAAGCCACAGCCAAGCTGGGCATGGACAGCGTCCAGGGCGGCGCGGAACGCGCGGCCAGCGCCCTGTCCCTGGCCTCGACGATCATGATCATCGGCCTGATTGGCGCGCTGATCATCGGCATTGCCCTGGCTTACTTCATCACCATCAGCATCACCAAGCCGGTCAATCGCGTGATCGATGCGTTGAACCGCGCCGGCGAGCAGGTCGGCGCTGCTTCCGGCCAGGTGTCCGAGGCCAGCCAGTCCCTGGCCCAGGGCGCCAGCGAACAGGCGTCCAGCTTGGAAGAGACCTCGGCGTCACTCGAGGAGATGACCTCCATGACCCGCCAGAACGCCGATAACGCCACCAAGGCCAATGGACTCATGAACGAGTCCAAGGCCACGGTCTCCCAGGGCGGCGAAGCCGTCACCCGCATGAACGCGGCCATCGAGAAAATCAAGACCGCGTCCAACGACACCGCCAAGATCATCAAGACCATCGACGAGATTGCCTTCCAGACCAACCTGCTGGCCCTGAACGCCGCGGTCGAAGCCGCCCGCGCCGGCGAAGCCGGCAAGGGCTTTGCCGTGGTGGCCGAGGAAGTCCGCAACCTCGCCCGACGCAGCGCCGAGGCCGCCAAGAACACCTCCGACCTGATCGAGGGGGCCCAGAACTACGCCAAC
Organism: uncultured Verrucomicrobiota bacterium; assembly: GCA_964489425.1. Classification (GTDB taxonomy): domain Bacteria; phylum Verrucomicrobiota; class Kiritimatiellia; order RZYC01; family CAZAYP01; genus CAZAYP01. The sequence goes on along the minus strand of CAZAYP010000025.1, from coordinate 51,950 downwards.
GACGGCGTGGCCGTGGCCGCCGACCTGGGCAAAAACTTCGTCTCGATCCAGACCAGCGCCGCCAGCGTGGCCACGCTGGTGGAAGAGATCGCCGCCGCGTCCAAGGAGCAGGCGCAGGGCATCGACCAGATCAACACCGCCGTGGCCGAGATGGACAAGGTCACCCAGACCAACGCCGCCAACGCCGAGGAATCGGCCAGCGCGTCCGAAGAGCTGTCGGCCCAGGCCGAAGAGCTGAACAGCGTGGTGGGCCAGTTGGTCACGATCGTGGGCGGCGCCTCCGCCGCCGCGGCGCGCCAGTCCACCTCCCGCCAGGTGCGCCGGCCGGCGCAACACCCGATGGCGGCCAAGACCGCCGCCAGGCGACCGGCCGCCGCCGGCGTCAAGAAGGCCCTGCCGGAAGCCGCCAAGGGCAAAGTGAAGCCCGAGGAAGTCATCCCCCTCGACGAGGGAGAGTTCAAGGGGTTCTAAGACGGGGCTGAAATCAGCCGATGGGTGCCGGGCGGGGCTCATGCTCCGCCCGGTTCATTTTAAATTCCCGCCACGGTTTCTGCCGGATCGGTCTCCGGATCTTCCGCCTTGCCCTTGGCGGTTGGGGCAATGGCCACGACGAGCTCGCCCTTCACGGACCGCCGGCCGAAGTATTCCTCGAGCGCGGATGGCGTGCCGGTCACCCCTTCTTCATACATCTTCGTCATTTCCCGCGCCACAAATACCGTCCGCTCGCCCAACGTGTCCCGGATCTCGCCCAGCAGCTTGAGCAGGCGGTAGGGCGATTCGAACAGCACCACCACGGCGTCCACTTCGCGGACCGATTCCAGCGCGCGCCGCCGGGGCCCGGGCTTGTGCGGCAGGAACCCGAGGAAATAGTGGCGATGCGCATCCAGGCCGCTGAGCGCCAAAGCGGCGCTGACCGCGCACGGCCCGGGAACCACCGTCACCGGGAACTCCGCCGCGCGCGCCGCGGCCACCACGCGCGCGCCGGGGTCCGAGATCCCCGGCATGCCCGAATCGGTCACCAGGGCCACCACCTGGCGTTCGGCCAGCAGCGCCAGGATGGCTTCGCGGCGCGCCGCCTCGTTGAACTTGTGGCAGCTTACCAGGCGGGTGTTGATCCGGTAATGCGCCAGCAGGTGGCGCGTGTGGCGCGTGTCCTCGGCCAGGATCACTCCGGCCTGGCGCAGCACGGCCAGGGCGCGCAGGGTGATGTCCCGCAGGTTGCCGATCGGCGTGCCGACAATGTACAGCCCGGCCGGCACGACCGGGTCCTGGCCCGCGATCTCGGGCGTGGTCTGTTCCATGAAAAAACCCCTTTTGTTGCGCTTCCCGGATGATGTAGTATGACCCTGTTGATAAGCAAGCTTAGGGATGATCCTATGACGACCCAAACAGTTTCGCGGTTGGAAGACGTGCAGGGCCTGTTCCCGCGGACCCTGGCCGAGGCGGTCCGCCTGATGTCCGGGGTGGCGGTGGCGCCCCGCGTGTTGGCTGGCGGCACGGATCTGATGGCGCAGTGGCAGTCCGGCGTCCCGCTGCCGGAGCAGGCGTTGAGCGTGCTGCAGCTACCGGAACTGCAGGGCGTCCGCATGGCGGCGGGCCGCGTGATCATCGGCGCGGCCGTCACCCATGCCGAGCTGCGCCGCGCCGACCTGGTCGTTCGTCACCTGCCGGCCCTGGCGGCGGCGGCGGCCACCGTGGGTGGCGCGCAGATCCAGGCCCGGGGGACCATCGCGGGCAACGTGGCCAATGCCAGCCCTGCGGGCGATTTGCCGCCCGCGCTGCTGGTCACCGGCGGCCGCGTGGTGCTGGCCGGGCCGGCCGGCGAGCGTGCCGTGGCGCTGGCCGACTTTTTCCTGGGCTACCGCAAGACCGCGCTCCAGCCCGGCGAGTTGATCGTGCGCTTCGAGCTGCCCGTGCTGCCGGCCGGGCAGTGCGAGTTTTTCCACAAGGTGGGCACCCGCGCTGCGCAGGCCATTTCCAAGGTGATGGCCGCCGCGCGTTTCGCCGTGCAGGACGGCCATATCCGCACGGCGGCGGTCGCGGTGGGCAGCGTGGCGCCCACGGCCATCCGCCTGCCGGAACTCGAGGCCTGGCTCGTGGGTCGGCCGCTCAACGCCGAGACGCTGGCACGCGCGGAACAGATGACCCAGAACACGGTCAAACCCATCAGCGATATCCGCTCCACCGCCGAGTACCGCGCGTGGGTTGCCGGCCGCCTGGTCCGCGGCTTCCTGGAAAAGATTCCGGCCGCCTGACGGCCGTTGAATGCAAATCCGGCGTCCCAAATCCACGCCTAAGGACGGCAGGCGCGGCCATTTTGGACGATGCCGCACTGCGGGTCGACCGAACGGCCTTAGACTGGAGTTTGATCCGATTTTAGCGGGCTGAATCGTCGCACCCCCCTGTAAACATTGTTTGAAGTGACCATTAGCGATCATTTTTGTTTTCAATAATGTTCCCATGTAAATATATAATAATTACAAAATATGTCTTGCTATTAACCATCATCTCGTCAATATTATGCCCATGTATATTGAAACGGTAGCCAATCGGAACTCGCCCCCGGCCGTCCTGCTGCGCTCCGGCATGCGCCAAGGCGCCAAAACCATCAAGAAAACCCACGCCAACCTCACCCATTGGCCCGCGGAACTGGTCCAAACGTTACGGCGCGCACTGGCCGGCAAAAAGCTGGTCGATATCGATGAGGTTTTCCAGATCACCCAGTCCACGCCCCATGGCCATGTCCGCGCCGTGCTCGGGATGATGCATAAGCTGGGCTTGGATACCATGATCTCGGCCACCGCCAGCCGGGAACGCAACCTCGTGCTCGGCTTGATCGCCCAGCGCTTGATCAATCCTTGTTCCAAATCCGCCATGGGCCGTTTTTGGAACGATGACCCGGACGTGGCGCCCGAGCAGCAGAAAGGGCCCGCCAGTACGCTGGTGGAAGAGTTGGGCCTGGCCGACGTGCGCCAGGAAGAATTGTATCTGGCCATGGATTGGTTGCTGGCGCGCAAAGCCCGCATCGAACGCAAGTTGGCCGCCAAGCATCTGGCCGAAGGCCACCGCGCGCTGTATGACGTGTCCAGCAGTTCCTATTATGGCCGCGTCGGTCCGCTGGCGCGGCGCGGCCACAACCGGGACGGCGAGAAACTTGCCGCCATTGTCTATGGCCTGCTTACCGATGAGCAGGGCCGCCCGGTGGCCATTGACGTCTATGCCGGCCATACGGCGGATGCCAAGACCGTTCCCGACCAGGTGGAAAAGATTCGCGAAAGCTTTGGGCTGCGCCGGATCGTTTGGGTGGGGGATCGGCCCCGTCACCGGGGGCGTGGCTGCGGGCAGGTGCTGTCCGGTGATTTCTGACCACAAATCTGGCCAAGCCTTGAGCTTCTTGCAGACGCTCTTCATCACCCGGGTTACCTGCATTCGTGATCGCCCGGCAAAGTAGGCCACATCGTCCCAGAACGGCGGCAGCTTGAATGCCGCCTTGCGCCGGCCCATCTCTCGCTGCGTTTCCCGCCGGACTTCGCGCGGGATGTCCGCGGCCTGCTTTGCCTCAGGATCATCGTCATCCTTCACGCCGCGCAGGGCCCGCCAGCCGTCGAAATCGTCGGCAAACCGCTTCCAGCCTTTGACCAGCTGCAATGGAACATCCGTGGCCGCCGCCAGCCTCTCTTCGAACGTCTGGGCCTGGCTCCGGGCTTCAGTTGAGGCAGAGAACCGCGGGCAAGCCGCCGCCGCAAACCATGCCGTGACGATCCGCACTTCGGCCTGGGTCAGGTGTTCAGCGCAGGTTTGGGCGAAATCAAAGTCCTGCTCGCCGACAAAGGCCTTCAGGATCCGGCCCCAGCGCTCGAAAAAAGTGCGGCGGACCATGACCCCGGCGTCAACGGCCAATAACCCTAAATTCAGCATTCGAATTAACTACGAAACACGCGAATAACGCGAAACTCGTTGCCGCAGAAAGAGGAACGGGCGAACAAGCTGAGAATAACATCGTTCACCTGTTGGGTGCAGGAAGAATTCGGGCCATTACCGTACATATTTAGCAGAGAGTCAACGGGATGCATTCGCGTAATTCGCGTGTTTCGTAGTTCATCTGCTCTTTCTCGGATAGCCACTCGCTGAAACACTGTCCGAATTGCGGCTGATAGGCCATGTGCTTCTGCGCCATGCCGGCTTCACCGGCTTTCAATCGGAACACCGCGCGCACCAGGGCCAGCACCTGCCAGAGCTCATAATCCGAAACCGGCAGAAGCCGCATGGCGTCGTCCGCGCGGAAAAGTGGCTGGCGGCCCCTCTTTGTCGCCGGCCGCAATTTTTTCGCGGCAATCAGCCGCCGCAACTGGCGGTCGGAAACGCCAAGGAACTCAAGCAACGCTTTTTTAGACAATAGGTTATCCATGGAAAAGCGCCGATACTGAAAAATTGGCAGGCCCATGAAACGAAGCCATTGGAAGTAGACCGCTTCTGGCCCGACGGGGAGATCCGCAACCTGGGCATTGCCTGCGGGCCTTCGCGCTTGGTCGTTCTCGATTTCGACACGCCCGAAGCCTTTTACCCCTGGGCAGCAGCCCTCCCCGAAGCCGTGCACACCTACACGGTCGCCAGGGATAACGCCGAACCCGGCCGGTGCCATTTGTATTTTGCCCTTGGGCCTGGGCAGGAACCGCCCCGGCAGTTAACCAAGGCCGCCACCGGCTGGGGCGACTTGAAGAGCGTTGGCGGCCAGGTTGTGGCACCGCCCTCGGTCCATTATACCGGCGGCCGCTATACCGTTACCAACGAGGCCGTCCCCTTGCCGTGGCGCGTCGAATACACCCCGGAACCATACGCCCCAGGCTTGCCCATTCAGGCCGCCCCGTTTGTCAGCCATGTCACCTCCCAACCTGCCGGCAAGGCGCCGGGCATACCGCCGTCCGTCCAGGCCCATATTGACGCCGGCGCGGTTGAAGGCGCCCGCAACCAAACCGCTTTCTTCTGCGCCACCCAACTCCGCGACGAAGGCCACACCGAGGCGGCCACGCTGGAACTCCTGCGTGGCTTTGCCGGGCGGTGCACCCCGCCGTTCGATGAAAAGGAACTGGCCACAACCGTTGCAAGCGCATTCAAGGCCGCGCCACGCACTCCTGCTGTCGGGCAGAACGGCCCAGCCTTCTACGGCAAAGAATGCGTCAACCGGCAGGCCGAATCCATCCGCAATACCGCCCAGGCCGCGACCGAACCGTGGCCCGAACCATTGCCCCTGGGCGGCACGTCTGACCCGTGCCCGCCCTGGCCGTGGGAGAGCTTTCCGGCGCCCCTGGCCGACCTGGGCAAGGCCATTGCCGCCACCATGAATGTCAGCGACGAGCTGCCGGGCCTTGGCCTGCTCTGTGCCGTCTCAATCGCCTGCCGCAAGGTTGCCCGAATCGAAATCAAGCGTGACCACCACCAGTTCGCCAACGTGTACGGGCTGGCCGCGCTGCCGGTCGCAGGCACGAAAACGCCAGTCGCCCGTGTTATCCAGCGCTCCCTGCTGCAGTGGCAACGGGCCATGCGGGAAAAGCATTCGGTCGAGATGCGCCAGTGGGCTGCGGCCTGGACTGCCGCGAAGGCGGAAATCATCCGCCTCGAAAAGTGCATCGCCCGCGGGGATGGTAACCTTGTCCAGCTCTCCGCCGAAATCGGCAAGCACCAGGCCGTGGAACATAACAAGCCCTGCCAACCGGTCTTGATCGCCAACGACTGCACCTCCGAGGCCATGGCCCGCATCATGGCCCACAACGGAGAATACCTCGGCATTTTCAGCAGCGAGGCTCGCGCCGTGCTGGCCATCGCCAAGGGCAAGTACCTCCAGCAGGGAGCCGACATCCAGGTGTGGCTGGCGGGTCATGGCGGCGACTACCTGCGCTACGACCGGAATGCCGCCGACAAGCCTCCCTTCGAAATCTGCGAGCCGGTGCTCTCCGCGTTCCTGGCAACCCAGCGTGACAGCCTCCAGACCATGGGTCACTCAATGGAACTGCGCGAGAGCGGATTCCTGGCGCGGTGGATCTATGTCCTGCCCGACAAGCCAGGTTCTGGCGAGTATCCGGTCGACTCCATCGAGCCACGTATATTGGAGGCCTACAACACCATCATGACCCGGTTACTCGACCTGGGCCCTGCCCTGGATGAAAACCAGCAGGCTTGCCCGCACAACGTCTGCATGGACCATCGCGCTTTCGGGTACTGGAAGACATTCCATGACCAGACCAAGCGCGAGGCCATGGCTGCGCCACCCCTCCTGGCCGGCTGCCTGAACAAGCTGCCCGAGCATAGCGCCCGCATTGCGCTGGCGTTCCACCTGTTTGAAACCGCTGCCGAGAAGTCGGACATTACCCGCACCCTGACCCCGGATGCCATGCGGCGCGCCCTGGCCCTTGGCGAAGTCCTCAAAGCGCATATCAAGCGCGCGGCAGCATTCATGGGCGACAGCGATGAACGGAACGCTGCCCGCCTGCTGTGGCCTTGCCTGGACGCCAACCGGGCCAAGCTGGCCGCCAAGCGCGAACGGGAAGGCCTGGGCTCCATCGAGGCTGTCAAGCCGCGCGATGTGGCCCGATACCGCTGGGCCGGGGTTGAAACCACCACCGCCGCCTGGGCTGCCCTCGCCGAACTCGCGCTTCGCGGCTGGGTGCGTGCCTTCACCGCGCCCGCCAGGGCAAAAGCCGCCCCGGCTCACGAACTTTTCATGCTCTACCCCAAGTAATGATCTGGCACCCAGCTTTTACTATGAGCCCCTCCTGAATAATCCCAGCCGAATTCGTATTCACGCGGAAACCATCAAGCTGTTGACATCCAAGGCCGTATCACCTATGATACCAACATGAGCAAGCGGTACCAGATTGTGATGGACTCCAACGTGCTGGTCTGCGCCCTGCGGTCCAGGCGCGGTCCGGCGTTTGCCCTGCTTTCCCTGGTCGGCACGGGCAAGTTCGACATCAACCTTTCCGTGCCCCTTGTTCTGGAGTATGAGCAGGTCGCCAAGGGCGGCCGGTGGCAAAACAAGCCGTCATGGTCGCAGGTGTCCGATATCCTGGACTACCTGTGCGCGGCCGGACAACGGCACAAGATTCACTTCCTGTGGCGGCCGCGCGAGCGGGATCCAAAGGACGACATGGTTCTCGAGGTCGCGGTCGCCGGCCAGTGCGACTGTATCGTGACCTACAACAAGAAGGACTTTACGGATGCCGGGTCATTCGGAATAGACCTGCTAACCCCGAAAGAGTTTCTGGAGAAAATAGGAGAGTTGAAATGAGCGCCATCAGCCTAAGACTGCCGGATTCGCTGCACGACCGGGCCCGCGTGCTATCCAAGCGCGACCATGTGTCCATCAACCAGTTCGTCGCGACCGCTGTGGCGGAGAAAATCTCCGCTTTGGAAACTGAAGACTACCTTGCCCAGCGGGCGGCCCGCGCCAGCCGCGCCAAGTTCGACGCCGCCCTGGCCCAGGTCCCCGACCGCGAACCGGAAGAACCGGATCGCTTTTGAGCGCGCGTCGCGGCCACAGCACGTTCATCATCCGGTCTGAACACCCCAGTGGTCAAGATACCGGACGATGCCACGTTGGCAGTGGCTGCTAGAGTGGGTGAAGTAGGGCTGGAGTGGGGTGGTTGACAAGGGAGCGGAAGGAGTTGATGTAGTGTAGGACCCGTTGACTGGCTGAGCTTCCCTCAGTCAGTCACTGGGATCCTATTCGAGGGCCGCTAGTCCTGTCCCATCACTTCCACTGCAAAGGCGTCACAGAACGGGGTAGTAAGAAACCATGCAAGAAGCCACTCCGCAATAAGCACTGCGAGCAACAGAAACGTCATCACGTTGACGCCCATCATCGTCGGCTGAGAACACTTGTATTTCTTGCAAAGAATCGCGACGCCGAGAACGACAGCCAAGATGCAAACTTGCACCCATTGGGTCTGGACCACGAATGCCGTGCCCCCAGGCAAGCCCTTGGAGGACTCTGTTCCCAGTTTGCGGTGCAAAGTCTGGGTTGCGGCATCCCCCAAGATGGCTACGACGATCAGCAAGAGACAATACGCCCCTATCGTGGACCACTTGAACAGTTCTACCTTGCCCGGTTTCATGTATTACTCTTGACCGAACGTTACCCGAGGGTTTGGCGTTTCATTTTTTTTCTGCAGAAGTTCAAGGCTGTCGCCTAGAGGATCGGGTTGTCCGTAGTAATTCTCAATAAACTCATTTGTTTTGGGCCTGATCTGCACGCTAAGCATGTCAAAGCGGCTGCATACTGGCCATGGGAGTATGATAACCCGCTTCAAACCGGCATCCTTAATCAGTTTTAGCACCGTCAATAAGGATTCGGCGGGGGTGCGGGCATCAACATTGACCATAATGGTCTGGTCATTGTCGATGGCTCCGACTTTAGCGGTAAATTCCTGAATCTTTTCGATCGTGACAGGGGTGTCTAGTATCCTAAACACGGTGTTTGTGCCTTGCTGCGTGATGAAGATCCTAAAGAAGGATGTAGCTGCAGCCTGTTGCGTAGCCAACAGGATGACCGAGGTTATTAGCAATGACGACTTCATTTTATATCTCTTGGAGAACGCCCCGCAGCAGGGGCGCGTCAGCGTACCCTGCCTGCGGTTGTTGGAGCCTCAATCTGTGTTGCCTCGAACTCCGACGATTCCAATCCCAGAAGAAACCAGAAAGTCAGTTTTGGACCGACCTTGTATCCGGCTATGTCATTCCCGAGATTGGGATGGGTGAACATTTGGTGCCATTCCAAGATCGTGTAGCCCCATCCGACGGTCACATGAGAACCCCCGTCCCCGAGCATCCCCATCGGCAACGACAAGACTGGATGCCCTGTCTTGAGTGCAATTGTGAAGTCCGTGACGCCGAGCAATAAGGGGACGGCGATGAAGACGACAAGAAACCGACGGGGATTTCGCTGAAGAACAGCTTTCACCGCAATCCTTATGAACGAGAACAGGAAGAGCAGTGCCAACCCGCAGCCGCCGAGCAAGCCCACCATTCCCCATGTTTCCGAATTCATATTTCTCTCGTGCTCCAACAGGTAATATGCCTCAAATATATCAGCCTGGCAAATCCGGGCTGGGGATGATATGCCTCAAGCCGTGAGTTGAAAACAGGGGTGTTACGACGCGGGAATGCCGCATATCGGGCGATCCGGATGGGGATTGATATGCCTCGACCGACGCGTCCGGTGAACAACGAACATTGTGGCGGGCTATCGCTGCCACCATGACCAGATCGTATGTTGTCCTCTTCCGCAAGGTCCCCGCCATTCCCGTACGGTCAGTCGGGTCGTTGAACCGGCCATGACCGACTTTTTCGCAGACTATCAACGCAACAGGCGCTGATCAAGTTGGATAGCGAGGCGTCTATGAAGTTGGTGCCGTGCTCGCGCCTCTTCCAAGACACCGGACCCGAGAACATGGCGGTCCGTCATTCCCATTCGTCGCGCTCCCGCTGGTTGCTCGCAGGGCCCGCCTGCGCGCGGACGCTTCGGCGGGCAGGCGCGGCGGCGGCTGGTGGGCCAAGCGTTTTCCCCCTTCAGTTTTCCCCCTTGGGAATCCCCTTTGCCGGATTCCCCCTTTCGACAAGGACCACACCCAAGGGGGCAACCCGCAGGGGGACAACACCCGGCGGCTCAATGGAAAACAGCGCGAGGCTGCCAAGGAGTTGGCCGCCTCTTTCCTGGCGCTGTTTTCCCCGCCGCCCTTCGGGTGGCCCGCCAGGCACGCCGCCGCTTAACCCAAGGTTCCCGCCAACCTCCCCGCAAAAGGACGCGCGGTCGGCCCCATCCCCTTGAAAACCGCCCGCGCCCGGACCGCTGAGCGCGGCAGACGATCGATCCGCATGGCGGCTGTTTACCAACCTGCGAAAGGAAGGGGCCACGATGCCGGGCCAAGGCGGAAATGATGAGGGCTTGCCCAACATTTTGCGTTGAAAATATGCCTTTTCCCCCGTTATTGAAACGGGACAGTCATTTCAATAGATACCGGCCGTTCTTCAAGGTACCCACCCGCTCGATCAACCCGGCGGCGATGAGCGGGTTCAACGCGTCCATGGCCCCCTGTTTGGACACGCCCAGCCCCTCCCGGATTTCCCGCGGGCTGAGCGCCCCGCGAACGCGCAGCAGGTTGAGCAACTGTTCCTGCTTCGGGCGCAGCACCAGCTTGGCGGGGCTTTTGGAGGCACATAGCTGCTGGATGCGCGTCCAGACCCGTTCCAGCGTCTGCTGCAGACCTTCCGCGCTGTATTCCAGCCAGTAAGTAAGGTCGTCGCCATTGACCCGCACCTGCTGCAATGCGGCGTAATAGCGGGGGCGGTCCTCCCAGTAGTATTCATCCACGGAAAAGATATGGTGGGTGTCGAACCCGCGCCGGTACAACTCCCACAAGGCCAGGGCCCGGCCGGTGCGGCCATTGCCGTCCGCAAACGGGTGAATATCCTCGAAGCGGTAATGCACGATCGCGGAGCTCAATACCGGCGATAACGCCGGCGCCTCGTTGTTCCACCATTCCAGCAGTTCGAACATCAGGCCCGAGACCCTGTCCGGTGGCGGCGGGACATGCGGCCCGACGCGCACGCGGATTTTCCGGTAGGCGCCGGCCTCGCCCTGGTCCATCACCTGGCCGGCCATGATGGCGTGCAGGCGGAACAGGTCTTCGTGGGTCAGTTTTGTCCTGGCGGCGTTCTGCTCTATGTGCCGGAGGGCGGCGAAATAGTTGAGCACCTCGCGGCGCGCCCGGTCTGGCAACGGCGACACTTCCTGGTTCGCTTCAAGCGCCCGCACCTGTGCCAGAGTGAGGGGATTGCCCTCGATGGCGGTCGACGAGTGGGCGTTGCGCGCCCGCGAGTCTTTTTGCAGGGACGGAATCCAGGCCACCTGCACGGTCGCGCCCCGGATTCGTTCGCGCAAGGCGGCGATGGCCTCGACCCGGCCGAGGAGCGCCGGCGAGACCTGGAAAATGGGTTGATAACTCATGGCGGCATACTACCAGTGGGTCAAGCGTTGGTCAAGCAATGGGTCAAGTTGTTTTGGGCGCGAGACCGCCTGGAGAGGGCGATGGGAATGCGCGGTCCGTCTCCAGCGCATTCCCGTCGGGAACCCCGCCGTCGGCGCAGGAATGTCGAGAATGTCGAGTTTGTCGCAGGGTCTGGCGGGGCCCCCCGTTTTTTCATTGTGCCCCTTTTGTGCCCCTTTCGAGCCTCCAAACGGACAAGACAGGTCGGGACAGTTACGGACAGTTACAGACCGGCCGATCTACATCAAACCCGCATAAAATAAGGCTAAAATGCGTATTTTGCGGACGATAAAGTGGAGCCAGCTATCGGACTTGAACCGATGACCTGCTGATTACAAATCAGCTGCTCTACCATTGAGCTAAGCTGGCATGGCCCGGCTGTCTTCCATGCGCCGCCGAGGGCCGCCGGGCCACACTCGCGGTTCCCTGCCGGCCACCGGCCCGCGGACCGGGTTGGACCCACGGCCGAAAACGCGGCGGCCGGGAATGAGATATCGCATGTCGCGGGCCATGTAAAGGGCAAATGTCCGCGCTGGGCGGCGCGCGGCGGGCACGGTCTAAAAACATCGATTTTTTATTCGCAAGGCCGACGGGCTGGGCTATTATGCGGGCATGCGATCTTTTGGCGACTTTGCGATTGTGAGGGAAATTTCGGGCGGCGGCATGATGGACATCTTCGTGGCGCTGGCTCCGAACCGCGAACGGGTGGTGTTGCGTATCCTGAAGGAGCGGTACGCCCGCGATCGGCGCCTGCGCGCCAATTTCCTGCGCAACGCGGAGATCCTGGCGCGGATGGACCACCCCAACATCGTCAAGCTCGTGACCGCCGGCGAGATGAACCGGATGCCGTTCACGGTGCAGGAGTACATCGAGGCCGGGAACCTCCGCGAAGCCATCCTGCACCGCGCGCCGCTGCTGACGATGAACCAGTTGTCGCTGTTGCGCCAGATGGCGGCCACGCTGAGCTACGTGCACAACCAGGGCATCCTGCACCTGGACTTCAAGCCGGAAAACCACCTGCTGACCGAGGACGGGCGGGTGATCCTGATCGACTTTGACCTGGCGCTGGAATACGGAAACAAGCCCGTGCGGATCAAGGACAAGGAGCCGTCGGGCACCCCGGCCTATATTGCCCCGGAGTTGTTCCTCCGCCACCAGGCGGATGAGCGCGCGGATATTTTCAGCTTCGGGGTGACGGGCTACGAGATGCTCTGCTACCACAAACCCTTTGAGGGCAAGAAGGCGGATCCGCGCGTTCCCACCCAGACCTTGCCGGGGATCACGCCGAACCCCATGAGCATGTTCAAGGTGCAGGCCCCGCCGCGGCTGGAGCTGATCATCCGCAAATGTCTTGCGCTGCTGCCGGAGGAGCGGTATCCGTCCATGATCCTTGTGATCAAGGAGCTGGAAGATATCCTCACCAAGCGGACTTCATGAACGAACTGTACATCCAGGAATATCGCAGCCGGAAAGGGTGTTTGCGGCTGGTGATACTGGTGGTGCTGGTTGTGGCGGCCGGGGCCACCGTTTGGCTGGCCCGGCGTCCGGCCACGGACGCGCCGGTGCCCCCCGATGCAGCGCCCACGCCGGCGGCTGACATGGTGTCCGTGCCCGCGGCGGCGGAGCGCGCGCCGGCGGCTTCGACGACGCCGGCGTCAAAGCCGGCCGTGGCCACGCCGACCGTCCGCGTCACGCCCGCCCTCCCGGCAGCGCCGGTTGCCGCCGATGACAAGGGGCGGGTCGCGCTGAACCAGGCCAAGGCCCTGGTGGCGGGCGGCGAGATCCTCAAGGCCCGCGACATCTGCTACCAAGTGATGTCGCAGACGCGCGATCCGGTGGTCATCGCGAGCGCCGAAAGCCTGCTGGGCGACATCAACATTGATTTGGTGTTTTACCCGTACCCGATGCCTGAGAAATTGGAGTACGTGGTGCGGCGCGGCGACTCGCTGGACAGCATCGCGCGCAAGTTCGGCATCACCCGCGAACTGGTGGCCAAGGGCAACAGCATCAAGGGCGCGCTGATCCACGAGGGCGACCGGTTCCGCATTTTCCAGGGCAAGTTCAGCGTGGTGGTGGACAAGTCCGACTTTACGCTGGTGCTGTCCATGAACGGCCGGTTTTTCAAGCGGTACCGGGTGGGCACGGGCAAGTTCGGCAAGACGCCGGACGGGCAGTTCAAGATCGTGGACCGCATCTCGCAGCCGCCGTGGTGGCGGTCGGATGGCAAGCAGATCCCGTACGGCGACCCGGAAAACGTGCTGGGCACGCACTGGCTGGCGCTGGATGCGCGCGGCTACGGGATCCATGGCACCTGGGAGCCGGAAACCATCGGCAAGGCGGAGAGCGCCGGCTGCATCCGCATGCAGAACCCGGACATCGAGGAGCTGTTCAACCTGGTGCCCATCGGGACGGCGGTAACCATTCGCGAGTGAGCCTCGAAAGGAGCGGCCGTGACCACCTACGCATTACCTTTTGAAAAACCGATCGTGGAGATGGAGAAAAAGCTGCAGGAGCTGAAGCAGTTCAGCGAGAGCCAGCAGATCGATGTCTCGCGCGAGATCGAGCGCATGCAGGAGAAGATCGCCGCGCTGCGGACCGAAATCTACGGCCAACTGACCCCGTGGCAGCAGGTGCAGGTGGCGCGGCATCCCCTGCGGCCGTACCCGCTGGACTACATCGGCCGCATCATGACCGACTTCATGGAACTGCACGGCGACCGCCTCTACGCTGATGATCGGGCCATTGTCGGCGGGTTCGCCCGGCTGGACGGGCGGCGCGTCGTGGTGGTGGCTTCGCAGAAGGGCCGGGACACCAAGAGCAACCTGCAATGCAACTTTGGCTGCGCCTACCCGGAAGGCTACCGCAAGGCGCTGCGGCTGATGCGGCTGGCGACGAAGTTCGGCTTGCCGATCATCAGCCTGATCGACACCCCCGGCGCCTATCCCGGGGTTGAATCCGAGGAGCGCCACATTGCCGAGGCGATCGCGGTCAACCTGCGCGAGGCGTCCATGTTGCCGGTGCCGATCATTGCCGTGATCACCGGGGAGGGTGGCAGCGGCGGCGCCCTGGGGATTGGCGTGGCGGACCGCCTGATGCTGCTGCAGCACGCCTACTACTCGGTCATCTCGCCCGAGGGGTGCGCGGCGATCCTGTGGAAGGACCGTGCCTTTGCCGACAAGGCGGCCGAAGCGCTCAAGATCACCTCCGCGGAGCTGCTCAAGCTGGGCATCCTCGACGAGGTGGTGCCGGAGCCGGCGGGCGGCGCGCATACCAACCACGCCGAGATCGCCGCGACCCTCAAGGCCCACTTGATTCGGCACCTGGACGCGTTGCGCGATGTGCCCCCGGCGGAGCTGGTGGCCGCGCGCTATGCCAAGCTGCGCGCCATGGGCAAGTACCAGGACCCGGCCGTATGCGGACCCCAGGGGGCCACATGAACCGCGCCTGGATGGTGTGGGTCGCGGGCCTGATCATGGCCTGGGCCGGCGTTGGCTGCACCAACCGCCATGCGGCGGATGAGCAGGCGGCGCAGGAAGGGGCGCTGGCGTGGCTGGCGCTGGTGGACCACGGCGAGTACGGCCGGTCTTGGGACGAGGCCGCGCCCGTGTTCCAGCAAGCCGTGGCGCGGGACAAATGGGTGGACATGATCGCCACGTTTCGCGGCCCGTTCGGGCCGGTGCAGTCCCGGACCCTCCGGCGCGCGCATTACACCAAGACCCTGGCCGGCGCGCCGGACGGGGAATACGTGGTGATCCAGTTCGATACGCGTTTTGAGAAAAAACAGGCCGGCGTGGAGACCATCACCCCCATGCGCGGCGCCGACGGCGTATGGCGGATCAGCGGCTATTACATCAAGTGACGCCCGGCGGCCGTCCGGGCGGGGTGGGGCGGGGAAAGCGCAAGTGAAAATACTGGTGGCGGAAGATTCGACCTTTCTGCGTGTGGCGCTTGAAAATGCGCTCCACGACTGGGGGTACACGGTGCAGAGCGTGGCGGACGGCGCCCTGGCCTGGGCCGAGCTGCAGAAGCCGGACGCGCCGCGGCTGGTCATCCTGGACTGGATCATGCCCGGGATCGACGGCATCGAGGTGTGCCGCAACATCCGCCAGGACGAGCCCACGCCGCCGCGCTACATCATCCTGCTCACGTCCAAACGCGAGAAGGAGAGCATTGTGGAGGGGTTGATGGCTGGGGCCAACGACTACGTCACCAAGCCCTTTGACCTTGATGAGCTTCACGCCCGGGTCCAGGTGGGCGAACGGGTGATCAACCTGCAGATGGAGCTCGCCGCCCGCGTCCGGGAACTGGAGGAGGCGCTGGCGCAGATCAACACCCTCCAGGGCCTGTTGCCCATCTGCTCCTACTGCAAAAAGATTCGCGACGACCGCAACTACTGGCACCGGGTCGAAACCTACATTGAGAAACGCAGCGATGCCCAATTTACCCACAGCATCTGCCCGGAGTGCTTTGACAAGGTTGTCAGCCAGCAAATCACCGGCGCCGGCAGCCAGCCCTGAGGCCCGGGGGCGCGCGGCCGGGTCATGATGGCAGCCGGGGAGCCCGTGGCGGTGGCCATGAGCGGCGGCGTGGACTCCAGCGTGGCCGCTGCCTTGCTGTGTGCCCAGGGATTCCGGGTGGTCGGCCTTACGCTGCGATTGTGCGATCCCCGGTCGGCGGCCGCGCCGGATCCGGTCTTGCGCGCGCGCCAGGTGGCGGAAGGGCTCGGCATCCCGCATCATGTGGCGGATCTGCGGGACGAGTTTGAGCGGATCATCCTGCGGCCGTTTGCCGCCGAGTATGCCGCTGGCCGGACCCCATCGCCCTGCGTGGTCTGCAACGCCCGGATCAAATTCGGCCTGCTCCTGGAGCAGGCCCGGGCCCTCGGCTGCGGCTGCCTGGCCACCGGCCATTACGCGCAGGTGGTTGCGGACGGGGATTGCTATCGTTTGCTCCGGGGCGTTGACGCCGGCAAGGACCAGTCCTATTTTCTGCACCGGCTCACGCAGGCGCAGTTGCAGTGCACGCGGTTCCCCCTGGGCGCCTGGACCAAGGACCAAACCCGTGCCGAGGCCCGCCGCCTGGGCCTGCCGGCAGCGGAACGCCCGGAGAGCCAGGACCTGTGTTTCCTCGAGGGCGGCACGTATGCCGACCTGGTCGCGCGGTACCATCCGGAACTGCGCCGCGCGGGCGAGATCGTGGACCAGCAAGGCCGCGTGCTCGGCCGTCACGACGGCCTGCATCGGTTCACGGTCGGCCAGCGCAAGGGCCTGGGCGTAGCCACCGGCGAGCCCTGCTACGTGATCGCCTTGCAGCCGGAGTCCGGCCGCGTGGTCGTGGGGCCGGCGGCCGCGGGCGCGCGCGCGGGCTGCCTGGTCCGGGACCTGAGCTGGGTGGGCGGCGGGCCGCCGGAGGCGCGGAACTGCACCGTGCGGATCCGCTACCGCCATCCGGGGGTCGGCGCGCGGATCGAGCCGGCCGGCCCGGCGGCGGCCTGGTGCGCGTTCGCCGCGCCCCAGGCCGCCGTGGCGCCGGGCCAGGCCGCGGTGTTCTATGCCGGCGACGAGGTCCTGGGCGGAGGCTGGATCGCGGAGTGATTCCGCGGGAGGAACACCATGTGCGGACGGTTCACCCAGACGTTCACCGCGGCGCAAATCCAGGAGCTGTTCCCGGACTATGACCTGAGCGTCCCGGCGCCGCCGCGCTTCAACGTGGCGCCAACGCAACCCGTGCTTGCGCTGCTCCACACGGCGCCGCGCCGGATCGTCCACACCCGCTGGGGCCTCATCCCGGCCTGGGCCAAGTCGACGGCCGCCGGCGCCCGGCTGATCAACGCGCGCGCCGAAACGCTCGATGAAAAACCCGCGTTCCGCGCGGCCCTGCAGGGCGGGCGGTGCGTGATCCTCGCGGACGGGTTCTACGAGTGGAAGTCCGGGCAGCCCCACTATTTCCAGGTGGCCGGCGGGGCGCCTTTCGGCCTGGCGGGATTGTGGTCCACGTGGACCGCGCCGGCCGGCGAAACCATCCGTTCCAGCGCCATCATCACGACCGCGGCCAACGATCTGGTCGCGCCGGTGCACGGCCGCATGCCGGTCATCCTGCGGCCGGCGGAGTGGCCGGAATGGCTCGCGTCCCCGGCGCGCGGCCTGCTGCGGCCGTTCCCGCCCGAGGCCATGGAAGTCCGGCCCGTGGGCCCCCGGGTGAACGCGGTGCAGTGCGACGATCCGGCCTGCCTCGCGCCGGCGGCTTGCCCGGCGTGGCTTCCTGGCCTGGACCTCCCTTGACGGGGCCCAGCAAATGAGGTTGCGCTGGCCCATGGGGCAAGTACAATGCTGCGAAACCTTGGCCGGAGCATGCAATGGAACAGCCTTCTGAAGACAATGCCGCGCGCCTGGCCCGGGCCGAACAACCGGCCCGGGACGCCATGCGCCTGCACCCGTTTTACAAGGGCAAGATCGAGACTGCGCTCAAGTGCTGCGTCCGCAGCCTGGACGACTTTGGCATCTGGTACACGCCCGGCGTGGCGGCGCCCTGCCGCGCCATCGCCCGCGACCCCGAGCGGGTGTACGACTACACCAACAAGTGGAACACGGTGGCGGTCATCAGCGACGGCACGCGCGTGCTGGGCCTGGGCGACATCGGCCCCAAGGCCGGCCTGCCGGTCATGGAGGGCAAAAGCCTTCTCTTCAAGTATCTTGGCGGCGTGGACAGCTACCCGATCATGCTGGACACCCGCGACCCCGACAAGATCATCGAGACGGTCCTGCTGCTGCAGCCGGCGCTGGGCGGGGTCAACCTCGAAGACCTGGCCCAGCCCAAGTGCTACCGGATTCTCGAGGAACTGCGCGCACGGGCCGAAATCCCGATCTGGCACGACGACCAGCAGGGCACCGCGACCGTAATTCTCGCCGGCCTGCTGAACGCCCTGAAGGTGGTGGGGAAAAACCTGGCGGACACGCGGATCGTGTTCGTGGGCTGCGGCGCGGCCAACACGGCGGCCGCCCGGCTCATCTTCGCCCGCGGCGCGGACCCGGCCCGCTGCCGCGTGGTGGACAGCAAGGGCCTGCTGGGGCGGCACCGCCAGGACGTGCAGGCCGCGGGCGCGGCGCATGCCGTGAAGTGGCACCTGTGCGAGATCACCAACGGCGACCAGCTGGCGGGCGGCATTCCCGAGGCGCTGGCGGGCGCGGATGTGCTGATTGCCTCGTCCACCCCCGGGCCGGGCACGATCAAGCCCGAGTGGATTCGCGCCATGCAGCCGGGAGCGGTCGTGTTCGCCTGCGCCAACCCCACCCCGGAGATCTGGCCGTGGGATGCCCAGGCCGCGGGCGCCGCGGTCGTGGGCACCGGCCGCTCGGACTTCCCCAACCAGATCAACAACTCGCTGGGGTTCCCCGGCATTTTCCGCGGCGCGCTGGATGTGCGGGCGCGCACGATCTCGGACGAGATGTGCTTTGCCGCGGCCGACGCCCTGGCCGGCGCCGTGGGCGACCGCCTGGCCCCGGACTGCATTGTCCCGACCATGGAGTCCTGGGAGGTCTACGCGCGCGAAGCCGCGGCGGTCGGCTGCCGGGCCCAGGAGCAGGGCCTGGCGCGCATCGCGGCCACCCATGATGAGTTGTATGATAAAGCCCGCCGCTTGATCCAGCGCGCCCGGCAGGCTACGCAACTGATGATGGACCAGGGCATCATCCCCCTGCCGCCGGAGGGCGGCGCATGATCCACGCTTTTTCCCGGGAGACAAAACCATGACCTACGACAAAATCAAGATTCCCGCCCAAGGCGCGAAAATCTCCATGGGCGGCGGCCGCCTGCAGGTGCCGGACCATCCCATCATCCCGTTCATCGAGGGTGACGGTACCGGGCCGGACATCACCCGCGCCGCCATGGCGGTGTGGAACGCCGCCGTGGCCAAAGCCTATGGCGGCCGGCGCAGCGTGGCGTGGATGGAAATTTACGCCGGCGAAAAAGCCAACCAGGTCTACGGCCGCCCCGTCTGGCTGCCGGACGAAACCCTGCAGGCCTGCCGCGAGTTCCTCGTGTCCATCAAGGGGCCGCTGACCACGCCGGTGGGCGGCGGCATCCGCAGCCTGAACGTGGCCTTGCGGCAGGAGCTGGACTTGTACGTCTGCCTGCGGCCGGTGCGCTGGTTCGAGGGCGTGCCCTCGCCGGTGAAACGGCCGGAGCTGACCGACATGGTCATTTTCCGCGAAAACTCCGAGGATATCTACGCGGGGATCGAGTGGGCCGCGGGGTCGCCCGAAGCGCAGAAGGTCATCGGGTTCCTGCAGCGCGAGATGGGCGTCAAGAAGATCCGCTTCCCGGAAACCTCCGGCATCGGCATCAAGCCCGTGTCGCGCGAGGGTACCCAGCGCCTCGTCCGCGCCGCCCTTCGCTACGCCCTGGACAACCGGCGCCGGTCCGTGACCCTGGTGCACAAGGGCAACATCATGAAGTTCACCGAGGGCGCGTTCCGCGACTGGGGCTACCAGGTGGCCCGCGACGAGTTCGGCGCCCAACCGATCGACAAGGGCCCGTGGCTCGCGTTGCCGGATCCCGCGGCCGGCCGCGACATCGTGATCAAGGACGTCATTGCCGACGCCTTCCTCCAGCAGATCCTGACCCGGCCGGAAGACTACGACGTGATCGCGACCTTGAACCTCAACGGCGACTACATCTCCGACGCGCTGGCGGCCTGCGTGGGCGGCATCGGCATTGCGCCGGGAGCCAACATCAACTACCTGACCGGCGCGGCGGTGTTCGAGGCCACCCACGGCACCGCGCCCAAGTATGCCAACCAGGACAAGGTCAACCCCGGGTCGCTGATCCTGTCGGGCGAGATGATGTTCCGTTACCTCGGCTGGACCGAGGCGGCCGACCTGATCCTGCGCGGCATGGAGCGCGCGATCAAGAGCCGGACCGTGACCTATGACTTGGAGCGCCTCATGCCCGGCGCCACGCTGCTCAAGTGCAGCGAGTTCGGCCAGGCCGTGGCCGCGGCCATGTAGCCACCGTTCGCCGGAGGGGTCCCCCATGCCGCAGCAGAACGTCGAGAGCACGCGCGATTTTTTCCAGAATGTCTGGAACCTCTACTGGCGCCTCGTGGACGAGAATTACCTGGCTCACCGCGAGGTGTACGCCCGGCTCAACCGGCTGCTGAAAGAGCGGGGCCCGGCGCCGTTCACCGTGCTGGACCTGGGTTGCGGCGATGCCAGCTACATGGTGAAAGGCCTGGCCGGCACCCACGTCGCGCGCTACACGGGCGTGGACGTGACCCCCGGCGCCCTGCAGCTGGCGCGCGCGAACCTGGACGGCCTGGGGTTCGAGACGCGGTTCGTGCTGGACGAGTACGCGCGCTACGTCCAAACGAGCGCGGAAACCGCCGACATCATCTGGATTGGCTTGTCGCTGCATCACCTGACGCTTGAGCAGAAGCAGGGGTTCCTGGCCGACTGCCGCGCGCGGCTCAGCCCTGGCGGCTGCATGCTGGTGTTTGAGCCCTTGCTGCGCGACGGTGAAGCGCGGCCGGCCTACCTGGAGCGTTGGTGGGCCACGATCCAGCGCGCGTGGTCACGGGTGGCGCCCGCGGAGATGGGAACCATCCGCCGGCACGTCAACGAGGCGGATTTTCCCGAGTCCGTGGCCACGCTGGACGACCTGGCGCGGGCCGCCGGGTGGGCCGGCGCCCGGTTGGTGCTCGCGGACCCGACCGAGCTTTACGGGCTGATCGCATTTGACCCGCCGCTGCCCTCTGGCTTGTAGCCGCGCGCGCCGCGCCGCCGCGTGAAAAACCACTTTACGCCAACCGCCCCACCCTGCGGGTCCCCCCCGCCTTGCCAAGGCGGGGAGCTTTCGGATGGCCCGCGATCTGCGCGCCGCGGCCTGTGGCCGCCTACTTCTCGCGGATGTGGTTGTAAATGTTGAGGTAATCCTGGCCGGGATGGTTCCACGAATAATCGTATTGCATCCCGTTGGCGATCAGGTGGCGGAAATGGTCGGGGTACGAGTACCACAGGCAGATCGCCCGGTAGAGCGCCGACTCGATGCCCGCCTGGTCGGCCTCGTTGAACAGGAACCCGTTGCGCTCGTGCAGCGGCTTGTGGGCGTAATCCTTGTCAACCACCGTGTCCGCCAGGCCGCCGGTGTTGCGCACCACCGGGACCGCCCCGTACCGCAGGCCGATCATCTGGGTGAGGCCGCAGGGCTCGTACATGCTGGGCACCAGGACCATGTCCGACCCGGCATAAATCAGGTGCGCCAGCTCCTCGTTGTAACCGATCTCAAGGTGGCTGTCGGGATTGTCATTGATGTGCCGCTTGAGCGCCCACCACTCGTTGTTGATGTGCGGGTACGGGCTGGACCCCAGCAGCACGAACTGCGCGCCGTGGTTGATGCTGTAGAACAGGGCGTGCCGCAACAGGTGCAGCCCCTTCTGCGGATCCAGGCGGCCGACGAAAGAGATGATGGGCTTGAACTCGTCGCGCAGCAGCAGCCGTTGGCGCAGCGCGCGCTTGTTGCCGTACTTGCCGTCCAGCTTGTTGGCGTCGTAATGGTGCGGGATCAGGTAGTCGGTCTGGGGGTTCCACACGTCGTAGTCCAAGCCGTTGAGCACGCCGCCGAATTTGCCCTGGTGTATTTGAAGGGTGTGTTGCAGGCCACACCCCTGGTCCGTGAACTTGGCCTCCCAGGCGTGGCGCGGGGAGACGGTGGTGACAAAGTTCGAGTACACAATGCCCGACTTCATCAGGTTCAGGGCCGCGGGGTTGAAGTTGTCGCGCATACGCTCGTAGGCAAAGTAGTAGCCGGGCTTGCCGAGGCGCGTGGCGTCCAGGACGAAAGCCCCGGTGACGCCCTGGTGCTTGAAGTTGTGGACCGTGTAGCACACGCGCGGATGGCTCATGCCGAGGTGCTTGTACTGGTCAAACAACATCACCGGCACGATCCCGGTCTGCCAGTCGTGACAGTGGATGATGTCGGGGGTTTTGCCTGTCTTCAGCAGGAACTCCAGGGTCGCCTTGCAGAAAAAGACAAAGCGGGCGACGTCATCGTTCTGCCCGTAAAACGCGCCGCGCTGGAAGTAGCGGTCGTTGGAGTGCGGCTCAATGAAAAAGCACTTGCGGCCGTGCACGAACCCAAACCAGACGGAGCAATGGACCGCGCTACCGTACCAGGGCACCCACAGGTCGGGGCAGGTTACCTGCAGGCCCCAGATGTGGTCGTAGCGCATGCAGTCGTACTTGGGCAGGATGATTTCCACGAAATTGCCGCGGATTTCCAGCTCGCGGCTCAGGCCGTTCACCACGTCCGCCAGTCCGCCGACCTTGGCCACCGGGGCCAGTTCCGAAGTTACCTGGACAATATACATCCTGCCGTCTCCTGATCCGATCCTTGGCTAACACCGGGCCGAGCGTCGGCTAACGCGGGGCAAAAGTCAACTTTATCTGCGGGGGTCTGCGGGCTGCGGGCATGGCTGCGTTGATCTTGCCCCGATAAATCGGACACATGGAGCGAAGCGATTTCATGTGTTATGCGACAAGTTTCTTCTCATAGTCAAGCGACGAGCCGCTCCTTGCTCCTTACTGCCGCTTCCCGAACGCGCTCGATAAAGTCATCATGCCTGCGCCTGTCCAGCCTGGGTAAAGACTCATTGGCTGGTCCGCGCGCGGTATGACCGTTGTTTGCAGGATGAGCCCTTGAAGTTATTTGCCCATCTGGAGGCGCTGCCGCGGATGGGAGAAGCGACGATCACGGTGCCCCGTCAATGGGAGAAAAAGGCCAGCCCAGTCAGCCCGGAAGGATCGGATCGAATCACGCAAACAGGCGTTGCGCTGCCTGCGCTGGTACACCCGGCGCTGGCGGATCGAAGAATGGCATCGCGTGCTGAAAAGTGGCTGCCGGATCGAGGCCCACCAACATCAAAGCGCCGCCAAGCTCGCCTGAGCCATCGCGATCGACAGGGTTATGGCCTGGCGTGGGTTGCTGCTGGCCTTGCTCGGGCGTCAAGCGCCTGACCTGCGCGGTGACCTGATCTTCCAGCCCTGGGCGTGCCGTTTGCTCGAAGACCTGCAACCCCTGGTCGCCCCCGACACCCTGCGGGGGCAAAAAAACAGGGCGTTCCGCCTCGCCGCCGCCAACAGCATCCTCTCCAGGCTTGGCGGTGCGCTCAACCGAAACGCCCGCGAGTTACCTGGGACCCAAACCATTCTTCGCGGACGCTGTCGCTTCCACGACATCGGCATCGGCTACCGCATCGGCAAAGGAGCGTCCGTAGATGCCTTGTTATCGGACGGTTTTAGGGGCACGCGCAGGCCTGGCCACCTGGCCGCAGATCTCCCGGTGGGGCGCGGCGTCTCACCGAGCCGTTGAAGGCGTCCAGCCAGCCATGCTTTCGGACAAATAATTTGCAAATCAGTATATGGTTTTGCTGAATTAGTGTCCGGATAGCGCAGGTTGGGGAGTTGAGCGAACGGCGTTCGAGGGCCCAACACAAGGCCCGCTCCAGTCGCGCCGTGAGTTCGTCACGGGTACGGGCGATGAATTCCGTAAAGGTCTGGCGTGGGTCATGGCCCGCAACCGGACAGGTCGCGGGCGGTCCGGCTGATGCGCACTTCGTCAATACGTCCGATGAACTGCGGCACCATGTCGCCCACGCGGTAGCCCTGGCCGATTCTCAATGGCACGGGGCTGGCAAGCCAGTAGCCATCGTTGATTTTCTGGACCGCGCTGCCCACGGGCTGCCCGTTGATGTACAGCGTGTGCCGGCCGGTGGCGTGGTTGTAAACTGCGGCCACGTGCACCCGCCGCCCGGGCTGGAGCACCTGGGATGCGACGACCGTGGGCGTGATGTAATTCATCCGGTGGAACACGCCGAATTTCAATATTCCGCGCTCAATCCACAGGGCCATGTTGTAGAGGTTGTCCACGATGGCGTGGGTGCCGGAAACAACCTGGGGTTCGATCACGGCCTCGACGGTCATGGACCCCAGCACGCTTAAAGGCCCGGCATCCACCTGGGTATAGTAGCCCTTGGTAACGCCGCCATCGAAGCGCAGGCTGGCGCCCGCGACCAGGCCGGTCGCCCAGGCCGCGCCGCGCACTTGGCAGTTGCGGTTGTTGGCCGAGTTCAGGGTCACGGTACCGCGGCCCTCGTTGAAATGGCACAGGAGCATGGTCTGCGGGTCGGCCGCGTACTCGGCCGTACCCGGGGGCGCGGCCTGGACGACCAGCGCGCAGGTCCAGGCGCCGCGGTTGCCGGCCCGGTCGGTTGCGGTGACCCTCACGGGCCATGAGCCCAGGCCGAGGAGCGCGCCGGCGGGCGGATCCTGCGCCAGGACCAGTTCCGCGGCGGGCGTGCAGTTGTCCGCGGCCTGGGCGGCCGGCACGAGGTTGGGCACGGTCGCCTGGCAGTTGCCGTTGGCCGCCACGGTTTGGCTGGCCGGCCCGCTGACGGTGGGCGGCAAGGTGTCTTTGACCGTGATGACCTGGGCGGCGTCCACGGAGTTGCCGCAGGCGTCGGTCGCGCGGTAGGTGCGGGTGATGGTCTCGGGGTTGGCGCGGCCATCGGAGACGTCGGCCACGTGGGTGACGGTCACGGCGCCGCCGGTATCCGTGGCCGTCACGAGGCTGGGATCCGGCACCGGCACGTCGTCGCGGCACTCGACCTGGCGGTCGGGCGGCATGGCCGTGACCGCCGGGGCGGTGGTGTCTACGACCCTGATGGTTTGCTGGGCGCTGCCGATGTTGCCGCAGGCGTCACCGACCCGCCAGGTGCGGACAATGGTCCGCGTGTTGCCGCAGCCGGGGGTCTCGGCGTCGCTGTATTCCAGGCGGCTGGGGCCGCTGGTGACGAGGATGTCGTCGAGCGCCAGCTCGTCGCGCGCGTCGGTGCCCGCCACATCGGCGCTGGTCCAGCGCAAGTAGTAAGTGCCGCCGGGCGGGATACTGAGGCCGCGCAGGGTGATGCGGCGCGGGTGGGCCGCCCAGGCGGCCGGCACGTCCGCCGCCGCGGGCGAGGTGAAGTCCAGGGCGCGCTCGTCCGTGAAAGTCACGCCGTCCGGCGAGTGGGAGAAATTGAACGAGCTGGAGCGGGCCTCGTTGTTGCGCACGTAGATTGTGTACGTCACGTCGAGGACGGTGATGGCCTGGGCGGTCGGATTGTCAATCTTGCGGAAGATCAGGTCGCCCGGGACGAAGTTTCCGGTGGATGGCTGGATGCCCAGGGCCATGTTGCCGTCGCCCACGTTGAAGGCGTAAATGCCGCCGGTGAGCACGTCGCCGCCCGAGGTGCCGCGGCCGAAATCCGTGCCGTTGTCCCCGGTGCCGCCGAATGGCACCGCGCCGTCGCTCCAGCCGCTCGTGGACCATTCGTCCGAATCCAGCTGGCCGGGGCCGGGGTCGGGCGCGAAGCCTGCGCCGCTGAAGCCGGCCAGGCTGACGTCGGCCAGGTTCACCTTGTAGGCCACCAGGACGTCGCAGGCGTCGCCGGCCGAGGCGGTCCCGAGCTCGGCCGGGCTGGTGGCGGCGGGATACTCCACCGTGACGTCCGGCGGCGGGGCCACCGCGGGCGGGGTGGTATCGGCCACGGTGATGCGCTGCGAGGCCTGGGCGGTGTTGCCGTGGTTGTCTCTGGCGGTCCAGGTGCGGGTGATGACCCGCATGCAGTTGTCACCGGCGTCGCTGTCGCTCACGCTCACGCTCACGCCGGGGTCACAGGCATCCGTCGCGATTACGGCCCGCGGGTCGGCCGGCGGCACCTCGTCCTGGCACGGCACCGCCAGGTCGGCCGGCACTCCGGTCAAGACCGGCGCGGTGGTGTCGCGCACGGTGATCCTCTGCGCGCAGGTCGCCTGGTTGCCGCAGGCGTCGGTCGCCGTCCAGGTGCGCGCGATAAGGTCCGCGCCGTTGCCGTCGCCGGTGACCACGATGTCGTCCATCCGGCTCGAGCCGCCGTTGGCCACGGCGCCGCCGTTGACCGCGGCCGGGCTGGTCATGACCCAGCGCAGGTACACGCAGGCGCGGTGGTTGGCCTCGGCCGGCAGGGGCACGCCGGCGAGGGTCCCGCCCGCGAACGAGTTGGCCACGGCCGGCACGGCGGCTACGTCGTCCCAGGCGGCCCCGTCCAGGCTGAACTGGAGCTTGAAATCGCGCGGCCCGGTATTTGAGCTGCGTTGTTTCGAGAAGACCTTGAGGTCCCGGTAGCCGGTGGTGGCGAGGCTCACCAGCCAGGCCTTCGTGCCGATCCCGTCGTCCCAGGCGGTTGTGCTGGCAGACATGGTCGTGGCCCCGGACACGTCGAACGTGACCGGCCCGGTGCCGCCGGTCGTGGCGATCGTCTTGGCCGAGTTGCCGGGCACCCCGCCGTCCGCAACGGCATCGTCCGGGCTGTGGGGGAAGTTCCAGGCCACGAGGGTGACGTTCGCGGCCGGCGTCACCGCGCTGTCAACGTGGTTGACGGCCACGTTGCCGTCGGAATTGTCCGTGGCCATGGCTGTGCCGGTATGGCCCGGGTCACGCGGCGCGCCGCATTCGACCTCCACGTCCGGCGGGCAGGTGATGGTCGGCGGGGTGGTGTCGTCAAGCGTGATGACCTGGGTGCAGACGGCCGCGTTGCCGGCCGGGTCTGTGGCACGGTAGGTGCGGGTAATCACGTTGCCGCAGCTCGTTCCGGGGTGGCTTTCATCGTCCCTGGCCCAGGCGATCTCCGGGGCGCCGCAATTGTCCGTGGCTGTGCCGCCGGCAAAATCCGCGGCCGGCACCCGGTCGCGGCTTTGGACGGTCAGGTCCGGCGGGGCCGTCATCTGCGGCGGGGCCTGGTCCTGCACGGTCACCAAGGCCTGGCAGGTCGCCGTGTTGCCGGCCAAGTCGGTGACCTGCACCTCGACCGGCTGGGCGCCAACATCGGCGCAATCGAATGTTACGGCCGGCCCGAACGCGGTGGCCGCGCCCCGGCGCAGGGCCAGGGTGACCGCGCCCCGGTTGTCGGTGGAGCCGTTGTCCATCTCGGCCGCGGTCACGGTGACGGCGGCCCCGGCCAGGGCGCGGGTGATGTCCCGGCAGCGCGCGACCGGCGGCAGGGCGTCCTTGATCAACAGCCGGGTGGTGCAACTCCCCGGGTTGCCGGCGTTGTCCGTCGCGGTGAGGGTGACCTCGGTCGGCTCGGCGATGAGGGTGCCCGCCGCCGGGTTCTGGGTCATGGGCGGGGCCGCGGGCGGCAGTGCCACGCCGCACTCGTCAACCACCAATGGCCGGATGTTCACGTTGAACCGGGTGAAATCGCAGGACCAGTCGAAGCATGGGTCAATGCAGAAGTCGAGGTCGTCGCCCGCGGCCAGGGTTA
This sequence comes from uncultured Verrucomicrobiota bacterium, assembly GCA_964489425.1. GTDB lineage: Bacteria > Verrucomicrobiota > Kiritimatiellia > RZYC01 > CAZAYP01 > CAZAYP01. Next base: position 24,575 of record CAZAYP010000025.1, on the reverse strand, counting down.
CGACCAGGTTGAACTGGCGCTCCCCGTCGCCGGGGTTGATGTGCCAGTACGCCACGGGGCCCGTTCCCATCACGTTGAAATCGAGGTTCACGGTGTTCTTGCGGATGCGGAGGTTGACCCCGTCGCCGCAGTTGTTCTCCAAGTCGTCGCTGAAAACGCCCTTGACCATGAAGGTTCCGCTGGCCTCGGCGACGTAGCGGCGCACGGCCCACTGCAGCCCGCTGAATGCGTCACACCCGCCCACGCCGGGGTGGCCGCCCTGGGCGTGGAGGTACGGCGTGCCGTAACAACCGTAACCACGCCAGACGGCCCCGTCAAAGAACGGCATCGGGTAAAACTCGTTGCCTTCGAACGCGAAGTACGTGCCGTAAAACCAGTTGCCGGCGCCCTGGGTCCCGAAATCCAGCGCCGAGTCGGCGAGATTGACCATCTCCGGCACCACGGCCAGCCCGTTGGCGCCCGCGGGCAGCGGCGGGAATACCGGGCAATCGATCGTCGGCGGGACGGTGTCATTTACCGTGAATTTGGGGCGGCAGGCGCTGCTTTGATTGCCCGCGGCGTCTGTCACCACGACCGTGACCTCGGTGACGCCGGGCCCGACCAGCGTGCCGGCCGCCGGGTGCTGGGTTTTGACCAACTGATCGGCCGGGGTACAGTCATCGCTGGCGGCGGTGGCGGCGGCGAAGTCCGGGACGCTGGCCATGCAACCGGCGCCCGCTGCGGCCGGCTGGTCGGCCGGGCACGCGGTGATCGCGGGCGGCGTGGTGTCGGCTTGGATCGTCAGGGCGGCGGCGCGCGAGATGGTTTCCTGGCAGCCGCCCACGACCACATCGTATGCCCCGGCATGCGCCGCGCCGACCGGGCTGATGGTCAGGTTGGCGGTGTCGGCACCGGCGATGCTGCCGCCATTGGCCAGCGGCCGCTGGCCGCCGTCGTCGCCCGTGCCCCATCCTGGCGCGTAGGGCGGGTTGGCGGCGTTGTCGTCCACGGCGCCGAGGCTGATGTTGTTGAAAAAGAAGTCGCAACCGCTGCCGCTGCCGGCGCTGGAGTTGAACAGGCGCAGGCGGTCAATCGCCGCGCCGGCCGGGCCGCGCAGCGTGCCGCTGAAGCTGGCGGTGGCGTTGTCGCGGTAGCGCCGGATCACGAGCGCGTACGTGTCGGACGAAACCAGGGTGAATCGGACGTTGATGCCTGAGCGCGTGAACCCGATCCCCGTGTTGTTGACCTGCCCGGCATTGTCGCTGACCGTGTAGTAACTGTCGCCGGTGCGGAAGAACACTTCCAGCCGGTTGCCGGTCGCGGCGTTCTGCAGCCCGAACCCCACCGTGCCGCCGGCGGCGATATTGCCGTTGTCCAGATCAATGCTGAAGGTCTCGCCCACCTGGATCGGGGCGGCGAAGGGGCGCAGCGCCTCGGTGGTTGCGCCGCCGGAGTTGTAGAGGCCCCAGGCCTTGCCGCCGGCGCTATTGATGTCGTTGTCGCCGTTGGCGGCCGGGTCCCCGGAGTTGTTGGCGGTGGAGTTGCCAACGAACTGGCCGCCGTTGCCGCTGTTGATGGTCCAGCCGCCGCCGCCCCAGCCGCTGCCGCGCTTGCGCCACGCGAAGCTGGCCGCCCCGGGCGCGCCCACGCCGAAAGCGGCCGAGCCGCCCGGGCAGGCTGCCAGGTCAACCGGCTGGGCGGCGATGCCGCCGGCCAGGGCGGTGAGGGTGAAGTCGTCGATCGCCAGGCCGTCGTCCGCGCCGGTGGCGTCCTGGTCGACCCAGCGTATGGCGAACGCCTGGCCGTTGGGGATGCTCAGGCCGGTGATGGCCGCACTGATCCACGTGCGATGGGCCGTGGCGTTGCCGTCACGCGCGCCAGCGTTGCCGCTGGTCAGCGGCGTGGTAAAATCCAGGCTGTTGACATCCACGAACCCGGCTGCGGTCAGGGTGGCGGCGTTGGGGTTGATTTGGAAATCCAGCCGGTCCGCCCGGCCAGCCGTGCCCAGGCGCCACTGTTCCCCGACGCAGGAGATTTTCAGCGCCGTGATCTCCGCGCCGGTGTTGTTCAGGAAGGCCGCGCCCATCACGGGCGTCAGGCTGCCGCTCAAGAGCGTGCCGAACGCCCGGTCCGTCCCGGGGTTCACCCCGGCCGCGCCGTAGCTGTAGGTGTCCCCGGCCGTGTTGCCGCCCGTGCTGGCGGTGTAGGTCGTGTTGGCGTTGTTCCCCGACTCCGCCAGGCCCCAGCCCAGCGGGGTCGTGCTGGAAGCACCCGCGTTGACCAGGGAATCGAAGGTCTGCGCGTAAGTGCCGCACGCGCTGGCCAGGCTGATGGCCGGGCTGATCGCGTCGCTGAACACCGTGTCCGCCACCAGCCCCGAATCCAGCCCGATCGCCACGACCCGCAGCAACCCGTCCCGGCAATCGTCCATTCCGACCTGCCACTGGGCGACGAAGTTCCCGGATGCGTCCGCCGCCACCAGCCACGGTGCGTACGCCGGGTTGTCCGGAATCACGGTCCCGTCCGCGCGCTCCACGACCAGCTCCACTGCCTCGCCCGGCCCAAACCCGACCCCGAAAATCGTCACTACCGCCCCCGGTTGGTAGTCGTTCAGGTCGGTGCACAGGAACGGCAGCACGATTTCCTCGGCCGCGAAATTGTCCGCGCACGCCGCCCACGCCCGCGCCCCAGCGCCGGCCAGCATGGTCAGCGCCACGCCGCCGGCCAGCAGACCGAGCCCCGATCGCGCCAGCCATCGCCAGTGCTTCCGGGTTCCCGCTGTTCCCGTCCCATGACCGCATGCGGCCGCTGATGTCGTCTTCATGACGCGTCCTTTCTCCTTGGCAATAAAAGAAACTACCCCGTACCAATCCTTGCAGTCGTTGGCCGGCCGGACTTTCTTCCCGGTTTTTTATAAATATTTTTCAGCGCGTCTTGCTTTGGCGGCATGCCGGCCAATCCTGTGCGGGTCGTCCGGGAACCGGCCGGCATTTGCCGCGGGGGGGGGGCAGGGTCAGGGGCGCAGGGTCAGCAGGGGGGCGCAGGGTCCGGGCATAGTTGCAAAATCATAGGGCGCGACCGCTGGGCGCGCCGCCAGGATCGGCCTACCACTCGTGGCGGCCCTGGATGGCGCGGGCGAGGGTGATGGGGTCGGCGTAGGTGATGCCGCTGCCGGCCGGGATGCCGGGGGCCAGGCGGCTGACGCGCACGTTGCGACCGGCCAGGACCTCGCGCAGATAGCTGGCCGTGGCATCGCTTTCCACGTCCGCGTCCAGCGCCAGCAGCACCTCCCGGACCTCGCCGGAGGCGATGCGGTCGAGGAGCGCCTGGATGCGCAGCTCGTCCGGTCCCTGGCCGCGCAGGGGCGAGATCTTGCCCATGAGCACGTGGTAGCGGCCGCGGTAGTTGCCGGCGCGTTCCATGAGCACCACGTCGCCCGGCTCTTCCACCACGCACAGCAGCGCGGCGTCGCGGCTGGCGTCCTGGCAGATGGCGCAGGGGTCCTCGGCGCGGGCGGTGATGCTGCCGCAACGCGAGCAGCAGCCCACGGAAGCCGCCAATTCCTGCAACGCCTGCAGCAGTTCGTCGCGCAGCGCCGGCTTGCGCACCAGGGCAAAGGCGACCCGCTCGGCCGAGCGCCGGCCCAGCGCCGGCAGCCGGCCCAGGGCCCGCACCGCGCGGCCGAGGGCGTCCGGGAGCTTCATGAACTCAGAAGGGCAGCTTGATTCCGGCGGGCAGACCCATGCCGGCGGTCAGCTTGGCCATTTCCTCGCCCACCATCTGGCGGGAAGCCTGCAGGGCGCCGTCCACGGCGGCCCGCACGAGGTCTTCGAGCATCTCGACATCGTTGGGGTTGACGACCTGGGGATCGATCTTGATGCTTTCCAGGGACATGTCGCCGCGGGCCACGGCCTTGACCATGCCGCCGCCGCTGGAAAACTCCACGGTGCGGCCGGCCAGTTCGCCCTGGACGCGCTGCATGTCCTGCTGCAGGTTGGCGGCCTGCTTCATCATCTTCATAAAGTTGGCCATGTCATTCCTCCTCGGGTTATTCGCGGATATCTTCGATATCGCCGTTGAACAGTTCGATGGCTTTGCGGACCAGCGGATCGCGGACCAGGCGTTGCTTGCCGCCGGGCTTGGCCGGCTTGGCCGCGGGCGGCTCCGGGGCCGGCCGCGGCGGGTGGTGGGCCTGGGGCTTGTCCGCGGGGACCACGGCCGGCGCGTCCAGGACACGAAACTCGACGGCCGTGATGTCCCGGCCCAGGGTGGCGCTGAACTCCTGGCGCAGGGCGCGGCGGTTGCGGTCGTGGTTGATGGTGTCTGTCTTTTCCGCAAACCGCGGGTCCAGCCCCACCTCCACGCGCGCGCCATCGACCCGCAGGGGCTTGGCGTCCAGCAGGCAGGTGCGCAGGAGCGGCGCGGTGAGGTGCACCCGATCCAGGATGGCGTGCCACGCCTGGGCCAGGCGGGCCACGTCGTCGGCCGGCGCCGCGCCGGTCACGGCATGGGCGGGTGCGGGCGGTGGCTCAGCGGGGGCGGCTTTTTTTTTATCCACGGCCGCGGGCAGGGGCGCGGTCGGCGCCGGGGGCGGGGGCATGGTCCGCGGGGCCGGCGCAGGCGTCATGGCGGCCGGGTCGGCCGCGCCCAGCGAGTTCCTAAGTTCCACCACGGCGCGCAGGACGTCGTCCAGCGGGGTCATGGAGGCGATGTGGGCGGCGCGGATCACGGCCATCTCCAGCAAGGTCCGCTTGGACAAGGCGTAGCGCAGGCGCTGGTCGGTCTCGTTGAAAATATCGGCCATGCGCAGGAGGTTGGCGGGTACGGCGCGGGTGGCTTGCTGCTTGAGCGTCTCGATCTGGCCGGCGGAGAGATCCAGGCCGGCGCCGCTGCCGCCGGTGTAGAGGACGACCAGCAGGTTGCGGAGGTGCTTGAGCACGTCCACGACCACGCGCGGCAGGTCCTTGCCGCTTTCGTCCAACTGGGCCACGAGCTGCAGGGCCGCGGGGGTGTCGCCGGCCACCATGGCGTCCACCAGGCCCTCGATCATGGCGCGCGCGGCCAGGCCGAACGCATCCGTGACATCCGCTTCCTGGATGGTTTTGCCCTTGAACGCGATGAGCTGGTCCATGGTGGACTCGGCGTCGCGCATGCCGCCATCCGCGCCGCGGGCAATGGCCAGCAGGGCGTTTTCGTCGATCGTCACGCCTTCGGCGGCGGCGATCTTGCCCAGGTGGGCGATGATGTCGCGGGTGGCGATGGGGCGCAGGTCGAAGCGCTGGCAGCGCGAGAGGATCGTGGCCGGCACTTTCTGCGGCTCGGTGGTGGCGAAGATGAACTTCACGTGGCGCGGCGGCTCTTCGAGGGTCTTGAGCAGGGCGTTGAACGCCGCGTTGCTGAGCATGTGGACTTCGTCGATGATGTACACCTTGTACGGGCCGCGGCTGGGGGCGAAGCGGACGTTGTCGCGCAGCTCCCGCACGTTGTCCACGCCGGTGTTGGAGGCGGCGTCGATTTCGAGCACGTCGAGATTGTTGCCGGCCATGATCTCGCGGCACGAGTCGCACTGGTCGCAGGGGGTGGCGGTGGGGCCCTGGCGGCAGTTGAGCGCCTTGGCCAGGATGCGGGCGGAGGAAGTTTTACCCACGCCGCGCGGGCCCACCAGCAGGTAGGCGTGCGCCACGCGGCCGGTGGCGATGGCGTTCTGCAGCGTCCGCGCGACATGCTCCTGGCCCACCACGTCGGCGAACTGCTGCGGCCGCCACTTGCGCGCCAGCACCTGGTATTCGGCTTTCTTATCCATGGTCCGTCACCTGCGATCCCGTCCGGCGGGAAAATATCGGAACCTGTCCCACCAGGACTTGCACCAGGTTGACCTACGGCACCCGGGACGCATGACTTACCGCTGCTATCTTCCGATCCTGACGGAGTTCGTCCGTTCCCGTTGCATAGGGCCCAATCCGCATCCTGAATGGAACAGGCTCCTTAGTTCTTATCGTCGGCCGGCACTGTAACTGCCCGGCGGTCAAAACGCAAGTGGCCCGATCCGCCAAACAAACACCAAGAAAACTGCTTGCCGCGGCGCCGGCCGCAGGGCACCATGCGCACGATGAGTGAAGCGCCCATACTGAGCGACCGCCTGGAGCAACTCCTCGGGTCCGAGACCGCGGTGATCAAGGAGATTGCCGACAATTTCCGCGCGGTGGCGCCGCAGGACATGGATCGGCTGCAGGCGGCCCTGGAGGCGGGCGACAACGCCCAGGTGGTGCAGTGGGCCCACAAGGCCAAGGGCGCCGCCTCCAACGTGGGCGGCGAGCGCCTGCGCGAGATTGCCTGGCAGATGGAAAGCGGCGCCCGCGACGGGAACCTGGATGTCTGCCGCGGGTTGCTCCCGGGGTTGCGCAGCGCGTTCGCGCAGGTCGTCGCGGCCATGCTGGCCCGCGGTTGGTTCACGCCCTGACGGGCGGCGGCGGCCGGGCCGGCCTTCAGTACGTGTAGCCCACGGACAGCGAGATCACGCTGAGCTGGTTGTCGATCCCGGCCCCGTCCTTGAACTCCTCGCGGGCGCCGGTCGCGTCGGTCACCGTGACATCGCCGATGATCTGGTCGATGGTCTGGTAATCCACGGCGGCCTGCACAAACACCCGGACGGGGAACGTGTAGGTGACCCGCCCGCCCGCGGCAAAGTAGTCGCCGTTGGAGAACCGCTCCTCAAACACCAGGCTGCGCGCCAGGTGCTCGTCGCGGTCCGTCGCGCTCACCCACTGGCTCCACAGCGCGTAGAGCGCCACGGTCAGGCGCTGCCACGTGTAGTCGACGCCCGCGCCCACATACGGGATCTTGAACGTCTGCTCGTAGTTGATGACGTTGGCGTCGCGGCCCGGGCCGCGCACATCGCGGAACCCGGCCGGGTAATTCCATGGGTCGGATGAATACACGTACTCCTGCAGGCGGTCTTCCCAGCGCCAGAAATTCTCCTTGTACCCGCCCAGGCCTTTCAGGGCAAGGCCCTTGTACTTGATGACATCCACGCCGCCGTTGACGTCCCACATCCGCCCCCGGGTGACGTCCGCCTCGCTGTGGGACCGATCGGTCCAGGGGCTGTCCTTCTCGTAGAGCAGCCAGTCGTAGTCGTCCATTCCGCCGTTGCCCTTGTTCAGCGGCGCCCAGAATCCGCCGTTGACGTGGACCCGGTCAAACAGGGTCAGGGTGGCCACGCCTCCGCCCAGGAAGATGCCCTTGATGTCCCAGGTGAGTTCGCTGACCTTGTACCGGGACCCGTCCGGGAAATAGTCGAACACTGTTTCGTGGGCCTCCCCATCGGCATAGCCGGCCTGGGCCTGCACGGACACCGCGAAGAACTTGTTCGAGGTCACCGGCCGGCGCGGGCCGTCAAAGGCCTGGATGGCCCAGGTCGGGGTGGCCAGGCCCAGGGCCAGCGCTGCGGCCAGGCCCATCCGGCTGCCCTGCCACCCGGGTTTCGCGTTTGATTTGTTCATGGGCATGGTTCCTTTCCGTTTGGGCGCGATAGTAGCGGGCGTGGCGCCCGGGGGCCAATCTTAATTCGCGTGCCGTCGGTGATTGACCCGCCGCCCGGGCTGCGGCACGATGGCGCTTGCAACAAGGAAGCAACCACCATGAACACCACCAGCAACAGCCGGTCACGATTGAAAAAGGGTCGCGAGCGGTCCGTGATCCTCGGGCACCCGTGGATTTATTCGGGCGCCGTGGATCGCTGGGAAGGCGCGCCGCCGGCCCTGGGCGCAACGGTGGACGTGCTGGCTTGTGGGGGCGAATGGCTGGGGCGCGGCCTGGCGGCGCCGGCGGCGACGCTGCCGATCCGGCTGGTGACGCGCAACCCGGAGCAGCCGCTGGACCCGGCGTGGCTGCGCGCCGCGCTGGCCCGGGCGATCCGCTACCGCCAGCCGTGGCAAGCGCAAGCCGCGGGCACGACCACGGCCTGGCGGTTGGTGTACGCCGAGTCGGACGGTTTGCCGGGCCTGGTGGTGGACCAGTACGCCGATGCCTTGGTGGTCCAGCTCAGCGCGGCCGCTTGGATGGCCCGCTGGCCGGACGTCATGGCCGCCCTGCGGGAGCAGACCGGCCTGGAGCGGATCGTGGTCCAACCGGATCATACGGCGTTGGCGCGCGAGGGCGCGGCCGAGGGGGAGGTCGCCGCGCTGGCCACTGCCGCGCCAGGCGGCCCGGTGACGATCCGCGAAAACGGGTTCCAGTTTCGCGTGGATCTGGCCGGCGGCCAAAAAACCGGCTTTTTTCTCGACCAGCGGGACAACCGCCGGCGCGTGGCCGCCCACGCCGCCGGCCAGCGGGTCTTGAGCGCCTATTGTTACACCGGCGCGTTCGAGGTGTACATGGCCGCGGCGGGCGCTGCCGCCATCCTGGGCATGGACCGATCCGCAGCCGCCCTGGACCTCGCGCGCGAGCACCACCGGATGAACCCGGGCGGGGTTGTCCCGGAGTACCGGCCGGCGGATGTGGGCCGGGCCCTGCGCGAGTTGCGCGACCGCCGGGAATCGTTCGACTACATCGTGCTGGACCCGCCGCGGTTTGTCGCCTTGCAGGCGCAAAAAGATAAAGGCCTGCGCGCCTACAAGGACATCAATCTCCTGGCGTTGAAATTGCTGACGCCCGGCGGATGGCTGGCCACGTTTTCCTGCTCCGGGCTGGTGACGGCGGAGGACTTCAAGCGCATGCTGGCCTGGGCCGCCGCGGACGCCGGCCGGCGCGTGACGATCGTTGAAACCCTGGCCCAGCCGCCGGATCACCCCATCCTGGCCGGGTTCCCGGAAAGCGAGTACCTCAAGGGGCTGATCTGCCGCGTGGATTAAGCGGAAAAAGAAAACGGCAGCCCGAGGGCTGCCGTTTTCACTAAATATGCAGGCTAAGCGTTATTGCGCGGCCGGAGCAGCGGCTTCGGCCACCACTTCCACGGAGGAAACGGTGAAAACCTTGGTATCGACGTTGTCCACGCCCGTGGCCTTGACGGTCTGGCCGCCCTTGTCTTCCAGGCTCTTGCCAGCGTCATTGCTCAGGTCAACCTTGTAACCATGACCTTCGGCCGGGTAAATGATCACGGCCTGAACCGCGCCATCGTCACCCTTGATGACATTGACTTTGCCTTCGATGGTCGTCTGCGCCGCGGCGGCTGCATCCTGAGCCTGGGCCACGATCGCCGTCGCGAACACTGCCAACACCAACACCACTACTGCTGCAATGACCTTCTTCACTTGAACCTCCTTATGGTTAGAGTTAGGTCTGCACTGGGGTCCATGATCTCAAATGGGCGGCGGGACACAAGCAAAAACGGGAAAAAAAGCTAGATTCAGCGTAGAAACTGGCGGGGTCAGCAGGCCGCGCACGCGGGCGCTGGCTGCTCAAACACGTGCTGGATGGTTTCCAGCAGGACGTGGCTCTTGTACGGTTTGCGGACCAGGCCGCAGGCGCCGGCGGCGATCAGCCGGTGGCACTGGGCCTCGGTGGCAAACCCGGTGGTCAGCAGCACCGGCACCCCGGGATCGATCTTGCGCAGCTCGTTGTAGGTTTGCTCGCCGTCCATGCCCGGCATGCGCAGGTCCAGCAGCACCAGGTCCACCTTGCCCCGGTGCTCCTGCATCAGGCGCAAGCCATCGGCGCCCGAGTTGGAGCACAGGGTCTGGTACCCCTGGCTGGCGGCGATCTGCTGCACCATTTCGCCGACAATCGCCTCGTCGTCGATCGCCAGGATGGTCCGTGACCGGGCCGTGGTCGCCGCCGGGAGACTGGTGGGGACCGCCTGGTAGAGGGGCAGGGTGATCCGCACCACGGTTCCGGCGCCGGGCCGGCTGTCCACGGCAATATGGCCGCCGTGGGCGGTGACGATGCCGTACACCATGGCCATGCCCAGGCCACAGCCACGCGAGCCACACTTGGTAGTGAAATAGGGCTCGAAAATTTGCTGGCGCACGGCTTCGCTCATGCCCGGGCCTGTGTCGCGGATAACCAGGCCGAGGAACCGGCCGGAGGTGCCGGGCTGGCTCAAGCTGCCGGTCTCGGGGTCGTGGCGTCCGACGGACAGGGACAGCACGCCGGGTTGATCCGCCATGGATTCCAACGCGTTCAGCCCCACCTGCATAATCATTTGCTGGATCAAGTCCGGATCCGCCTCGATCGCGAGGCTCTCGGCGGGCGTGTCCACTTGGATCACTGCGTGGCCGGCCGACATGCGCAGCCCGGCGGCCACCTCCCGCACCAGGGCCGGCAGGCTGACCACCTGCTTGTTCAGCGGCGGGTGCGGGGAAAACAGGGCCAGCCGCCGGGTCAGGTCCGAGGCCTGCACAGCCGCCTGCTCGATCAGCGCCAGCGGCTTGTGCAATTCCGACTCTTCCGGCACGCGCGCCCGAAGATAGGACGAAAGCCCCATGATGCCGCTCAAGGCATTGTTGAATTGGTGCGCCACGCCGCCGGCCAGTTGGCCGGCGACTTCCATCTTCTGCTGATGGCGAAAGTTTTCCTCGCCCTGGCGCTGGCGCTCGCGCAACTCGCTGCGCTTGAGCTTTTCGGCCACGACGCCCGCCACGCCCGTGAGCAGTTCCAGATCGGCCTCGTCAAAATCCACGGCGCGGTCGTCCAGGAGGAACAGCGTTCCGCGCGCCCGGCCGGACGCTTCGCGCAGGGGCACGCCCAGGCAGGTCTGGATGCCCAGCAGCCGCAGCAGGGGATCGGCGGCCAGGTCCGGATCCCGGGCGGCATCCTTGGTATAAAACAGCGCGCGGCCCTGGACCATGGCACCCAGTTGCTCTGTCAGCGCCGGTGTGCCGCCGGCGGTCAGGGCCCCGGCCGGCAGCGGCCCGCGGCTCTGGAACGCGACGTGCGGCGGCTGGCCCAGGGCCAGGCAGGCCAGCAGGGGCTGGTAGAGCTGCGCGAGCAGCTGGCACAACCCGTCGCCAAACGCGCGGGGATCTTCCGGCATGCTGTGCAGCCGGGTGTAAAAATGGACGATCCGTTCCACGCGCTGGCGCAGCTCCTCCTGGGCCTGCCATAAGGCGGCCGCAGCCAGGGCCGGGTCCGCATGCCGCTTGCGCGGTGCCGGGACCAGCCGGCCGATGGCCAGCATGCCCTCGATCTTGTCATGGCTGTTGCGGAGCAGGCTGAACTGGAACGTGTACCATGGTAAGCCGGCCGGGGTGACCAGGCGCGCCCGGACGGGGCCGTGGGGCTGCTGTTCCTGGCAGGCCTTGATCGCCGCGTGGATGCCGCCCAAGTCGTCGGGCGCCACGAGTTGCCCCCACGCCAGGGGCCCATCGGGCGAGGCGGCTGCGCCAGGCGCAACCAGCGCCATCAACGCGGTATTGGATTCCAGGATTTCACCCTGGGCGTCCAATACAAAAACCGGATCCGCGCAACCTTGAAAAATCCACCGGGCCGTATTGCTTTTCATCAATCGTACTGCGATTACAATCCATTACATACCCCGGAGGACGTGTTTTGTTCAGCGCAAGTTCCTGAATCTGGCGCCGGCCAGCTGGGGTGTGGAAAATCAGCCGGCTGCGGGGCGGGCGATGCCTGAAAACACCAGGCCACGATCGAAAAAATACCGGCCTTGCCAAGGCTCGTCCAGCCCGGCCTGGGCCGCCGTGTCCGGCGCCAGGAAGACCTGGAAAATGGAGTCGGATTGCGGTTGGATGGAGACGTCGCCGAACCCCAGGTGCCGGCGCAGTTTGGGGAACAGGCACTTGTAGGCCGCTTCCTTGGCGCTGAACACCAGGGTGGCGCCGCGCCGGCGCGCGGCGGCCGGCCATTGGGCCAGCCAGGCGCGTTCGTCCGGCGTGGTGATGCGCGCGGCCACCGCGTCGTTCATGCGCGCGACGCGCTCAACGTCCAGGCCCAGGCCGCCGCATACCCGCGCCCAGGCCACCACGGCGACGCAGCACGCCCCGCTGTGCGAGATGGATCCCGCCACGCCGTCCGGCCAGGCGGGCTGCCCGTCCGGGAGCCGGGGCAGGGGGCCGGCGGTCGCGCCCAGTTCGGCCAGCGCGCGCCGCGCGCAGGCGCGGCCGGCCCGGAACAACCGCTGCCGGTCGGGGCAGGCCTGGCGCAGTTCGTCGTCCTCGTCCCCCGGCACGGGCGGCCAGTGCTGCCCGCGGACGAACACGGCGCCCACCGCCGCGCCGGGCGGGAACAGCCCGCGGATCTTAAATTCAAGCTGGGTTGCCATGCCGTATATCTTGCCGCTGTCCGGCCTGTATTACCATGCCCGCCCGCCGGGGCGGAGAATATTTTTGAGCTGGGGCGCGCGCTTGATCGCGGCCGCCGCCGCCTTATAATGCCCGCCCATGACGCAGCCAACCCGTTTGTTTCTGATCCGGCACGGCGAAACCGAGTGGAACCTGCAGCGCCGTCTGCAGGGCCAGCAGGACAGCCCGCTCACCCCCGTGGGCCTTGAGCAGGCCCGGTCCGTGGCCGCGGAACTCCGGGCGTATGTTTTTGACGCGCTCTATTGCAGTGACCTGCCGCGCGCGGTGCAAACCGCGGGGATCATCGGCGCGGCCATCGGCCGGCCGCCGGTTCCGGACCCGCGCCTGCGCGAGCGCCATTACGGCATTTTCGAGGGGCAAACCGTGGCCGAGATCCAAGCCCGCATGCCCGCGGAATGGGAGCGCTACCGATCCGGCGGCGCGGACTACGTGGTGCCGAGCGGCGAAAGCTCGCACCAGGCCGGCGCGCGCGTTCTGGCGTGCCTGCGGGACCTCGGCGCGCGGCATCCCGGCGCCCGGGTGTGCGTCGTCACCCATGGCGGCGGCCTGACCCGGGTGTTCAAGTCCGTGCTGGGCATCCCGTACGACCTGCGGCCGCGGTTCAGCCTGCGCAACACCGCCATCAATATATTTTCGTGCGATGACCAGGGCCTGGCGCTGGAAACCTGGGGCGCGGTCCACCACTTGGAGGCCGGCCCGTCGCCGGACGATCTGTGAGCGCAACTCCGCGCTTGCGCGGCGCGCAGCGGGCTTGGCGGGCGGCGGAGTGCCTGCTGCTGTTCGGCGCCGGGCCGCTGGTGGTCTGGATCCCGGGCGTGCGCCTGCCGTGGCTGCTGGTGCTGGCGCTGTTCATGGCCGGCACGATCGCTTGGTTGCTGGGCCCGGGGCGTTTCCGGTTGATCCATCTCTGGCAGGGCCGGGACCCGGGCGGGGAACGCTTCGTCCTGCGGCGAATCCTGCTGCGGATGATTCCCGGCGCGTTGTTTATCGCGGCCCTGGCCTGGTGGTTGGCGCCCTACGGGCGGTGGCTGGCGTTCCCGCGCGCGGCGCCGCGCATCTGGGCGGCCATCCTGTTACTGTACCCGTGGCTGTCCGCGTACCCGCAGGAGCTGATCTACCGGGTGTTCTTTTTCGAGCGCTATGCCGCGCTATTCCCCGGGCGCTGGCTCTGTGTCGTCAATGCCGTGGCGTTCGCTTGGCTGCACATCATCTTCCGCAACCCCGTGGCCGTGACGCTCAGCCTGGTCGGCGGCTGGCTGTTCGCCACCACCTATGCCCGCACCCGGTCACCCCGGTTGGTGACGCTCGAGCACGCGGCGTACGGGCTGATGATCATCACGTTCGGCATGGGCTTGTACTTCTATCACGGGAACATGCGGTGAGCCCGGCGGCGGCTCGGCGCCGGCCCGCGGAGCCAGGCGCCATGTCACCTCCGTCCGGGCTTGCATGCCGGCCGCTGCAAGATCGGGTTGAGTGCCATGCGGCCCGGGAAAACGACACCCTACAATACGCTGTTCCTGTTTCTCGATTTGGTGTAATACGCAAGGGCATGCGCCAAAAAATCAAGAAGGGTTATCGTTTTGTCTGAAGTAAACGGCACCTATTCCCAACTCGTGCGCGACTTGCGCACGCTTATCGGACAGGCGCGTCACCAAGCCCTGCGCGCCGTGGACTTGGTTCAAGTGCGGACCTGCTGGGAGATTGGGCGGCACATCATCGAATTTGAGCAGGGGGGTGCGGCGCGGGCGGAATATGGGGCGAAGCTCCTGCCCCGGCTGGCGGAACGTCTCACGGCGGAGTTTGGCAAGGGCTTCGATGAAAGAAATCTCTGGTACATGTGCGCCTTCTATCGGACGTTCCCGATTCTGAACGCACTGCGTTCAGAATTGAGCTGGACGCACTACCGGCTTCTTCTCGGCGTCGAGGATGTCGGAGCCCGCGAGTGGTACATGAATGAAGCCGCCGGCCAGAATTGGGGGACGCGGGCTTTGCAACGGCAGATCGGAACGCTTTACTACGAGCGACTGCTGGCGAGCAAGGACCGCAAGCCATTGCGGACGGAAGCGGCGCGCAAGATAGCCAGCCTGAAGGCGACCCCGCGGGAGTTCGTGCGCGACCCGGTGATGCTGGAGTTCCTTGGCTTCCGGGATGCCGGCAAACTCCTGGAGTCCAAACTGGAGGACGCGCTGCTGTCAAACCTGCAAACCTTCCTGCTGGAGTTGGGGAAAGGATTTGCCTTTGTTGCCCGCCAGCAGCGTGTCAGCACAGACAGCAAGGATTTTTATCTCGATCTGGTTTTCTACAATTACCTGCTCAAATGTTTTGTGCTGTTCGACCTCAAAACCGAAGCGTTGACGCATCAGGACATCGGGCAAATGGATATGTACGTCCGGCTGTACGACGACCTGCGCCGCAGGCCAGAAGACAATCCGACGGTGGGCATTATTCTCTGTGCTCGGAAGGATGAAACAGTGGTGCGCTATTCGATCTTGAATAAGCACAAACGCCTGTTTGCCAGCCGCTACAAGCTGGTCCTGCCTTCTGAAAAAGAACTGCGCGCAGAGCTGATGCGCGAACAGCGCTTGCTGACGGGGAAAGGGATCTTTACTGAAGATGATGACTAGGAAAATAGCCGGCCGCGCGCCCGAAAACAAAAACGACCAGGCGGATGGAACGAACCAGCCCCGCAGGTGCGGGCGTCGTCACGTGGGCGCCGCGCGGTCGCGAAAAACAAACTGGTGCTCGGGACAGGAGTTGAACCTGCACGACCTTTCGGTCACCAGCCCCTCAAGCTGGCGTGTCTGCCATTTCACCACCCGAGCATCCGCATCTCTTCGATGGGCCTATTCCGTTCGAGCATGTATCGTTTTTTAACCCGGGGTGCAATATGAAATTGCTGATCGCCACGCGCAATCGCCACAAGCTGACCGAAATCGCCGCCATCCTCGACTGGCCCGGCCTGGAACTGGTCGCGGCCCCGGATGTGCCCGGCCTGCCGGACGTGGAGGAGGACGGCGCCACCTTCGAGGCCAACGCGGTCAAGAAGGCCGTGACCCTGGCCCGGCTGGCCGGGCTGTGGACCCTGGCCGACGATTCCGGCCTGGAGGTGGATGCGCTCGGTGGCCGGCCGGGGGTGATGTCCGCGCGGTTCGCGGGCGAGCCGGTCAGCTACCGGGCCAACAATGCCAAGCTGCTGGAGTTGCTGGCCGGGGTTACCAACCGACGCGGCCGGTTTCGCTGCGTGGTGGCGCTCTCCGACCCCAGCGGCCAATCCCGCACGGTGGACGGCCGCTGCGAAGGCGCGATCACGTTTGAGCTGCACGGCCGCGGCGGGTTCGGCTACGATCCCCTGTTTCTGCCGGACGGGTTCACCAAGACGTTCGCCGAGCTCGACCCGGCAGTGAAGAACCGGGTCTCGCACCGTGGCCGGGCGCTGCAAGCCGCGCGCGGGGCCTGGGCCGAGATGCTGCGGACTGCGCCGGCGACGTGGCCGGCCTGAGCGTGGCCGCCCGGATCACATCCGCGGATTCTTGATGCCGCGCCGCAGGATCTGGCGCAGCTTGCGCAGGGCGTCGTCCTGGATCTGCTTGATGCGCGCGCGGGTCAGCTTGAGGATGTCGCCGGTCTCCTCGAGGGTGTGCCCTTCGAGGAAGCGCAGGCGCATGATGTAGCGTTCACGCGGCGAGAGCTTCTCGATCGCCGACCACACCTCGGAGCGCTGGGCCGCGTCCACGGCTTCCTCAAGATCCGGGTCGATCAGGAAAGAGTACAGGCTGCTCTCGTTCTCGCCCACGTCCGCGTCCAGCGACAGCGGCGGCACCGGCAACGTTTCCCACTGGCGGATAAACGGCATGGTTTTCTGCACCCGCTCGATCGGCAGCCCGGTCAGGCGCGCGATGACGCTGAGGTCCGGATCGGAGGTATGCTTGGTCTTCCACTCGTCCATCAGGGTCTTGATGGCGATCATTTCCCGGGTGGGCCGGATGCCGATGCTGCCGGCGCGCACGTGGTCGCGGAAGTAGTTGCGCAGGCGGTTGCGCACGGCCATCTGGGCGTAAGCGTAGAACGGCGTGCCGCGGGTGAAGTCGTACTTGCGCGCGGCGTGGGTGAGGGCCTTGGATCCTTCCTGCAGGAAGTCCGAGAACCAGACCTGGCCGATCCAGAAAAACGGCTTGGCGCAGCTGACCACCAGCCGCCGGTTGGCGATGAACAGCTCTTCCTCCGCAGCCTCGATCTCGGAGATGTACTGGCGCGCTTGCACCAGCGCGGCTCGCACGGCGCGCGCGTTGAGGTAGCGCCGCCGCGCCAGCTTGTGCACCTGGTACGCGCACCAGTGGATTTCCTTGAACAGCTGCTGGGTCTGTTCCGGCGTCAGCAGGTCCACCATGCCGCGCTCGACCAGGAAGTTGCTGATCGAGAGCATCTCGCGGTCCCGCCGCGGGTACGTGCGCTTCTGGCGCACGCGCACCGGGGCGTAGTCGCGCGCGCGGAACTCGGGGATGACAATGGGATCAAAGGGCAGGCCCTTGGCCATCGCTTGCAGCTCCTGCCGGCATTTGTTCAAGACTGATGGTGCTTGCGTCACATTTCAACCGTTGGGACGGCAACACGCCCTTGGTCATGGATATGATATTTCGCCGCGCATGGCCAGCCTCTTCCAGAAAAATATTTCCAGCCGGCTGGTCAAGCGGGTCGTGGCGTGCTACGGTGGGCATCCACGGCGCCGTCAAGCGCCGGGCAACCATGACCCAACGCACCATAGAACTGCTGGCGCCGGCCGGCGACCCCGAGGCCGGGTACGCGGCCCTGCACTTTGGCGCGGACGCCATTTACCTGGGGTTGCGCCAGTTCTCGGCGCGCGCCGGGGCGGTCAACTTCACGCCCGCTGAGCTGGGGCGGATCGTCGCGTATGCCCACAGCATGACGCCGCGCCGGCGCGTCTTCGTGGCGGTGAACACCCTCGTCCGCAACGCCGAGCTGCCCGGCGTGATCGCCACCCTGGCATCGGTTGCCGACCTCGCGGCCGACGCGGTGATCATCCAGGACCTGGGCGTGGCGCGGCTCGCGCGCGAGTATTTTCCGGGGATCGAGCGCCACGCCAGCACCCAGCTGGCGATCCACAGCCTGGCCGGCGCGCAGGCCGCCCGGGACCTGGGCTTCCAGCGCGTCACCCTGGCGCGGGAGTTGACCCTGCCGGAGATCGGCGACATCACCGCCCGGGCCGGTGTCGAGACCGAGACCTTTATCCACGGCGCCCTGTGCTATGGGTACAGCGGGCTCTGCCTGTACTCGTCCATCCTGCGGGGCCGCAGCGGCAACCGCGGCCAGTGCACGTACCCCTGCCGCGACCTGTTCCGCCCGGCGGACGATCCGGCCGTCGCCGGCCGCCTGCCGTTTTCCATGAAAGACCTGGCCGCCCTGGACCTGGCGCGCGAGCTGCGCCGTCTCGGGGTGGCTTGCCTGAAGATCGAGGGCCGCAAGAAAAGCGCCCTGTACACCGCCACGGTGACGCGCCTGTACCGCGCCATCCTCGACGGGCGGCCGTCGCGCGAGGAGCTGGAGCGCCTGGTGGCGGATACGCAGACCGTGTTCAGCCGCCCGTGGACCACCCTGCACATCAAGGGCCGTCATCCGGCCGGGGTGACGGATGCCGACACGGTGGGCCACCGCGGCGCGCCCATTGGCCGGGTGGCCGCGGTGCGGCCCGGCGGCCGCGACGGCGACTGGCTGGAGTTCAAGACGGCGCGCGCGCTGGAATGGCACGATGGCCTGCAGGTGGATGTGCCCGGCCTGGCCCAGCCGTTTGGTTTTGCCGTGGCCGAGTTTCGTCCGGCCCCGGGCCGGGGCGGCCGCGGCCCGCGCCACGAGATGCCGGCCGGCAGCCTCGTGGCCGTGCGCCTGCCCCAGCCGCACCCGGGCTTGCCGGTGGACGCGGTGGTTTACTGCTCCTCGTCGCAGGCGGTCAAGCGCAGTCATGAGTTTTCCCGGCCGCGGCCCGCGGATTTCGCGGTACGCCGCCCGATCCGCGTGCGCGTGGCCCTGGCGCCGGAAGGCATCCACGTGCAGGCCATGGCCCCGGCGCGGGGCGGCCACGAGACTTCCCTGGAAGTGGCGGTCGCCCGGGCCGCAGCCCTGACCGCGGCCCGCCAGCCGGAGACCCTGGCCGCCGCCGCTCGTGCCGCGTTCGGCAAGCTCGGCGACACGGCGTTCCGCCTGGACGACCTGGCGCTGGACAACCCCGCCGGGCTTTTTGTGCCGGTATCGATCTTGAACGACCTGCGCCGCGAAGCCCTGGCGGCGCTCGAAAACGAGCGCCAGGTTGCGCAGGCGGCGCACCTGGCAAACCTCGAGGCCCGGGAGTGCCGCCCGCCGGCTGCGTCCGCAGCGGTGCCGGGCGCGCGTCAATGGTTGCTGAAAATCGACCACCCCAACCACCTGGCCGCCTTTGGCGCGGAGGATTGGAGTGCGGTGGCCGAGCTGATCGTCGATACCTCGGCCCTGGCCGTGGCGGGCGCCGCCGAAGCGCTGAAGGCTTGGGCGGCGCGCCTGGACCCCGCGCGCATCCGCCTGGCCCTGCCCATGATTACCCGGGCGTGGGAACACGAAGACTTGGCGATGCAGGTGGGCGACCTGCTGCGCGAAGGGTGGACCCGCTGGGAGATCGGCAACCTGTCCGGGTGGACCCTGCTGCGGGAGCTGGGCGGCGGCGACGCCCTGGACGTGGCGCTGGACTGGCCGGTTTATGTCGCCAACCGGGCGGCGGCGCGCGAGATGCTGGATCGCGGCGCGACCCGTTTCACCCTGATGCCGGACGACGATCCCGCCAACGCCGAGAGCCTGGTCGCCGAGTTCGGGGACCGGGCCGTGCTGCTGGCGTACCATGACCCGCTGCTGTTCATCTCCGAAAACTGCGTGATCGCGGGGCTGGCCGGGTCGTGCCCGGGCGCCGGCACCTGCGCGGCGGGTGAACTGGAGCTGGTTTCCGCGGCCGGCGAGCAGGTGCGCGTGGTGTCGCGGCAGTGCCGGTCCATCACGCTGGCGGCCGAGGCCGTGGACCGCCGGCGCGAGCTGGCTACGTGGCAGGCGGCCGGCGCCAGCCGGTTCCGCGCGGATTTCCTCTGGCGCGCCCACGATCCAGCGGCGGTGGCCGCGGCCTGGCGCCGGCTGACGCAAGCCGGCTGAACGTCCTGCGCGGCGTTACTCGTATTCCTTGGGCACGGCGCAGATCATCTTGAACAGGCCCGTGCCCTGGTTGCGGTACTGGTGACGCGTCTGCGAAGGCACGAACGCGAAATCCCCGGCCTTGACCGGGTGCTCGCGGCCTTGCTCGTCCACCAGGCAACCCTGGCCTTCGATGATGTAGTTCATGTGCTCCGCGGCATGCGTGTGGTACGGGGTGTGGCCGCCGGGCTCGAGGGTGAACACGCGGAACGAGACAGTCGGCGCGCCATCCGCGCGCCCCAGCATCAGCTGCCGCCACGCGCCCTTGGCGCCTTCCGCCGTGACCGGCGCACGTTCCACTTGATCCAAGCTGACGATTTTCATGGTTCGCTCCTTTGCCCGGGTATGCCGCGGGCGGTTGGTTATTGCAGCAGCATCAGCCAGGGCAGGGCGGTGCCGCCGCCCGCGGACCCCGCCGCCGCCGGGCCGAAGCCCGAGCCGGCAGCATCCAGGGCGTCCAGCGCCTGGACCCAGTAATAGTAGGTGGTCTGCGGCGTCACGCCCAAGTCGTCGCTGGGGCTGGCGGTCACCCGGCCGAGGCTTTGGGCGCTGCCGAGATGGTTGCTGGAGTTGCGCCGGATCTCGTACTTCCATGCCGCGGCCGCGTTGGTCCAGGCCAGGCGCACGCGGTCTGGGAACGTGCCTGCCGAGGCGGTCAGGTCGGCCGGCACCGGCGGCCGGTTGGTGACCGCGTAGAATGCGTACACCCGGTTGGTCTGGCCAAAATCGGAAATTTCGAGGCGGTACACCGCGCTGGCGGCCTGGGGGTTGGTGAGCGTGATGTAGTCGGAGTCGGCCTGCAGGCCGGCCGCCAGCAGCGACCAGCCGCCCGTGACCAGGTTGGAATAAGACAGCCGGTAGGTCCGCCCGGCCTGCGCGAAGAAGTAGGGTGCCTGCGTGTCCGCGGTGGTGTCCACCCCCTCGATTTCCGGCAGGTCTTCCTGGTCCGTGGGATCCGTGCCGGCGATCATTTCGGCCAGGTTGTCATAACCATCATGGTCGGCGTCCGTGTCCGGCTGGTTGGTGGGATCGCCCGCGAAGTACAGTTCCTGCCACCAGGCCGGGAGCTCGCCGGGAACGTCGTTGGTGCGATCCTCGTAATCGACGTAGCCGAACACGCGCACGTTGTCCAGGGCGAACCAGGTGGCGTTGGTGGCGGAATAATAGTGGAAGCGGATGAGCACGTTGGTGGATTCATCGACCTCTTCGGTGATGTCCACGCGTTCCGCCCTGGGGCCGGTGTAGTTGCCGCTGCGGTACACCACCGGGTTGGTCACCCAGCGGGTGAACTCGATCCACGGCGCGGACCAGACGATCTCCCACGGGCCGTCCATGCCGTTGGTGCTCACGCCAACCTCCAGTTCATCGCAGGCATTAGTCAGGTAGGGGTAATCGTAGTTGAATTCCAGGCTGACGTAATCGAACGCCTCGAGATCAAGCGGCGGGGTGATCAGCTCCGTATCCATGCCCACGGCGCCGGCCTGGGCGCTGTCGGCGATCGCAAAACCGGCGCGGCCGCCGGTCTGGTTGGGACGGCCGGCCGGGTTGTCGCAGCGCCAGTAGGCAGTTTCGTCGTCGTTGGTTTCCACGCGCCAGCCGGCGGGAATCTGCGGCTGGCTGAACTCCTCGCGCAGCAGCGTCTGGCGCGGACCGCCGTTCTCGTTGAAAATGTTGATCAGCATGTTGGTGAACCCGTTGAGCACCAGGCCGCCCTGCGGGTTGCGCAGGGTCAGCAGCACCTGCTGCACCGTGGCGCCCAGGTTGGTGTCGGACAGCACCGCCACCTGGAACTGGCCGGTCACCATGCCGGCCGCAAAGCTCATGGTGCCGCTGGCCGCCAGGTAGTTGCGGCCTTCCCCGGCCCAGCCCTTGCCGCCTTGCGGCACGGTGCGGTAGTCCACGCTGCCGGGACCCTGCGTGTTGCCGTGGCGCACGATGACGACGTCCACCCAGTTGGTCAGCACGGCCGCGCGCGCCAACCCCGCCCGCCGGTCGGCCTCAGCGTCGGGCTCGGTCACGGTGCGCTGCGGCGCGGCGAACTCGGTGGACGCGGTGAGGGTGTAGCCGAGGTCCTGCATGATGGCCGACTCGACCGCGCTCATGGACCGCGCCTCCATGCCGCCGCCGCCGCCGGCCATGTACATCAGGGATCCCCGGACGGCGTTGTGGTAGCAGCTGCTGCCGTTGTCCCACGGGTCGAGCGTCTGCAGCCGGGCGGGCTGGTCGTTGTTGGCTGCCCGGGCATAAGGGCCGTTGAAATACATGCCGCTGCTCACAGCGGTCAGCACGCTCAGCTTGCCGGCATAGAAGGCAAACGTGGCCGGATTGATCAGCGCGGCGGAGCTGCTGTCGGTGACATAACGGTCCCAGATTCCCCAGCTCGTGAGGGCGCGGGGATCCGCTTCCAGTTGCCCGAACCAGCCCAGGCAGTGCAGCAGCTCGTGCATGGCCATGGCCCGGAAATCCGCGCCCCGGCCGGTGATGACGTTCCGGTAATCCCAGTTGTGCTTGGGGCAGAAGTTGGCTTCAAACGTGGCGTGCGGCGCCGGCACGCTGTTCGAGAGCGCCTGCAGGTGCGCCTTGGTGTACTGGAACCCGGCGTTGGTGGAATAGGCAGAGCTGCCCGCGCCGCCGAGCGTCCCGTCGCACTTGACACTCTGGGAGACGCTGATGGTCACCACGCCTTCATCCTGGAACCAGTTGCCCACCACCTCGGCGGCTTCCTCCAGCGCGGTTTTGGCGCGGGCAGGCCAGGTGTCGATGCCGTTAAACACGAACGTCACGGCGGCTGGCGCCGGGCATGCCGCGCGCAGCAAAATGACAAACACGGCCAAGAACAATTGCTGTTTCATGGTGGGGCTCCGGGTGGCGGTTGCGACGGGCTCAAGGTTCAACGGGTGGGGCATAGCAGGCCAGGCACCAGCGCAGGGCGTCCTTGCGGACCGGCTTGGTGACCACGTCGTTCATCCCGATCGCCAGGCACTTGTGCTGCTCTTCCTCGGTCTTGTGCGCGGTCATGGCGATGATGGGCGTGGGCGGCGCGCCGGCGCGCTGCTCCAGCGCGCGGATCTCGCGCGTCACGCCGTAGCCGTCGAGCTCGGGCATCTCAATGTCGGTCAGGACCATGTCGAAGCCGGTGCCGTCGCGCGCGGCCGTGAACAGGGCCACCGCCTCGGCGCCGTGGCGGGCCAGGCTGACGTGGTGACCCCAGCCGGCCAGGATCTTGCTGATCAGCTTGCTGTTGACCAGGTTGTCTTCCGCCAGGAGGATCGCCAGCGTCCGCTCGGCTGGCTGCGCCGCCTGCGGATCCAGAATGGCCTGGGCGCGCGCGCGCAGCTGGCCGCGCGCGAAAGGCTTGAGAAAGAAGTCCACGATGCCCAGCTCGAACAGGGCCAGGCGGTCGCTGCGCCGGTCGCTGCCCACGAGCATGACGATCGGCGTCTTGTCGTTGCCCATGCTTTTCAGCCGCTCGGCCAGGCCGGGCTTGCGGAGCGCCCCCAGCAGTTGCAGGGCGTTGAGCCCGGGCATCTCGTAATCCAGGATCAGCAGCGCCACGCCCGGCGTCTGGCTCATGAGCTCAATCACCTGCACGGCGTCGGCGGCTTCCCGCAGCTGCGGCCCGAGCCCGTCCAGGTCCCGGGCCACCAGCTTGCGGGTGGTCGGGCTGTCGTCGGCAATGATGATGGATCGGTGCGGCATGCGGTTCCCCTCGCTACACCTTGAACTGTTGCACCAGCTGGTTGAGCTTGGCCGACATGGCGGCCAGGCTGACGGAGCTGGTGTTGGCCTGGCGCGCGCCGTCGCTGGCCTGGCGCACGGCCGAGTTTACCGCCTGGAGGCTGGTGGCCACGGCGCCGGCGTCGGTCACGGCGGTGTGGGCCTGCTCCGCCAGGCGGCTGGAGTTTTGCGACACGCCTTCCATGCTGCGCAGGATCTCGTTGGTGGCGCCCGCCTGCTGGTCCATGGCCGAGGCGATCGTGCCGGCAATCTCGTTGACCTGCTCGATGGTCTCGAAAATCTTGCCCAGGGCGGCCGCGGAGTTGGCGGCGCTTTTCTGCACCGCCTGGATCTGGCGGGAGATTTGGTCGATGGCCTGGGCGCTCTGGCGGGCCAGTTGCTTGACCTCGTGCGCCACCACGGCAAAGCCCTTGCCGGCCTCGCCGGCGCTGGCGGCTTCGATCGTGGCGTTGAGCGCCAGCAGGTTGGTCTGCTCGGCGATGCCGTTGATCAGCTCCACGACCTGCACGATGTCGCGGGCCGAGGCCTGCAGCTGGGTGATGATGTCGCGCGTGTGCTGGGCCTGGGCGTGCGCTTCGCGGGTGATCTCCGAGCCCATCACGCAGCTGTTGGCCACGTCCTGGATCGTGGTGTTCATCCGGTCAATGGCCGTCACCACCGACCCGGCCGCCTGCGACATCGACGTCGCGGCGCCCGCCATGGCGGTGATGTCGCCGGACATCTTCTCGCTGGTCCCGAGCACGGTCTGGGACTGGTGGTCCAGTTCCCGGGCGCCGGCGGCCATGGTCTTGGCGGTCCCGGCCAGGCCTTCGGACGCGCCGGCCAGGGCGCGCGTGTCGGCGCTGATGTTTTTCACCAGGCCGTGCAGTTTATCAATGAAGATATTGAAGGAGCGGGCCATCTCGCCGATCTCGTCGCGGCTGAACGCGGGCAGCCGCCGCGTGAGGTCCCATTGCCCCTCGGCGTAACCCGCCAGCAGGTTGGAGATCTGGGTCACCGGCCGCGTGACGCGCCGGGTGATGGCCCAGGCGATGCCCGCGGACGCCACCGCGGCCAGCAGCAGCGCCCCAAGCAGCATCTGCGGCGTGCGCCGGATGATCCAGCCCACGTTCACGCTGCTTTGCTCCGACCGCGACCAGGCGTCGTGCTCCGCGGTCCGGGCCAGGCGCAGCAGGGCGTCCTGCTGCGCGCGCAGGGCCGGCACGATCCGGTTGTACAGGTGGTCGGTCGCGTCCGCCCAGTCGCCGGCGGCGGCGCGGTACTCGGCCAGCGCGCGGCGCACCTGGGCGATCTCGGCGGCGGGCGCGGCCGGCCAGGGCAGCGCGGCCAGGCGGCCGCAGACGCCGGTGGCGCCGGCCGCCTGGGCCTGGAGGTCGGCCCAGG
>CAZAYP010000024.1:0-70406 GCA_964489425.1 uncultured Verrucomicrobiota bacterium | reverse complement strand
GCTACGATTTATCGCTTTTGCTGGCTTTTTATGAATTTCTTGGGAAGTCAGGTTAATTGCCGAGCGCAAGATGACGATTGTGCAGGCGGCGAAGGCCATTGGAATAGGTGCCACATCGCTGCGCCGGATAATCGCGAAGGGCGGACTGCCGGTCCTGCGCATGACGAAAAAAACGCTGCTGCTGGAATCGGACGTAGAGGCGTTCGTAGCGGCGTCCAGGGGCATGCTGATCGTGAATAAGCCGGCCAACGAACGGCTACCACGGCTGCCGCTGGCGGTGGCGACCTCCAGGCACTTGAGGTGAGCCATGGCCAAGACAAAAATAAAATGTGATCCGACGACAGGTCGTTACTACGTCCGCATGCAAGTGGGCGGAACAAGGCGGCGGTTCTGGTTTTCGACTGACAAGGAAAAAGCCCAGCGTGACCTTAAGAAGCTGGCCAAGGACATTGCCACGGGCACGGTGGTGATCACGCCGACCACCACCACGTTGGCGGCAGCCCCTGACGGCAGCCGTGATATGCGCCTGGAGGAACTGGCGCACGCCCACTTGGAGTGGCTGGAAAACAACCGTTCGGCGGCGACGTATAAGCTGCGGCAGCGGGCCGTCAAGCTGTTCCTGGAGTTCATGGGACCCTGCATGGTGTCGGCCGTAACGAAATTAAAATTGTCCGAGTTCCATGACGGTGCCCGCAAACATCATGGCCGCGGACCCAACCGCGGCAACTGGCTCCTCCAAGAAGTCAGGGCCATGTTCCGCTGGGCCGAGGACTGGGACGTGTGCCCTATGCCGGTGCGCAAATTTCCGCCCATGACGCACACGCCACCACCCACCAAGCGCTTTGTCGATGAGGAAGTGCTGGCGTTGATGGAGTGCCTGCCTTCTGGCGATTTCAAGGACATGATCTTTTTTGGTCTGATCACCGGTCTGCGCCCCCAGGAGATTCGTGGCCTGCGCCGGGAACATATCATTGCTGATGAAACCCAGCGTCTTCATATCAGGTTGGAAGAACATAAAACCGCCAAAGTGCAGCGTGATGCGCGGCCCCGCTCAGCGCCGCTGAGCGTCGAGGCCGAAGAAATCGTGCGACGCCAGCTATCCGCGCATATTTCGCCCTACGTCTTCCTGAACGATGACGGCACGCCCTATAGTGCCGATGTTTTCCGGCGAAAGTTGGAGCGTTTATGTGGCCGCGCCAAGGTCCCCAAGCGTGCTCCTTATGCACTACGCCACACCTTCGCCAGCGTCGAAGCTGAAAATGGCGTTGATGCCCTGACTCTGGCCCAGCTGATGGGGCACACGGATATCAGCACCACGGCAAGATATGTTTCGGCCACGCAGGAACACCACCGAGCGCTGTCCCAGAAGGCCGCCACGCATTTCAGCAAGCTGATGCAAGGCGGAGAAAAAGATGCGGCTGGCCCCCAGAAAGTGGCCAGCGAGTGGCCAGTACGTGTTCCGGCATGAGATCGCCAAACAAAAATGGCTGGTGCAACTTGCGCTACACCAGCCATCTAAAGTGGTCGGGGCGGCGGGATTTGAACCCGCGACCTTTTGGTCCCGAACCAAACGCGCTACCAGTCTGCGCTACACCCCGAAATCGACCGACTTAATAAGTCCGGCAATCTACTGATCCCAACCGGCAAAAGCAAGCGTGAACCGCGACGCCGAGAGTTATTTTGCGCCGCCCACAACGATCAGCGGCGAGCCAACCCGGCAAGCTGGCCCGCGTTACGGCTCAATCCCAATCCGATAATACATGGCTGACGCACCGCCGGCCGTGTCATCAACAAACACGTTCTCAGGCGGCGTGGCAGGTATCCCTGAACGGATTGTGCTGAAGCCGGTCAGCAGGTCGCTGGCGCGCAGGACGCTGTACATTTCCAGATCGCGGCTGGCCCAGCGCAGTTCCATGCCCGCAGGCGTTGCCGTGGCCGAGTTAAGCTGGACCGGGCCGGTGAAGCGCTCAAAGGGCCCATAGGTGTTTTCTGCGCCGGTGTCCTCAATTTCCACCAATTTGTAAACATACATTGTGCCCGGGACGGCCGTCATGTCCACAAAGCTGTAGGCCGCGCCGGCCGCGCCGCCAGCGAGGCCACCTTGCGCGGGGATCAAATCCGCGTTGACCTTCAGCCAAGCGCCTTCGGCGCCCTGGCGGTAAAGATGGAAGCCCACGGTCCGCTCTTCGGACGCGGTTTCCCAGCGCACGACGACCAGCCCATTTTCGACGGTCACGGCAAACGACGCCAAGGTTACCAGCGTGGGCACGGCGTTGCCGTAGTACATGTCGTCCATCTGGAAAACCGCCACATTGCCGGCCGAGCCTTGGCCAAAGACCATGAAAGAGTTGATGGCCGTATCATCCGCCAGGGCGCCTTTGTGTTGCTCGTCGCCGACCAACGCATCGTTGACCCACAAGTCCCATTTATTGACGCCCAGGGTCTGCGCGCCGCCACGGCTATAATTGGCACCTGCGGTGCTGTTGTTGTAGTAGATTTCGATCGAATTGGTGACCAGTTGCTCGGTCAGATACGATACCGCCACGTAGGTGGCATTGCTCAGGTAGCGCGTAACCACGGTATCGCTGGCCGAGTTTGACAGGCGCAGCAGGGCGAACATGGGCGCCGTGGAAATGCCGTTGTTGTCCGAAAATATGGCCCCATTCCCCAAACAAAAAAACCACATCCCCTGGCTGCCGCCAGAGACGATGAAGTTACATCTCAGATAACCGGTTTTGCCCCCGGCATTGCCATATACGGAATATTTATTTACCGAGGCGGTGGTGGGCGCAACCATGCGCACGCCAAAATTGGTCGTGTCGGTGGGATGGATTTCGGTGTTGGTATAGGCAATGTAGCCACCCGTCGTGCCAATCCGCGCGCGGTTTGTTCCCCCGGCTGTTGGCGGCGTGGGGTGAAAATAGTTGGACACGCCGCTGGCCGTGGCGTGGTAGAACGAGTTGCTGCTGACATCATAAAACCAAGAAGCGCCCATGCAGTGGCTGGCCCCAAGCAGCAAGGACGCTGCAGCAACCCACCCCAGCCAGCGATCGTGGCCCAACGATTGTTTCGCATATCGGCTATTGTGTTTTTCCATTTTCAGCCTCCCGGAATTTGTTTTGTCTACTACTTAAATGCATTATTTTCTCGTCCGCAACAATTGTCCAGTTTCTTCTGCAAAAATGTCGGCGACAGAATACAGCCAACCCGTGGGCCAGATCGCAAAAATGCCGCTACCATCGGGGGCCAAACGTCCTTGGGGGTGCCTTCGATAACGGTCTTTGACGCTTCGTGGTTTCCAAATCGCGGCGTAACGAGTAGATTCCGGAGCGAGCCATGCAATCCATTGAACCATTGGACCGGGCGCGCATCGAGCAACGTTTGGCCGAAGTGGGCGGACGCCACGGGGTGGTAATCCACCTGGCGCGCATCACCGGGCGGCGCTGGTCCTACGTGGCCGGAGCCCGGGGCTCTGCCCTGCCCCTGGGCATGGCCACCCGCCTGCCCCTGGCGGACAACTGGGGCGCCATCGTTTATAGCGAGCAACCCCTGACCGACGCCCGGTCGGCAGCCACCCGGGATGCTGTGGCGCGCTGCCTGAAACTTGCCGTCCCAACCCATGGAGTTGGCCCATGAACTCCGCCCCCCGAACTCCGCCCGTCCCACTGGAGGATGCGACCGGCTTGGCAGACACCATTTTTGCCACGGCGCAGACGGTCATGGTGGTGCTGGACACCCAGGGCCGGATCGTGCGCATCAACCCCTACATGGAGCGGCTTTCCGGCTATCGCCAGGATGAGGTGCAGGGTCGCGACTGGTTCACCACGTTCCTTCCGCCGCGGGAGCAGGAAAACATCCGGGCCCTGTTTCTCGCCGCTGTGCATGACATTCAAACCCAGGGCAACATCAACGCGATTGTCACCAAAACCGGGAGCGAGCGCCTGATTGAGTGGTATGACAAGACCATCAAAGATGCCCGGGGCCGCGCTTTGGGGCTGCTCTCCACCGGCCAGGACGTCACCGAGCGGCAAGCCATGGAAACCGCCCGGCGCCAAGAGGCCGCCAGGTTCCGCGGCCTATTTGAAAACATGATCGAAGGCGTGGCGCTGCACGAACTGGTACGCGATGGCCACGGCGCGGTTGTGGACTACCGGATCCTGGATGTTAACCCGGCGTATGAAAAAAACACCGGGCTGTCCGTGGCCCAAACCCGGGGAACGCTGGCCAGCGCGCTCTACGGCGCGACGCCCCCGCCGTACCTGGAGGTCTACGCCAGGGTCGCGGAAACCGGGGTGCCGTGTGTCTTTGAAACGTATTTTCCGCCACTGCGCCGGCATTACAATATTTCCGCATTCTCGCCCGGGCCGGGACAATTCGCCACGGTGTTTGAGGATATCACCCAGCGCAAGCGGGCCGATCAGGCACTGCAGGACAATGCCCAACGCCTGACCGAGGCCCAGCAACTGGCCCATATCGGGAACTGGGAGCTGAACCTGGCCGACCAACGCCTGACCTGGTCGGATGAGATCTTCCGCATCTTCGAGCTGGATCCGGAACGGTTCGGAGCCTCCTACGAGGCGTTCCTCGGCGCGATTCATCCCGACGACCGGGACCTTGTGAACCGGGCGTATACCGAGTCCGTGGCCACCCACCAACCGCATAGCCTGGTGCACCGCCTGCGCATGCCGGATGGACGCATCAAGTTCGTCCACGAGCGCGGCCAGACGTTCTACGATGAACAAGGCACGGCGCTGCGCTCCGCGGGCACGATCCAGGATGTCACCGAGCGGGTCAAAGCCGAGGAGGAGGTCCGCCGGCTGAACGCGGAACTGGAGCAGCGGGTGCGCGACCGCACGGCCCAACTGGCCACCGCCAACCAGGAACTGGAAGCCTTCAGCTACTCGATTTCCCACGATCTGCGCGCGCCGTTGCGCCACCTCCAGGGGTACGTCCGGCTACTCCTGGAGCGCCCGCCGGCGAGCATGGACGACCAGCAGCGACATTTCCTGGATGTGATTGCCGGTGCCGCCGTCCAAATGGGCCGGCTCATTGACGATATCCTGGCGTTTTCCCGCATGGGCCGCGCCGATCTGATGCGGATGCGCGTCAGCATGGACCAACTGGTCCGCGAGGCCCGGGAGAGCCTCCAGGCGGAATTACAGGGGCGCGCGGTGACTTGGCGCAGCGGCCCCTTGCCGGACGTGCAGGGCGATGCCGCGATGTTGAAGACGGTCCTCGTGAACCTCCTGGCCAACGCCATCAAGTTCACCCGCGGCCAACCCGACGCGGTCATCGAGATCGGGCACCAGCCGGCCGCGGACGGCAGCCCCGTGTTTTTCGTGAAAGACAACGGGGCCGGCTTTGACATGCGCTACGCCGACAAGCTATTCGGGCTGTTCCAGCGCCTGCACCGGGTGGACGAGTTTGAGGGCACCGGCGTGGGCCTGGCCAGCGTACGCCGGATCATCCAGCGCCACGGCGGCCAAGCCTGGGCCGAAGGCGCGGCGGGCCGGGGCGCAACGTTCTACTTCTCGCTCCCGGCGCGGCCCGGCGCATGATGGCGCGACCGCGGTGGCCGGCCGGCCATGTTGCGCGCGCCTACAGCGCGTGCCCGTCCCCGAAGTCGCAGGTGGGATCCGCGCCGACCACGGTGACGGTGTACGTGCCGCCCGCCGGGCACACTAAACCGGAGTTGATCGAATTTTTCAGGTAGGGGTCCAGGTCGGACGTCGCCACGGAGTCCCCATCCACCGCGTTGTTTTCCATGGCCCACTGCTCGGTGCTGGCATCCAGTTGCCGCAGGTTGTTGATGCAAATGTTCCGCCGCGAGGTGGCCCGCGCCCGGGCAAACGCGGGTATGCCGATCGCGGCCAGCAGGCCGATAATCGCCACCACGATCATGATTTCCACCAAGGTAAACCCAAACCGTCTTTTTTTCATGACAACCCTGAGTTTATGGGAGTGCAACTACGAAATACCCACGACATTAAGCCGCGGGCCCCTCTGCAACGGCCGTGCCCGGTCCTGCCGGGGCCCTGGCCGCAGGCGCCCCGCACGATCCATCCTCATTTTCTACTATTCCCTTAACCCGCGATAAAATATAGGGCCCGCGCCCATCGGCCGGCCATGGGACGATCAATTATAGCGGAAAAATATTTCCCGGCCGGACTGCTCGGCCTTCACGCTGCCGCCATCGAGCACGACATAGGCATAGGATATCTTGCCGGTCTGCCGCAGGGCCACGGTGCGCTCAGCGCCCATGCCCACGAGCTGAAACGATTCGGCGCCATCCCATTCCGTGCCCCCGTCCCGCATGACCTGGATGCGCTTGTTGGTATCGTTGACGAAGACGAAAGAAGCGAATTCATCGTCGCTGGATCCCGAGCCTGAATCGCAACCGGCCCAGAGGCCCGCCACGCAGGCCAGCATCAGCATGAACTTGAGAGTGGTTGTCCAACCGAACGGTACGCGCGTGATCATCAGAGCCATCCTCCATGGTGTTTGCCTCAATGCCAGTAATACAATGCAGGATAATAGCGGGTGCCGCCGGGGCGGTCAAGCCGCGGAACCGGTGCCGACGATGCCGCGCCGCTGGCGAAAGGCGGGGGTTATGGCGCCGGGTCGGCCGGCGGCCGGTCCACGCGGCGGGTGGCGGTCAAGGTGTTGCGGCCGTCGCGGGAGTCATAGGTCAGTTCGTCCGCCATGCCCTGCAGGATGCGGAGCTCCAGGGCGTCCGGGTCGATCTCCTCGGCGGTGCGCGGCGCGGCCTGCGGCGCCAGCGCGCCCGGCGCCAGGGGGCGGCCATCGTCCGTGAGGCGGATGCGCACGGCGCCGGCGCGGAACTCCAGCCCAAGCTCCAGGCGGTGCGGCCGGTCCTGCGGCCGGCCCTGGCGCATGACCAGGGCCAGCATCTCTTCGGCCAGCAGGGAGATTTCCAACTGGGCCCGCGCCGGCCAGTCCGCGCGCCCGACCCACTCGGCCACCCGGTCCAGGGCGCGGGTCATGGCCAGGATGTCGTTGCCCAGCTCCAGGTGCTCATCCGGCAGCGCCGCGGCGCGAGGCCGGGCCTGCGCCGCGCGGCGCGCCTTGAGCAGCGCGGCCACGGCGATGAGGCCCCCGTTCACCGCGCCGAACGCCAGCAGGATGGGCAGGGCGTCAGTCATACAACCCCAGCAGGGCCAGCGAGAGGTTGACCACGGCGAACAGCGACGCCAGGAATATCCAGGGCCGGCGCACGGATTGCGCTTGCGCCGGGTCCGGGGCCGCGCGGGCGGCGATCCGGCGGATCAGCCCGAGCGTCAGCGCCCAGCCGCCGGCCAGCACCAGCGCATGGAACCCGGCCACCAGCCAGACCGCCGTCGGCCGCATGAGCCAGGCCTGCCAGGCTGGCAACGCGCGGCTTCCCTCGTCGGCGCCGGCCATGACGGCCACGGGGATCTCGTGGCCCTCCAGCAGCAACTCGGTCCCGGTATGGCCGATGTGCGCGGCCAGGAGCAGCGGCACCAGGGCATAGGCGAAGCGGGTCATGGCGCTGGGCCAGGCCTCGGCCAGGCGCCGGCCGGCCGCCCGGCCGCACGCGGCCTGGGCCGCCAGGCCGCCGCCGAGGAAGACCAGCAGCGTCAGCGTGGCCCGCAGGCCGGTGGCCGCGGCAAACTCGGCGGCCTCAAAAAAGTTCAGCCCGGTGATGAGCCCGAGCAGCAGCCCAATGAACACCGCGTCCGGCAGGCGCGGCCGGCGAACCGCGGCCAGCTCGACGCCCGGCGGCCGCAGGCGCAGGCGCAGCGACTGGTCGGGGCAATTTTTCACGCAGTTGCCGCACAGGCTGCAGTTGGCGTTGCTGTCCATGCCGCGCGCCACCTCGAACAGGGGGCACCCGGGCGCGGCCGCGCTGCCCTGGAAACACTCCAGGTCGCGGCACTCGCGGCAGCGCGCCGGATCACCGCGCAGTTCGACCATGGCCACGCGCGCGTACAGGCCGGTCATGGCGCCCAGCGGGCACATGTAGCGGCACCAGGCGCGCCGCTCGAAGAACGCGCCCATGGCCACCACGCCGGTCAGGATGCACAGCAGCAGCACGCCGGTGCCGAGCGGGCTTTCCACGATATCGAAATAGATCTCCGCCCACGTGAGGACCATGAACGCCCCCACCATGATCCAGAGGCCGTTGCGGCTCACGAACCGCGGCACGCGCAGCCGGTTGCCCACGCCGCGCTGGACCAGGTCGCTGACGGCCGAGAACGGGCACACGGCGCACCACAGGCGGCTCACGAACAGGATCGACACGGCCAGGAGCGGCCACCACACCAGCCACGTGAGCAGCAACCCCAGGTTGGCATGCGCCGGTCCGAAAAAAAGCACGGCGAGGATCGCCGCGAACACGGCCACGGTGGCCCACTGGAGCAAGGCCGGAAACCAGCGCCAGGACAGGATGGGCGTCAGGTTGAAGGCGTTCATATCCATCGCCGGCCGGGCCGCGCATCCAGCCCGGACCGCCTTACATCCCGGTGAATGGCAGCACCACGTTGGCCGGCGCGGAGGGCACCAGCCGCCGGTATTCCGGCATTTCGCGAACCGCCTCGAAGCGCTGGTCCTGGCGGATCTGCTCGCGCACCGGCTCGCCGCCGGCCTGGATGGCGCGGGCCATGGACTGGACGGCGGCCTCGTTCTTGCCCAGGGCGAACTGGACAGCGGACAGGTCCAGCAGCACGGCGGGCTGGTTGTCGCCGCTGCGCTCGAGGTACTTGAGCAGGGCCTCTTCCAGCAGGTCGGCGCGCCGCGCGTTGGCGTAGAGCTGGGCCACCTGCAGGATAACCTGGGGCGGCAGGTTGCCCTGGTTGAGGATGCTGCGGGAGAGCTGCTCGAACTGGGGCGTGAGCGACAGCTTGCTGTAAATGTCCGCCAGCTCGAGCGCCGCGTTCACGTCGCCGCCCTGGCCCTGGCCGAAGGAGGCCTCCAACTCGCGCCGGCGGACATCGTTTTTCTCGGTTTCCTTGATTTGATCCAGGAAGCCCATGACCTTGTCGTTGGCCGGGTCCTGCTTGATGAAGGCATCCATGAGCACTCGCGCCTCGGTGAACTTGCGCTGCTGCATGAAGATATCGGCCAGGCGGAAGTTGGCTTCCGGGCTCAACGGGTACAGGTCGATCGCCTGCTGGAAAGCATACTCCGCCTCGGGGAACATGCGCCGGGCGGCGTAGAGCCCGGCAATCGCGCTGCGCAGCTTGGAGAACGTCTTGCACGCCACGACATCGCGCTGGAACTTGGGGTTGCCGCCGTAGCGGATTCGCTGGGTTCCCGCCTGCGGGTCCATGCTCAGCACCTCGACCGGGGCGCCCTGCGGCACCTCGGGCGTGAAGTCCATGGGCACGTTGGTGACCACGCCGATCAGGCGCCGGCAGTACCAGTTCCAGAAGTCCGTGTCGTCCTTGATCATCTCCGGCGTCAGGCTGGGCAGTTGCTCCTGGTTGATCTTCATGATCAGGCCGTGCGGCGAGAGGTAGGGATACATCCAGGGGATGACGTAGCTCTCCTCGACGTAGAAGTCGTGCTTGTGCTTGTTGGCCTCGAAGATCATCTTGCAGAGGATGCCGTTGATCATCATCACGCCCTGCACGCCCTGCACGCTGACGCGGCCATCCTTGAAGCTGACGTCTGCGCCGGCCGGGATGCGCCCGGCCTGGATATCCTCGACGTATTTCTTGAACGCGTAGTTGCTGTCCTGCTGCGACGGGATCCAGATGTCGTTGCCCATCAGGTCGCGCATCACGTTCATGTAGGTATTGTCGGCCAGCGCGTTCTGCGTGATGAGGAACACGTCCGGCCGGACCTTGGCGCAATAGATCATGTAGGTCGGCACGAACCGGCCCGGGTCAGTGCCGCCGAAGAAGATGGCGTTGGGCCCCATCTCGGGCGGGTAGGCCGGGTTGGGATACGCGGCCCACTCTTTTTCGAACTCGTCGTCGTGGAGGTATTGCAGGTCCTCCTTGATCCCGACCGCGCCGCGCAACTGCCAGTTGCCGAACTGCCAGCCGAAATCGTGGCCGT
Organism: uncultured Verrucomicrobiota bacterium; assembly: GCA_964489425.1. Classification (GTDB taxonomy): domain Bacteria; phylum Verrucomicrobiota; class Kiritimatiellia; order RZYC01; family CAZAYP01; genus CAZAYP01. The sequence goes on along the minus strand of CAZAYP010000024.1, from coordinate 60,362 downwards.
TCTGCTCGCAACCGCCGACCAGCTTGATGAAGTTCTGGTCGTAGGCGTTGCGCAGGATGGGCACCAGGGACAGCAGCAGCGCCGCGGCCAGGATGGCGTTGCGCAACGCCTTGCGCTGGCCCAGCAGCGTGTCGAGGAAGGTCAGGCCGAACACCAGCCCGTAGCCGATCCACATGGCGTAGATGGCGTGGGCCTGGATGTACTGGACGCGGCCAATGAACAACGTCTGCACGTCCAGCTGCGGGTTCTGGAACACGATGAAGATGATCGTCATCGAGAGGAACCCGATGAGCGAGGTGACCAGCCACATGCGCGTCTGCCGGCTGATTTTCTTGAAGAAGAAGAACGGCAGCGCCGCCAGCCAGGATATATACCACGCAAACTGGGCGACTACGGAATTGTACCCGCCCGGCGCGGTCACGATGGCGTTCACCTGGGCCAGGAAATGCAGCGGGTCCTTGACCATGCCCTTGAAGTTGTCCACGGGGCTGATCTTCTCGTACTGGCCGCGGGTGAGCGCGTGCATGAAGCCTTCCCACGTGCGCGGGTAGCCCCAGTTGATCGGCGGGTTCTGTTCAGAGGCAAACGCCATGTACAAGTAGAAGCTGCCGCCCAGTTCCACCAGCAGGATGCTCAGGCCCACGCGCCGGCCGTTGGGCAGCACGAACATCGCGGCCACCGGCACCACCACCGCGTACAGCGACCACCACCAGAACCCGGACTTGTACCACTCCGCGCCCCAGTTGGGCCCGTAGGACCACGTCCATTCCGGATGGCCATTTTTCGCCGCCCACCCGTTAACCGCCAGCATGATGAAGAAGAAGATGCCGACAATGACGTAATCGCGAAACAGCTTGATGTCGGTGATCATGACCGCGACCACCAGGGCCAGGCCCAGGAACATCAGCGACTGGTGGTTGGTCAATCCCAGGCCGAACAGGAAGGCCAGCGCGTACAGCAGGTGGTCCTGGTGTTTGCGCTCCATCCAGACGTACAGCAGCACCACGACAATCATCAGGAAGAACGCGTTCAGCGCGTACACCTCCACGATCACCGCCTGCGACCACAGGACCGGGGTAAACGCGAACAGCAGCGCGCAGGTCACCCCGCTGACCCAGCAAATCGCGTTTTCGGTGGTGAACCCCAGCAGTTCGGTTTCGCGCTTCATGCTGCGCAGGATTTCCGTGCCCGACCGGCTCACCAGCATGGCCAGCAACCCGCTGGCCAGGGCGCCAAAGAACGCCGAGCACAGGCCCACCGACCACGCCGGGTTCGGATGCCCGTGGTACGTCACCAGGTGGAACACCCACTGGAAAAACCAGGTCAGCAGCGACCAGATGGGGTAGCCCGGCGGATGCGGCACGCCCAGGTAGTCGGAAGCCACCGCCAGTTCGCCGGAATCTTCCAGCGTGACCGTGGGCGCCAGGGTGTAGACATACACCCCCAGCGCCAGCAGGAACGCCGCCCAAAAGGCAGCCCAGTCGATGCGGCGGAAAAACGGCCCCGCATCCGCAGTAAACACATCGGCGTCCGGCGCCAGCCCGCTCCCGCTTGCGGCCTGGGTCGCCTTGCCGTCCATTTCTCTTTTCTGATTACCGGCTTTTTTGCTCATAATTATTGATCGTTTGGGTCCAACCACGCAGCAGGTACATCGCTGCCCGGCACGTATTGATTGAATTGTTATAATGCGTTTTCCGCTGGCCCAGCGTCAAGAAATTCCGGTTCATGATCGGCGAACTGGAAACCGGCGGCGGGAGAAGTGGGGCGGGCCGGCGGCGCGTTTAAAAAAAGAGGACCCCGCTGATGCGGGGTCCTCCCGGTGGATCGCGCGGATGCGCGGGTTACGGAAGATCGTGATCGGTGTAGTCGCAGTCCGGATCAGCGCCAATGTCGCCGGTGGTGTAGGTGCCGCCAGCCGGGCAGGTCGGGATCGCGCCGCCCTTGATGTAAACCGTGATGTCCGAATCGGCCACGGTGTCGCCTTCAGCGCCGTTGTTCTCGATCGCAAACTGTTCCTTCGCCCCGTCGATCTGGCGCAGGTTGTTGATGCAGGCTTTGGTCCGGGCGGTTTCACGAGCGCGGGCAAACGCGGGTATGCCGATCGCGGCCAGCAAGCCGATAATCGCCACTACGATCATGATTTCCACCAGGGTGAATGCCATTTTGTTCTGCTTCATTTTAGTTCTGCCTTTCTTTACTTTATTTCGTTGTTTTTGTTTTTCTTACCTTCACTACCCGGTTCGGTCCCTTATCCTCTTCCGAACCCGCTCGCTGCCTTCTCTCTGCAGCGCCATCTACTAATGCAATTGCCATGCCAATTTTATGAAAATCAGAAGCTAATACACAACAATAACGCCTGCAATGTATTGTGAATAAAGCCATCGCCGTCGCCGGCCCGGGAACGGCCAAACAATGTCCAGAAATGGATATTAGTGACCAGCGTGTGGTCACTATGGTTCAGCCGCTGCGCAGGATATACAGAAGGGCCAGGTTGATCCCGTTGAACAGGGCGTGCATGACAAACGCGGTCACCAGGGATCCGGAAATCGCGTAACCGAGCGAGAAGGCCATGGAGATGATGAACAGGGGCGCCAGCGAGGGCAGGTGGAAATGCAGGCCGGCAAACAGCAGCGAGACCAGCGTCATGGCCACCACCAGGCCGGTCCGGGCGGCCACCATGGGCAGGAGAATGCCGCGAAACAGCACTTCTTCAAATAAAGGCGCCACGACCACGGTAAACAAGCCCAGGTACAAGGCGGCGGCGGCCGGTTGGTCACCGGAGACCGCCCAGGCCACGTCCTGCAAGTTGACGTCCACCCCAAGCTGCCTGAGCAAGAGCTGGTAAACCAGGGAACCCACCAGCAGGAACGGCAACGTGCCGAGATAAAACAGCAGGCCTTGCACGGTCGCGCGCAAGGGCGCGGGGTCGGGCGCGCCCAACATGCGCCGCCACGGCACGCGCTGCGGCCGCAGGAGCGCCAGGACCAGGACCAGGCCGGCGCCATGAAAAACCAGGCTCTGGACGATCACGGCCACGGTGGTTTCGTCCAGCCCCGGCCACAGGCCGGCCTCCATGGCCAGCAGGTTGAGCGTCAGGCCGGCGCCGTGCAGGACCAGCAGCCAGATCATCAGGCGGGACACGGCGGCCAGGGGCCAGGCGCGCTGGGCCAGGAAGTCCGGCGCCGGCGTCCAGCGATCCGGGCGGCGCAGGGCCGCGGCCAGAAGGCCCGCAGCCACCACGAACCCCAGCCCCACCAGGACCAGGTAGGCCAGGCCAATAATCCATGCGTTGCCGAACGCGGCCAGGTCGCCGGGAGGCGGGGGCGCGCCGGCGGGCAACGCCGCCAGCCAGGGGATGAAGCCGCCGGTCATGCGCCGGCAGCAGCGCGGGTTGGCGCCGGGTCCGCCGCGACGATTTCCTTGATCACGTAGACCGGTTTGCCCTGGGACTCGTGGTAGGTGCGGATCTGCACTTCCGCCAGCAGGCCCATGCTGACAAACTGCATGCCCATGAACAGGAGCATGAACGCGGTCATGATCCAGAAGGGCCGCTTGATCAAGTCCGCCCCCAGTTCGGTGCCGAACAGGTGATAGGAGAGATTGGTGCCCACGATCATCAGCAGCAACAGCAGGCCGGGCAGCGCGAAGAAGCTGCCCAGCTTGCCGAACAGGTGCATGGGCCCGGTGCTGTAGCGCATGAGGAACTGCACGGTGACCAGGTCGAGGATCACGCGGCCGGTGCGCGACAAGCCGTACTTGGACACCCCCGACCGCCGCGGATGGTGCCGCACCGGCACTTCGGTCACGCGGCCGCCCACCCAACTGGCCAGGGCGGGAATAAAGCGGTGCATCTGGCCGTAGAGGTGTACGCCGGACATCACCTCGCGGCGGTACGCCTTGAGCGTGCATCCGTAATCGTGCAGCTTGACCCCGGTGATCGTGCTGATCACATAGTTGGCGACCATGGACGGCAACTTGCGGCTCAGCCACGCATCCTGCCGGTCCTGGCGCCAACCGCTGACCACGTCAAAGCCCGCGTCGAATTGTTCCAGCAGGCGGGGAATATCCGCGGGATCGTTCTGCAGGTCGGCGTCCATGGTGATGATGACCGTGCCGCGCGCGTGGTGGAACCCGGCGCTCATGGCCGCGGTCTGGCCGAAGTTGCGGCGGAACCGGATCAGCCGCAGGCCCGGGATGCGCGGGACCATGGAGACCATCTTGTCCCACGAGCCGTCCTGGCTGCCGTCGTCCACCAGGATGATTTCGTACGGCCGGCCAAGCGCCGCCAGCGCCTTGTGCACCTGCTCGCAGAACGCCTCGATGCACTCCGCTTCGTTATACACCGGCGCAACGACCGAAATATCAACTGGGTCAGCTTCTCCCATATGGCACCCGCGCGACTCCTTTTCCCTGGCTTTGCCCGGCACCCTTTCGGCCCGGGCGGGCATCCCATTGCGCCGCCATGGTACCCGATTCCGGCCGCGAAACAATACCCTAGTTATCAAAACCGATCGCGCCGCCCGCCGCCGGCCGGGATGCCGGCCGATGAGTTTGATCTAATTCATAATGGACAATCCGCCGGATATCTACATATATATAGCCATTCCATGCTGACAACATGGGGCATCCTATGAGCACGAGCAACATTTTCGAGGGCAACGCGGATCATGGCCCCGGAAGTGACCGGGACGAAGTCTGCCATGGGGCCACACCCAGGGAGACGTGTGGCTGACTGGATTGATATCGCCGGCCGCCGGATCGGGCCCGGGCACCCGGTGTTCATCATTGCCGAAGCGGGCGTCAACCACAACGGCCACATGGACTTGGCGCATCGCCTGATCGACGCGGCCAGGGCGGCCCGGGCGGACGCGGTCAAGTTCCAGCTCTTCGACCCGGAGGAACTGGTGGCGGCCGGCGCGGGCAAAGCGCCGTACCAGCGCGAGACCACGGGCGCGGCCGGCAGCCAGTTGGATATGTTGCGCGCCCTGGCCCTGACCCCCGCCCAACACGCTGAACTGAAACAGCATTGCGAGGCCGCGGGCATCCTGTACCTGGTTACGCCCTACGAGGAGAAGAGCTTGTCGGCACTGGACGCGCTGGGCGTGGCGGCTTACAAAATCGGGTCCACGGACACCACCAACCTTCCGTTCCTGCGCCAGGTTGTGCGCAAGAACAAGCCCGTGATCCTCGCCACCGGCATGTGCACGCTGGGCGAGGTGGAGGCGGCTTGGCAGGTGTTCAGCAACGCCAACCCGCCGGTGCCGCTGGCGTTGCTGCACTGCACCACCGAGTACCCGGCGGCACCGGCCGAGGCTAACCTGCGCGCGATTTGGACCATGGCCCGCGCGTTCAGCTGCCCGGTTGGATTCTCGGACCACACGGCCGGCGTGGGCGCCAGCCCCTGGGCCGTGGCGGCCGGCGCGTGCATTATCGAAAAACATTTTACCCTGGATTGCGGACTGCCGGGGCCGGACCACGGTGCATCGCTGGATCCGGCCGGGCTGGCGCGCCTGGTGCAGTCCGTGCGCGAAGTGGAGCTGGCCCTGGGCGACGGCCACAAGCGGCCCATGCCCAGCGAACTGGCCAACCGGGCGCACGTGCGCAAGAGCCTGGTGTGCCGCGCCGCCCTGCGCGCCGGCGCCGTCCTGCGGCCGGAACATGTCGCATGCAAACGGCCGGGCACAGGCCTGGACCCGGCGTGGTTCGAACGCGTCGTGGGCCGCCGCACAACGCGCGACCTGGCGCCGGACACCCTGTTGACCCTGGCGGATATTGATTGGGCCACACCCCAGCCTGCTCGCGGCGCCTCCGCCCCGGGCCGGGAAGATGACAAGGTTTCATGAACCGGCTTGGAGACCGCCTGGGGGTGACGATGACGGTCTCGCCGTTGCGCCACAAAATCCTGCGCTTGATGCGCGACTATCCGGCGCCGCAAGCCACGACGATGGAAGATTGGCTGGTGGATCTGGCCAACCATCGCGGGGTGCGCGTGGTGTTTCGTGCCGGCGGCCCCGTGGCCGACGCCACGGAGATGCCCACGCCAGACCTGTTGAGCGATGAAGAATGGGTCACTGCTTTATGCCAGCCGCAAAGCCAGGACCGCCCCCAGATCCTGCGCCTGGCCGCGCAGCGTATCAGCCGGCCGGGCCTCGATCTGGCGCGGCTGTTACGCCTGGCCCGCATGGAGCGCACCCAGCCGGTGCTGGCCGAGTTGGCCCGCCAGGCGTTGCGGGTAGATCCCGGGCATCCGGCGTGGCAGCAAATCCACCAGGCCTTGGACAAGCAGCCCGCCTTGCGCTCGCCGTTGATCCATTGGACGCGGCTGGGCGAGCCGATCATGATGCCGGGCCGGCCCAACGCCGCCGGCTGGCGGCTGGTTTCCTGACATGAACGCGCTGACCATCCTGCAGGCCTTGGACGCCCGCCTGACCACGGAGGTTGACCTGACGCTCTATGGCCGCGCGGCCATCCAGTTGGGCTTTGCCACGCCGCCGGCAGATGCGCTGCTGAGCCTGGATGTCGATGCCATCCTGTGGGAAGGCCAGGCCGAGCGGTTGCTGCAAGCCGGGAACTTCTGGGAGGCGATCGATGGCGCGAACCAGGCGTTGGCGCCCACCGGGCTCTACATCAGCCACCTGTTCACCGAGGATCAGGTCATTCTGCGGCCGGACTGGCGCGCCCGGCGCCAAGCCATTGGGATTGCATTCAGCATGTTGCGCGTCTTCCGCCTCGCGGACATGGATTTGCTGTTGAGCAAGCTGATGCGGGCCGATCCCCAGGACCTGCAGGATGCGCTGTTCATTGCACGGGCCGCCGGCTTAACCGCCGGGCAAATCCAGGAGGGCCTGGCCGCGGCGCGGGTGCCGGCGATTCCCGAGGTGACCGAACAATTTCAGCAAGCCACGCAGCATTTTTGGGCCGCGTGGGAGCTTGAGCCGGCGGCCGGAAGTTTAGCTAAATCAGCACCAGCCCATTGAGCGAGGTAACCCATGACAGATAAAAGAGTATTGATCACCGGCGGCGCAGGGTTCATCGGCAGCCACCTGGCCGAGGAGTACCTCAAGGCGGGCGCCGAGGTGTATGTCATCGACGACCTGTCCACGGGGCGCCTGGACAACGTCCGGCATCTCCAGGAAAACCCGGAGTACAAGCGCCGGTTTCATATGTACACGGACACCATCTTCAACGAGAACATCACCCTGGAGCTGGTGGGCACTTGCGACATGGTCTTCCACCTCGCGGCGGCCGTGGGCGTGAAGTACATTTTGGAAAACCCGCTGGCGGCCATCACCACCAACATCATGGGCACGGAGCTGATCCTGCGCATGTGTGGCAAGTTCCGCAAAAAGGTGCTGATTGCCTCCACGTCCGAGGCCTATGGCAAGCAGGAGAACGCCCCGCTGGCCGAGGAGGACGACATCGTGTTCGGCGCCTCCCACAAGGCGCGCTGGTGCTATGCGGCGTCCAAGCTGATGGACGAGTTCACCGCCATCGCCTACTACCGCAGCCACCAACTGCCTACGATCGTGGTGCGGCTGTTCAACACCGTGGGCCCGCGCCAGACCGGCGAATACGGCATGGTGATCCCGCGCTTTGTCCAGCAGGCGTTGAAAAATGAGCCCATCACCGTGTTCGGCGACGGCAGCCAGTCGCGCACCTTCACCCACGTCTCCGAGGTGTGCCCGGCCCTGATGAAACTGATCATCACGCCGGCGGCCTACGGCGAGGTGGTCAACATCGGCGGGGTCGAAGAAGTCAGCGTGCGCCAGCTCGCGGAACGGATCATCGCCAAGACCGGGTCGCGCTCGACCATCCAGAACATCCCGTACGAGCAGGTGTACAACCAGGACTTTGAGGACATGCCCCGCCGGGTGCCCAGCCTGAAAAAGTTGCAGGGCCTGATCGGGTTTGCGCCGCGCATGTCGCTGGATGCGATCCTGGACAACATCATCGCCCACTTCCGGGCACAGGCGCGCTGAATCGGCGTTTCAGCGGCCACCAACCAGACAACCGGAACCATGAACTCGTGGACCACCCATGATCCCCGTCAATGAGCCGCTGCTGAACGGCCGCGAACAGGAGTACGTGGCGGATTGCGTGCGCACCGGCTGGATATCTTCGGCCGGCCAATACATCGAGCGGTTTGAACAAGGCTGGGCCGGTTATTGCGGCCGGAAGCATGGCGTGGCGGTGTGCAACGGGACCGTGGCGCTGGAGCTGGCGGTTTCCGCCTTGAACCTGCCGGCCGGCGGCGAGGTGATCCTGCCGTCGTTCACCATTGTCAGCTGCCTGGAAGCCGTTTTGCGGAACCAACTGCGGCCGGTGCTGGCAGACTGCGATCCGCGCACCTACTGCCTTGATCCCGACGATGTCCGGCGGCGGATAACCCCGCAGACCGTGGCCATGATGCCAGTCCACATTTACGGGCACCCCGCACCCATGCAGGAGATCGCGCAGATCGCGGCGCAACACGCGCTCCGCATCGTGGAAGACGCGGCGGAAGCCCACGGCGCGGAATGCCAGGTCAACGGCGCCTGGAGCCGCTGCGGAGGGTTTGGCGATCTCGCCTGCTTCTCGTTTTACGCCAACAAGAATATCACCTGCGGCGAGGGCGGCATGGTGCTGACGGATGACGACGTCCTGGCAGAGCGCCTGCGGGCGCGACGCAACCTGTGCTTCGGGGCCCGCGAACGGTTCCGCCACGAGGACCGGGGGTGGAACTTCCGGATCACCAACGTCCAGGCCGCCATCGGTTGCGCGCAACTGGAGCGGGTGGATGAGCTGCTGGCCCGCAAGCTCGCGATGGCGGCCCGCTACAACGCGGGCTTGGCCGGGCTGCCGCTGCGCCAGCCCCACGTCGAGCCCTGGGCCCGCTCGTCCGTCTGGATGTATGCCGTGCTGCTGGACGAGACCGTGGACTTCGATGCCTTTGAGCTGGCGCGGCGCCTCGATGCCGCCGGGGTCCAAACCCGCCCATTTTTCATGGGCCTGCACGAGCAGCCGGTGTACCGCCGCATGGGCCTGTTCGCCGATGCCGCCTGCCCGGTGACCGCGCGCATCTACCGGCGCGGCCTGTACCTGCCCAGCGGCCAGGCGATCACCGACGCCCAGATCGACGAAGTCGTCCGGGCCCTCCACACCATCTTGGGCGCCAAGGCGGCATAGACGCCGGGAAGGACACATGAAACACCCCCAGCTTGAAACCATCGTTGACGGCATGGAACCCATTGCCTTGATCGTGCGCGCAGGTTTCGATGAGCCCGGCCTGCACTTCCTTACCCCACCCGCCTTGTCCCAGCAACTGGCCATCATGCGCCATCCGGCAGGCAAGAAGATCTTGCCCCACGCCCATGTGTTGATGTCGCGCCAGGTGCTGTACACCCAGGAGGTGCTGTGGGTCCGCAAGGGCCGGGTCCGGGTCAGCCTGTTTAACTCGCAGCGCCAGTTGGTTCAGTCGCCGGTGCTGGTTACCGGCGACCTGATCCTGCTCTGCGGCGGCGGGCATGCTTTCGAGATGCTTGAGGAGACCAGCCTGGTGGAGGTCAAGCAGGGTCCGTTTGCCGGCGAGCAGGACACCGTCCGGTTCGCAGCGGACGGATCCGCCGAGCCTCAAGGGGGCCGGGCCTGACCATGTCCCCGGCGCCTGCCACGCCCCGGCCCGCCACGGTCCTGCACGTTGTGGGCGCCCGGCCCAACTTCATGAAAGCGGCGCCGGTCATGGCCGCGCTGGCGGAAACCGCGCCCGGCGTGCGCCAGGTGCTGGTCCACACCGGCCAGCACTACGACGACAACATGTCCGATGTCTTTTTCCGGCAGCTCGGTATGCCGCGGCCGGACATCAACCTGGAGGTGGGCTCCGGCACGCACGCGGCCCAGACCGCCCACATCATGCTGCGCGTGGAGCCGGCGCTGCTTGCGCAGCACCCCAGTCTCGTGGTGGTCTACGGCGACGTCAATTCCACGGCCGCTTGCGCGCTGGTGGCGGTCAAGCTGGGCATTCCCATCGCCCACGTGGAGGCGGGCCTGCGATCCTTTGACCGCACCATGCCCGAGGAGATCAACCGCCTGGTCACCGACCAGCTGGCGGACTACTGCTTTATCACGTCGCCCGAGGCCGAGACCCACCTGCTGCGGGAAGGGGTGGCGGCGGGAAAAATCCATTTCGTGGGCAACACGATGATCGATACGCTGGCCCGCCTGGTTGACTTGGCGGTCCCGCCCGCAGGCTTGGCGCTGGACGGCGAGCATGTATTGGTCACGCTGCACCGCCCAGGCACCGTGGATGATGACAAGGTGCTGGGCCCGCTGTACAAAACGCTGGTGGAACTTAGTCGCGAACGGCCGGTCGTGTTTCCCGTCCACCCCCGGACCCGCGCGCGCCTCGATCGCCTGGGGTTGGGCGCCCCGCCCAACCGCCTGCTGATGATGCCTCCGCTGGGTTACCTGGAGTTCCTCTGGCTGGAAAAGAACGCGCGGCTGGTCGTCACCGACTCCGGCGGTGTGCAGGAAGAGACCACCTGGCTGGGCGTGCCTTGCCTGACCTTCCGCGACAACACGGAGCGGCCGGTCACCGTGACGCAGGGCACCAACGTCCTGGTGGGCCGCGACCCGGATCGACTGCGCGCCGAGTGCACGCGTGCATTAACCACCCCGCGCCCCACGACCCGCCGGCCCCAAGGGTGGGACGGACATGCTGGCGCGCGCATCGCCCGCGTCCTGGCCGGAATCCTCGGATCCCCTCCGGACCCCTCGCATGCAAAACATTGACCGGATCATAACGCCGATCTTCCTGCTGGCCGCCGTCCTGGGCCTGGTGTTTTTCAACCTGTTCTACCTGCCCGGCCTGGTGCCGGACCAGTACCAGACCCGCGCGGTGCTCTTCAGCATGGGCGGGATGCTCGTGGTGGCTTACTTGCTGCACAAGTGGATGGCCGCCTTTGACCAGTTTGTCGCCACCACGCTGGTCCTGATGATGGTTGTGCCCTACTTCGAGATGTACCTGCAGCCGGTGGTCGGGCCGAACAACCGCGTGCTGATCCAAGTGGCGCTGCTGCTGCTGACCATGCTGGGCCTGATGCGGGTGCCCACCGCCCACCGCAACACATGGGTTAACAAGCTCAACGTGGCGTGGCTGTTCTTCCAGACCTTGAGCCTGATCGCCACCCAGGATTTCTCGCTGTCGTGGGCGTCGTACCTGACCAGCGTGGTTGGGCCCAGCCTGTTCCTGTACATCATTCACAACCGGATCCTGCTGCTGCCGGACGGCATCCGGCGGACGGTGCGCCTGCTGCTGGCCATGACCGCGCTGTACGCCGTGACTTCCGTGGTCCTGGTTATGATTGGGCTGGGCTCCTTCTCTGTGCTGAACCTGTTTATCAACCGGTATGGCTACAAGCTGCCGTTGGGTCTGTACTCCGCGGCCTCGTTCAGCGCGGTGACCATCTTCATCGTCCCGCTTTTATTCTGGCTGCTGATCAACAAGAAATACAACATCGGGGTGCGCCGCTCCCTGCTGGCCGCCCTGCTGATCGCGATCACCTTCATCGACCTTGCCACCCTATCGCGCGGTGTGTTCCTGACCCTGGGGCTGGCGGTGGCCTACATGTGGCTCTACATCTGGCGGCTGCGCGGGCGGCAAATCATCTGGTGGTCCCTGCTCATGGCGTTTGCCATGGCCGCGGCGGCGCTGCTGCTCGTCCACCTGGTCCAGTTCGAGGCGTTTGCCGACTTCCTGTCCCAGCGCCTGTTTGGAGCGACCGGCGCGGGCGGGTTTGACGACATGATGGCCCACACCCGCGACGACCCGCGCACCGTCCTGTTTGGCGGCGCCATGCAACTTCTGGCCGAGCACTGGCCCTTGGGCGTGGGCGCCGGAAACACCCCGAGCCAGATGGAAATGGCCATCGGGCTGAACTTCGACTGCCACAACCTGGCCATGGATATGCTGGTGGGTCAGGGGGTGTTCACGTTCCTGATTTTCCTCGGGTTCTTGGGCGCCATGGTTTCGTGGTTCCGGCGGCCCGCGGCCGCTTGCCTCGACAAAACCCACTGGGAACTGGGTCACGCGTTGTTTGCCGGCGTAGCGCTCTACCTGGTCTTGAGCAACATCACCGGAGGCAGCTTCATCTCCAATACCGAGATCATTTCCGGGGTGATCAACTACCTTTTCTTCATCTCTCTGGCCCTGCAATATGAAGTGACCCATACCCGCCCGCGCGGACGGAAGGGGTCAGCCCCCGAGGTTCAAACCACCCATGCCCCCATCCTGCCTGATTGTCGCTGAAGTCGCCCAGGCTCACGACGGCAGCCTCGGCCAGGCCCACGCGTTCATCGACGCCGTGGCCCGCGCCGGGGCGGACGCCATCAAGTTCCAGACCCATATCGCCGACGCCGAGAGCACGCCGGACGAACCATGGCGCGTGAAGTTCAGCCGCCAGGACGCCTCGCGTTTCGATTACTGGAAGCGCATGGAGTTCACCGAAGACCAGTGGCGCGGCCTGCGCCAACACGCGGAGGACAAGCGCCTGCGGTTCCTGAGCTCGCCCTTCTCGTTGGCGGCCGTGGAACTGCTGGAGCGGGTCGGCGTCTGGGCGTGGAAGATCGCCTCCGGCGAGGTCAACAACCAGCCCATGCTCACCGCCATGGCGCGCGGCGGCCAGCCGTTCATCCTCTCGACCGGCATGAGCCCGTTGGCAGAGATCGATGCCGCCGTCGCACGGATCAAGGACCTCGACCGTCCGCTGACCGTGTTGCAATGCACCACCGAGTATCCCTGCCCGCCCGAAAAGATCGGGTTCAACCTGTTGTCCACGTTTCGGGAGCGCTACGGCTGCCCCGTGGGACTGTCCGACCATTCCGGTACCATCTACCCGGGCCTCGGCGCGGTGATGCTGGGCGCCAGCCTGGTGGAAGTGCACGTGGCGTTCAGCCGGGACATGTTCGGGCCGGACGTGCCCGCCTCGCTGACCCCGGACGAGTTGGCGCAACTGGTCACCGGGATCCGGTTCCTGGAAACGGCGCAAGCCCATCCCGTTGACAAAGACGCCGTGGCCGCGGAAAAGGCGGACTTGCGCCGCACCTTCGGCAAAAGCATTGTCGCGGCGCGCGATCTCGCGGCCGGAACCGTGTTGCAGGCCCATGACCTGGCACTGAAAAAACCCGGCAGCGGCCTGCCGCCGGACCGCTGGGCGGACGTCCTGGGCCGGCGGTTGAAGCGGGCCCTGCAAAGAAACGACCGCGTGGACCCGGCGGATTATGAATAATCCTCGCCATTCCCGGCCTGAAGGCCGGGGCGGAACTTCCGGCTGAAGCCGGTACTCTGACCAGGATAGAAAAAACATGACCGGGTTCCCGTTAGAGTCCCGCCTTCAGGCGGAAGCTCTCCCGCGGGCTTCAGCCCGCGGGATGCAACCGTATGTATCATTGGCGGCAAATGACAGAACTCCAACGGGCAGAGGCCCTGCGCTTGCGCCAGCAATGCGGTCTTCCGTGGCATGGGCCACCTCATGGCATGGAGCGGCACTGGTACCACATGTCCGCTGCCTGTTATGAACATCGTCCGATCCTCGGTTCTTCAATTCAACGCATGGCCGGTTTTGAGCGCAACCTGCTTGCCGCTCTCGCTCCGGTATCCGAGGCCCTATCCGCTTGGTGCATCCTGCCCAACCACTATCATTTCCTGATTCAATGCATGAACCTGCCGTCCGTGCGCAAGGCGTTAGGTGCCCTGCATGGCCGGACTTCGCATGACTGGAATGAAGAGGATGGCTTGCGTGGCCGAACCTGCTGGCATCGCTGTTTGCCCAAGCCTGTCAAATCAGATGCTCATCGTTGGGCGACCCTGAACTATATTCACCACAATCCTGTGCGCCACGGATATGTAACTCAATGGCAGACATGGCCCTTCTCCAGCGCAGCCCAATACCTCGAATTTGTGGGCAGGGAGTTTGCTGAACGGATGTGGCGCGAGTATCCACTTTTAGACTATGGCAAGGGATGGGATGATCCTGAATTATAGCCCCGGCCTGAAGGCCGGGCGGAACTTCCGGCTAAAGCCGGTACTCTGACCAAGGCGGAAAAAAAATGATCAGGACCCGTCAGCGTCCCGCCTTCAGGCGGAGGCTCTCCCGCGGGTTTCAACCCGCGTGTTCCCGGCCTGAAGGCCGGGCGGAACTTCCGGCTGAAGCCAGAACTCAAACAAGTGGATCACGGCATGAATAACACCCCCAAGCGCAAGATCTGCGTGGTCCTGGTGGACCGCGCCAACTATGGCCGCCTCAAGCCGGTGATGCGGGCCATCGCCGCCCACCCGCACCTGGAATTACAGGTGCTGGCCGCCGGCACCATGGTCCTGGAACGGTTCGGCTCGGCCATGAACGTGGTGCTCAAGGACGGGTTCCCGGTGGATGGCCGCGTCTACATGGAGCTGGAGGGATCCACGCCCGCCACCATGGCCAAGTCCGTGGGGTTTGGCATTGTTGAGTTCGCCAACGAGTACCTGCGCCTGGACCCGGACATCGTGTTGATTATCGGCGACCGCTACGAGGCCCTGGCCGCGGCCGTTGCCGCCGGCTACATGAACAAGTGCATCGCCCACATCCAGGGGGGGGAGGTGAGCGGGTCGATCGACGAAAGCGCCCGCCATGCCATCTCCAAATTCTCCCACTACCACTTTCCAAGCACCCGGCGCTCGGCCGATTACCTGGTTCAAATGGGCGAGGACCCGGCCACGATTCTTGCCATCGGCTGCCCCAGCAGCGACATCGCCCGCCAGCTGGACAAACAGCTGCGGCCGGAGACGGTTAACCGCGGCGGCAGCGGCGTGGCCATCGATGTGGCCCGGCCGTTCCTGCTGGTCCTGTTCCACCCCACCACCACCGAGTTCGGCCAGGAGCGCGCGCAGGTGGAGGAGCTGCTGGCGGCCCTGGAACAGGTCGCCGCACCGGCGATCCTGCTCTGGCCTAACATCGACGCGGGGTCGGACCACATCAGCAAGGCTATTCGCGTGTTCCGCGACCGCCACCATGCCGGCTGGCTGCGTACGCTGGTCAACCTCCCGCCCGAAGACTACCTCAAGGTGCTGGCCACCACCGCCTGCGCCGTGGGCAACTCCAGTAGCTTTGTCCGCGATGCCGGCTACTTCGGCACCCCGGTGGTGCTGGTGGGCAGCCGCCAGGACGGCCGCGAACGGGATGCCCACGTGACCCAGGTGCCGCCGGCACGAGACCAGATCGCGGCCGCGCTCCGGGCCCAACTCGCCCACGGGCGCTATCCGCCCAGCACGCTCTACGGTGATGGCGCCGTGTCCGGCCGCATCGCAGACGCCCTGGTTGCGCTCCAGCCCTACGTGCAGAAGCGCCTCCACTACGTGCGCGGGAACCCGCTCAATTCATGAGCCAGATTAGCGCCGCAAACCAGCCGGCCAATGGCAGCCATCGCGCTCGGAAGATCCGGCAGTGGGGCGAATGAAGATTCAGCCGATTTCACACCAAGCCTCCAAGACACCGAGAATTGCCAACGGGCATCCATTCCTTTGTGTCTTTGTGTCTTTGTGTGAGATTTTTTGCCTGGGCAGCCTTGCGGGGAGTACTGTCACCGACCCGGTCTTGGATCATGGCATGATCGGGCCCGAGCATTTCGGCCCGGGCGCGGGCGCTTTGAACCATGCGCTGGACTTTCTCAACCAGCGCCCCGGCGGCGGCAGCCTGATGCTGTCTGCCGGCCAGGTCTATCCCCTGGCCAGGGACGCGGAGGTGGACGCTGATGTGGCCATCCGCGGCTGGGGCGGCGTAATAGCGGGGCCGGGCACGATCACCGGGCATGGCAGCCTGCTGGACGCTGACCCGCGCCAGTTGTTCGGCTCGAACGTCCTGGTCCGCGGCACGTGGACCACGGATCGCGGATTCGTGCTCGACTGGTTTGGCGAAGACGCGGCCGCCTTCCAGCGCGCGGCCAACAGCCTGCCGGCCCACGGCACACTCCGGCTGCTGGACAAGGAATACCTTTTCGATACGCCGGTGGTGGTCACCAATCCCATCAATATCATCATGGAAGGGCGGGGCGGCATCCGTTACAAGGGCCCGCCCGGCAGCATCGCGCTAACGATCACCCGCGGCAGCCGCAACACGTATCGGTTGTGCGTTTGGAATTATGAACTGGATTGGCGCCCGGGCGGCACGGCCATCGTGTTCGGCGGTGACCCGGCACATAAAGTAGTAGCTTGCGATATCCGCGTTGATGACATCTCGGGTTTTGATACCGGTCTGTGGTTTCGGGATCAGGGGCCGGGTATCAGTGACAACCGCGTGACCCTGGGTTATTTTTGGAACAACCGGACCTCTATCAAGCTCAGCACCACCGGTTCCGGGTGGATCATCAACAACCGTTTTTACCAGGGCTCCTTGGCGGTCGGCACAATGCTATGTGCCACCGGCGCGCCGCGCATCGGCATTGAGATGGATTCCGCGGGCCGCGCCGGCATTGTTAATAACGTGTTTTGGGGTCCGCGCATCGAAGTGGACCAGGCCCCGGAGCCGGCCAACCCGGCCGTGGGCTTGTATTTCCATGGGCCCGAGAACTGCACGGCCAACCGGGTGATCGAGGGCTACTACGAAAGCGCCAACCGCGAGACCGCGGTCACCTCGTGGGTCATGCGCGCATCCGGCGGGGCGCATGACTGCTATTACGGCGGCTACGTGGCGCTGGGCTGCAACAAGACCGACTTGCTCGACGAGGCCTTGGCGCTGTGTCCCGGCACCTGCCAGGTGGATCCGGTCAACGAAGCCGCGGCGGTCAACTCAGGACCCGTGCGCGACGTGTGGCCGGATGATAACCTGGACGGCCGTGCCCTGGTTTTTCGGCCAGCCCCCACGTCGCCGGTCCATGTGGCGCTGCCCGGGTTCGTGTTCCTGCCAACCACGGGCGCCGGTCGATTTGCCCCGGCCGTGGCCGACCCGCAGTTGCTGTGCGATGGACGTCTGGCGATCGACGCCACTGCGGTGGGCCGCCTGGTAGACGTCGGCATGGTAACAACCGTGTTTCTGAATTACGACCGCGCCAAGCAGGAGACGCACCCAGCCGCTTACGTGATCCGGTGTTTCGATGCCGATGGCAATACCCTGGCCGGCGGCAACCCGCCGCGCGTCACCACCACATCGTCGGGGTTTGATGACGCGCTGGCCGTGGAGCCGGTATCTTATTATGGCGGCGCGTACCGTGTATCCGCCGATTACGGCCGGGTCCGGCTGCATTTTGATCCCGGGGTGCGTTACGCATTTCTGGGCCTGGCCGCCAGAAGCGCCAACGCGCGAGTCCGCGCGCGGGCGTTTTCCGTACAGTCGCCGGCCAACCAGCCCCGGCCGCCATCGTTTGTGGCGCTCAATATTATTAACTCTACCAATGGCGCCAAGATGTCGCTGGGGCTGGACGAAGACCGCGCCGCGAATGGGGTCTTGCCCGCGAACACCGTGCCTTGTGGTGGCCGGGTGACTGCGGGTGACGTCATCCGCGCGGAAGCCGGCGCCTGGGCCTGCGTGGCGCGGGTCAGCACCAGTTGCACGAACAGGGTGCCGGCCGGCACCACCCGCCTGCAGGTGGCCGAGGCCGCCGGGGCGACCGAGGGCGACGCCGTGGCCGTGGTGCTGGATGACGGCACCTGGTTCTGGTCGCGGCTGCACGTGCCGCCCCAGGACGGTGCGTTCGTCCTTTCCCACAGCATCCCGCCAGACCGGCACGTGCCGCGGTTTTCCAAGGTGGTGCGTTATCGGTTCCAGCCCGCCGGAAAGACGGAGAACTACGAATCACGCGAATAACACGAATCCGGACCGGGATGTATTCGCGTGATTCGCGCTATGGGTAGTTGAAAACGAGTTGTTGAAAATGCGTGTCATTGGCATTGTCACGGCCCGCGGCGGATCCAAGGGGATCCCGCACAAGAACATCGTGCCCCTGCTGGGCAAGCCGTTGCTGGCGTATACGGCTGAAGCCGCGCTGGCGGCGCGGCTGGCCCGCGTGGTGCTGTCCACGGACGACGAGGAGATCGCCCGCGTCGGCCGGGACTGCGGGCTCGAGGTGCCGTTCCTGCGGCCGCCGGAGCTGGCGCGCGACGACACGCCCACCATCCCCGTGCTCCAGGATGTGGTGCGCAAGCTGGCGGCCGCGGGCGAAACCTACGATGCGGTCATGACCCTCCAGCCCACCAACCCGCTGCGCCGCGCCACGGACATTGACGGCGCCATCGAGATGCTGGATACCACCGGCGCGGATTCCGTGATCTCCATCTATGACATCGGCGAGAAGCACCCGGCACGCATGAAGTTCATGGACACCGCCGGCCGCCTGATCGACCCGCCGTTCGCCGAGGCATTTGAAGGCCAGCGCCGCCAGGACCTGCCCAAGCTGTACCTGCGCGAGGGGTCCATCTACCTCACCCGCATGCCGGTGCTCATGGAACAGAACTCGCTCAAGGGCCGCGACTGCCGCGGGTGGCTGATCCCGACCGACCGCGCCGTGAACATCGACACGCCCTTTGATTTGTTTTTGGTTGAAGCGATCCTGAATCGTCAGCAACAGACAGTACTTCGACAGGATTAACAGGAGGTTATCGTTACCTTCTTCGTGACCTTCGTGTACTTCGTGGTGAACCTTGTCCGTGCCGATCATTCTTCTTGCTGAATCACGCGATTTTTCGCGACCCGCCGCGGACGTCCTGCGCCAGGTCGGCGAGGTCCGCCTGGCGGACATGGACCGGGCCGGCTTGCTTCTGGCCGTGGCCGACGTCGAGGCGCTCTGGGTCCGGTTCCGCACGCGCATTGACCGGGAGATTCTGGCGGCCGCGCCGCGCCTGCGGCTGGTGGTGACCGCCACCACCGGGACCAATCACATCGACGAGGGCGAGACCCGGCGGCGCGGCATCCGAGTGTTGTCGTTGAAGGGCGAGACTGATTTTTTAAAGACGGTGCGCGCGACCGCGGAGCTGACGCTGGCGTTGGCGCTGGCGCTCCTGCGCAACCTGCCGGCTGCCATGATCCACGCTCCCGGCGAGCCTTGGGATCGCGAGCGGTTCAAGGGCCGTGAAATATATGGCAGCACCGTGGGCGTCGTGGGTTACGGTCGCCTCGGCCGCATCGTGGCTGGATATTTCCAGGCGCTGGGCGCCACCGTCCTCGCGGCCGACCCCCATGTGCCGCCCGCGCAGTTGGCTGCCGGCGTGCAGTTGCTCGCGCTGCCCGCGTTGTTGGCCCGCGCCGACATCGTGAGCCTGCACGTCAACCTGGACGACGCCACGCGCGGGTTTTTCAACGCGGCGTGCTTCCAGGCCATGAAACCCGGCGCCAGCTTTATCAATACTGCACGCGGCGAGCTAGTCGACGAGACGGCCCTGCTGGCCGGTTTGGAGTCCGGCCGGGTGGCCGGCGCGGCCCTGGACGTGCTGGCGGGCGAGTTGGACGCGGGTTTTGTCAACCACCCGCTGCGTGCGTATGCCGCGCGCCGCGCCCACCTGATCCTGACGCCGCATATCGGCGGCTGCACGTGGGAATCCATGGCCCGCGCCGAAGAGTTCCTGGCGCAAAAAGTCGCGGATTTCCTGCTCCGCCCTACGCCCCCATCGGAGACCCGATCATGAAAACCGTGCCCGTGATCCAATGCAACCATGTGGGCTGGGAAGGCTCGACCGATGTATCTCTGCGCCGGGATGCGCGCGGGCGGTACGTGATCGAAGCGGTCATGGACCGCGCCCTTGCGATCATCCGGCGGGATGCTCAACCCATCCTGGCCTGCCCGGACCTGCCGGAGAACCGGATCTTCGGCGAGTTGGCCGCCGCCCATGGGTGCCCGGTTTTTTATGGATCGAACGACAACGTGCTGGAGCGGCTGGTGCTGGCCTGCCGGCAGCAGGGCGGCGCGCGCGTTGCCTGGCTCCAGGGCATCCATTATTTCCTGCACGCCGGGCTTATGGACCGCCTGCTGGACTGGTCCACCGAGCGGGGCTGGGACTATGCCCGGTGCCCGGACGGCACGCTCAAGTTCATGCTCGGGCAGGTGGTATGCATCCCGGCGCTGGAACGGGCGCAGCGCATGATCGCGGCGCTGGATCCCCAGGCTGCGGGATTCTACCGGGCGCGGCCGTTTGCCTTCATGCGCAGCCGGCCGGCCGACTTTGCCGTGGGCCTGTTTGAGGAGCTGCCGGTCTATGCCCCGGCGGAGTGGGAGGCCATGCGGGCCGCCGCGCGCGACGTGTACCTCGAGGAGCGCGCCATGCACAGCGCCAAGGGCGTCGCCGTGGGCGACATCAGCCGCGGGCGCTACCTCAACATCCTGGACCGGGTGCCGGACTCCGGGACCATCCTGGACATTGCCTGCGGCAGCGGCTACGGCGCGGCAATTCTCGATAACGGGCGGCGCCGCATCGTGGGCGTGGATGTGTCGCCGGAGGCCGTGGCCTTTGCAAAAGAGCACAACGGCGGGCATGCCGAGTTCCGCCTGGGCAACGCCGAGCGGATCCCGGCGGACGACGCGTCCGTGGACGCGGCCGTGAGCATCGCCACCATTGAGCACGTGGCGGACGACGCCGCGTTCGTGCGCGAGCTGGCGCGGGTGCTCAAGCCTGGCGGACGCGTCATTATCTACACCCCCCAGAACCGCATGGGCCGCAACCCCATCTGGCCGTGGCACTGCCGGGAATACTCGATTCCCGAGCTCCGCGATCTCGTCGGCGCATACCTGAAGGTCGACGCCATCCTCGGCTGGCTCAACGGCATCGTGGCCGACACGCCCGAGGGCGACGGCATGTTCCTTGTGGCCCGCAAGCCGGATTGACCCCCTTGGCATTGACCAGAAACCCATGACCGGTATTGCAGGATTCATCGATCAGCACCCGCGGGACGCGGCGTCCATGCTGGAGCGCATGGTGGCGCCGCTACGGCGCCAGCCGGTCCTGAAGGAGGCGCAGGTCGCAACGCGGGCTGGCGGCGGCATCTGCCGGCATCACGGGCTGTTCGACCATGCCGTGCTGGCCACCCACGCGCAAGCGGGCGTGGCGTTGCTGCTCGATGGCTGGATCCGCGGCGGGGTGCCGGCCGGCACGGACGCCGCGCAGGCGTGCCTGGACCTGTACCTGGCGCAAGGGCCGGGCTTCGTAAAACAGCTTAACGGCCAGTTTAATGTCGCCATCTGGGACGACCGCGGCCCGGCCCTGTACCTGTTGAACGATCGGTACGGGCTGCGGCCCCTCCAGTATGCGGTTGGCGACGGCAGCCTCTACTTCGCGCCCGAGGCCAAGGCCATCCTGGCCGCCGGCGGCCGCGCGCCACGCCTCGACCCGGACATGGTGGCGAACTACCTTTCCATCAGCCGCATTCATCTCGGTGACCGCACTTTTTTCGAGGGCGTCCGCGTGCTGCCGCCGGCCTCCATCCTGGCGTGGACATCCGGCCGCGTTACGCTCGAAGCCTACTGGGATTACACGTATCGGCCGGCCGCCGCGGCGGACGACGATTTCGTCGCCGCGCTGGCGACCGCGTTTGAGCAGGCCGTGGCGCGCTGGATCGTGCCGGGCCGCCGCCTGGGCATCACCTTGAGCGGCGGGCTTGATTCGCGCCTGGTGGCCGCCGCGCTGGCGCGCCAGGCCGGCCAGCCCGTCACGGCGTTTACGTACGGGATCCTGGCATCGGACGAGGTGCAGACCGCGCGGCAGGTGGCCGATCGCCTGGGGCTCGCCTGGCAGGGCATCCCGCTGGGGCCGGACGACTTCATTGCCGATGCGGCCGCAGGTGCCCGCATCATGGAAGGCCTGGACATCTTCGTGCAGAGTTACGCGCTGAAGGTGTTCCCGTCCTGTGCGCAGGCCGCAAACCTGGTGTTCAACGGGCTGGCCCTGGACATCCCGCTGGGCGGGTCTTACCTGGAGGGCGTTACCGAGGCGGATCCCTTGCCGGAACTGCTCTACCGGAAACTGGCCTATTTCAAGCCGGACCAAGTGGCGCGGCTTTTCCGTGACGAACGCAAGCCCACGGAAATCATGGCTCGCCTGTCGGCCGCGTTTTCCGCCGACGATCCGCCTGCGAACCGCTTTGACGCGTGGGACCGATTCATCCTGAAACACCGTGTCCACCGGTGCCTGGCCCAGCGCCAGTACTGGCAACGCCTGTATTTCGAGGACGCCACCCCCACCTTCGACAACGACCTGGTCGACCTGCTCCTGCAGATCCCGGCCGCGGAGCGGCAGTCGCGCCGGCTGTACCAGCGGGTCATGCGGCA
Organism: uncultured Verrucomicrobiota bacterium; assembly: GCA_964489425.1. Taxonomy (GTDB): domain Bacteria; phylum Verrucomicrobiota; class Kiritimatiellia; order RZYC01; family CAZAYP01; genus CAZAYP01. The sequence goes on along the minus strand of CAZAYP010000024.1, from coordinate 38,105 downwards.
GGTGTGCCCGGATCTCATGGACATCCCCTACCAGCGCACCCTGCTGCCGCCCGCCGCGCCCGTGGAATTTTGGAAAGAGTCCGCCGCCTTGGAAGCCGCGCGCGAGGCCATGCTGGAGCGCCTGTACGCCCAGACCCAGGGCACGGTCTATGTCCCGTACACGCGCTACTACACCAACTTTGACGAATGGATGCGCCGCGATCCGGGCTGGATAGCGCTGAGCGACGACCTGCTCGGCGCCGGGTCGCGGATCGAGGACCAGCTGGGCCTGGATGGCAGCTTTGCCCGCGAAATGCTGGACCAGCACCGCAGCGCCCAAAAGAATCACCGGGCGCGGCTCATGCAGCTCATGACGCTGGAACTGCTCCTGCGGACCCGCGCGTGGGAGACATGACCAGCCGGCCCCCCCAGGGCGGCGGGCCGGCCGACGTCCAGATGAAGACGTCGCACGGCAAGAACCTGGTCATGGACACGTTCTTCTACGCGCTGCCCCAATTTCTGCCGGCCGTGGGCCAGGTGCTGCTGACGCCGGTGTTCACGGCCTACCTTTCGCCGACCGACTACGGCGTGCTGGCCATGCTGGCGGCCATCGGCCAGCTGGTGGCGATTGTCATGTGGCTGAATATGAACAGCGGCGTGCAGCGGTTCTACTTCGACTACGAGGGCGACGAGCGCCGGCAGTTCCTGGGCACGATCGCCCTGGGGTCGCTGGTGTTCAGCGCGCTGATTTTCGTGGTGCTGCTGATCCTCGGGCCGGGGCTGGCCCGGCGGATGTTTGCCGGCGCGGCCCTGCCATTCTGGCCGCTGGTGGCCGCGGAGATCGCCACCGCGTTCCTGGGCACGGCGATCATCGTGCCCGCGGCGCTGCTGAAGAACGAGCGGCGCTCGCGGACCTGGAGCTTTATCCAGCTCGGCGCATGGCTGGCGGGCACCGGGCTGACCGTCTACTTCATCGTGGCGTTACGCGACGGCGCCTGGGGCAAGATCAAGGCGCAGGTGATGGTCGCAGGCCTGCTGTTCGTGGCGTACTGGCTGATCATGCTGCGGCACGTAGCCCTGGGGTTCCGCGGCCGCATGTTCCGCGAAAACCTCGTGTTCGGCCTGCCGTTCCTGGGCAAGGCGGTGTTCGCTTACATTTATCGCTTTTCCGACCGCTGGATCCTGGAGCGGTTCGTGCCCATGGCGCACCTGGGTTTTTACAGCCTGGGCGACTCCTTCGCCCGCCTGCTGCAAATGGGCCAGTGCGCCTTTGCCGACGCCTGGATGCCCTATTTTTACCGCGAGGCCAAGCGCGACCCAGCGGCCGCGGCGCGCCTGGCACGCGACATGTCGTACCTCTGGGCCGTGCTCATGGTGGCGGTGACGCTGGCGTTCTGCCTTTTTCTGAAGCCGGCGTTATACCTGCTGGCCAATGTCCGGTTCCATGATCCGCTGGTGGTGGCCAGCGCGCAGTTGCTGGCCCTGGCCTATTTTTTTGCCGCGCTGGACATCTTCTTCCTCTACGCGCTGGGGTTCACCAAGACGAATCTGCCCATCCTGACCACGACCATCATGGCGGCGATCATCAACGTGGCCGCCAACGCGCTGCTGATCCCCTGGTTCGGGGTGCTGGGCGCCGGCTGGGCGCGCGTCATGGCGTTCGCCGGCCACATGGTGCTGCTGTACTGGGCCGCGCAGAAGGTGTTCCCCGTGGCGTATCCCGTGGCCGCCGTGCTGCGGCTGATGCTGCTGGCCGCGGTGGTATTCGCGCTGGCCATGGCCACCGCCACGGGACGCATGGCCATCGACCTGCCCAAGGACCTGGCGCTGCTGGCGGGATTCGTGGCGGCGCTGTTTGCGTTCCGCTTCGTGGATTACCGCCAGATGCGAGGGTTCGCCACCAGCCTCGTGCGCCGGGGTGGGCGCAAGGCAGATTTATAGGGATCGTCTCGGAAGGAATGGAAAAAACCGTCCAACCAACGGGCTAAAGCCCGCCCAGAACTTCCGGCTAAAGCCGGTGCTCTGACGGGAAGATCGTCGGAGTACCGCCTTCAGGCGGAAGTTCTTCCGGCGCTTCAGCGCCGGATTGGCCGCAGGGTGGCGGCTTGTGCGGGGTCAACCGCCACAAGCTTGATTTCCAGCCTGTGAATATTATGATAAGGAAAGATGAGGGATAAATCGCCCAGCATTTTGATCGCCGGGGTCGGGTCGATTGGCTCCCGGCACCTGCGCAACCTGGTTGCGCTGGGCCACCGGGACATCCGGCTGCTGCGCCAAGCGGCCCAGCCGGCGCCGGACCTGCCTGGCGCCCCGTTGTTCACGGACCTGGCGGCGGCCCTGCGCGCCGGTCCGGACATCGTGATGGTGTGCACGCCCGCCCCGCAGCACCTGCCCTGCGCCCAGGCGGCCGCAGACGCCGGGTGCGCCGTGTTTGTCGAAAAGCCGCTCTCCCACGCGTGGTCGGGCGTGGAAGCGCTGGTTGCGACCGCACGGCAGAAGGGCTTGACGACCTGGGTGGGGTTCGACCTGCGCTTTGATCCCGGTCTGCGCAAGGCCCGGGAACTGCTGGCCGCCGGCGCGCTGGGCCGGCTGGTTTCGATCCACGCCCAGGTGGGCCAGTATCTGCCGGACTGGCGGCCACATGAAAATTATCGCCAGGGGGTCACCGCCCGCCGCGCGGCGGGCGGCGGGGTGATCCTGGAGCTGATCCACGAGTTCGATTATGTCCGCTGGCTGGCCGGCCCGGTCGCCGGGGTGGCGGCCAGCGCTGACCACCTCAGCCGCCTGGACATGGACGCGGAAGACACGGCCGCCGTGCTGCTGCGGTTCGCCTCCGGGGCCATCGGCGTGATCCAGCTGGACTGCGTGCAGCGCGCGCCCAGCCGATCCTGCCGCATCGTGGGCGAAGAAGGCACCATCCTGTGGGACGGCATGGCGCGCCGGCTGACCTGGCACACGGCCGCCGCCGGCCGCTGGCAGGAGTTTGCGTATACGGACTTCGACCGCAACGACCGCGACCTGGCCGAGATGCGGCACGTCGTGGCGGCCTGGCAGGGCGCGGAGCCGCCCGCGGTGGACGTCGCCGAAGGGGCGGAGGTCCTGAAGCTGGCCCTGTTGGCGCGGGCCTCCGCGGCCGCCCCCCAACTGCAGCAGGTGAACGCATGGATTCCACCCACCTGAACATCGTCGGCGCCGTGTGCGCCCGGGGCGGGTCCAAGGGCGTACCCCGCAAGAACCTCCGGCCGCTGGCCGGCAAGCCCCTGATGGTCCACACCATCGAGTGCGCGCAGGCCTGCCCGCGCCTCGCGCGTCTGGTGTGCTCGACCGATGACGAGGAGATGGCGGCGGTCGCCCGCGCGCACGGCGCGGAGGTGCCGTTCCTGCGGCCGGCCGGCCTGGCCCAGGACCGCTCCTCCAAGTGGGACGTGTTCCAGCACCTGGTGCTCGAACTGGAAGCCCGCGACCGGCGCCGCGTCGACGTGCTCGTGGATCTCGACACGGGCGTGCCCCTGCGCCAACCCGGCGACATCACCGCCTGCGTGGACCAGCTGCTGGGCGGACCGGCGGACGTGGTGACCACGGCCTACGAAGCCGAGCGCAACCCCTATTTCAACATGGTGGAACTGGCGCCCGACGGCCTGGCGCGGATCTGCAAGCCCGTGAACCCGCCCCTTGTCTGCCGCCAGGCCGCGCCCCGGGTGTACAGCCTGACGCCCGCGGTTTTCGCCATCCGGCGCGACGCGCTGTGGAGTTTCGGGCATTGGTCCCAGGCGCGCCTGCAGATCCACGTCATGCCTCGCGACCGGGCGGTGGACATCGACACCGAGGACGATTTCGCGATCGTGGAGTACCTGATGAACAAGAAAAGCGGAGGCCCATGAACCAACCAGCCGATGCAACGCCCAACCTGTTCCGCCTCGACGGGCAGGTGGCGATCGTCACCGGCGCGGCCGGCCTGCTGGGCGAGCAGCACGCCATCGCCCTGGCGGATTGCGGCGCGCGCCTGGTGCTGACCGACCTGCGCGAGGACAAGTGCCGGGAACGGGCGGCCGAGCTGACCCGGCGGACGGGGATGCCGGCGTTGGGCCTGGCGGGCGACGTCACCAGCAAGGCGTCCTGGGAGCAGGTGCTCGCGCGGGCCCTGGCGGAATTCGGCCAGGTGGATATCCTAGTCAACAACGCCGGGTTCACCAACCAGTCGCGCTCGGCCAACTACGCCGCGCCGTTCCCGGACTTCCCGGTCGAAGACTGGAACGCGATCCTGGGCGTCAACCTGACCGGCACGTTCCTGGGCTGCCAGGTGGTCGGCCGGCACATGCTGGAGCGACGGGCGGGCAGCATCATCAACCTGGCCTCCCTGTACGGCGTGGTCAGCCCCAATCACCGCATGTATCCCGGCACGGGCATCGCCCAGCCGTCCGCCTATTCCGTCAGCAAGGCGGGCGTGATCGCTCTGACGCGCTACCTGGGCACGCTGTGGGCGGAGCAGGGGGTGCGCGTGAACTGCATCACGCCCGGGGGCGTGTTTAACCAGCACCCGGACCTGTTCACGCAGCGGTTTTCCGCCCTGGTACCCATGGGGCGGATGGAGCGCAAGGACGAACTGCGCGGGGCCGTGGTGTTCCTGGCGTCGGCCGCGTCGGCCTATTGCGTCGGCCACAACCTGGTGGTGGACGGGGGCTGGACCGTCTGGTAGCCTGCAGCCAAGAGAGGGGCGTGACATGAAACCGGAAATCCGTTTGGGCGCGCGCGTCGTGGGCGCGGACCACCCGCCGCTGGTGATGGCCGAGATCGGCATCAACCACGAGGGCGACTACGCCAAGGCCGTGCGCATGGTGGACGACGCCATGGCCGCCGGCTGCGAGTGCGTCAAGTTCCAGTCGCACGTGATCGAGGACGAGATGATCCCCAACGACGTCATCCCGGGCAACGCCCGCGAGTCTATCTGGGACATCATGAAGCGCTGCGCGCTCAGCGAGGACGAGGAGCGCCGGCTGAAGGCTTACGTGGAGGCCAAGGGTCTGATTTACCTCTGCACGCCCTTCTCGCGGGCCGCGGCCGAGCGGCTCCATGCCCTGGATGTGACGGCCTACAAGATCGGCTCGGGCGAATGCAACAACTACCCGCTGATCCGGCACGTGGCCGCATACGGCCGGCCGGTGATCTTGAGCACGGGCATGAACGACCTGGCCTCGATCCAGCCGGCCGTTGAAATCCTGCGGGCAGCCCGCGTGCCGTACGCCCTGATGCACTGCACCTCCATGTACCCCACGCCCTACAACAAGGTGCGCCTCGGCGCGCTGGCCGACCTGGCCCGGAGCTTCCCCGACGCGGTGTTAGGCTTGAGCGACCACTCGCTGGGCAACTACACCTGCCTGGCGGCGGTGGCCCTGGGCGCGAGGCTGCTGGAGAAGCATTTTACGTCCGACAAGACCTGGCCCGGGCCGGACGTGCCGATCTCCATGGACCCGGCCGAGTTGAAAGATCTGGTCGCGGGATCGCGCGCGGTGTTCGCGGCCCTGGGCGGATCCAAGACCATCCTGCGCGAGGAGCAGCCCACCATCGACTTCGCCTACGCTTGCGTGGTGACCCTCCAGGAGGTGGCCGCGGGCGCCACGCTGACCCGGGACAACCTGTGGGTCAAACGGCCCGGCACCGGACCCATCAAGGCCGTGGACTACGAGCGGGTGCTGGGCCGGAAAGCCCGGCGGCGCCTGCCGGCGAATGCGCAGGTGGACTGGACGGATCTTGAGGAGGATGCCCGATGAACCCGGCGCCCGCAGCCCCGAAAAAAATCCTGTTCATCACCGGCACGCGCGCCGATTTCGGCAAGCTCAAACCGTTGATTCAGCGGGTTAAGGACGCGCCGGACTTCGACCACCAGATCTTCGTCACCGGCATGCACCTCTTGTCGCGCTACGGCTTGACGCTGACCGAGATCCAGCGGGCCGGCTTTGACCACCTGTACTGCTACATCAACCAGGACGCGCAGCTGCACGACCAGATGGATTACGTGCTGGCGAGCACCATCCAGGGCCTGGGCCACTACGTGCGCGAGTTCCAGCCCGACCTGGTCGTGGTGCACGGCGACCGCGTGGAGGCGCTGGCCGGCGCCACGGTGGGCGCGCTGACCAACATCCGCGTGGCCCACATCGAGGGCGGCGAACTGTCCGGCACGGTGGACGAGCTGATGCGGCACGCGATCACCAAGCTCTCCCACCTGCATTTCGTGTCCAACGCGGACGCCAAGAACCGCCTGGTCCAGATGGGCGAGATTCCCGACACCGTCTACGTGATGGGCTCGCCCGACATCGACATCATGCTGGGGCCCGACCTGCCCACGCTGGACGAGGTGCGGCGGCACTACGACATCGGGTTCGACACCTATTCGATATTCGTGTATCACCCCGTGACCACGGAGGTGGACCGGTTGCGGGAGCACATCCAGGCCGCCGTGGGGGCGGTGACGGAAGCCGGGCAAAACTTCGTGGTGATCTATCCGAACAACGACCGGGGCAGCGAAGTCATTCTCGAAACCCTGCAGCCCCTGGCGGAACTACCGCGGTTTCGCCTGTTGCCGTCCATGCGCTTCGAGTACTTCCTGTCCCTGCTCAAACACGCGCGCTGCATCGTCGGCAACTCCAGCGCCGGCATCCGCGAGGCGCCGGTGTACGGCGTGCCCACCATCAACATCGGCTCGCGCCAGCTCAACCGGTACCACCACGCCTCGATCCTCAACGTCGCCGACATCCGGGCCGACATCCGGGCCGCGCTCAACAACATTCACCCGGCTACGCCGCCGTCCCTGTATTTCGGGGACGGGAAGAGCGCCGCGCGCTTTATGGACGCCTTGCGCCATCCCCGGCTCTGGCAAGTCTCCCGTCAAAAACAGTTTCGTGATCTTTCCGCACCTGCGCCGCGCGAGTTGAACACCACCCCGGGAGCCTGACGCCCATGATTGACCTGCCGGATTTCAGTCGAGATTTCGAGTGGGAAAACAACTTCTACCTTGCGTGTGACAGTTCGCGCATGGCCAAGGTTCTCGCCCACTACGAGTTGTTCAAATTGTCCGCCGGCGCTCCCGGCGCGATCGTGGAATGCGGCGTGTTCAAGGGCGCCTCCCTGGCGCGCTTCGCCATGTTCCGCGACCTGTTCGCCAGCGCCCAGGCCCGCAAAATCATCGGGTTCGACATGTTCGGCCCGTTCCCGGAAACGGCGTTTGCGCCGGACCAGGCCAAGCGGGCCCGGTTCATCCGCGAGGCCGGCAACCAGAGCATCGCCGTGGACCAGCTGATGCAGGTGCTGGCGCACAAGCGCTGCGACCGCAATGTCGAGCTGGTCGCCGGCGACATCTGCGCCACGGTGCCCAAGTATGTGCAGGAGCACCCCGAGCTGAAAATCGCGCTGTTGCACCTGGACACGGACATCTACGAGCCATCCGCCGCGATCTTGGAACACCTGTACCCGCGCCTGGCGACGGGCGGGGTGCTGGTGCTCGACGACTACGGTTCATTTCCCGGCGAAACCAAGGCCGTGGATGACTATTTCCAGGGGCAGCACGTCCTGATCCGCAAGCTGCCGTTTTGCGCCAATCCGTCCTACCTCATTAAAGAGTGAGCGGGCTGCCGGCGCACGGAGAGATCCTTATGAGGCTGGATGCCCATGCCCCGACCTTTCTCACACAAAAACACGAAGGCCCGAGCGGCCGGCCGCAGGCCGTCGGAACGGTTTCTGACCTGATGCAGACCATCCTGATATCCATCCCCATCGGCCGTTCGGTGAAGTATTTCCTGGACACGCCGCTGTATGCCATGCTCCGGGATCGGTACCGGATCGTGTTGCTCAGCCCGTACCATGCCGCGGCGGAGTTCCGGGAACGCTACGGCGGCCCGGCGGTAACGATGTTGCCCAGTCCCGCGCCGGCCGGCGGAAGGATCGGGTCGTGGCTGCGCAAGTTCTACGTCCGCTACAGCGCCCTGCATGCGGATTTCCGGCTGGCCGGCCAGCCGATCGGCCGCTTCAACATCATGATCAAGAAGCCCTATTTCAAGCACTCCTTCCGCGCCTGCCAGCTGGCCTACCATGCCACCCGCCTGGCCGGCGGGTGGGACCGGGTCAACCCGCGCCTGCAACGCCTGTTCCGCGACCCTTACTACGAAAACCTGTTCCGGGCGGAACGGCCGGCCCTGGCCATTGCCACTGCGCCCACGCGGCTGCTCGACAGCTACGCCTTCCAGTACAGCGCCCAGTCAAGCCGCACACCGCTGGTGCTGTTCCCGTCGTCGTGGGACAACTTCTCCCGCAACGGAGAGTTCACCTTCCCGTTCCAGCGCGTGATGAGCTGGGGGCCGGCCATGAACACCCTGGCCCGGGATTTGTACGGGTTCCGGGACGACCAGCTGGCCACGGTCGGCATGATCCGGCTGGAAACCGCCCGGCCGGCGATGTCACCCGCCGACTTCAGGACCCGCTTCAACATACCGGCCGACCACCGCGTGCTGCTCTTTCCCACCAACCAGGACATCCTGGTGAAGCCCGAGCCGCGCATCCTGGCGGAACTGGTGGCGGACATCCAGGCCGGCAAGCTGGGCAAGGTCATCCTCCTGTTGCGGCCGAACAACACCTGGAGCCCGCTCGCCAAGCAGTATCTCCAGGATTATGCTCAGCATCCCTGCGTGCGCCTCAACCTTCCCGAGCCGGACGGCGCCGGGACCGACCTGCGCCCGACCGACCTGGCCTGGCTGGACGTGCTGGCCAACGTGGACGTCATCGTGACCATCTGCTCCATGCTGGTGGTCGAGGCGTTCCACTTTGACAAGCCGGTGGTCAATTTGAATTACGACTACGGCGAAATCAGCGCCCTGGGCTACTCGTACCGGGTGGGGTACGAGCGCGAAGTATACAAGCCCATCGTCCAATCAGGCGCCGCATGGATGGCCGACAGCCGCGAGGAGGTGGGCCAGGCTGTCCGCGCGTACCTGGACAACCCGGCCCTGCACCGGGCCGAACGCCGACGGGTCCTAGAGATGTGGGACGTGCCGCCGCCCGCCGGCGGACCGTCCCGCTGCCAGCGGGCCTTCGACGAGATCCAGCGCGTGATCGCCGAACACCCTGCCGGGAGGACCGCATGACTAACGAACCCATCCTGCGCGAGGCCGCGATTGTAGACGTGGAGTTCGGCCGCAACGTGAAGATCGTCAAGCCGGTCAACCTTTACGGTTGCATCATCGGCGACGACAGCTCCATTGGCCCCTTCGTGGAAATCCAGCGCGGCGCCCGCATTGGGAAACGCTGCCGCATCCAGTCGCATGCGTTCATCTGCGACATGGTGACGATTGGCGACGACTCGTTCGTATCCCACGGCGCCAAGTTCATCAACGATCCCTTCGCCATCGGCGGGCCGGCCATGCGCCAGCGCGAGTTGTGGAAGCCGACCGTGGTGGGCGCCGGAGTGGCCATCGGCACCAATGCCACGATCCTGCCGGTAACCATCGCGGACGGGGTGGTGGTCGGCGCCGGAGCGGTGGTGACCCGGGATTTACTGGAGAAGGGTATCTACGTCGGCAACCCCGCGCGGCTGCTGCGAAAGCTGACTTGAAGCAAACCAGAAGGAAACTACGAATAGCGCGAATCGAACGAATACAGAGGTTTCACGCAAGGCTATCTTCTGATTCGCGTGATTCGTGCGATTCGTAGTCAACTAATCCGATCCGGAGCCAACCATGCACGTTCCTTTCGTAGATTTGCACGCCCAGTATAAAACCATTAAAAAAGATATCGATGCTGCGATCCGCGGGGTGATCAAGGACACGGCCTTCATCCGCGGCCCGCGCGTGCGGCAGTTCGAGGAAGAGTTCGCGGCGGCCAACGGGGCGCGCCACTGCGTGAGCTGCGCCAACGGCACGGACGCGATCTACATCGTGCTCAAGATGCTTGGCATCGGGCCGGGCGCCGAGGTGATCACCTCGGCCTCCAGCTGGATTTCCACATCCGAAACCATCACCCAGGCCGGGGCGCGGCCGGTGTTCGTGGACATTGATCCTGATTACTTTCACCTCAACACCGACCTGATCGAGGCCAAGATCACGCCAGGAACCAAGGCCATCATCCCAGTGCACCTGTATGGCCAGCCCGCCGACATGGGGCGCCTCTGTGACCTGTGCGCGCGCCGCGGGCTGCACCTGATCGAGGACTGCGCCCAAGCCCACTTGGCGGAGTTCGAGGGCCGGCCGGTGGGGCGGTTTGGCGTGGCCAGCACGTTCAGCTTCTACCCGGGCAAAAACCTGGGCGCCTATGGGGATGCCGGATGTATCCTCACCGACGACGACGATCTGGCCGCCCAGTGCCGCAAGTACGCCAACCACGGGTCGTTGAAAAAACACGAGCACGAGATCGAGGGCATCAACAGCCGGCTGGACGGCCTGCAGGCGGCCATCCTCTCGGTCAAGCTGCCGCACCTGGCGGGCTGGAACCGGCGGCGCGCCGACCTGGCGCAACGGTATAGCGCGCTGCTGCGCGACCTGCCGGGGGTGGTCACCCCGCGCACGCGGCCGGGGGCGTCGCACATATTCCACGTTTACTGCGTACGGGTGCCGCGCCGCGCGGAACTGATGGCGTTCCTGAACCGGCGTGGCATTGAAACCGCCATCCATTACCCCACGGCGCTGCCGTTCCTCAAGGCCTATGAATACTTGGGCCATAAGGCGGAGGAGTTCCCGGTGGCGGCCCGGTTTCAGGACGAAATCCTCTCCCTGCCCATGTATCCGGAGATGACCGATAAACAGCAAGATTACGTGGTGGCGGCCGTGCGCGAGTTTCTGGGAAAGATTCCAGAGTAATCTCACACAAAGACACCAAGGCACGAAGGGATGACCGAGAATCAACTAGGCAAAATCATTGTGGATTGCGCGGTGAAGCTGCACACGGAGCTTGGGCCTGGATTGTTGGAGAGCGTATACGAGGTGTTGCTGGCGCACATGCTGCAAGGGGCTGGACTGAGGGTGAAACGACAAGTTCCTATCCCAATCAATTTTCATGGCATCCAGTTCGACGAAGGTTTTCGTGCCGATATTATTGTGGAAAATCAGGTCATTCTGGAGCTGAAGTCGGTTGAAACCACGAGCCCCGCGCATAAAAAGCAGGTTCTGACCTATCTGAAACTGACAGGCATGCGGCTCGGTTTTTTGTTGAATTTCGGCGAAGCGCTGATGAAAGACGGCATAGCCCGTATCATACACGGTCAACTCGACTGAATCTTGGTGTCTTTGTGTCTTTGTGTGAGACAATTTGAAGTACCTCATCACCGCCTTCAGCGGGCTGGGAAATTTCATCCAGCAGACCGCCATGATTCGCCAGTTGCACCGCTATGACCCGGAGGCGCAGGTGGACCTGGTGGGCCACAACCAGACCGGCGCTCTGGAGGTATTGGCCGGCTCCCCGCTGATCCACGCCATGGAGCAGATTCCCCGCCAGCCCGGGTGGCGGGAAAAAGCCGCGATCCTCCGGCGGCTCAACCAACGCCATTACGACGTGCTGCTCGTGCCCTACGGGTCGGTGCGTGGGTGGCTGCACCTGCTGGTGTGCCTGTCCAACGCCCGGCGCATCCTGGCCCACGCGCATCCGCAGCGCACCGCGCGGATTGCGCGCCTGTACCGCAGCCTGGGGCGTGGCCGCGTGCGGCAGGTTCCGTTCGCGGACGGTGAGTGGGAACCGGATATGTACTTCGACCTGGTTGAGAAGCTGTTTGAGCGGCGGCTGCCGCGGGATTATCAGACGTTCATCGCGCTCAAACCCGCGCCGGTTGATCTGGCGCGGTTCAACCTGCCCGCGGAATACCTGTGCGTCCAGTTTGGCGCGGCCAACGGGGTGGCGACCGCCAAACGCTGGCCCATGGACCACTTCAGCGCCCTGATCGCGCGGCTGCAGGCCCGCCGGCCGGCCTTGGGCATCGTGGCCGTGGGCAGCGCGGCTGAATACGCCGCGTTTGTCCGGCCGCTGGTGGAGCGGCACCCGGCGCTGATCAACACCGCCGGCAACACGAACCTGAACGAACTGGCCGCGGTTTTGTCCGGCGCGCGCCTGGTCATCACCCATGACAGCGGCATCATGCACCTGGCGCATGCCCTGGGCCGGCCGCTGATCGCGCTGTACGGCCCCACCGACTACGCGCGCACCGCGCCGCGCGGGCCCAACGTGGTCCTGCTGCGCCAGGACCTGCCCTGCAGCCCCTGCAACCGGGACATTTCCGAGCAGGCCGCGCAAGCGCGCTGCCCGGACCCCGCCTGCATGCGCGCCATCGCGCCGGACACCGTGTGCGCCAAGGCGCAAGAGATTCTGGACCGGCCGGCACCGTGAACAAGAACGCCCTTCGCAGGCATTTCCTGGTCCGCGTCTTCGGGTATTGCTTCCCCGGCCTCTACCTGCTGGGCGCCAGGCTCTATCGCGGGGCACGCGGGCGCATGGCGCCGCAACGCAGGCCAGCGTCGGCCCAACGGCCGGCCGCGGCCCGGGACCCGGCGCGCACGGCGGGAGCCCTCGAGCGTTTCCTCTGCGACTGGGGCATCCCGGCGGGCGCGGTGCTGATGGTGCACAGCTCGTGGGACCAGCTCAAGACGTTCGGCCTGACCCCGTTCCAGTTCATCGCCATGCTGCAGCGCATGCTCGGCCTGACCGGCACCCTGTGCATGCCCGCATTCCCGTGGTTCCCCCCCGGCGCGGCGAACCCGGTGTTCTCGCTGCGCGACACGCCGTCGATCACGGGCATGGTGACGGAGCTGTTCCGGCGCCAGGCCGGCGTGCGGCGCAGCGCCCAGATGCGATCCGTGGCCGCGCTGGGCCCGGCGGCCGAGCACCTGGTCGGCGATCACCACCGTTCGCCGTATCCCTCCGGGCCGCTGTCGCCGTATGCACGTTTCGCCGAGTGCCGGGCGCGGGTCCTGTGCCTAGGCGTACCGGCCATCACCAACACCATGTTTCACTGCGGTGAAGACATGCTCGGGGAGGCGTTCCCGGCGCGCGTGTATCCGCCCGCGCCGCACATCATGCAGGTGGAAGACGATGCGGGCGCCCGGCTTGACGTGCCGCACTTCGTGTTGCGCACCCGCTGGGCCATCCGCACCAACCCGGCGCCCATGCTCAAACACCTCGACGCATCGATTGTGGAGCATCGCGCCCTCTTGGGCATGGATTGTTCCCTGGCGCGCGCCGACCTGTTCCTGCCTCGATTTTTGGAACTTGCCCGTCAGGGTGTCCACATTTATAATTTTTGACCTTTATTGAGGAGATTGCCCTTGAAAGACGCCATCGAAATACTGCAGCAGAACCCGGTTAAGCATGGGGCGCGCCCGTTCCTCATCGATGGCGTCACGGGCGCGACGCTGACCTACGCGCAGTTTCACGCCCGCGCCGCGGCCGTGGGCGCCCAGCTCGCCGGCCTGGGGCTGGGCAAGGGCGACCGGCTCGCGGTGCTGGCCGGTAACAGCGCGGCGCTGGCGGAGCTGTATTTCGGCTGTCTCTACCGCGGGGTGGTGGTGGTGCCGCTCAACCCCGTGCTGTCCGAGGCGCAGATTGGCTTCATCATCCGGCACAGCGGCGCGCGCGTGCTGGTGGTGGCCACGGACGTGATCAAGAAAGTCAGCGTGCCGGCCTTGGCGAAGGACGGCGTGCGCGTCCTGCTGCTGGGCGCCGGCGACCCGGCCACGGCCCCCAAGGGTGGCTGGCCGGTTGACCTGCCGGTGTTCGAGAGCCTGCCCGCGGCCGACGGCTTTGTCCCGCTGGAAGGCATCTCGGCCCGCGATGACCTGGTCATCGTGTACACCTCCGGCACGACCGCGGATCCCAAGGGCGTGGTGCACCGGATCGGTTCGCTGCTCGGCAACGGCGCGCTGTTCTGCAAGCAGCTGGGCATCACGCCGGAAAACCGGTTCATCAACCTGCTGTCCATGACCTATCTCGGCGGGTACTACAACCTGCTGCTGCTGCCGTACACGGCCGGGGCCAGCGTGGTGGTGACCCGCACGTTCGGCGCGGACGCCGTGCTGAATTTCTGGAAACCGATCCGCGCGCACGGCGTCAACACCCTGTGGCTGGTGCCGACGATCATGTCCATCCTGATGGAGCTTGATCGCGGCGCCGAGGGACCGGAGTACGCGCGGGCGCACGTCAAGCTGGTGCTGGCCGGCACCGCGCCCCTGCCGCAACCGCTGCGCAACGATTTCGAGGCCCGGTACGGAGTCCGGATCTGCGAGAACTATGGCCTGTCGGAAACCTTTTTCATCACCACCAACACCCCCGCCGACCCGGGGCCCACCGGCGGGGTCGGCCAGCGGATGCCCGGCGTGGCCGTGCGCCTCGTGGACAAGGCCGGCCGCGATGCCGAAGCGGGCGCCGAGGGCGAGATCCTGGTGCAGACCCCGTACCTGATGCGCGGCTATTTCAACCACGACCACGGGGACGCCGATGCGCTGGAACCCGCCGCGTGGTTCGCCACGGGCGACATCGGCCGGTGGGACAGCGCCGGCCGCCTGTTCATCACCGGCCGCAAGAAAGACCTGATTATCCGCGGCGGGATCAACATCAGCCCGGCGGCGATCGAAGACGTCCTGCACCGCCACCCGGCCGTGCGCGAATGCGCGGCCGTGGGCATGCCGCACCCGCTGATGGGCGAAGACATCACCGCGGTGGTGCGGCTGGACGAGGGGGCTGATTTCGGGGCCGTGATCAAGGAGCTGAAACTCCTGTGCAAGAAACAGCTGGCGGCGGTCCAACAACCGTCCCAATACGTGGAGCTGGAGGAGTTTCCCCACAGCTCCAGCGGCAAAATCCAGAAGGCCAAGATCCGCCTGTGGCTGGAGGAAAAGCTGCGCGCCGGCGGGGACCAGCCGGCGCCGGCGGGGCCGCGCCTCAACGAAAGCCGGTATTTCCAGCCGTCGCGCGTGGTGGCGGCCAGCAGCCAGGCCATGTCGATCAAGTACAACAACATGGTCTACGAAATGAAACGCCGCGGCGAAGATGTCACGGTCCTGTCGCTGGGCGAGGCGTTCTTTGATATCCCGTTGTTTGATTTCAAGGACCTGCCGTTTCCGCAGATTTACCACTACAGCCACTCGCGCGGCGTGCCGGAGCTGCGCGAGAAGCTGGCGCGTTACTTTCTTGACCATTACGAGGTGCACTTCGATCCGGAGCGCGAGATCATCATCACGGCCGGGTCCAAGATCGCCATCCACATGGCGCTGATGGCGGTGCTCAACCCGGGCGACGAGGCGCTGATCCACGAGCCGGCCTGGGTGAGTTACCCCGAGCAGGTCAAGCTGTGCTACGGCGTACCGGTGATGGTTCCCCACTACGCGGAGGTGCTGGACTTCGAGAAGTACATCACCAACCGGACCAAGGTCATCATTATCAACAACCCCAACAACCCGCGCGGCAACGTGTTCACGCTCGAGGAGCTCTCGCACCTCTACAAGCTGGCGGAGAAGTACAACCTGTTCGTGCTCTCGGACGAGGCCTACAGCGACTTTCTGCTGGAGGAGGAGCGGTTCATCTCCATCGGCAACCTGGACCGCGAGAAGCGCCGGCTGATCCTGTGCAACTCCATGTCCAAGAACTACGGCATGTCCGGTTGGCGCGTGGGCTATGTGATTACCAACGCGGATATGATCGACCAGATCCTCAAGATTAACCAGCACCTGGTCACGTGTCCGGCCACGATTCTGGAGTATTACCTGGCGCGCCACTTTGACGAGATCATCCGCATCACCAAGCCGCAAATCGCCGACGTGGTCAAGCGCCGCCAGGCGGTCGGGCGCTACATGGATCGCATCGGGCTGCGCTACCTGCCCGGCACCGCCACCTTCTACTTCTTTGTCTCCATCGCGCCCTCGCGCCTGGGGTCCGAGGAGTTCTGCACGCGCCTGCTGCAGGAGCACCACATCTGCGTGGTGCCCGGTCTCGGCTACGGCCCGAGCTGCGATGCCTTCGTGCGGGTGTCGATCGGCACCGAGAGCATGGAACGTATCGAGCGCGGATTGGACACCCTTAAATTGCTGATCGAGAAGACCCGCTAGCCCATGGACCGCGCCCAAGCCATTGCCGCCGGATGCCGGACCCTGGTCCGGACCTGCGCCGATCTCAAGCCCGGGGAATCGGCCCTGGTCATCACCGACCCGGCCACTTCCCGCCTGGGCCTTGAGCTGGAGCGCGCCATCCGGGACGTCACCGGCCGCGTCGAACACGTGACCATCCCGCCCCTCGACCGGCACGGCCAGGAGCCGCCGGCCGACGTCGCGGGCAAGATGTTGCGCGCCGCGGTGATCTTCGGCCTGCCGCGCTACTCGCTGGCCCACAGCCAGGCCCGCCTCGCGGCGTCGCAGGCCGGCGCGCGCTACCTGAGCCTGCCGGACTACTCGTTTGACATCCTGGCCGGCGATGCCCTGCAGGTCGATTTCCGGGCGTTGTCCCCCACGGCCGATGCGCTGGCAAATATTTTGACCGCGGGCCGCACCGTCCGCGTGACCACGGCCCGGGGCACGGATTTCGTCGCCGGGATGGCCGGACGTGCCGCCAATGCCGCGCCGGGTTGGTGCGCGGCACCCGGCACCATGGCCTCGCCGCCGGACGCCGAAACGAACATCGCCCTGCTGGAAACGGATAGCGCCGGGACCCTGGTGGTGGACGGCAGCATCCCGTGCCCGGAGCTGGGCCTGCTGGCCGAACCGCTCACGCTGGAACTGTCCGGCGGCCGGGTGCAGGCCATCCGCGGGCCGCAGGCGACGATCCTCGAGCAGGTCTTTGCGCGCGCGGGATCGCCGCTGGCGCGCGTGGCCGCGGAATTCGGCGTCGGCCTCAACCCGCGGGCGACGCTGACCGGCGCCATGCTGGAAGACGAGGGCTGCTGCGGAACCATTCACATCGGCATCGGGTCCAATGCCACCATCGGCGGCGCCAACCGGGTCGGGTTTCACCTGGACCACGTGGTCCGGGAGCCAACCGTCACGGTGGACGGCCGCGAAATAATCCACGCCGGCCGGCTGGCGGACCACCTGGCATGATGCGGACCAAGTCCGCAGAACAAGGGGAGTTCTCATGAACAAGCTGAAGATTGCCATTGTCGGTTGCGGAAGCATCGGCCAACGGCATGCCGGCCATGCCCAGCGGATGGCGGACCTGGTCGCCGTGTGCGACTGCAAGGAACCGGCCGCGCGCGCCGTGGCCGAGACCCATGGCTGCCGCAGTTACCTGGACCTGGACGCCATGCTGCGCAGCGAGCCGGACGTGGACCTGGTGTCCATCTGCACCCCCAACGGCCTGCACGCAGAACATAGCATCAAGGCCCTGCGCGCCAGGAAACACGTCCTGTGCGAGAAACCCATGGCGCTCACCGTAAAGGAGTGCGAACTGATGATCCACGTCGCCGAGCGCGAAAACCGGCGCCTGTTCGTGGTCAAGCAGAACCGGTTCAACCCGCCGGTCGCGGCGTTGAAGCGCGTGATCGATGAGGGGCGACTTGGCCGTATCCTGAACGTGCAACTCAACTGCTTCTGGAACCGCGGCCCGGAGTATTACGCCGGGTCCGACTGGAAAGGCACGCGCGCCTTGGACGGCGGCATCCTGTATACCCAATACAGCCACTTCATCGACCTGCTGTACTGGATGGTCGGGGACGTGACCGAGGCCCGGGCGCTGTCCGGCAACCTGGCGCATCAGGACTGCATCGAGTTTGAGGATGCCACCGTGGTCGCCCTGGCGTTTGACAACGGCGCGCTGGGCACGGCCCATTTCACCATCAACTGCTATGCCAAGAACATGGAAGGCTCCATTACCATATTCGGCGAGAAGGGCACGGTCAAGGTGGGGGGACAGTATTTGAACACCCTTGAGTACCAGGCCATCGCCGGCTACACCATCCCCGAACTTGAAGCATCGCGGCCGCCCAACAGCTACGGCCAGTACGTGGGCTCCATGTCCAACCACGACAAGGTGTACGAGAACGTGATCGACGTGCTGACCTGCGGCGGCAGCATCATGACCACCGCCCAGGAAGGCCTGAAAACCGTGCAGATCATCGAGAAGATCTATGGCGCGGTACGTGGGTCGTAGGCGCCGTGACGCCGGAACAACTACGAATCGCGCGAATAGCACGAATAAGCAATGGCAGACATCGTATTCAAAGATGAGAGCTATCAAATCATCGGTGCCGCGTTTGCCGTGTACAACGAAATGGGCGCGGGTTTTCTAGAAGCTGTTTACCAAGAGTGCCTGGCGCGGGAATTCATCGTCCAGCACATTCCATTTATCGAAAAACCCCGCCTTCGCCTGGCCTACAAGGGGCAGGCGTTGGAACAAGAATACGAACCGGATTTTCTTTGCTATAATGAAATCATGGTCGAAATCAAAGCGGCCAAGCAGCTGGCCGATGAACACCGCGCCCAGACCATCAATTACTTGCGCGCGACCCACAAGCCTCTAGGGCTCCTAATCAATTTCGGATCTTTTCCTAAGCTGGAATATGAACGTTTTGTTAACCAAGCGGATTCGCGTCATCCGCGTGATTCGTAGTTCTTCTTTTCCGGATGTCTTAACTACGAGTGACGCTCACCGCACGTAGGCAACCGTATTTCTAAGGGAGATGTGGCCATGACTGTCGCGCAAGCGGTGTTGGAGTTTTTTCAGTCCAAGGGAGATGTTCCTGGGGCGACGGAAGCCGAACAGTTGCAGTGCAACTATATTGCCGCCGAGCTGCTGGATTCCCTGGCCATGGTCGAGATGATTTCCCACATGGAAAAGAAGTTTGGGATCCGGTTCCAACCGGAAGACATGCAAGCCGAGGATTTTGCCACGATCGGCGGCCTGGTCCGCCTGGTCAGCCAAAAAACGGGCCGCTAGCCCGCCTGCCGTTCATGTTGTTGATTCACGCCTCCGCAGCCGAACCGGCCTACGGGTTCGAGCAACTGCACTATTTGACGGGCATTATGCCCACGACGCCGGTGCACTGGCTGACGGATGCCGACCCGCGGCCGGCCGACAGCAGCGCGCGGAGCGTGGTGTTTCCCGCGGCCGCGCCAGCCGGCGCCTGGCCCACGGCCGTGCCCGGCCGGGTGGTTGGCCGCACGTTGCACGTCGACGTCAACCTGCCCGGTTGGGTAGCCCATGCGCTGGGACGGTACGAGGAGCAGGCCGCGCCGCGCGACCGCCACGGCCGGATGCCGCTGGCCGCTTCCGCGGCGTTCAAGGCCGGCACGCATCAGACGGCCTATCTTGATCGGCTGGTGGCGCAGTTTAAGGCGGTGTGGCTGGATTTCATGGCGGGCCAGGATGTCGCGTGGGCGGAACTGCGCCCGGCGCCCCAGCCCTTATTGGGTCTGACGCACGACGTGGACTCCATTTCCGGCCAAAGCTGGCTCCGCTATGGCGCATGGCTGGCCCGCGCCGCGCGCAGTGGCCGGCCGAGCGCGCTGCGGGCGGCCTGGGCCCGCGTGCGGCGTTACGCAGGCCAGGCCGGGGATCCGCACTTTTCGTTTGCCCGGTATCGCGAGATCGAGGCGCGCCATGGGTTCAAGTCCACGTTTTTCGTGCTGAGCCTGCCGTTTTTCCTGGGCCGCGAGCGGCGGCGGTATGCGCTGCGCGCACCGCGTCTGCGGGCAGCCCTGGCCGACCTCGCCCGCCAGGGCTGGGAGATCGGCCTGCACCCGTCGCGGGCGACGCACCTGTCGCGAGCGCGGCTCAAAGGCGAACTGGGCCGCTTTCGACGCCAGCTGCCCTTTGCGCCCAATCCGCCGGGCATCCGCAACCACTACTTGAAAGCCCAGTTCCCCGAAACGTGGCGGATGCAGGAAGACCTGGGCATCCCGTACGACGCGACGCTGGGCTGGGCCGAGGCGCCGGGGTTCCGCGCCGGCACCGCGCGGCCGTACCAGGCGTTTGACCGCGGCCGCGGCCGGAAACTGTCCACGTGGGTGGTTCCGCTGGTGGCCATGGATGGCGCCATGCCCGCCGGCCCCGCGGACAGCCTCGTGCAGACCTGCGAGCAGTTGGCCGCTGAGTGCTTTGCCCACGGCAATCCCCTGGTGCTGCTCTGGCACACGGACCGCCTGGGCCCGCTGGATTACCCGGCGTTTGCCGAGGCGTACCCGCGCCTGTTGGCCCGGTTTGCCGAGCAGGGTTGCCGCGGCCTGACCTGCCGGGACCTGGTGGCGCAGTACCAGCGGTACGCCGACCGCTTGGGCGAGCAACGAACTTTTGTATGAGAAGAAAAACTACGAATCTCGCTAATCTCACGAATAAGATTCTGATGGGTTGTCTTGTTCTGCATTCGCGCGATTGGCGTGATTCGTAGTTTCTTTCAGATGACCGGATCCTCACGTTGATGAGCCAGAACAGTTCCAGGCCCAAGATCGTTTTAGTCCAGTCCTACGAGCAGTTCCCGGACTTCCGCGTATTCAAGGAACTGGAACTGCTGCGCACGCTGGACGTGGATCTCCATGTGGTCATCTGGCAACACACGGCCACCGGCGAGCACATCGGCGCGTATCCCGGCGTGAGCGTGCACCGGGTGAAGATCGAGTGCGCCCACGGCATGGGCGCCCGCGAACTGCTGCGCACCCAGCCGGCGTTTTACCGGGCCGCGTACCGCCGCCTGCGAGACCTCCGGCCGGACCTGGTGATCGCCCACAACCTTGACAGCGCCCTGCCGGCCGCGGCCTGCCGCCTGCGAACCCGAGCGCCGGTGCTGTACGTTGCGCGCGAACCGTACCACAAGGTGTTCCGCCTCAAAACCGGCTTGTGGCTGGGCGAGGCCGCCGGCTGGCTGCTGGACGCCACGGTCGCGCACTTGTCGTCTCGCGTCATGGCGGTCACCCCGCGGATGGTCAAGATGTACCGGCACATGGGCGTACACGCCACGTGGATGCCCAACTGCCCGGCCCGGGAGTTCCTGGAGCAAGCCGGCCCGCGGCCGGACCCAGCGCGCCCCTTCACGATCGGATTTGTGGGTACGCTGCGCGCCGCCTGCGGCATCGAGGAAATGTGGGCGGCCCTGAAAATCCTGGCGCCGCGGCACCCCGGCGCTTATCGCCTGCTGCTGTGCGGCCTGCCCCTGGGCGGGTTTGACCGGACGCTGGCGCGCATGCAGGAGGAACTGCCCGACGTGCTCGACCTGCGGCCGCCGCTCAATCCCGCCGCCATTCCCGGGCTTTACCGCGAGATAGACCTTGTATTCGCGTTCCCGGCGCCCACCGCCAAGTACCAAAAATACGGGCTTAACGTGAAGATCTACGAAGCGCTGGCCACGGGCGTTCCGGTGGTCATGGCCGCCACCAGCGAAAATGCCGACTTCCTGAGGGATGTGGACGCGGCGGTGGTGCTGTCGTCGGTCACGCCCGAGGCCATTGCCGCCGTAGTCGATGGCCTGCGGCTTGACCCGGCGCGCCGCCAAGCCATGGGCGAGCGCGGCCGCGCGTTCATCCGCGAGCGCTTCAACTGGGAACTGTTCGGGCCGCAGTATCTCCGGTGCATCCAACAGTTGCTGGGCAACCAGCACAGGACGATTTGTTCACCTGGTTCTTCGTGTCCTGGGTGATCGTCGTGGTGGAATCCGGTGCCAGACACCCAACCTAAACCTGTTTTTCCAGGCCTGGTCCACTGGGCGGATGACCGCGAGATGATCGCGTCGCGCGGCGGCCGGCTGTGGCGGCGGGGGGCGGGCGATGATCGCTGGCGGCCACTGGCACGGATCCCCATGCCGCCGGCGGAGCGGATCGCAACCGCGTTCCGGCTGAGCCGCCGCCTCCTGCGCCTGGGCGTGCACCACGTGGTGCGGCACCGCGACCGCCTGGTGATCATGGCTGGCCGCCGCATCCATGTGTACGACCCCAGCCGCGGCAGCTTTCTGCCGGCCAGCACCCCCATTTGCGGATCGCGGCCGATCGTGCTGGGGGAAGACGGCGCGGGCAATCTGATCTATGGCGAGTACCATGGCCGGCGCCAACCGCCTTACGACGTCCCGGTGCATGTCTGGTGCAGTTCCGATGGCGGCGAATCCTGGCAGGCGATCGGCGCCTTTGCCAACGTGCGCCACATCCACGGCGTGTTTCACGATCCTTACGAGAAGGGGTTGTGGGTAACCACCGGCGACGCGGATGCCGAGTCGGCCATCTGGGTCTCGCACGACCGGTTCAAGACCGTGACGCCGGTCATCCAGGGCAACCAGCACGCGCGGGCGGTGATTCTCCTGTTCACGCCGCGCTACATTTATTACGGCACCGACACGCCGCTGGCCCAGAACTTCATCTGCCGCCTGGAGCGCGGTTCGTGGACGATGGAAAAAATGCAGGAGGTCAGCGGGTCCATCCTCTATGGCTGCCAAACCCGGGCCGGGCTGTTCTTCTCCACCGCCTGCGAGCCCAGCCGGGTCAACCATGACGCGCGCGCCACGGTGTGGGGGTCGGCCGCTGGCGAGGCGTGGCGCTGCCTCGCGGCATTCCGCAAGGACGCCTGGCCCTACAAGCTGTTCCAGTACGGCCACGTGCGGTTCGCGCAGGGCCAGGCGGCCGCCAACCGCCTGCACTTCTCGCCCGTGGCAACAACAGGCGACCAGCGCACCTTTGTGCTGGACAACCCCTTTTAAATCCCAAGGATGGTCGGCATGCAATCCCAGCTTTACATACCCAGCGCCCAGGATCGCGGCGGGGACACCTGGCCGTGGTACGAGAATATCCCCCGCGAGTTGGACTTGGGGTTCCTGGCGCCGGACGAGCGCGAGTACCTGGCCGCCTACTACCGCGGTGGCGGCCATCTGCAGCCGGGTCGGCGGCATTTTTTCCGGCGCCACTGCAGCGAGACCTTCAGCCGGGCCGCCGCGCATTTGCTCGGCAGCACGCCAGCCCCGCGGGTCATCGACCTGGGTTGCGGGTCCGGCACCCAGACGCTGTACCTCGCGCTGTGCGGCGCGCGAGTGGTGGCGCTGGACCTGGACCGCCAGGCGCTCCAGGTGCTGCGCCGCCGCCGCGCCTTCTACGAGCAGCAGGTGGGCCGGGCGCTGGACATCGAGGTGCTGGAGGCCAACACCCTCGAACTGGATTACCAGCGCTGGGCGCCGGTGAACGGCGTCCACTCCATGTTCGCGTTCAACCTGATGAAGCCGGCGCGCGACCTGATCGCGCGCCTGGCGCCAGCCATGGCGCCCGGCGCCACGTTCTGCGTGCTCGACGGCAATACGCTGAGCTGGCTGCCCAAGGTATTTCCCGCGCGGCGCAGGCCCAACGTGCTCTCGCCCGTGGACATGGAGGCGGTGCTGCAGGGCCATGGGTTTGAGATCCTGTACCATCGGGGCGGGATCGTGCTGCCGCCGGCCTGCTGGCAGGCGTGGTCTTACGGCGCGGCGCGACGGCTTGACGATTTGCTCGGCCGCGCGTGGCTGTTTCCCGGTTCACACCAGATCATTGCGCGTAAAACAGGCGCCGGGCCTGGGGACGTGCGGCCATGAACCCATCCCCTGCGCTGGCCAAAGATGTCAGCTCGGCCCGCGACTTGCCGTGGTGGCGGGTGGCCGAGATCCTCGCAGGCATCGCGCGGGCCAAGTGCCGCCTGCGCTGCGGGGGCCTGCGCCGATTCCCGGTGCTGCACGCCCAGGTCAAGCTGCGCCGGGCCCGCGGGCGCATCGAGGTGGGCCATTTGAGCGAGATCCACGAGCGGGTGGTGCTCTCCGCCATGGGCTTGCCCGGCGGAACCCCCGCGCGCATTGTCATCGGCGACCACACCAGCATCTGGTACGGCACCGTGATCAGCGCGCGCCATGCGATCCGCATCGGGTCCCACTGCGCCATCTCGTGGAACTGCACGATCGTGGACGACGACATGCACCACCTGGAGTTCGCGGGTGGCGCCACGAACGAAACCGACCCGGCGCGGCCGGGCACGGAGATCGGCGACCACGTCTGGCTGGGCGCGGGGGTGATCGTGCTCAAGGGCGTTTCCATTGGCGCCGGCAGTGTCGTGGCCGCAGGGTCCGTCGTCAGGTCCGACCTTCCGCCGGGGGTGCTGGCGGCCGGGACGCCGGCGCGGGTGCTCAAGGAGATCCGCGGGTGGCGGTAGCCGCGCCGCGCGCCTTGGCGCCATGAGCCTCGCGCCACATTTGTTTCAACCGCGGCCGCCATACCAGGTCGCAGCGGTAGCGCCACCGGTCGCGCGCGCGGTCCATGGCCTGCAACACCCAGCGCGGCCGGAACAGCGGGCGCATGGGCTGGAGGCCGGGATCCACAAGATAGGCGGCGATGTCGTCCGCGAGCGCCTCGGTTCGAGCGTCTGCCAGCATGTCACTTTCGATCGCTTGCGGCACGGGCGCGTCCAGCAGGCGGCGGGCCAGGTGCGCTCCGAGCCGCAGGAACCGCGCGTGGCCGGTGCGGTGCGCCACGGCCACGGACACGGACCAGTCCCGGCCGGGCGCGCTGGCCAGGAGCGCGGCCACGTCGAGCACATAGCGCAGCGCCTGCCACTGGTTGTATACGCCGTGCGCACAGACATGCAGCAAGTGATGATCCAGCGATACCGTCCGGTACACCCGGCCCTCGATCGGCACCTGGACGGCCTGCGCCCACACGTCCGGGCTGCGACACACGCGGAACCCGGCAAACTCCATGGCCCAGTGCAGGTCCACGGAAGCGGACAGCGGGTTGTAGAAGCTCATTTCGTTGCGCAGCATGGTGAGCAAGCCGATCAATGGCCGGGCCGCCGGATGCCGGGGCTGCCAGCCGGCATGCCGCAACGCGTCCCAGGCGCGGCCCGCACCGGAGGCCGGGACCAGCAGGTCCAGGTCCCCGGAATAGCGCACCGTGTAGTCGGGGTACACCTGGGCGGCCAGCACCGGCCCCTTGAACGTCAGGCACGGCACGCCCGCGGCGGCGAGCAGGTCCACGAACCGGCCGGCCAGTTGCAGCAGGAGCAGGCTGCGTGCTGCGCTCGACCGCAGGGCCTGGCGCAGATCGTCGCGCACCGGCGCGGGAATGCGATCCCCCGCGACGCGGAAGAGGTTGCCGGCCAGCTGGCTGAACACGCCGTGCCGGCGCGCCAGGCGCATGATGCCAGGCCAGTCCACGGCGCGGTCCAGCAGCCGCCCCAAGGCCGCGTCGTCTGCCGCGGACGGGCTGGGTCGGATGCCGGACAACAGCAGCCGGACTTCAGGGGACAGGTCGTCCCGGGTTGGCCACGCCTCGCTCATGGGCCGGGATCATTAGACCGCGGCCTTGGCCATGCCAAGCACAATCGCGATCTCCAGGCGGCACCGCACCCGCCCGTGGAGCCGCTGCCGTGAACCCGGCGCGCCAGGCCTGGTGGCTGCTGCGGTTCATGGGGCCTAGCTGGCTGTTGTTCCGCGCGCACCACGCGTGGCGGATGCGCAGCGGCTACTACCAGCGCCTGCTGCCCGCCGCGTCTTGGGACGCGCGGCCCCTGGCCGCGGCGCTGGCCGATTCCGCCCTGGCCGATCCTGCGCGCTACCTTGACTATCGCCGGACACAGGCGCCGCGCTTTTTCTTCGATCCCGCGCAGCGGCCCACCTATGCGCCATGGCTGGCCGCCTGGGATCACGATCCGGCCGCAGCCCAACCCAGCGCCGTGGCGCTCGCGGACGCGGTTGGCCGGGGACAGTTTCGCTATTTTGGGATGCACGATCTGGCGCCAGGGCTCCCCCCGGATTGGGCGCTCAACCCCAAATCCGGGCAGCGCATGCCCACCAACCGGCACTGGAGCACGATCGGGGATTTCGGGCACGGCGACATCAAGTGGGTCTGGGAACTGAGCCGGTTCGGCTTTGTCTACGCGCTGGTACGGGCCTACTGGCGGACGGCGGACGCGCGCTACGCCGAATGGTTTTGGCAATTGGTCGAGGATTGGTGCGCCCACAACCCGCCGCAGCAAGGACCCAACTGGAAGTGCGGCCAGGAAACCAGCCTGCGGGTCATGGCCTGGTGTTTCGGGCTCTACGGGTTCATGGACGCGGCCGCCACCACCGCGCCGCGCGTTGGCCGCCTGGCCCAGGCGCTCGCCGAGAGCGGCCGGCGCGTGGCCGCGCACCTGGACTTCGCCCTGAGCCAGCGCAACAACCACGGCATGAGCGAGGCCGCCGGGCTGTGGACCCTCGGCGCCCTGTTCCCCGAGTTCCGCGCCGCGGCGGATTGGGCGCGCCGCGGCCGCGAGGAGCTGGAACGGCAAGCGGCCGCACTGCTCTACGCCGACGGATCGTTCGCCCAGCACTCCTGCGTGTACCACCGGCTCGTGTTGCAGCTGTACCTCTGGGCGCTGCGCCTGGGCGAGGTGGTCGGGCAACCGTTCAGCCCGGCGCTCAGGCTGCGCGTGGCCCAGGCCGGCGACTGGCTGGGCCGGCTCACGGACCCGGCCACGGGCGCGGCGCCCAATCTTGGCAACAACGACGGATCGCTGATCCTGCCGCTGTCCAACTGCGCCTACGGCGACTTCCGGCCCGTGGTCCAGGCGGCCGCCTGGCTGCACGACCGCCGGCGCCAGTACGCGCCCGGGCCATGGGACGAAGATCTGCTCTGGCTGTTCGGCCCCGAGGCCCTGGCCGCGCCCGTGGCCAAGCCGCTTTCCAAAGATCATCAGGCGCCCGACGGCGGTTACTACTTGCTGTCCGGCACTGAGGGGTGGCTGATGTTCCGCGCGCCATTGCGATTCCGCCACCGGCCCGCACATGCCGATCTCCTGCACGTTGACCTCTGGTGGCGCGGCCAGAACATCGCGATCGATCCCGGCACGTACGGCTACAACGCCGCCCCGCCGCGCGACTTCCAACTGGACCGCGCCCGCTACCACAACACCGTGACCGTGGACGGCCGCGACCCCATGGAAAAGGGCAGCAGCCGGTTCACCTGGCTGCCCTGGCCGCGCGGCCGGGTCGAGGTGCGTGCGGGCGAGGTGTGCGGCAGCCATGACGGCTATCAACGCCTGCCCGCGCCAGTTCAATACTCACGCACAGTCCAGCGGCTGGGGGATGACCAGTGGCTTGTCCGGGACGAACTCACGAGCCACCAACCGCACGAATACCGCCTGCACTGGTTGCTCGCGGATTTCCCCCACGCCTGGGACCCGGCCGCCGGCCGCCTCGTGCTGCACACGCCGCGCGGCGATTTCCACGTCGCCCTCGAGGTCGAAGGCGGCGGCGCGGACCTCGCATTGCAACGCGCCGTGCCGGATGGGTTCACGGGCTGGTGGTCGCCCGGTTACGGGGTGTTGGAACCGGCCCTGGCCCTGACCGCCACGGGCCGCGCCGCCCGCTGGCGCAGTATCACGGTTTTTTCCCCGCGCCCGATCGAGCGCGCCACGCTGGACATGGCCATGCCGAGATAGGCGTTATACTTGAGCCAGAGAATGCGTTTAAACTACGAATATCGCGAAACACGCGAATCGGAAACCGCCCGCAAAAATACCGGGAAAGGTCCTGCTGTAGCCGCGGCGCTGTGTCGCCGCGCAGGCTGATGGCCACCGCCTGAGGGGCGCCGCGGCGGGCGCCGCAAGGAAAGATACAACCGCTGATCGCATGAATACGCGCCGACTCATCACGCTGGCGCTCTGCGTCGTTGCCGGCGCGGCCGCGGCGGACATGGACGCCACGCAATTGGTGGCCGCTGCTCGCTCCCAGATTGGGGTCACGGTGGGGTACGACCCATCCTACCGGGAGTTGACGTACCCGGGTGGCGATGTGCCCCGCGAAACCGGGGTGTGTTGTGACGTGGTGGTCCGCGCCCTGCGGGAAGTGGGCCTTGATCTGCAGCAGTTGCTGCACGAAGACATGCTGGACCACTTTGACAGCTACCCGCAGTTCTGGGGGCTGCAGGCGCCCGACGCGAACATTGATCACCGCCGCGTGCCCAACCTGGCCTGTTATTTCGGTCGCCAGGCGTGGTCGGTTGCGGCCAGCTACGATGCCGCGGAATATTGGCCGGGGGACATCGTCACGTGGGATCTCGGGGGCGGGCAGAACCACATCGGGATCGTATCGGACCGGCGGACTGCCGATGGAACCCCCCTGATCCTTCACAATGTCCGGTGCGGGACGCAGGAAGAAGATATCCTGTTCAAGCTCGCCATCGCGGGGCACTACAGGCCAAAGACCGCCGCGAGCCATGCGTCCGAGGTGGCGGCGAGCAAACGCGCCGAACTTCAACGCTGACATGGCAAACAACGGCGCACCCGCCGCCACCTTGACAGACATAAATCATAATGCATAATATGATCCCATGAGAATAACGCTATCCATCCCGGATGCGGTGGCGCGCCGGTTCCAGGTGGCCATCCCGCCCCGGCAGCGGTCGCGCCTTGTCACCCGGTTGCTTCAGGAAGTGCTGACAAAACACGAGGACTCGCTCGCCGCGGCATGTCGCGCGGCCAACCACGACAAGGCGCTGGAGCGCGAGATCGATGAATGGCAGACGTTTGAGGACGCGGAGCCGGAATGAGCGCCCCCAACGTGGCACGCGGCGAGGTTTGGTGGGTATCCCTTGACCCAACCCAGGGGGGCGAAATCAAGAAGACGCGGCCGTGCGTGGTGCTCACGCATGACACGCTGAACAAACTTCGGCGAACCGTCGTCGTGGTGCCCCTCTCCGCGGCAGCCAAGCCCCACCCGCCGATTGCGGTCCCGGTCACTTGCCAAAACCAGCCTGCCGTGGCCGTGATCGATCAGATCCGCGCCGTAGCCAGGCATCGCCTGAAGTCGAAACTTGAGGCCCTGTCGTCCGACAACCTGAACGCCATCAGCCAAGCCCTCGCAACCATCCTTGAAATTCGCTAGAAGAACGGTACACCAAACCGCACGAGATGATGGCCGGCCTTTGTGAATTAGCGATATTGAGCCAACCCCCCATGCACCTGGTCTTGATCCATCAAGGTTTCGTCACCCCGGCGGAAGGCGGGGGCACGCGGCACTACGAGTTTGCCCAACACCTGGCCGCCCAGGGCGCGCGGGTCTCGGTCGTGGCCAGCGATGCCAACTACCTCTCGGGCCAGGCCGCCGGCGCGACCGCGGAAGGCGGGGCCACCGACGGCGGCAACCTGCGCATTTGTCGCGTGGCCACGGTCAAAACCCTGCACGCAAGCGTG
Source organism: uncultured Verrucomicrobiota bacterium (assembly GCA_964489425.1). Classification (GTDB taxonomy): domain Bacteria; phylum Verrucomicrobiota; class Kiritimatiellia; order RZYC01; family CAZAYP01; genus CAZAYP01. Next base: position 9,020 of record CAZAYP010000024.1, on the reverse strand, counting down.
CCGGGCCGGCTCGCGGCCTTCGGGCACTTTATGGTGCAGTCTTTCCGCGCCGCGTGGCGCATGGGGCCGTGCGACGTCGTCATGGGCACCTCGCCGCCGATCTTCCAGGCCTGCTCGGCGTGGCTGCTGGCCGCGCTACGCCGCCGGCCGTTCCTGCTGGAGATCCGCGACCTGCTCTCGGACTCGATTGTCGGGATTGGCGCGGTGAAACACCGCGCGACCATCGCTTTTTTCCGCGGCCTGGAGCGGTTCCTGTACGCGCGGGCGGACGCCATCCTGGTCAACTCGCCGGCCTACCGCGACCACCTGCTGGCCCTGAACGTCCCAGCAGAAAAAATCGAGCTGATCCCCAACGGCGTGGACCCGCGGATGTTCGACCCGGCCACGCCGGGGGATGCGGCGCGCGCGCGCTTCGAGCTGGGCGCGGCGTTTGTCGTGGCCTACACGGGGGCCGTCGGGCCGGCCAACGATCTGGACACCCTGCTGCGGGCGGCCGCGCGGCTGCGACCGCATCCGGACGTGCTGCTGGTCGTGGCCGGCGGCGGCAAAGACTGCCAGCGCCTGCAGCAGGAAGCGCGGGACCAGGGGTTGGACAACCTGCGCTTCGTGGGCCTGCTGCCCAAGGACCAAATCAAGGAGCTGCTGGCCGCCGCCGACGCGTGCCTGGCGATCCTCAAGCCGCTCAAGATATTCACCACCAACTACCCCAACAAGGTGTTCGACTACATGGCCGCGGGCCGGCCCATCCTGCTGGCGATCGACGGCGTCATCCGCAAGGTCGTGGAGGAGGCCGGGTGCGGCGTCTTCGTCACGCCCGGGGATGACGCGGCGCTCGCCCAGGCCATCCTGGACCTCAAGGCGCAACCCGCGCTGCGCGCGCGCATGGGCCGCCAGGGCCGGGACCATGTGTGCCGGCACTTTGACCGGCGCGACCAGGCCCGGCAGTTTGCCGGGTTGCTGGACCGCCTGGCCGGCACCCGGACACCGCCGCCCGAGGAGCCACCGGCATGAGCAACCTGTCCCTGCGGCCGTACCAACCCGGCGACGAGCAGGCCATCCTGGAGCTGTTCAGCGTCTGTTACCCCGGCGCCATGGCGCCGGCGGCATGGGCTTGGCGGTTCCGCGACAACCCCGCCGGCGCGGGCGTGATCACCCTGGCCTGGGACGGCGCCACCCTGGCGGCGCATTACGCGGTAACCAGCCTGGCCATGGGTTGCCAGGGGCGGGCGGTTGCGGCCGGCTTGTCCGGGACCACCATGACCCGTCCGGCTTATCGCGGCCGGCGGCTGTTCCCGCTGCTGGGCCGCGAGACCTACGACCGCATGTGCGCCGCGGGCATGGGCATGGTCTGGGGGTTCCCCAACCACCTGTCGCACCGCGGCTTTATCCGCGACCTTGAATGGGCGGATATTTACGAGGTCCCCAAGTTTCTGTGGCAGCCGGCAGGCACGGCCGCGGTGGCGTCTTCCGTTGACGTGCCGGCGGAGTTGCCGGAATTTGATGACCGTTTCGACGCGCTGTGGGCCCGGGTCGGCGCCGGCATGCAACTGGCCGTGCGGCGCGATCGCCGGCATCTGGACTGGCGTTACGCGCGCCACCCGGACCAGCGCTACCGCATCCTGGCCGCGGCCGAGCCGGGGCAGCTCCTTGGCTATGCGGTGTTCAAGCGCTACCAGGACGAGTTCCAGGTCGTGGACCTGCTCTCCCTGCCGGACCCGGCGATTGGCGAGCGGCTGGTCCTGCGGGTGGCCGAGCTGGCCCTGGCCGAAGGCGCCGCCGGCGTCAGCCTCTGGCTCAACGTGGCCCACCCACTGCACGCCGCGCTGGAGAAGCTGGGATTCCGCAACGCCGCGCCGATCACCTATCTCGGCGGCCGCGCATGGCAGCCGGACCTTGTGCCGATCGCCCGCGACTACCGCAACTGGCACGTGACCATGGGTGACTCCGATGTGTTCTGAAGCCGCCGTGGGAGAACGACCGCGCCACCCGTCCCAGTTGGCGATCAAGCGGGCCTTGGACGTGCTGACGTGCGGCCTGCTGCTGCTGTTGCTCGCGCCGGTGCTGGCGGTGCTGTACGTATTTATCAAGCTGGCCTCGCCCGGGCCGGCGCTGTTTGTCCAGGACCGCGTGGGCCTGGGGGAACGCGTGTACCGCATGTACAAGTTCCGCACCATGGCCGTGCGCGCGGGGCCGGCCAGCCTGCAGTGGTCCAAGGCGGAGGAGGACCGCATCATCCCCGGCGGCCGGTTCCTGCGGGACTTCGGGCTGGACGAGCTGCCGCAGCTTTTCAACATCCTCAAGGGCGACATGAGCGTCATCGGGCCGCGGCCGCCGTTGCCGGCGCGCTTGGCCGAGTACACGCCGGTCCAGCGGCTGGCGTTCCGCATGCGGCCGGGCGTGCTGTCCCTGGCCGCGGTCATGGGCCGCCGGTCCCTGCCCATGGCGCGGCGCCTCGACTACCACGCTGAATACGTTGAAAAATGGAACCTTGGCCTGGACGCCTGGATACTCTGGCGCTCCCTGTTCGTCGTGCTGGGCCGGGAAGCGGCCACGGAGCAAGCCGGATGACATCCCGCGCATGTTTCGTAGTTGATCGGGATGCCGCACATGGGATTTAATCCGGGCAACTCGGGAGTACCATGAAGAACCGAATCCTGATCATTGCGCCGCATGCCGACGACGAGGTCCTGGGCATGGGCGGCACGATGGCGCGCGCGGCGGCGGCGGGCCACGACGTGGTCGTCGCCATCCTGACCGGCCATGGCGACGACGCGCCGCACCCCCTGTGGCCGGCGAGCCTCTGGGAACGCATCCGGGCCGAGGCGGCCGAGGCCCATCAGCTCCTGGGCGTGCGGGACACCCTGGTACGCGAGATCCCCGCCGTGGGCGTGGCCGACGAGCCCCATTGGAAGATCAACCAGGTGACGGCCGGGATCCTGGCCGAGGTGCGGCCGGACCTGCTCTACGTGCCGTTTCGCTATGACCCACACAAGGATCACCGCGAGCTGACGCTCTCGTTTTCCGTGGCGTGGCGGCCGTGCACCGAGGCGGGTCGCCGCATCCGCTCCATCTACATGTACGAAACCTCTTCGGAGACCCACTGGCAGATTCCCGGCGCGGAACCGGCGTTCGCCCCCAACACGTGGGTGGACATCAGCGCGTTCCTCGAGCGCAAGCTGGCGGCCATGGCGTGTTTCAAGAGCCAGGTCCAGCCGTTTCCCGGCGCGCGCTCGCTCAAGGCGTTGCAGGCGCTGGCCGAGTGGCGCGGATCGCAGATCAGCGCGGCCGCCGCCGAGGCGTTCATGCTTGTGCGCCACATGGACAGCGGGTCCGCATCGTGAAGCCCGTGGTCATTGTTGGCGCCGGCGGGCACGGCCGCGAAACCGCCGAGATCCTGCGGCACCAGGCGGACTCCGGCGCAGGCTTCGAACTCTTGGGCTTTGTCGATGACAACCCCAAGCTGCAAGGCGCCACGGTGCTGGGCCTGCGGGTGCTGGGCGGGTCGCCGTGGCTGCAGCAGCACCGGGCGGACGTGGCAGCGGTCGTGGCCCTGGGCCACCCCAAGCTGAACCGGCAGGTAACCGCGCGCGCGGCGGATCTGGGCATCGATTTCGTCAGCGCGGTGTCCCCGGCGGCGCGCATCGCCGCCTCGGCGCGCCTGGGCCGGGGCGTGATCGTGTTTCCCGGCGTGGTCATCAGCACGGACGTGGTGATCGACGATTTCGTGACCGTCAACGTGGCCGCCAGCATCAGCCATGACTCGCGCGTGGGCCGCCACAGCAACCTCAACCCGGGCGCGCGCCTGGCCGGCAACGTCCGGGTGGGCGCGGGCTGCTACATCGGCATGGGCGCCCACGTGATCCAGGACCGCGTGATTGGCGATGGCGCCGTGGTGGGCGCCGGCGCGGCCGTGATCCGCGACATCCCCGCGGATGCCACGGCCGTGGGCGTGCCGGCACGGGTGATCAAAACCCACGCCGAGCCCTGGCAGCCCCGATGACCCCGCGCGGCAACAAGGAGTACCAGATGAAAAATATCGGCATTATCGGCACCGGCTTTTACGTGCCCAACACCACGTGGTCCAACAAGGACCTGGGCAAACGGATCCAGACCACGGACGAGTGGATATTTGAAAAGACCGGGATCCGCGAGCGGCGCATCGCGGATGCCAACGAAGCCACCTCGGACCTCGCGCTGTTCGCCGCGCTCGAAGCGCTGCGGCAGGCGGACGTACGCGCCCAGGACCTGGACCTGATCGTCCTGGCCACGTCGTCGCCGGACATGATCCAGCCCGCCACGGCCGCGATCCTGCAGGGTAAGCTGGGCGCGTGGCGCGCGGTGGCGTTCGACGTCAGCGCGGTGTGCGCCGGGTTCGTGTTCGCGACCACCACGGCCGTGGGCATGATGCGCGCGTACAACCAGTATCGCCGGGTGCTGGTGGTGGGCGCGGAAACCTACTCGCGCATCCTGGACTGGAACGACCGCACCACCTGCGTCTACTTCGGCGACGGCGCCGGGGCCGTGGTGCTGGGAGAAGTCGAGCGGGGCGGGTACCGCGGCCATTACCTGATGAACGACGGCCGGGGCTGGGACATCATCAAGTTCCCCGCCGGCGGGTCGCGCAACCCGGCCACGCACGACACCATTGACAAGGGCCTGCACGCGTTCCAGATGCAGGGCAAAAAGGTCTGGGATTTCGCGATCAAAATCTTTCCCGAGGCCGTGCAAGCGGCGGTCAAGGACGCGGGCTGGAGCGTGGACCAGGTGGACTGGGTGATCTCGCACCAGGCCAACATCAACATCATCCGCGAAGGCATGAAGCGCCTGGGGTTGGGCATGGAGAAGACCTATACCACCCTCGAACGCTACGCCAACACCTCCGGCGCCTCCGTGCCGATCACCCTCGCCGCGGCCCACCGCGAGGGCCTGATCAAAACCGGCCACAAGGTGGTGCTGATCGGGTTTGGCGGCGGGCTCTCCTGGGGCGCCGTCGCGCTGGAATGGTCCTGATGCCCGCCGCCGACAGCCAGGTGTTCGTCCTCGGCGCCGGAATCATGGGCGCGGACCTCGCGCTGCTTTGCGCCCGCCAGGGGTGCGTCACCCGGGTCTGGCATCGCCAGGACGCCGGCCGCGCGCAAGCCCAGGTGGAGCGCCGGCTCGCGCGCTACGTGCAGCGGGAAATCGTGTCGGGGGACGAGGCGCGCCAGATCGCCCCGCGCCTCCGGTTCACGGCAAACCTTGCGGACTGCGCGGCCGCGGACCTGGTCCTGGAGAGCGTGATCGAGGATCCGCGCGTGAAGCAGGCGTGGTTGCTGGCTGCGGATCGCGTGCGCCGCCAGGATTCGCTGCTGGCCACCAACACCTCCAGCCTCAGCATCACCAGCCTGGCCGCCGGACTGGAGCACCCGGCCACCTTCGGCGGCCTGCATTTCTTCAATCCCGCCCTGAAGATGGCGCTGGTGGAGGTGGTGCGCCACCCGGGAACGAGCGCGGCCGCGGTGGCCGGGTTGCAGGACTGGGCCCGGCGCCTCGGCAAGGAGCCGGTGGTGACTGCGGACCAGCCTGGCTTCATCGTCAACCGGTTGCTGCTGCCGCAGCTCAACCTGGCCGCGCGCCTGGCGCGCGAGGGGCTGGCCAGCCGCGAGGATATCGACAAGGCGCTCGTGCTGGGGCTGAACCACCCCGCGGGCCCCCTGGCGCTGGCGGATCGGATTGGCCTGGACACCGTGGTCCGCATCCTGGAACAACTGGTTGCGCAAACCGGAGATCCCATGTACCAGCCGGACCCGTTGCTGCGGGAACTGGTCGCGCAGGGCCGCATGGGCCGCAAGGCTGGCCGCGGTTTTTATGATTATCCCGAAACGCCGCCGGCCCGCGCCGGTGGCCGCGGAGAAAAGGACGCCGTATGAACACACCCCCCAGGACCTTCCCGGGCTGGCCGCATTTTGACAGCGAGGATATGGAAGCCGCGCGCGGCGTGCTGGCGTCGGGGCGGGTCAATTACTGGACCGGCGAAGAAGGCAAGCTGTTTGAAAAGGAAATGGCCGCCTTCCTCGGCGTACCGCACGCGATCGCGTTGGCGAACGGCACCGTGGCCCTCGAGGTGGCCCTGCGCGCGCTGGGCGTGGGGCCGGGCGACGAGGTCGTGGTAACTCCGCGCACGTTCGTGGCCACGGCCAGCGCGGTGCTCATGTGCGGCGCGCGGCCGGTGTTCGCCGACGTCGACCGGGCCAGCGGTAATCTCACGGCCGCGACCATCGCGCCGGCGCTCACCCCGCACACCAAGGTGGTCATTCCCGTGCACATGGCGGGCTGGCCCTGCGACATGGACCCGATCATGGAGCTGGCGCGGCAAAAAGGGCTCAAGGTGATCGAGGATTGCGCCCAGGCGCTGGGCGCCGAGTACAAGGGTCGGCCGATTGGGTCGCTGGGCGATATCGGCGCGTTTTCGTTTTGCCAGGACAAGATCGTCACCACCGGCGGCGAGGGGGGCCTGGTGGCCACACGCCACCAGCCGTGGTGGGAGTTCATGTGGTCGTTCAAGGACCACGGCAAGAATTACGACACCGTGTTCAACCAGGCGCACCCGCCAGGGTTCCGCTGGCTGCATGAGTCCACGGGCACCAACTGGCGCATGACGGAGCTGCAGTCGGCCGTGGGCCGCAGCTGCATGAAGAAGCTGCCGCAGTGGCTGGCTGCCCGCCGGCAGTATGCCGACATCCTGGACCGCCGGTTTGCGGCCCTGCCCGGGCTCGAGGTGTTGCGCCCGCCGCCTGAATTCCGGCATGCCTATTATAAATATTATGTCAACGTCAGGCCGGACCAACTGCAGCCGGGTTGGGATCGCGACCGGATCTTGGCCGAACTATCGGCGCTGAAAATCCCCTGCTTTGCCGGCACCTGCTGCGAGATCTACCGGGAAAAAGTCTTCATCCGCCTGGGCCTGCAGCCGGCGCAACCCCTGCCCAACGCGGCCTGGCTGTCACGCCACGCGATCATGTTCCAGGTTCATCCCACGCTGTCGGCGGATGACATCCGGGCCGTGGCGGATGCCGTGGAGTCGGTCCTGCGCAAGGCCGTCCGCGCGGGAGATGGCGGCGAAACGCCTTGACGATGGGCGGAGAGCTGGGATACCTATGAGGGCGGCATGAACTTCATTAACAATATTCCCCGGCTGCCGTCGGGCTGGTTGCGGTTGGTTGTAGACGCCGCGCTGGTCATCGGCTGCTTTGCGCTGGCGCTTTTGCTGCGGGTGCTGTTCACCGTGCTGAAGGGCACGCCGCCCTCTGACCTGACGCAAAACATCATCACCGCGTTCGTGCTCGGGGTGGTGATCCTGTTGCCCTGCTGCCTGTTCTTCTTCGTTTTCATGGGCTTCTACAACAAGGGGCGGTTTTACCAGGGCCCCTTCAAGATCCTGATCGTGTTCCAGGGCGTGACCCTGGGCTTTATCACGGCCGGCTTTTTTTCCTACCTGCTGACCGAGTTTGTCTGGTTCCCGCGCGGGGCGCTGTTCATCGCTTACGTGTTGACCGCGGCCACCCTGATCCTGGCCAGGGTGGGCACCATCCTCTGGCGCCAGATCCTGGCCGAGGAGGGCCTCAAGCCGACGCGCGCCCACCTGGTGACCACGGCGACCGAGCGGCGCATCCTGGTCATCGGCGGCGCCGGCTACATCGGGTCGGCGCTGGTGCCGCAGCTGCTGGAGGCCGGCTATCACGTACGGGTCATGGACATGATGGTGTACGGCGAGGAAGCCCTGAAAGCCTGCCAGGGCCATGCCAAGCTGGAAATCCTGCGCCGCGATTTCCGGCAGGTGGATGCGGTGGTGGAGGCCATGCAGAAGGTGGACTCCGTGGTGCACCTGGGCGCGATCGTCGGCGACCCGGCCTGCGCCCTGGACGAGGACCTGACCAAGGAAATCAACCTCATGGCCGTGAAGATGGTGGCGGACGTGGCCAAAGGCCTCGACATCCGGCGCTTCGTGTTCGCCAGCACCTGCTCGGTCTATGGCGCCTCGGACGTGCTGCTGGATGAACGCTCCGTGCTGCAGCCGGTCTCGCTGTACGCGCGCACCAAGATCGCCTGCGAGCGGATCCTCATGAAGATGGCGGACTCCACTTTTTATCCAACCATTCTGCGCTTTGCCACCATCTACGGCCTGTCGGGCCGCGTGCGCTTCGACCTGGTCGTCAATCTGCTGACCGCCAAGGCCATGTTCAACAAGGAGATTACCGTGTCGGGCGGCGACCAGTGGCGGCCGTTCGTGCACGTGGAAGATGCCGCCCGCGGCATCGCCGCGGTGCTGGCCGCCCCGGCCGACATGGTGGGCCGCGATATCTTCAATGTCGGGTCGAACGCCGGCAATTTCACCATCCGCCAGGTCGGCGAGATGATCCAGCACGAGGTGCCGGAGGCGGCCCTGCGCGAAATCCCCTTTGACGGCGACCGCCGCAACTACCGCGTGGATTTTTCCAAGATCCAGAACATGCTGCGATTCAAGACCGAGTGGACATTGCCCCAGGGCATCCAACAGATCGTGGCCGCCATCCGGTCCGGCCAGATCACCGATTACACGCTCCCCGCCTACAGCAACGTCCGCCACCTGAGCGCCCAGCCCGCCGACAAGTTGTTCAGCCGCGAGCGCGAATGGCTGGAGCAGGAACTCCAGGACACGCAAGCGCCGGCCGGAACGTGAGCCCGGCCTGTTTCCGTTGTCCCGTGGCCCTTTAACCCGGACCGGGCTGTGGATGGCGAACCATAGGTCAGCGTAACCGCTTCATCGGCATGTCCCACCACGCATCTCATTCGCATCGGTCGCACCGGCGGCGGCGCCCGCGCCGCAGCGGCGCACCCGCGGCGGCGCTGGTAATGGCCGTGGCGCTCGGCGCGCTGTGCGCCTGGGCCACGCTGCCGTTCGGCGGGGCAGCGGCCTGGGCCCGCGCCAGCGTGGTGCTGGGCGCGTTGCTGGTGGGCTGGCTGGGCTGGGTCATGGTCGCGCCGGCCGGCGGCGCGGCGCC
>CAZAYP010000023.1:0-72116 GCA_964489425.1 uncultured Verrucomicrobiota bacterium | reverse complement strand
TTGGGCCACGCCGTGGTGATCGGTCGTCAGACAGGAACTTCCCGGATGAACCGTTCCTTTGGCCCATTCCCACACGCTTCCCCTTGTAAACACAAGGGGCACTGCCAACCCCACGCTCCGTCAGCTTCTATTCGAGATCAGGAGGTCTGATATTGGAATTGCTGGGAGTAATGCCCTAATCGGATGTTACCATGTCCTGCCGACCCGGTTTCATCGCAACGCCGAAGGTTGCGCGGAATCAGTCCTCAAACTCCAGCCTAAATCTTCCGGTACACCTCGCGCCGATGGCCGATTTTCAGGACCAGCACCAGGAGCACTTTGTTCTTGATGGAATAGATGACGCGCCAATCGCCAACACGGATGCGGTACGTGTTGTCCAAGCCAGCCAACTTTTCCACCCCTGGTGGGCGTGGCGCAGACGCCAAGGCTGCCAACCGCCGCATTACACGTCGATACGGGTCGCCTTGCAGCCGATCAAGGTCGCGCTGAGCGGCGGGGGTCAGCTTTACGGTATACGTCATAGCTTGCCGGCACGCCGGCTTTTGTACTCGGCCAGCGTTACGGCGGCGGCAGGATCCCGCTCGAACTCTTTCAAGGCGGCGACGGCATCGCTCACGTCGGCGGCGTTTTCAATCCTGGACAACAGCGCCATGTCGTCCATCGAAATCAGGGCGGCCACAGGTTTTCCCCGGCGGGCCAGCAGGACGCGTTCACCGCCATAGGAAACGCGGTTCAAAGCGTCTGCCAGCCCATTGCGCGCCTCGGCAATCGATAATGTTGTCATAGGCGATCCCTTTTCATTAAGAACATCGTGTTCATAATGTACAATATGATCACCATGTTGTCCATGGTGGTGATTTCGGCCTGCGACCGGGATACTGGCTGCGTTCCGCGCGAGTTTGGCGGCGGTACGGCGAGGGGCTACACGGCGAGGGCTTGCTGGATGGCGGCGAGCAGGCCGGCGGATTGAATGGGCTTGGCCAGGTATCCGTCCATACCCGCGTTCAGGAACCGCTCCCGATCGCCTTCCATGGCATGGGCGGTGAGCGCGATGACGGGGGTGTGCCGTCCCATCCGGCGATCCTGGTCACGGATCGCCGCGATGGTTTCCATGCCGTCCAGGACCGGCATGCGGATGTCCAGCAGCACAAGATCAACCGTCTCGGTTTCCAGGCAGGCCAAGGCGTCCCGGCCATTCGCGGCGGTTCGTGCCAGGTGACCGGCGCTTTTTGCGATCACTTGCACCAAGGCCAGGCTGGCGGGATCGTCGTCCACCACCAGGATGCGCGCCGGCTTGGGATTGCCGGATGCAGCCACGGCGTCCGGGGGGCGGGGCGCGGCGGCGATAGCCGCAGGTGGCCCGCCGACCAGGACCGTGAAAAAGAACGTGCTGCCATGGTGTTCCCGGCTCTTGACCCAGATTCTGCCGCCCATCAGATCCACCAACTGCCAGGCAATGGCGAGGCCCAGGCCGGCCCCGCCGTATTCGACGGCATGTTGGTGATCCGCATGCGTGAACGCCTCGAAAATGGCCGCCTGCCGGTCCGCCGCAATGCCGATGCCCGTGTCCTGGACACGGAACAGCAGGGCGACTTCACCGGCTTCCGGCGGCCGCGCCAGCGGGGCTGCGCGCCCGTCTTGTACCTGCACCCGGATCCGGCCGCGCGGCGTAAACTTGATGGCATTGTTGAGCAGGTTCAGCAGCACCTGGCGCAACCGAAATCCATCGGCCATGATCGCGTCGGGCAGATCGGGATCCACCTCCCATACCAAGTCCAGGCCTTTTTTCTCCGCGGCTGGGGCGGTCGAGGCGGTCAGATCCCGCATGGTCTGGCGCAGCGCAAGCGGGTGCCGGCGGATTTCGATCTTGCGGGCCTCGATCTTGGACAGGTCCAGCACCGCCTCGATCAGGTGCAGCAAGTCACGTCCGCGCTGGCTGACCATGCCAAGCCAGGAGCGTTGCTCATCCGTCAGGTTCGGAGCCTGGGCCAGCAGATCCGTGAACCCCAGCACGGGATTCAGCGGCGTACGCAACTCGTGGCTCATGGTGGCCAGGAATTCGCTCTTGGCGCGATTGGCCGCGTCGGCCGCCTCCTTGGCCCGCACCAACTCTGTTTCTGCCCGTTTGCGCTCGGTGATGTCTTGAGCGATTTCCACCACGGCGGTCACGTTGCCGGCAGCGTCCAATATCGGTTCGCTCGCTTCGTCCCAAATCCGGCCATCCGGCGACACCACGATTTTATGCGCCGACTGCCCGGTTTGAACGGCGATGATCGTCGGACAATTCGCGCAGGGTTTGGCGGAGTCGCCCCAAAAAGCATAACAGGGATGGCCGACCAAATCTTCCGGACGCTTGTTGACGGAGATGGCAGAGGCCTGGTTGGCCCAGAGAATTCTCATTTGCTTGTCCACCAAGGCGATGTTGGTGGTGATGCCATTCAAAATGGCCTTTTGCTGGGCTTCACTCTCCCGCAATGCCTGCTCCACCCGTTTGCGTTCGGTGATGTCGCGCAAAAACGTATAGAAAAAACCTGACCGGAACTGTGAGCTGACCTCCACATCAATGATGGATCCGTCCTTGCGGCGGTGCCGGGTTTCAAAGCGTTCTTCTCCCTTCGCGATGATTTTGCTGATGTGGCTGGATGTTTCCTCCGGCGCCTCATGGACCTCAAGGTTAGAGATCTTCATGACCTGCAGTTCTTCCCGGGAATAGCCGCTCATCCGGCAATAAGCGGTATTGACGTCCAGGAGGCGCCCTTCTTTATCCAGCACCCAGAAGCCGTCCATCGCGGTCTGAAGGATGGTCCGGTGGCGGACCTCGCTCTCCCGCAGCGCCTCTTCCGCCACCTGCCGCCCGGTAACATCCGAAAAAAACCCGACAACATATTTCTGCCCGTTCGCTTCCGTCGGGGCGGCGGTAACATCCGCAGGAAATATTGACCCATCTTTGCGCAACATGGGGATCGCGGCGGCATGGCTCTTGATGCCCGCCACCAAGAGCTTGAACTCGGACTGGACATGGCCCAGCGCGTCCCGGGGGTGGATGTCGGCGACGCGCAACTGGCAGAGTTCCTCCGCCGAATAGCCCAGCATGCGGCAGATGGCCGGGTTGACGTATAGGAATCGCCCGGTTTCTGCATCCGCCGCCAGGATGCCTTGCGGACAACCCACGAACAGCGCCCGGTACTTTTCTTCGGACTGGCGCAGCGCCGCCTCGGCGCGCTTGCGCTCGGTGATGTCGCGGCAAATGGCCAAGACCGCCGCCTGGCCGTTCCAGGTGCAACGCTGCGCGCGAATATCCACGGGGAAAACCGAGCCATTCTTGCGGTGGTGCTCAGATTCGCAATGCAGGTGGCCCTGGTGCCGGAACTGGGCAAGCCGATCGGGCACATGACCGGTCTCTTTGTCCGTTACCAACATGGCCACCGTCATCGTCGCGAATTCATTTTTCGTGTAGCCGTAACTCCGGCGTGCCTGGTTATTGGTGGCGACAATTTGGCCGTCCAACGCGTGAATGAAGAGGGCATCGGGAATGGCGTCAAACAGGGCGCGGTACTTTTCTTCGGACTGGCTCTGCGTTTCCGCCCGGTGTTGCGCGGCGATCTTGCGCGGCGCGGAGCCGCCAACCGGCGCGCTGGCCGGCGGGACTGTTTTCGGCGCCGGTTTGCGCGGCCGCCGTGACGATGGGGATTTTGGGCTCAGTTGCGCAACTCCTCGGTCGGCGCCTTGTTTTGGTACTGGCTCGCGATGCCCCTGGTTTGGTTCACGATATCGTCCGGAGTGACCGCTCCCGCCCGGACAGAAAACGAGGCCGCCACGGTTCCTCCCCTGGCGGAGATCTTTTCTGTCATCGCCCGGATGGCTCGGTTATGGCCGCCGCTATTCATCGTCACGAAAACAACAACCCGCTTGTCGTGCAAGTCCACCTGCTCGATGAAGGCATTGATTGCGGGCGGCGGCATGCCGTACCACACCGGGTACCCTATAAAAATCCGGTCGTAGCCGGACAGGTCCTGATTAAATGGTTTAACCGGCCATGCCGCCCCTTGTGTTGCCGCGTTCCTGCCGGCAGTATACGCCTCGTCTTCCGAAGGCCTGCGGGCGTCCTCAATTTCGAGAACATCCGCTTTGATGCTATCCGCCAGGGTTGTCGCGACCAGCTCGGTATTGCCGCTGTATGAATAGTACACGACCAGGGTGTTGGACTTTGGCGGCGCGGCGTCATCGGCGCTGGCCGGGAAGCTGACCATGGCGGCCATAACGGCCATGCAGGGGATCCATTGTTTCATTCTGTCTCCTGGGATCATAATACGGTTTCGGGAAAATAAATCAACCCACCATGAGCAAGCCCTCAGAAGGTGTGAAAAAATAGATCCAGAACGGTCGCGCCGGAGCGCGACCCTCAAAAATTCCACAGAAACGGCTTGTTTTTGCATGTGGAGGGCCACGCTCTGTCGTGGCCGAACAATTTTTCACAGCTTCTGGGTGCAGCGGGGTGATAAGGCGCCGGGCTTGAGATGTGTGCCCATCGCCAGAGGGCATCGTTGCCGAACCCGCTACGGGGGACGAATACGGTGCCGCACCTGGTTCTTTTCTCACGGAGCCACGGGGAACAGTTTCGATCGGGCCATGGATGGCGCGTGTCATGCTTCATGGACGCCCTCCAATCAATCCAACGGCAAGCGGGTTTCCTTTCCGCGCAAGACGTAGAACCATAATCGCGCCGATTTCCTTTGCGTTCATCCCCGTGTCTCCGTGCCTCCGTGAGAGTCTCCCCGCGTTACTGAGGCCTTACCGCCATGGATGGAACCCGCCGGCCGCAGGTGCACGCCTTTAGTGAGCGGGGGCTGCGCCTATATTCAGGCAACGATTTGCCTGTTCCCGTGGACCTCGCATGAGCGATATTACGGGCAGGCAATAAGCGAGTGAACGGGATGGTATCGCGGTTATGGCGCTGATCGGATTACAAAATATTTGCATGGCATTCGGCGGGCCCCCGCTGTTGGACGGCGTAACGCTGCAGATCGAGAAGGGGGAGCGGGTCTGCCTGCTTGGGCGCAACGGGGAGGGCAAGTCGACCCTGTTGCGTATTTTGGCCGGGGAGTTGGTCGCCGCTGACGGCATCATCACTCGTCAAAAGGATCTCCGGGTGGGGTATATGCCGCAGCAGGTTCCCCGGAGCGTGCCCGGGACGGTGGCCGACATTGTGGCGGAAGGGTTGGGTAAAATCAGGGAGGAATGGGATCGGAATCGATTGATCCAGAAGGCCGTTTCGCAGATGGGGCTTGATCCACAGGCGCTTTTCGAAGGGCTTTCCGGGGGGCAGAAACGACGGACGCTGTTCGCGCGCGCCCTGGTCCACGAGCCCGATATCCTGGTCCTGGATGAGCCCACCAACCACCTGGACATCGATTCCATTCAATGGTTGGAGAGTTTCCTCCTGCGCTGGCCCGGGACGCTGCTGTTCGTGACGCACGACCGTGTTTTCCTGCGCAAATTATCCACCCGCATCGTGGAACTGGATCGCGGACGACTGGCGAGCTGGGATTGCCCGTATGACCAGTATCTCGAGCGCAAGCAAGCGATGCTCGAGGCCGAGGCGCAGCATCATGCGGTGTTCGACAAGAAGCTGGCCCAGGAAGAGACCTGGCTGCGCAAAGGCGTCAAGGCCCGGCGCACCCGCAGCGAGGGCCGCGTGCGCGACCTCCTGCGCATGCGGGCGGAGCGCAGAGCGCGCCGCGAACTGGGCGGTTCCGTGAACATGCAGCTGCAAACCGCCGAGCGGTCCGGCGCGAAAGTCATTACCGCCAGCAACCTGTCTTTCCAATGGGGCGGCGAAACCATCCTGTCCGGGTTCTCGGTGCAAATCATGCGCGGCGACAAAATCGGGCTGATGGGGCCCAACGGCTGCGGGAAAACCACGCTGTTGAACCTCCTGCTGGGCCGGCTTGCGCCGCAGGCCGGCAGCGTCGAGCACGGCACCCGGCTGGAGGTTGCCTATTTCGACCAGCATCGGGCGCAGTTGGATGAAGACCGGACCGTGGCCTACAATATCGCCGAAGGCAGCGAGTCTGTTACCATCAACGGCCGTGCCCGGCACATCATCAGCTACCTGGAAGATTTCCTTTTTGCGCCCGAGCGGTCCCGCACGCTGGTCCGGGTGCTCTCCGGCGGAGAACGCAACCGGCTCTTGCTGGCCAAATTGTTTGCCAAGCCGGCCAATGTCCTGGTGCTGGATGAGCCCACCAACGATCTCGATGTGGAAACCCTGGATTTGCTGGAAGACCTGCTCGTGGAATACACCGGTACGCTGCTCCTTGTCAGCCACGACCGCGAGTTCATCAACGAGGTGGTGACCAGCACGCTGGTGTTCGAGGGCCAGGGCCGGGTCTGCGAATACGTCGGCGGTTACGACGACTGGCTGCAGCAGCGGCCGCCGGCCCGGGAACCCCAGCGGCGCAACAAGGAGCCGGTCGTGGAACCGCCCGAGCTCCCGGCGTCGCGCCCATGCAAGCTCCGTTTCAAGGAACGACAGGAACTCGATGTGTTGCCCCGGCAGATCGACGCGCTCGAAAAAGAGATGGAAGCCCTGCACCTCCGCATGGGCGACCCCGCCTACTACCGGTCCGCTCCGGAAACCTTGTTGGCCGATGCCGAACGCGCCCGGCAAATCCCGGAGGCCCTGGAACAAGCCTACGCCCGCTGGGCGGAGCTCGAAGAGCGCGCCTGAACGGCAGATCGCAAGAGACGCATCGTCCCTTTTCCCCGATGGCCCATTTGCGCCGCTCCTCAACTATGGTCTTGGGCGGCCATCCATCTCGCCGGGCGGCCCTCCACAAGACCCCGGGACGGCCGCCCTTGGCCAACATGGCCCGGCGCTGGCGATCGTCCGCCGGCAAGGTCGGCCTGGCGCCAACAACAAGGGGATGCCGCCAGGCATCCCCTTGTCACATCAGACGTTTGATTTCGGGCTTAGAACGCGTAAGCGAGGTTCAGGCCGGTGTAGAAAATGTCCTTGTAGCCATAGAGCGCCTTGGCGTTGTCTTTCACCTCGGAGCCGATCATGCTGGTGTACGCGCCCATGGCGCCCACGCTGACCTGCTCGGTGAAGTTATAGGCCAAGGTCACCTTCACGTTCACATCGTTGAACTCGCTCTTTTCCGTGGCGGTGTAGTACTCGTTGTACTTTTTGTCGCCCCAACCCACGGACACTTCGCCGCCGGCCGTCAGCTTGTCGGCCACCGGCACCGCGGTGCTGACGCCCAAGTTGCTGTACCAGCCCTTGGCTTCTTCCACGTCGCGGACCACCAGCAGCTTGGGCACCAGGGTCACATCGGTGGCCAGGGTAACATCCATATCCACGCTGCCGTAGATCTCGGTGGTGGGATTGGCCACATCGATGGTTTCTCCATCCACGATCAGGTCGCCGTCCTCGGTCATGCCCTTCACTTTCATCTGCTCATCGTGGTAGGGGAACAGGTAGTTGATGATGCCGAAGTTGACGCCGACCGGGCCCTGGATGGGCAGCGCGTAGTCAGCCGTCAGGTCCACCTCGTTGAACTTCCCGCCGAGGTCGTTCTTCTTGGTCGCGTCCATGTTGCCCCAGGCGTTGAGCGACAGGCCCCAGGGGGTCGCCACGTCAATGCTCGGCTGCACCACGGCCGCGCAGTTGGCCACCAGGCCACGCCACACGTACGCGGACATATAGTCCAACTTGATCTCGCTCTCGGCCAGGGCCGTGCTCAAACCCACGGCCAGCAGGGCCATCGCAACGCCAACATACCATGCCTTACGCATATCGTTTTCTCCTTTGATAGCGAACCGCACCATGCGGTTCTAATACAAACGGGCGTTACCAATAGACCTTCGGCCCACGCATTTCAACATAAAAAACGCGTTTTTTTGGCTGGGCGACCCCGAGGCTGCCGCGGGCGGGAATTGCAGTTGACGGCCGGCCGGCCCGGGATTATGCATCCGGTATGCCTACGCGCAGACACTTGGACCCATGACCATGATCAGCGCCAGCCGCCGCACCGACATCCCGTCTTTTTTCGGGGCGTGGTTCATGCACCGCGTCCGCGCCGGCTTCTGCCTGGTGGCCAACCCGTTCCGACCGTCGCAGGTAACCCGCGTGGATTTGCGGCCCGTCGCCGTGGACGCGATCGTGTTCTGGACCAAGGATCCCGGCCCGTTCATGGACCGCCTGGCCGATCTCGACGCGCAAGGGTACCGCTACTATTTCCTGTTCACCCTGAATCCCTATGGCCCGCCGCTCGAGCCGGGCTTGAGTTCCCTGGACCGGCGCGTGGCCGTGTTCCGCGAACTGGGCCGGCGGCTGGGGGCGGGGCGCGTGGTCTGGCGCTACGATCCCGTGGTGCTGTCCGCGCGCTACACCCCGGCCTACCACCAGGCGGCGTTCGCGGACCTGGCCGCGCGCCTGGCCGGCGCCACGCAGCGGGTGATCGTCAGCTTCGTGGATATGTATCGCAAGACCCGGCGCCGGCTGGCCGCGGTGGCCCAGGCCAGCGGCGACACGTTCGCCGACGACCCGCTGGCCCATCCCCAGGCGCCGGACCTCGTGGCGGGGCTGGCGGCCATGGCCCGCGACCATGGCCTGGAGATCCAGGCTTGTGGCGAAGACGACCGCCTCGCCGCGTGGGGCATTCCCGCGGGCCCCTGCATCGACGCCGGCCTGGTGTCCGCCCTGGGCGCGCCGGGCCGGGCCGCCCCCCGGCACCGCGGCCAGCGCCCGCTGTGCCATTGCGCGTACGCGCTGGATATCGGCGTGCCGGACACCTGCTGCCACGACTGCGCCTATTGCTACGCGACGGCGTCTCCCGCCGCTGCCCGCCGCCGCGCCGCGCTGCACGATCCGGCGGGCGCCGCCCTGTTGCCCCTGCCGGCGGGCCCGTGAAAAAAATCAGACCCGGCCGCCGTTTTCGCTTGTCAAGCCCCGGGCGACCCCCTAGAGTGCCGGGCCTTAACGAGCTTCGGGCGTAACGGCTGCGAAGCGGAAGCGAAGGCCGCTCTCACTCCAGGGCAGCCAAAGCGGATTTTCCGGGCATACCCGGAACAACCATAAGGAGGCATCATGCCGTTCGAAAACGTGGAGACGAAGCTGGCCGTGCAGGACCTGCTGGATGCTGGTTTGCATTTTGGCCATCAAACCAAGCGCTGGAACCCCAAGATGCAACGCTACATTTTTGGCGTGCGCAACGGGATTTACATCATCGACCTGGCCAAGACGCTGGGGCTTCTGAAAATGGCGCAGCGGTTCATCTTCGACGCCGTGGCCCAGGGCCAGACGATCCTGTTCGTCGGGACCAAGAAGCAAGCCCAGGACCCGCTCAAGGAAACCGCGAACCAGCTGAAGCAGTACCACGTGACCAACCGTTGGCTCGGCGGCATGCTGACCAACAATGCGACGATCCGCAAAAGCGTGTCCCGCATGCGCGAGCTGCAGAAGATGGAGGCCGACGGCACGCTCCAGAACCTGCCGTCCAAGCGCGAGGTCGCCAGCCTCCGCCGGGAGCTTAAAAAGCTGGAAAGCAACCTGAACGGCGTGGCGGACATGGAGCGCCTGCCGGGCGCGCTGTTCGTGATCGACATCACCCGCGAGTCGATTGCCGTCAAGGAAGCCAAGATCCTCAATATCCCGGTGGTGGCCATCGTCGACACCAACTGCGATCCCGAGGGCATCGATTATCCCATCCCCGGCAACGATGACGCCATCCGCGCCATCCGCCTGATCACCAAGATCGTGGGCGACACGATCCTGGAGGCCTCCAACGAGCACGCCCGCGTGGCGGCGGACGCGATCCGCCAGCGCGCCGTGGCCGAGGCCGAAGTCCGCGCCAAGGAAAAAGCGGCCGCGGACCGCCGCCGCATCCAGGAGGACGGCGAGCGCAAGAAGCGCGCCGAGGTTCTCAAGCAGATGCACGTGCGCAAGGAAGAGGACGACAAGCAGGCTGCGGATGCCGCCGCCGCGGCGGCTGCCACCGAAGCCCCGGCCGACGCCCCGCCGGAGCCCGAAGCCGGTGCCCCGGCGTGACGCGCGGCAGCCAGCCGATCGGTTAACCATCAAGTATTACCAGCGAAGGAGAAAGCCATGGCGGAAATCACCGCAACAATGGTCAAGGAATTACGTGAGATCACCAATGTCGGGATGATGGAGTGCAAGCGCGCCCTGCAGGAGGCCGGGGGCGACCGCGACAAGGCCATCAAGCTGCTGCGCGAACGCGGGCTGGCGCTGGCCGACAAGAAGGCCGCGCGCATGGCCAAGGAAGGCGTGGTGACCCAGGAGCTCGCCGCCGACGGCAGCGGGGGCCTGATGTTCGAGGTCAACTGCGAGACCGATTTCGTGGCGCGCAACGAGATTTTCCAGGGGTTTGTCAAGCAGTTGCTGGAGATCGCGCGCGGTGTGACCGGCGACCTGGCGCCCGTGGTCAAGGACCAGGTGGCGGCCCAGGTGGCGGCGATCGGCGAGAACATCGTCGTGCGCCGCAACACGCGCTTTGTGCGCCAGGGAACCGGCCTGGTGAGCGGCTACGTCCACATGGGCGGCAAGATTGGCGTGCTCTCGGAGCTGGGCTGCGGCCTGGCGGCCACGGCCGCGAACCCGCGCCTGCGCGAGATTGCCCACGAGATCGATCTGCAGATCGCCGCCAGCAAGCCCCTGTACCTGGAGAGCAAGGACGTGCCCGCCGATGTCCAGGCCGCCGAGCGTGAAATCTACGCCAAGCAGGTCGAGGGCAAACCGGCCAACATCGTCGGCAAGATCGTCGATGGCAAGATCGCCAAGTTTTATACCCAGGTCTGCCTGGTGGACCAGCCGTACATCAAGGATCCCAACCTCAGCGTGGCCGCCTGGCTGGCCGCGCAGGCGAAAGCCCTCGGTGACACGCTGACCATCCGGCGCTTCGTGCGCTACCAGCTCGGCCAATAGGCCGGCGGGCGCCCACGGGAACCGGCCATGGAACATTTTCCGGCCTATAACTCGATCGACATCGTCGCGGCTGTGCTGGTCCTGGCCGGCTTGGTCCAGGGCCTGATCCGCGGCATGTCCCGGGAAGCGGCCGGGCTCGTCAGCGTGGTGGTGGCCGTGTGGGGGAGCTGGTTCTACTATGGGCCGCTGGGCGCCCTGGTGACCGCGCACACTCGCCTGCAGGGCCAGGAAGCCCTGGCGCTGGCGTTTTTCCTGTGCCTGGTGCTGGGGTTGCTGATCATGTTCCTGCTGCGGGTGATCCTGCGGCAGGTCATGGGCATCAGCTTCAAGGGGGCGGCGGAGCGCCTCGGCGGGGCGCTGGCCGGGGCCGTGCGCGTGGCG
The DNA here is from genome assembly GCA_964489425.1 of uncultured Verrucomicrobiota bacterium. Lineage (GTDB taxonomy): Bacteria > Verrucomicrobiota > Kiritimatiellia > RZYC01 > CAZAYP01 > CAZAYP01. The sequence goes on along the minus strand of CAZAYP010000023.1, from coordinate 60,790 downwards.
GCCATGGTGGCCGCGGCCTTGTACCTCGTGGCCTTGTGGCCCAACGACTACGTCCACCAGTTGTTCACCGAGCAATCGCTGGCCGGCCGCCTGGTTTGCCGCCATGGGCCGGCCTGGTACCACGCCGTGCGCGACCGCCTGCCCGGCGCCGGCCCAGACCAAGCCGTGGAACCTTCCCGTGTCGCGCACGATTCCCAAGTCGACGATCGAGACCGTCCGGACGCGCAATGACATCGTGGATGTCATTGGGACCTACCTGCCGCTGAAAAAAGCCGGTGGGCGCTACAAGGCCCTGTGCCCGTTCCACCACGAAAAGACGCCGTCCTTTGTCGTCACGCCCGGCACCCAGAGCTATCACTGTTTCGGCTGTGGCCAGGGCGGCGACGTCTTCAAGTTTGTCATGGCCCATGAACACCTCGATTTCATCGGCGCGATCCAGCACCTCGCGGCGCGGGCCGGGGTCCGGCTCGAGTATGAGGAGTCCGGCGATGCGGCGGCGACAGGGCCCAACCGCACCACCCTGCTCGGCGTGCTGGGCGACGCGGCCAAGTGGTTCCACCAGCAGTTGCTGGAAACCACCGAGGCGCAGCCGGCGCGCGACTACCTGGCCTCGCGCGACCTCGACGCCGCGGTGATCAACAAGTTTCTCTTTGGCTACGCGCCGGCTTCGACGCCGGCCCTGATGGCCTGGGCCAAGAAAAAAGGGTTCACGCCCGATCTGCTCGAGCTCACCGGGCTGGCCGCCCGCGCCGAAACCCCGGACCCGGGCCGGCCGGATCGCTACGCCCGGTTCCGTCGCCGGCTGATGATCCCCATCCGCAACGAGGGCGGCAAGGTGGTCGGGTTCACCGGCCGCGTGCTGGACCCCCAGCAACCCGGCGGCAAGTATGTCAACAGCCCCGAAACCGCGGTGTTCCAGAAAGGCCACATCCTGTTCGGGTTCGACCTGGCGCGCGAAACCATCCTCGAGCGGCGCTGCGCCGTGCTGTGCGAGGGCCAGATCGACGCCATCCGATGCCACCAGGCCGGGTTCACCAACGCCGTAGCCGCCCAGGGCACGGCGCTGACCGAGGATCACGTGCGCCTGCTCAAGCGCTTCACCGACAGCGTGATCGTGGTGCTCGACGCGGACGAGGCCGGCGAGAAGGCCGCCCTGCGCGCGGCCGAGCTGTTCCTGCCGGCCGGTTTTACCGTGCGCCTGGCCCGCCTGCCGCCGGACGAGGACCCGGACTCGCTGATCCGCCAGCAGGGGGCGGACGCGTTCCGTGCGCTGCTGGAGCGGGCCACGTCCGCGATCGAGTTTTACCTGGCCTTGAGCGCCGGCCGTGGCGACTTGAACAACGAGTCCGGACTGCTGCGTACCATGCAGACCCTGGCTGGGCTGCTGCAGAAAACGCCGGAGATCCTCCGCGATCGCTACATCCAGCAGGCCGCGAACGGGCTGCAGCCGTACGTGCAGGCGGACCAGCTCACGGTGCTGGAGAAAAACCTGCGCGTCAGCGTCCGGCGCCTGGACCGCAAGGAGTCGCTGACGCCGCCGCGGGACGGCGGCGGCGCCTCCCCGGTGCTGCCCGCCATCCACCACCCGCCCCAGGAGCTGGCCCTGGTGGAGCTGCTGCTGACCGAGGCCGCGCAGGACCATGGCAGCGGCGGCGGGCGGCCCGTGGCGGATCTCGCCGCGCAGTACCTGCCGCTGGCCGAGGTATCCGATCCCGCCTGCCGCACGCTCATCGTAGCGGCGCTGCGCCGGCCGCCCGGCGCGGCGTGGAACCCGCTGGACGAGTTTGACCGCAACGACCAGGCGGGGATGCAATTTGTCACCCGGCTCCAGGCCATGCCGCCCAAGGCGGGGGGCGGCGAGGTCAGCCTGGTGGCGGCGGCGCAGGACGTGATCGTCCGGATTTGCCTCAGGGCCCTGGAACGGCGCCGACAGACTGCGCGCGCCGCGCTGGCCGCGGCCTTGCCCGCGGCGCGGGAAGCCCTTGAAATGCAGTGCCACGAGCTGGCGCTGGATATCAGCCGCCTCAAGCAGGGCTGGGACAAGGCCCATCAGCTTCTGCAGCAGATCTGGCCGCCCGCGCCATGAACTGCGCGGCCGCGGAGCTGGTGCGGATCAAGTACCAGTACCGCCGGCTGGTCGTCACCGGCCGGCTGCGGCTGCCGGCGGCCGCGGCCCGGCCGCTGGTCGGCCCGGACTGCGCCTACCACCTGTACGGCCGGACAGCGCGGAACTGCCACGCGCCGCGGGCGAACGCGCCCGCGCGGGCCTGAATTGTCATTTACAACCCGCCGGGGTTCGCGCATAGTTATCCCGGCCGCCCACCGCATGCGTCCCTGCCTGCGGTGAGTATGGTACGCGGCCCGCGGGCCCACACGCCCAGCGGAACCTATGAGGAGGCAACATGAAGCGATTGATTGTTGTTGGCGTATTGGTGGCAGTCGGCTTGCTGATGGTCTTGATCCAGCCCGGCCAGGCGGCGTTCTCGTCGGCCGTGCTGGGTACCGAGGATTTCATGGCCGGCGCCCTGCCGCCGCCCGGGTTCCATTACATCAACTATGTCTGGTACTACCAGGCCAACAAGATGCTGGACAACAGCGGCAACGACGTCTCGTCGCCGGGATTCAAGGCTTGGTCCATCGCCAACGTATTCCGGCCGATTTACGTGGCGCCCGTCACCATCCTGGGCGCCAATCCGGCCTGGCACGCGGTGATCCCGCTGGCCTACCGCCAGGTGAAGTCCGACGTTTACGATTTCACGGCCAAAGGCATTGGCGACGCGTATGTGTCGCCCCTGATCCTCGGCTGGCACTGGCCCAAGGCGCACTTGATCGCCGGCTTGGATGTCATCATGCCGACTGGCCAATACGATGAAAACAACTACATGAAAACGCTGGGCAACAACCACTGGACCTTCGAGCCGGCGGTGGCGGGCACCGCGATCCTGCCCGCCGGGTTCATGGCCAACGCCAAGCTGATGTACGATTTTCACACCAAGAATCCTGATTTCATGGCCGCCGCGGACGACGACCTGGTCATGCGAAAGCATGACTACCAGACCGGCCAGGCATTCCATGCTGATTATTGCGTGGATTATGGCCTGCTGCAAAACCTGCGCCTGGGCATTGCCGGGTTTTATCTGAAAAGCACGACGGAAGATAAATTTGACGACACCAATCAACCGGACTCCAAGGAGCAGCTGTTTGCCATCGGCCCGGCCATCAGCTACGCGCCCATGGAGCGGTTGAACCTTTCGTTCAAGTGGCTGGCGGAAGCTGCCGCCCGCAACCATACCGAAGGCAACAACCTCTGGTTCAAGCTGGTTTACTCGTTCTAACACGGGGTGGCTGCGGTCTTCTACGGCCTCGTCACCGCCACCGGCGCAGCTTGCGCAACGTCGGGGACATGGGCTGCCGCAAGTACCAGTTCCCGCCCGTGGGTATGGCGTGGATGATGTTGCTCCTCGGACCGTGATCTGGCTCGCTCTCGATAACGCCTTGCATGATCGCTGGTTATATTGACATGGCGGGCGTGTCCGGGTATGTTGATTGCATTATACAGCCCGCTTCAAAATCGAAAAAAGGGGGGATCATGCGCAAAGTAAAGGTGGCTCTCTCGGTTCTGTTCCTCATTATGTTGCTGGGCGGCGTGGTCTTGGCCCAGACGGATGACGGGTCGTGGCTGATCCTGACCATGGCCGGCCTGGGACGATCCGAATTTGTCACCATCCCCGGCGGGGTATTTCTCATGGGCGACTCGTACAGCGAGGGCGAAACATATGAGTTGCCCCAGCACGCAGTGACCGTTAGCGCTATGGACATCGGGAAATACGAGGTGACCAAAACGCTGTGGGACCAGGTTTATCAGTGGGCCATTGCTCACGGTTATACGTTCGACAATGTGGGCGCCGGCAAGGCCGCAAATCACCCGGTGACCACCATCAGTTGGTATGACGCGGTAAAGTGGTGCAATGCGCGCAGCGAGAAGGAGGGCTTGACGCCCTGTTATTACACCTCGGGCGCGTTGGATACGGTGTATCGGACCGGCACGATTGATCTGCCCAATAGCGCGGTTCGTCCGGGGGCGGGCGGGTACCGGTTGCCCACCGAGGCGGAATGGGAGAAAGCCGCGCGCGCCGGGCTGGCGGGCTATCGATTCCCGTGGCCGGACATCTATATTCAGCATGCCCGTGCCAACTACTTCAGCTCGGTCGCCTACGCCTATGATACCAGTCCCACCCGTGGCAACAACCCGCCGTATGCGACGGGCGCGTTTCCCTATACCAGTCCGGTCGGCAGTTTCGCGGCCAACGGGTATGGCGTGTATGACGTGGCGGGCAATGTGTTCGAATTGTGCTGGGACTGGTACGGGGAGACCTATTACAGCGCGACGGAAGGCGCCGTGGATCCGACCGGTCCGGCAACGGGATATGCCCGGATAAGCCGCGGCGGCGCATGGGGGGAAACCGCGTATTTCTCGCGCGTGGCGGACCGGTACGTCGTCAGCCCCGCGGGCGCGGACATGAACACGGGGTTTCGCGTGGTGAAGAAGTCCCAGGCCGCGCCCACGCCCACCCCGACCGCTACCCCGACCCCGACGCCCACGCCGGACATAGTTGCGGTGCCGGCGGGCAACTTCATCATGGGTGATTCTTATAGCGAGGGCGATGCCGATGAGCTCCCCCAGCATAATGTATATGTTTCGTCCATCTGCATCAGCATCACCGAGGTGTCGAAGACGTTGTGGACCACGGTCTATGCCTGGGCCGTCGAGCATGGCTATGAATTTGAGAATGCGGGTTTGGGGAAAACCCCAACCGATCCGGTGCACACGGTCAACTGGTACGATGCGGTCAAGTGGTGCAACGCGCGCAGCGAGCTCGAGGGCTTGCCGCTGATGTACGAAACGTGGGACGTCACGGCGTGGGTTCCTTATAGGACGGGTCATTCCGACACGCTGCGGGTGTCGTGGACGAGCAAAGGATATCGCCTGCCGACGGAGGCGGAATGGGAAAAAGCCGCGCGGGGCGGTTCGAACTACCTTCGATTCCCTTGGAGTCACCTGATGGGCGTGCAGATCGACGGTGAGAAGGCGAATTATTTAAGCCGCTATCCCACGGGCGAGGCCTATGACCTTGGACCCAACGGTTACGCCGCGGCATGGGCGACGCTCCCCATGCCTTACACCGGGCCGTGCGAGTCCTATCCAACGACCGGTTCTTATGGTTTGTATAACATGGCTGGCAACGTCAGCGAGTGGTGCTGGGACTGGTATTCCTCCACGTATTACGGCGGGGAGACGGCGGACCCCACGGGGCCGGCCAGCGGGACCACGCGCGTGATCCGCGGCGGCAGTTGGAGCTCCTATCCGAACAAGCTGCGCAACGCCTCGCGGGACGCGGACCTCCCGTGGATCGAGTCATATTCGTTGGGCTTCCGCTGCGTCCGTATTTATCCGTAATCCGGCCGCCGCCAAGGCCGCGCACCGCCCGCGGTGATTTATTATTTACCGTTGCGGGCTGGGCCGTGGCTTTGTTAGAAGTAGCTGCGCAGATGCACACCGCATTACACAGGATGGCTTGTGGCCTCGCGATCAGCGGCGGGATCGCCTTGTCCGTGGTCGTTTCTGGCGGCCCCGTGTCGGGTGCTGAATCCAATCCGCCCCCGGCCACGGCCACGGCGGCCGCGCGGCAGCCAAATCTGGCCGGGCTGCTCGCCGAACCCCTCGCCATTATCGAGCAACAGGCCCTGCCTTTTGATGCCCAGGCTGCGGCGCGCGCGGGCATCGCGGCGATGCTGGCGGCCGTTGACCCCTTGGCGCGTGTCGTGAGCAGCGCGGACCTGGCCGCCCTGCGCGCGCGCGAGCAGGGGTTCGTGTACATGCCCGGGGTGCGCCTGGCCACGACCAACGGCGTCCTGCAGGTCGCTGAGTTTGTCACCAACTCGGCCGCGGCCAGGTCCGGCCTGGCCCGGGGCGACCAGGTGCTGGAGATTGCCGGGTTGCTCACGGCCAACGCCAGTCCGGGCGACCGGGCCCGCTGGCTGCGCGGCACCAGCGCGACCGAGGCGGTGACGTTCAGGGTGCTCCGGCCGGACCGGACCGAAACCAATCTGGCCGTTCCCCGGGATTGGTTGCGCGCGCCGGTTGTGGAGGCCGTGGAGCCATTGCCGGAAAACCTCGCGGTGGTGAAAATCAACGGCTTGTATGAGGACGCCGCGGCCGTGGTGGCCGTGGCCCTGGCGCCGGGCAAGAACGAGAAGCGCCGCGGCGTGATCCTGGATTTGCGCGGCGCCGGCGGCACCAACCTGGCCGCGGCCGTCGCCATCGCCGGATCCTGGGCCCGGCCCGGCGCGCACCTGGGCGCAATCCAGGACCGTAACGGACAGGATGTGAACTTGTTCAAGGCGCCGGCTGACGCGCCGGGATCCGCGTTCCCGGTGATCCTGCTGGTGGACGGCGCCACGTCCGGCGCGGCGGAAGTCCTGGCGGCCCTGTGCAAGGGCAGCCTCAAGGGGGTGTTGCTCGTCGGCATGCCCACTCAGGGCGACCTGCTGCTGCGCCAGGCCCTGCCGCTGGCCGGCGGCGACTTTCTCTGGCTGGCCACCCGCCAATGGGTCACCGCCGACGGCCAGGTGTACACCGGCGCCCAGGGCGTCCCGCCCGACATCCGCCAGGAAGCCGGCGATTACTACACGGCCGCGGTACAGCGCCCCGTGGCCGGGCGGCGCGCGCTGCTCGACGAGGAGATCGAGGACCAGCAACTGCGGCAGCGCATCCGGGGCGACGCCATCCTCGGCCGGGCCGTGGAACTGCTGCTGGCGCTCGAAGCCTTGGACATCCGCCATGACCCGGCACCGTCCAAAGATCCTGCGGATTAGCCCGCGCCGCCCGCAACCCGCGGCCATCCGCACCGCCGCCGAGGTCTTGCTCCGCGGCGGGATCGTTGTTCTGCCCACGGAAACCGTGTACGGCCTGGCCGTGGATGTCCGGGTGCCCGGCGCGCTGGACCGGTTGTATACGGTCAAGGCGCGCGATCCGGCCAAGCCCGTGGCTTATTTTGTGCGCGACCTCGCCGCCCTGGAGTCCATGGGCGGCCGCGCCGGCCCCGTGGTGCGCCGGTTGGCCGCATGTTTCTGGCCCGGCCCGCTCACCATCGTGACCCCCCACCGCGGGCAGGCACCCGGGTTCCGCATCCCGGACCATCCCGTGGCGCTGGCGTTGCTGGACCTGGTGCCGGCCGGGCTGGCGGTGACCAGCGCCAACCGCAGCGGGTCGCCGCCGGCCCGCCACGCCCGAGAGGCCCTGGCCCTGGGCCCCCTGGTGGACCTGGTCCTGGACGCCGGTCCGGCCGGTGACCAGGCCCCCAGCACGGTGGTGCGGGTGGCGCGGCGCCGGGTCGAAATCCTCAGAAAGGGATTGATTACCGCCCGCGACATCGCCGATGCTCTGGCAGGACGAGGAACGGTGGCAGACAGCGGATGAATACCCAACCAACCCATAACGCCGGGGACCGGAAGCTGGTCCTGTTCGTGTGCACGGGCAACACGTGCCGCAGCCCCATGGCCGAGGCCCTGTTCCGGCTGCGCTGCGGAAACGACTGCGGCTGGGCGGCGGCTTCGGCCGGCGTGGCCGGGTGGCCGGGCATGCCGGCCAGTACGGGCGCGCGCGCCGCCATGCAGGAACTGGGTGTCGACCTGGCCGGTCACCGCAGCCGGGCCCTGGCCCCGGACTTGGTTGACGCCGCGGACCTGGTTGTGGTAATGACGCAGGCGCACTTGCACGAGGTCCGCCGCCGGTTTCCCGGCGTGGCGGACCGGGTGAAGATGATGTCTGCCTTTGGCACCGGCAGCCCGGCGTGGGACGTGCTGGATCCGGCCGGGGCATCGATCGCCGGGTACCGCGCGATCCGGGACGAACTGGACCACGCGATCGCGGACTTGATCTTGTACTTGAGAGAGCCGGGCCCGGTTGGGCGGGCTGGCGGAAAGGGATGAACCCATGAAAATTGCCATGGGCGCCGACCACGGCGGCTTTGACCTTAAAGAAACGCTGAAAAAGAAGCTGATGGAAGCCGGTCACCAGGTGACCGACACCGGCTGTTTCAGCACCGAGCGCAGCGACTACAGTGACTATGCGGCGCTGGTGGGCGCGCTGGTGGCCGAGGAGCAGGCCGACCAGGGGGTGCTGGTGTGCACCACGGGCAACGGCATGGCCATCGCGGCCAACAAGTATCCCCGCGTGCGGGCGGCGTTGTGCCTGAACCGCAAGATGGCGGTCATGGCCCGCAGCCACAACAACGCCAACATCCTGGTGCTGGGTTCGGAGTTTGTGCCCACGGAGGAGGCCCTGGCGATCCTCGAGGCCTGGCTCGCCACCGAGTTCGAGGCCGGCGGCCGGCACGAACGCCGCGTGCAGAAGATCCTGCGCACCGCCGCTACCATCGTGGACCCGCTGGCCATCTACGAAACCGACTCCGAGGTGTACGCCGCCCTGCGCGCCGAGGCGCGCCGGCAGCGCGAAAACCTGGAGCTGATCGCCTCGGAGAACTACGCCAGCGCCGCGGTGCGCGCCGCCACGGGGTCGATCCTGACCAACAAGTACGCCGAGGGCTATCCCGGCAAGCGGTGGTACAACGGGTGCGAGCACGTGGACGAGGCCGAACGCCTGGCCCAGGACCGCGCCCGCCAGTTGTTTGACGCCGAGCACGCCAATGTCCAGCCCCACAGCGGCAGCCAGGCCAACATGGCGGTTTACTTCAGCGTGCTCAACCCCGGCGACACGATCCTCGCCATGAGCCTGTCTGACGGCGGCCACCTCACCCACGGAAACAAGGCCAATTTCTCCGGCCGCTTTTTCAACGTGGTGAGCTACGGCGTGGACCACGAGAGCGAGATGATCGATTACGAGGCGATCCAGAAACTGGCCGAGAAGCACAAGCCGCGCCTGCTGGTGGCCGGGGCCAGCGCCTACTCGCGCATCATCAATTTCAAGCGCCTGCGCCAGATCGCGGACAGCGTGGGCGCCTACCTGATGGTGGATATGGCGCACATCGCCGGCCTCGTGGCCGCCGGGTGCCACCCCAACCCGGTGCCCTACTGCGAATTCGTGACCTCCACCACCCACAAGACCCTGCGCGGGCCCCGCGGCGGCTTGATCCTGTGCCAGAAACGCTTTGCCGCGGACATCGACAAGCAGGTCTTCCCGGGCATCCAGGGCGGGCCGCTGATGCACGTGATCGCCGCCAAGGCGGTGTGCTTCCACGAGGCCCAGCAGCCGGCCTTCAAGGAGTACCAGCAGCAGGTGGTGCGCAATGCCCAGGCCCTGGCCGCGGCGCTGCAGGCCGAGAGCCTGCGCATCGTGTCCGGCGGCACCGACAACCACCTGATGCTGGCCGACCTGACCGCGCTGGACATCACCGGCAAGGACGCCGCCACGGCCCTGGACCAGGCGCGCATCACGGTGAACAAGAACACCATTCCCTTCGAGACGCGCAGCCCGTTCGTCACCTCCGGCATCCGCCTCGGCACGCCGGCCGTGACCACCCGCGGCATGCAGGAACCCGAGATGCAGACCATTGGCGCGCTGATCGGCAAGGTCCTGAAATCGCCCGGCAATACCGGCGTGGTTGAAGAGGTGTCCGCCCAGGTTCTGGAACTTACCGGCCGGTTCCCGGTGCCTTGATGCCGGCCGCGCCCAGAGTGACGCCCTTCCAGCAGCGCGTCTACGCCGCCTTGCGGACCGTGCCGCGCGGGCGGGTGACCACCTACCGCGACCTGGCCCGCGCCGTGGGTTGCGGGTCGGCGCGCGCCGTCGGCCAGGCCCTGCGGGCCAACCCGTTTGCGCCGGTGGTGCCCTGCCACCGCGTCATTGCCAGCGACCTGGCGCCGGGCGGGTTCACCGGCCGGCGGTCCGGCAGTGCAGTCCGCAAAAAGCTGGGTTTGCTGGCCGCGGAAGGCGTCTGTTTTGACCGTGGCTACCTGGCCGACCCGGGCCGGCTTTTTCATTTTGAGCACAGGAGGAATGTCCCATGACTGCCACCCCCGCCTCGTCGCCCACCCCGGCGCCTGCGCCGGCCGCCAACTTTATCCGCGAGATCATCGAGGCCGACCTGCGCACAGGCAAGTACGACGGCCGCGTGGTTACCCGTTTTCCACCGGAGCCCAACGGCTACCTGCACATCGGCCACGCCAAGTCCATCTGCCTGAACTTCGGCCTGGCCGGGTCCTACCCCGGCGGCACGTGCCACCTGCGGTTCGACGACACCAACCCCGCCACCGAGGAGGTGGAATACGTCGAGTCGATCCTCGCCGACGTGCGCTGGCTGGGGTTTGACTGGGGCGCCAACCTGTTCTATGCGTCCGACTATTTTGACCGGCTCTACGAGTACGCCGAGCAGCTCATCCTCAAGGGCAAGGCCTATGTGTGCACCCTGAGCTCCGAGGAGTTCAAGGAATACCGCGGCGTGCCCACGGCCCCGGGCCGCGAAAGCCCGGCGCGGAACCGGCCGGCCGACGAGAGCCTGGACCTGTTCCGCCGCATGCGCGCCGGCGAGTTTGCCGAGGGCGCCTGCGTGTTGCGCGCGAAGATCGACATGGCCTCGCCCAACCTGCACCTGCGCGATCCCGTGCTCTACCGCATCCGCAAGATGGCCCACCACCGTACCGGCGACCGCTGGTGCCTGTACCCCACGTACGACTACACCCACTGCATCTCCGACTCCATCGAGCGCATCACCCACTCCATCTGCACCCTCGAGTTCGAGGTGCACCGGCCGCTGTACGACTGGCTGCTCGACGCCATCGGCCTGTACCGCCCGCAACAGATCGAGTTTGCGCGCCTCAACCTCACCTACACCGTGATGAGCAAGCGCAAGCTCCTGCAGTTGGTGGAGGAGGGGCTGGTCAGCGGCTGGGACGATCCGCGCATGCCGACGCTGTCCGGCCTGCGCCGCCGCGGCTACACCCCCGAGGCCATCCGCGCGTTCTGCGAGCGCATCGGCGTGACCAAGTTCGAGAGCCTCACCGACGTCGCCCTGCTTGAACACTGCCTGCGCGACGACCTCAACCGCCGCGCCGCCCGCGCCATGGTGGTGCTCAAGCCGCTCAAGCTGGTCATTGACAATTACCCTGAAGGCCAGGAGGAAGTGTTCACCGCCCAGAACAACCCCGAGGACCCGGAGGCAGGTACGCGCCCGGTGCCGTTCAGCCGCGAGCTGCTCATCGAGCGCGACGACTTCATGGAAGATCCGCCCAAGAAGTTTTTCCGGCTGGCGCCGGGCCGCGAGGTCCGCCTGCGCTACGCCTGCCTGGTGACCTGCACCCGCGTGGTCAAGGACGAGCGCACCGGCGAGATCGTCGAGATCCACGGCGAATACGATCCCGCCTCGCGCGGCGGCACGGCCCCCGACGGCCGCAAGGTCAAGGCCACGATCCACTGGGTCTCGGCGCGCCACGCCGTGCCCGTGGAGGTGCGCCTGTACGACCGCCTGTTCACCTGTGAAAACCCGGCCGACGAGCGCGACGGCAAAACCTTCAAGGACTGGCTCAATCCGGCCGCGCTGCAGGTGGTCACCGGCCTGGCCGAGCCGGCGCTGCGCGATGCCGGGCCGGGCAACCGCTTCCAGTTCGAGCGCCTGGGCTACTTCTGCGTGGATAGCCGCGACTTTGCGCCGGGCCGGCCGGTGTTCAACCGGACCGTGCCGCTGCGCGATTCATGGGAAAAGATCAAAACCAGCGGCGCCGCGGGTTGATCGCCGTGGCCTGTTGCGCACCGGGGAGCCGGCCATGGCCGCGCCGGTAGGCCACAGCCTGTGCGGCCTGGCCATCGGCCTGGCCTGGTTCGTGGCGCCCGCCGCCTCCTGGCGCGCGGTGGCCGCCCAGGTCCGGGCCCGGGCCTGGCCGCTGCTGGGGTGCATGGTGTTCGCCAACCTGGCGGACCTGGATTTTGTGCCCGGCCTGTTCAGCGGCGAGTTGAACCAGTACCACCACCTGTACACGCACACCTTCGCCGCGGCGTTCGCCATGGCCGCCGGCGCCTGGTTGCTGCTGAAGGCGGTGCGCCCGGCCACGTCCGGCGAGGTGTTCTGGCTGCTGCTGGCCTTGAGCGCCAGCCACCTGTTCATCGACTGGATCACGGTGGACAAGCGCCCGCCCTATGGCGTCATGCTGTGGTGGCCGTTGAGCGCCCGGCACTACATCGTCGCGCATCCCATCTTTGGCGGCCTGCGCAAAAAAGACGTGGCGGATCTGTTCCAGTGGTACAACGCGGGCCTGATGGCGCGGGAAGCCGCGATCATGCTGCCCTGCGTGGCCGGCGTGCTGCTGTTCAAGCGGTACCACCGGGCGTGCCGCTCAGGCCTGCCCCGACCGGACTCGGGCGCCCTCCGGACCGGGACCAAAATTCGTTAAATACTTGGCGAGATAAGGGGGGGCGCGACGATACCCGCGACATCCAAAAGACCGTCAAGAGATTCCTTTGCTTTTCAAGCAGCACCTGCAACTAGGCGCGGACCCCTTCCCCCCATCCGTTCCAGCGGGCACACAGGTCCTGGCCCAGGCGCGTGCGATTCCAGTCCTGAGGCAATGCCAACAGGCCGCGCACCAGGTCGAGGTCTCCCTCTGTCATCTGCCGCCCCTGCATGCCCCTGGGGTGTAGAACGAATTTGGTGTCAGGCTTGGGAATATGCAGGAATGGTAGACAACCCCAAAAAGAAAGGAGAAAAAGGCCAAGAGAAGAAAGGCTCAGCAACAAGCATCTTTCCTCTCTCGGCACGCCGTTATGGCGCAGCACCTTAATCGCGTGTTTTCGCTCCAGTTCCGTGGTGGCGCAAAATTCGTCCAACATCCGCCCTTGGGCTTGCTTGTTTTTCATGGCCTGATACCGGCTTTTCATCCGGACGATATATTCGCGGGTTGCTGTTTTACTCATTTTCATGACGCCATTCTTTCGGTGTCATCATTTTGAGGCAACACCCTTCTTTAGCCCTCATTCCCTTTCCCCATTTCGGTGTCATTAATTGTGAGGCAATGCGACAATTAATCGATGCTTGTGGATCCCGCCAGCAACCTGATAGAATTAAACAGTTGATTTTCCAACGATCAATCATCCGCGGGAGGAAGTGTATGAAACTGCCAGATGCGTTTCGGTTCCAGCCATGGGCTTTGGGGGCCCTGGCGCTTGCCTGGGTTTGGGCAAGCCCGGTTAGGGGGCAGTGGATCACGCAGACGATCCGGCTCAACCCCGGATGGAATGCGGTTTATCTGGACGTGGCGCCCTATCCATCGCTGTGCGATGAGCTGCTGGCCGGGTTGCCTGTCGAAACCGCATGGAAATGGAACCGGACCTTTTCCACGGCGCAGTTCGTTAACGATCCGAGCGAGTTGATCAAGCCCTCGCCAGACTGGTTGATGTGGCGGGCGCCGGAAACGGAAAAGTCGTTTTTGAACACGCTAAGCGGCCTGGAGGCGAACACGGCCTACATGATTCACGTGGCCACGAATGCCGCTCCGTTCGACTGGTCGTTCAAAGGCCGGGTGGTGGTGCCCTGGTCGCAATGGTATCCTTACAGCATCAATCTCATGGGGCTTACCGTCAACTCCACGCACCCCCCGTCCATCGGCGAATTTTTCCGACCGACCGATGAGGTGGCGGCCGGGCCTTACAGCGACGCGCAAGTTTTCAGGGTAAAGTCTAACGGAACAGTGGAGCGCATCCGCGCTACCGCCCGCTACACGGTCGAGCCGCATGTGGCCTACTGGATTGGCGCCAACAATCCGGCCGATTATTCCGGGCCGCTCGACATCGTCCCCAAAGGCGGTTTGGATTATGGCGAGGCCCTGCAATATCTTGAGCTGACGATTCAAAATCTGTTTACCAACGCCGCGCTGACCCTGACGGCGCGGCCACGCGCCTCTGAAACGCCGCCGGCAGGCCAGCCTGATCTGGCGGGCGCCGTGCCGCTTTCCTATTACGATACGACGGTGGCCGATACCAACACGTCGCCCTGGGTGGTCCTGGGCGCGAATGGGATCACGCAGTCCGTCGGGCCGTCCCAGACGTGGACGTTGATGCTGGCGGTGCGGCGCGGAGATCTTCCGCCTTACCTACCGCCGGGGACCAACGGCGCGGCCTATCAGAGCTGGCTGGAAATCACGGACAGCCAGCAGACGTGGCTGGCGCGCGTGCCGGTCACGGCGGAAGAGGGATTGGTCACCGCCATGCGCGGAGCCGGAGATTCCGAGCCCGCGACCTATCCCGCGCAGGGGCTCTGGTTCGGTGGCGTGAAGCTCAATCGGGTCAGCGCGCCCTATTTCACGGGCACCAATACCGTTCCCACCCCCGCGCCCTTTTCCTTCGCTTTGCTGGTGCACGTGGATGGGACCGGCCAGGCCCGCCTGCTGCAACACGTCACGCTCGCGCTCACCGCGGTCGGCACGACCACCAACCTCGCCTACATTTTGCTTGGCGAAATGAACCCGTCGCTGCCCACGGGCGCCCGGGCGGTCAACCGGATTTCTTCCGCGGCGTTCCCGGTGATGGACCCCTTGCCGATGACGGGCACGGTTGTCATGGCGAATGGCACGTTGGCCGCCAGCATCACCCTCGATCCCAACGACCCCATGAATCCGTTTCTGCACCTCTACCATCCGCTGCATGACAACAAGGATGCCAACGGGGTAAGCTATACGGGCGCCGTCGAAACGCTGGCGGTGACGCGGGATATCACGCTGCAGTTTGTGTCGTCCACCAACCAGGCGGCGAGCCGGATGCACGCCATCTGGGGGTCCGATTTTGCGGAAGGGTCGTACCAGGAAGTGCTCACCGGACTCCAGCGCGATCCCGTGAAGGTGAGCGGCCTCTTTTACGTGCGGAGGATTTCGCGGGATGGGGATTTGGAGTAGTCGAGAAGCTTGTGATTTTGTGACGGATTGGTTTTCCAATACATGTGCAGGAGAAAAGAAGGAGGATTGCGATGAATAAGGCAATGATCGGTTCGGCGGGGATGGTTTTTGCGGTGTTGCTCATGCTGGCGGGGACTGGCGTTGTCCAGGCGCAGGATAGCGTACCGTCGGCGGTCAATTTCCAGGGCACCCTGTATGATCCCACCGCCGCCAGTGGCGCGGGCGGGCCGCTGACCGGGGTCCAGCAGGTGGAGTTCCGGATCTACGACAGCCTGACCGGCGGCACCCTGATCTGGGGGCGTTCCTTCCCGGTGTTCTGCAACAACCAGGGCCTCTTCAACGTGGTGCTTGGGGATTCGGGCACCTGGCTGGGGGGGGTAACCAATTCGTTGCTCACCGCGTTCCAGGGCCCCAATCGTTTTCTCGAAATGACGGTGAGCGGCCACGGGGGCGCCATAACGCCCCGCCAGCAGTTTGCCAGCGCGCCCTACGCCATGCACAGCGCCTACGCCACCTACGCCGACGTGGCGCCGGCCGGCTTTCAGGTGAACAACGGCTTGCAGGTGGTCAGTGGTGGCGCCGCCATCACCGGCCAGGGAACTTTTCAAAACAATGTGACCGTCAACGGGGCCTTGAATGCCAACACGCTGACGGTGGCCAATGGCACGGTGGTCGGGAGCTTAACCGTCAATTCGCTGCAGGTCTCAAACAATGCGCAAGTGGCCGGCGCCCTGCAGGTGGAAGGCCGCATCCGGGACAAGTCCGGGTACGTGATGCCGGTGGGCATGGTGCTCCCTTACGCGGGGTCCACCCTGCCCGACGGCTGGCTGACGTGCAACGGCGCCGCGGTCGCGCGCGCCACGTATGGCGATCTGTTCACCGCGATTGGCATCACCTACGGACCCGGTGACGGCACCACGACGTTTAACCTGCCCGATATGCAGGGCCGGGCTGCGATCGGCGCCGGGCAAGGCAACGGGCTGACCAGCCGGACGCTGGGGCAGACCCCGGGCGAGGAAAATCATTTGTTAAGCTCCCTGGAAATGCCGTCCCACAGCCACGGCATCACGATCAATTCGTCGGCCGAAGGCTATTCGGGCGTGGAAGCCAGCCATGGGTACTGGAAAGGGACCACCACGGCGGCGACCGGCTCGGCGGGCAGCGGCGGCCCGCACAACAACATGCCTCCCAGCCTGGTTCTCAACTATATCATCAAGTACTAGGCCCAGGATGCGCGCAGCAATTCTCATTTTGACAAACGCGCCTTACGGCGCTCACTACAAACGGCCTGAAAACGGCCATAACTCCGTTCGTAGTAAACGCCGTCAGGCGTGTTCTGCAGTCCAAGAGGGGTCAAAACGAGAGTTGCTGTGCTGAGCGGGGAAATGGCGACGTGGACACCCAGCACGCGGCAAGCAACGGAAAGAAGCGGGGAAGTATGAAGAACGACAGGTCCAGGTTCATGCAGGCGGCGTTGGCGGCCATGCTCATGATCGGAGCGGCCGCGGTCCAGGCGCAGGATATTGTTCCGGCAGCGATCAATGTGCAGGGCAGCCTGTATGATCCATCGGCCGGCGGCGGCGCGGGCGGGCCGCTGACGGGCGTCCAGCCGGTGAATTTCTGCATTTACGACAACCTGACCGGCGGCACCCTGATCTGGGGCCGGACCTTCCCGGTGGTCTGCAACCAGCAAGGCGTGTTCAACGTTTTGCTGGACGATACGGGCCCCTGGCTGGGCGGCGTAACCAATTCGTTGCGCGCCGCATTCCAGGACGCCAACTGCTACATCGAGATGACCGTGAGCAACCACGGGAGCGCGATTTCGCCCCGCCAGCAGTTTGTCAGCACGCTCTACGCCGTCAACAGCGCCCACGCCACCTATGCCGACGCGGCGACCAACAACTTCCAGGTCAACGAGGGCCTGCAAGTTTTCAGCGGCGGCCTCACGGTCGCCGGCCAGGCCACTTTTCAGGATGCGGCGGCCAACGCCGGGTTCAATGCCAGCTCGCTGGCGGCGGGGAGCGCAACGGTCAATGGCATGACCGCCAGCGGCTTGACGGTCACATCCAACGCGCAGGTGAGCGGCGCGTTGCAGGTGGGCGGCCGCATCCGGGACAAGACCGGGTTCCTCGTGCCGGCGGGCGTGGTGCTCCCGTACGCGGCGGGGAGCGTCCCGGACGGCTGGCTGGGGTGCAATGGCGCGGCCGTGTCGCGCACCACCTATGCCGATTTGTTCACCGCGATTGGCACCAACTACGGCAGTGGCGATGGCGCCACAACGTTTAATGTGCCTGATTTGCAGGGGCGCACCGCGATCGGTGCCGGGCAGGGCGCCGGGCTGACCAACCGGGTGCCAGGGCAGAAAATCGGCGAAGAGAATCACACGCTCACCCCCACGGAAATGCCGTCGCACACCCATAGCCTGACGATGAATTCAGACACGGAAGGCTATGCGCTCGTGGAATCCAGCCATGGCTACTGGAAAAATACCGCCGCGACGGCGACCACGTCAACCGGCGGCGGGGCGGGGCACAACAACATGCCCCCTGACCTGGTCTTGAATTACTTTATCAAATACTAAGGCCCCGCAGAGGTAACCATCAACCATTCGGACAGCAAGGCGCGGTGCATCATGAATAATCCTTCCAGCATCAAAACAACACGATGGGGCGCGCGGCGTTCCGTGCGGAGCGCGCCCATGGCGGCGCTGTTCCTGGCCGCGCTGGCGTTGTCCTCCGGGGCGGGCATCACGCCACAACTCACGGTGAATTACCCCAATGTGCAGTCGCTGGCCGGGACGAACTATTATGGCGTGGGCTGGACCAACGGGGCCGTGGCCCCCCTGTCGGGTAACACCGAGACCAACCTGGTGGTGGGGTTCTCGGGCGGGTCCGTGGTGACCAACACGATCGTGTACCGGTCCGGGACGACCGGCCCCGTGCTGCAGCGCTCGTCCTGGGCGCAACCCATCGAGTCGGCGATCGAGCAATTCGAGCTGGGCGATGTGATTCCGTGGCCGCCAGGCGTGGCCAGCACCAATGTTCCGCCGCTCGGCTTTGTGCCCGTGACGGTGGGCAACAACGCCGCCGCCTACTACCAGAGCACCAACCCGGCCGGGGCGGTGCTGTTCATCCCGTCCTCCTGCCAGATCATCGCGGCGGCGGGCGGCAACGTGGAAATCGACTGGCAGCTCACCAACGGGGTGATGCGGACGGTGTACACCCTGTCCAGCTCGCCCAATGTGCGCCCGTCCCGCGTGTTTTGGACCGAGGACCCGTACGATTCCCCGCCAGTCAGCCTGAACGTCAATGGCCAGCAGATTTTTGCGGTATTGCACTACAACAACTATATTACCCGCCCGACCAGCCAAGCCGTGACCAACCTGAACCCCGATGGGTCTTCGGCCGTGACCACCCAATATCTGGATGGCGTCTGGATTGACGGGAGCGGCCTGAACCAGCAGATCCGGGCCGATGGCATCGAAGGCATGATGCTGATTGAATATTTTGCCGACGGCAATTACGCTAATTCGCTGGGCCTGTACCCGGTGCAGATCCTGCGCCCGCAGCAGAACATCATCCAGGCCGACATCGGCTCGCGCTTGTTGCCCAGCGACCTGTACTACGGCACGGATGACCTCACCCCCAACATCAAGGCGGGCAGCTCGGACGGTTCCGTGCTGCTTTATGCGCAACCGGGCCCGAAATACAACTGGGTTTTCGCCCAGATGAACACGGTCCAAGAGCCGTGGGCCGTGTGTATTTACTGGGAACATCCCGATTTAATGGGGGTCAGTTGGCCCTTCGAAGTGGATTGGTACAGCCTTGATTGGCCCGCCGACCCGCCGCTGTACATCCTTGGCGACACCCCGACCAACACCGCGCCCATCCTGGTCCCGCAGCAACTCACCGCCCAGATTCCCTTCCAGGAGGTGGCCAACAACGCCGTCCTTTCAACGAGCGGACGATCCATATCGGTCGCCCAGATCGGTCGCTTTCTCGTCAAGTACACCACGCAAAACGACATCTGGTACGATGCCCTCCAGGCCGTGGCCCACGACGACAGTTCCTGGTTTGATTTGAGCACCCGGCCATGGCCCATCGGAACCGAAATGATCCCGTACAGCGCGGATAATTTTATCGTTCGATTCGACGGCGCCAGCGGCTACGCGGAGGCGGGCGTGGTCGAGAACTTTGACGAAAACCAGGGGTTCACCGTGGAAGCCTGGGCCTTCCGCGATGCGCGCGTTCCGAGCCAGGACGGGCCCCTGGTGGCGCATTCCGTTTCCGGTACCAGCGAGGTCAATCCGGGCGAATGGGAACTGTTCTACGGCTGGGGCACCGACCTTTACTTTGGATGTTATGCCGGGCAAGCCACTTGGCCGGGCACCGGGCTGACCGATACCAACCAATGGCATCATTTGGCCGGCGTATACGATGGCACCAACATCCTGCTTTACGTGGATGGCATCCTCCGCGCCAGCGCCGTCGGCACGCGCCCGATCGGCAATGCATCCTACTCGCTCTGGATGGGGCGCTCCACGCGGCAAAATTCGTATTTCTGCGGCAAGATCGACGAGGTCCGCCTCTGGAGCTATCCGCGCAGCGCTGCGCAAATCCAATCCGCGATGAACGCGCCGCTTAACGGCAACGAAACCGGGCTGGCGGCCTATTATCCGCTCAATGAAGGCTCCGGCACGACCATCCACGACCTGGCCTCGAAATGGGGCGCGTATGGCACCCTGCACGGCCAGCCGACCTGGATGGCGTCCTTCCACCTGGCCGACACCAATCCGCCGCTCTATGCGCAGTATCCCGGCTATATCTACCAGCCGGCCGGCAACGCCTACAACCCCTACTACTACCGCTACCCGAGCGAAAGCAACCAAACCGTCGCATCTGCCATCTTCGGCGTGAACACCCAGAATCTCATCGAACTCTGGTGGGCGTTGCCCTCGCCCAACACGGACATGCCCACCCCCGTTTATTATCCGTCCCTCGTGCAGCGCTACCAGAATGTGTGGCCGACGAATCCGCCCCAGATCGTCATTGCCAGCGCTCTCGGGCATACGGGGATCCAGGCGCCGGGCGTCACGCCGGTCACGTTTGATGGGGGCGCCAATCCGTCGGTCTATTACCAGAACACGCCCGGCCGCGCCGGCTTCAATCCCAACGAGGAGCATGCGCTGGCGCTGGGCGGCGTGGTCTACGCGTTGCGCAACGACCTGAACAGTACCGCGTCCAACAGCTCCGCGCCGTATGTGCTGGTGGACTATACCGGCATCGATCCGCAGCTGGGCGCGCACCCGGCGATGGCCGTGTTCAGCGTGGTCGCCACCAACGCCACCTACCCGGCCTTCACCAACACGGTCACCGCGGGCATGCGGATTCAGCCGCCCCTGCCGCTCGCCGCGATGCCGGGAGCTGACAACACCAACACGACCTGTTTTTCCGGCCCGGGCTGGCGCGACCGCAAGACCGAGTGGTGGGCCAAGGCGGCCGGCAACAGTGGCGGCGACACCCAGACCGTCATGCGCTTCTGGTACGCCCTGCAAAACGGCTTTTACTTTCCGTCGCTCGGCGTGAACCAGCTGCCCTCCGGAACCCTCGTGCCGTGGCTCAGCGGCGGCGTTTCCGGCCAACCCATCAACTACACCTTCCGCACGCTCTGGCCCGCTAACGTCCCGGAACTCATGGTTGCCCAGACCATTTACCAATCCCCCGCCGGCTCCGGCCTGCCGGATATATCCGACCAACTGAGCGTGGATGTCCTCTACCAGCAGTCGCAAGCCCTGTATGGTCTCGACAGCGTGCAACTCATAGACCCGCTGGCCATGCGCGGAACGACGATCGCCGACAGCGTGATCCAGGCCATGGCCAGCGCCGGCGTTGCCCAGCGCCAGTCGCCCGGTCAAACCTACACCTTCCCCAACGTGGAGCCATCGCTCGGCACGCGGCTGGTGTACGATCCCAATCAGCCCTCCAACCGCAGGCTCTATATCGAAGGCTCGTACGTCACCACCCTGAGCGGCGGCTACCTGCTGCTCAATCTGCTCGAAAACTGCGAATACTCGAATGTCTATGCCCAGGCCGACGGTCTCGACAACTCCGTGCAAAGTGCCTGGCAGACCGCGGTAACCGCCCTGCCGCGCACGCCCCTGGCCATCACGCCCAACACCCCCTACGTCGCCGCCGCGCTCTCCGCCGGGCATTGCCTGGGGACGGGTTATGTCACCGTGGCGTTCAACAATTCCACCAACACGAGCATGGTCGCGCAGCCCCAGCCGATCAGCCTGAGCATCCTGTGCGTCGTCCCCGTCCTCGCCCCGCAAACCGTCGTGGTCCTCGAGCCCGACAACGCGCTGGACGAGCAGTTGACCCTCCGGTCCGAACTCGATTTCGGCGGCTCGTCCGACGACTATTTCTTTGAGTGGCGCACCCTGCCGCCCACCGCCACCGGCCTGCCGCCCACCAACACCCCGCCCGACCAATGGAACCTTTACAGTTCCGGCCCGGGCGTCGTCGGCGTCAACATCGAGGGCGCGACCATCTACACCCTGGTGGACAACTATTTTCAAGCCCGCTATCGGCCCGCCGCCACCAACCTGGCGGTCGGCACCAACGTCTGGAGCGCCTGGTCCCTGGCCTTCGCCCCCGGCTGGATCCAGCGCGTCCTCGACGCCATCACCCCCTTTGAGCAGCGCATGACCGACATGAGCCAATACGAAGTCAACCGGGCCGTCACCATGCTGCAGCAGGCTGGGGCCCCCTACAATGGCCCGGTAGCCCTCAACGGCGACGCCATGGACAGCTTCGGCCTGATCCAGATTTATCAAACCGTTCTCGAGCGGGGTGAGATGCTCAGTGTGGACGCCGGCATGGATTATGCCCCCGCCAATGCCTCGCTGCTGCTCGCTGTCAGCCGCCTGTCGGACCTCTACATGGTGCTCGGGAACGAAGCCTACGGCGACGCCCAGGACCCCACCATTGCCTATGGCGGCGACAGCACCCCGTTTGGCTCCGATGTCACGTCCATGTTCTGCTTCGACAACCTCGTGCCCTCGTTGCTCGACGAGGAACTCGCCCTCCTGCGCGGCCGCGACAACAGCCTGTTGCCGTCGGTCACCACGCCCCCCTTCTACAACCGCCTCCCCTGGAATTTCACGTATGACATCACCGGTGGCGAAGTCGCCTATGCCCTCAACTACGCCATTTACGGCGTCAGCAACGGCACCCCCACCATTACCGCCACCGACGCCGCAGCCCTTTATCCGCAGGGGCATGGCGACGCCTGGGGCCATTATCTCAGCGCGCTGATGGGCTACTATGACCTGCTCATCAACCCCAACTACACCTGGATTCCCGGCATCAGCTCCGTGATGCTCGGCAGCGACATCATCCTGAACGTCGGCTATGCCCAGGAACAGCGCTTCGCCGAGGTGGCCGCCGCCCGCGCCCGGGCCGGCGTGGACATCGTCAAACGCACTCACCGCAAATTCTACTCACCGGCCAGCCTGGTCGATTTCGCCAACTATTGGGATGCGGACCGCGCGCAATGCTGGGGCATGGGCGATTGGGCCGCGCGCGCCGGGCAGGCCTCGTATTTCGACTGGGTCACCGCCAATTCCCTCCTAACCGACGACCCGCTCCCCGCCTCGCAGAACTGGGCCATCGCCCTCACCAACACCCAGTCCTGGATCGCCTTGGGCTCCCATGACCTGGACTATGGTTCGCCGTTCACCATTGAATTCTGGTTGCAGACCATCGCCACCAATAGCCCGGATCTCCTCAACCTCATGGCCCAAACGCACGACAACCAAACCGTCACCAACACCCTCACCCTCGATGCGGATGGACAGCCCCAGTGGACTTGCCAGGAAGATGGCCTGACCCTGGGTTCATCGACGCCCATTAACGACGGCGATTGGCATCACGTAGCCATGATCTATACCGGTACGGGAACCCCCGTGCCGAAGCGTCAATTCCTGGTTGACGGGCAGGTCGTGGGGAGCGCCAACTCCCAACTCCTCTCGCTGAATCAATGGAACTGGGTCGTGGGCGCCCGCCAGGCCAGCCCGGGCGGTCTGCTGAGCGGCTACTTGCAAGGTAACGTGGATGAACTGCGCATCTGGCGCACCGGCCGCGACACCAATGACATCGCCCTCTACATGAACATTTGCCTCACCGGCCATGAAACCGGGCTGCTGGCCTACTATCCCTTCTACGCTGGAACCGGCAACCTGGCCAATGATGAAGCCAACAATAACCAGGGAACCATCAACAACGCCGGATGGGCACGCCCCGTCCCGGGAACCAACTCCCCCTTTGTGCCGCCCGCGCCCAATCCCGCCACCAATGGCGCAGTGTACTACAACATCAGCCACATCAACCGCGACACCATCCGCCCCGAACTCGACGAAATCGCCTCATCGCAACTCGCCATCCAGTCCCAGCTTGACGCCATCAACGCCGGCCTCAACCCCCTCGGACTCGACGAAAACGCGGTTCCGTTCGACATTTCCCCCGCCGAAGTAGACCAGGGCAAAGCTCATTTTGACCAGATCTACGAACGTTCCCTGACCGCCCTCTACAACGCCTACCTCGCTTTTAAGCAGGCCGAAGGCGTGAAAAACAGCCTGCGCCGGCAATACGACTCCACCGCCAACATGCTCCAATCGATCCAGGACAGCGAAGTGGATTACCACAATCGCCTGATCGAAATCTTCGGCTACCCCTTCACCGACGACATCGGTCCCGGCGCCACCTATCCCCAGGGTTACTCTGGCCCCGACCTCGTCAACTACGGCATCGTGGACCTGCAAAACTATATTGGCACCGCCCCCACGGGCCAGCCCGTCCAGGTCGCAATTTTCAACTACCAGTTCATCCAACCCGACGATATTCGCGCCTACGACGACTACAACATCGTTCCCCAAACCCTTGACGGGTCCTCCGCCGTGGCCACCACCACCATGTGGTTCGCCGACACCGGCATCCAGGTCAAACCGCCCACCTGGACCGGGCAACGCCAGGCCAACGGCGAAATTCAGCGCGCCCTCGGCGAATACATCCGCACCTGGTACGCGCTCCAGAAAGCCACCGACGAATATCAAATCAAAATGGAGGATATCGAATCCTGCTTCAGCGACCTCCAGGCCAACCTCCAGATGCTCGACTCCGAGTGGGAGCTCTGGGACGAAACCAGCCAGAGCAAATGCACCGTCGCCGATGCCATCGCCGGCATCAAAACCGCCTGGACGCTCGCCGAGCTCGCCCTCGAAGTCACCGATAAAGTCGGCGAGCAAACCGCCGAAAATATTCCGGACATCATCGCGGGCGGGGCCGGCGTATTCTCCTCGCCCGTGGCCCTCACGGACGTCCACCCGGATGAAGCCGTAAAACTCGGATTCAAAATTGCCTATTGGGCGGGAAAAGCCGTCGACGCCGGGCAGGAAATTGCACAAATCTGGCTCGAAAACGGCGAAACAAAAGAAGACGTCAACTTCCAACTGGCCATCGCTACCAACGGTCTAAACCGCAACATCATTGACGCTGCCTACGACTTTGAAGTCAAAGTCAACCAGCAATACGCCCTCCAAAACGACCTTTTCGCCAACATCCAGGCCCTGGACTTGGCCGCCCAGCGCGTCCGATCCCTCCTCGCCGAAGGGCAGCGCCTGCTCGACGACCGGACCCGGAACCGCTCCACCTCGGCCCGCACGCTCCAAACCGTTCGCTACACCGACATGGCCTTCCGCATCTTCCGCGACGAAGCCCTCCAGCGCTACACCGCTGCCTTCGACCTCGCCGCCCGCTACACCTGGCTCGCCGCCAAAGCCTACGACTATGAAACCGGGCTGCTCGGCGCCTGGAGCGGAAATCCAAACGGCCTCAATGCCCTCGCCCAGATTGCCAACGCGCGCGCCCTGGGCCGTATCGAACCCCTTACCGGCCGCCCCCAGATCGGCGGAACCGGGGACCCCGGACTTTCCGACGTTCTGGCCCGCCTCAAAGCCAACTGGGATGTCGTTAAAACCCGCATGGGCTTCAACAACCCCGACCTGGAAACCCGCCGCATCTCGCTGCGCGCTGAACTTTTGCGGACCTCCTTGGGCTCCCAAGGCGATGGCCTCTGGCAGAATGCCCTCAATAGCAGCTACCGCATAGACAACCTCAACACCCTCCCAGAATTTCTGCGCTATTGCAAACCCTTCACTATCGCGACTAACTGCGAACCCGCCCTCGTTCTTCCCTTCTCCACCGCCATCTACGCCGGACAAAACGCCTTTGGGCTCCCTCTGGCCGGCGGCGACAACGCCTTCAATCCCAGCCATGCCGCCACCAAGATCCGCGGCGTCGGCGTCTGGTTCTTCAACTACAACAACCCGGCCTCCACCAATGCCACGGGCGCCAGCCTGGCCAACGACCCCGCCATTTACCTCGTCCCCGTCGGCTATGACATCCTGCGTTCGTCTGACAGCATCAACGTGCTGCGCCCCTACAGCGTGCTGGATCAGGCGCTCCCCGTTCCTTACACCTTCGGCCCCAGCGAAATCATTGCCCCCGATTACATCCCCATCATCAACTCGCTGCCCGAAAGCATCGCCGCCATCCGGCGCCATCCCGCCTTCCGCGCGTTTAAGTCCAACAGCGCTGAACTCTACTTTAACGATACCGCCTCCCTCACCCTCAGCGACTCCATCGCCAACTCCCGGCTGGTCGGGCGCTCCGTCTGGAACACCCGTTGGCTCCTCATCATCCCCGGCCGGTCCCTCCTCGCTGACCCCGATGAAGGCCTCAACCGCTTCATCTACGGCGCCGGCTCGGGCGACGGCCCCGCCAACCGCGACGGCAACGGCGTGAAAGATATCCGCATCCTCTTCCACACCTATTCCATTCCGGGCGAGTGAAGAAAATGATAAAGTATAAAAAGACGTGGGCTTGGAAAGTAACAAATGTGATTTAAAGGAACGAACGGAGGATTTTGCATTGCGCGTTGTCCGAATGTATTGCGCGTTGCCAAAAAAGACCGAAGCGCAAGTGCTTGGCAAGCAGGCGTTGCGTAGCGGCACCTCGGTGGGCGCCCACTATGCCGAATCCATGCGATCCCGTTCCAATGCCGAATATATCAGCAAAACAGATGCCCTGCTTCAAGAACTACAGGAAACCGAATACTGGCTGAAACTCCTCGTTCACGCCAAAATCGTCGCCCCCGACCGCATGAATCCCCTTCTGCAAGAGACCTTGGAGCTGAACGCCATCTTCACCACCATTGCAAAAAAGAAAAAAGGCCTGAAATGAAAATATCCACTCGGTTCTCCGCCAGAATGCATACCCCAATATTCATCATTTCATATTTTATACTTTACGCTTTAGATTTTTCTTCCGCCGCTGTCCCGCAGCCATCCGTGGTCTATTATGGACTCGCCCGCGACCCATACGGGTGGCCGTACCAGGGCCAAAACAGCGCCGTCGTTACCCTGCTCGTCAATGGCGTCGAACGTGACACCTGCACGGTGGACAGTTTCCTGGCCCCCAGCGTCAACTACCGCTTCACCATAACCGTGGGGGATACCAGTCCCACCGGCATCTACAACATCCCCACCGTCCAGGTTGGCGACCGCGTCTCATTCACCATCCGGGCCAACGGCACCACCTACCCCATTCTGGAAGACCTGGTCATTCCCCCCATCCCCAAGTCCGGGTTTCTTGTGCCCATTGACCTCACCGCCGGGCACGACACCGACCTTGATGGCCTTCCCGACGAATGGGAGCAAGACCTCATCGACCACTCCAACGGCGTCTTCCAACACATCATCGAGGTGCATCCGCACGACGACTTTGACCTCGACGGTTTCGACAACCTGGCCGAATACCGTTCCGGCACCATTCCGTATTGGAGTTTCGACTACCTCTATGTTGAAAACATTGCCGTGGCCTGGGGCCACTACCTTGGCTTCGACTTTTTCAGCGTCCCGGGAATCTCATACGGCGTTCTGGGCACGACCAATCTCATCGCCCCCGCCTCGTGGAAATCCATTGCCTACAAACTCGACTCCAACTCCGTCCCGCAGACCGCCCGCTTCATCGGCTCCGGTTACCTCACCACCATCTACATCCCCGCCACCAACCGGACCGCCGCCATCACCATTGAAACCCATTAGCGCATGGTAAATATATCGTAGCCGTAGTCCGTTGCCCGGCAGGATCGACATCCCCTGCCGGCGGGTCCGGCGGCCCCGCCCCGCCTTGCTGCGCCGCACTCGTCCCGAAGGTTGTGTTTTATTTCTGTCGCGGTGCGAGCACAAGGTGACCGGAAGTCTGAACTTGCACAACCGGTTACCTTCAACGAAGGTGGCATGTGTTGCATAGCGCCGCGTTAGATCTGCCCAACCAAGGAGCAATATGAACGGGAACGGGTATCTCAGGGCGTTTCGGTTGTTTTCACGCGGCGCGCTGTTGGCGGGCGCCTTGTTGCTCGCCGGCCTGGCGCTGAAGCTTTTGGCCGCGGATAACCATACGGTGGTGGGCCCCATGACCTTGTTGCTGGCGGATGCGGACGCCACGCCGGAAGGCATGGTCACGATCCCGGAAGGCGAGTTTACCATGGGCGACGCCTTCAACGAGGGCTCCAATTTCGAGCTGCCCCGGCACCAGGTGTTCGTGAGCACGTTCTTCATGGACCGCTACGAGGTCACGCTGGCCAAGTGGCAGGACGTTCACATGTGGGCCACCAACCACGGCTACGACTTTTGGCCGAACGACCCGCACAGTGGCAAGGCAATCAACCACCCGGTCTCACAAAACCGCGCCGGCTATGCGCGTTGCAGTTGGCCATGTGGGTGGCGGCGGTGGCCGGTTGGTTGCGGCTGAGTCCGTCGCACATCTGGATCGGTGTGGCCAGGCCGGGGGATCGTCGTTCCAGCAGCGCCTGCAGGTTCTCGCCGGCGTGTTGTCCGCCGCTGAAGAACAGGGCGAAGGTACGTTCCTGCCGTTTGGCGATGATGCCGGTGGTGAAGACCCCGGTTCGCTGCTTGGCGTCGGGTGTTGACGAGGCTTCAGCTTCCCGGATTTGCTTTTCCAGGGACAGGATGCGGGCGGTGGTGTCGTCGTTATGGAACAGCTCGCCGTTGGCGGCTTGGCGCAGGAACTCTTCCCAGACGGGCTGCAGTTCCTGGGCATGGGCCTGCATCAACTCCCACTGGGTGCCCGCGGGCAGCGGAACGCCGACATCCTGCTGCATCTGGGCGAGCCGGTGGGTGGGCAGGCCGTAGCCGTAGCGCATGACCGCCAGCGTCGGGGCCACGTTCGGGTCGTATTTCTCCTGGCCCGCCTCGGCCGGGGCCTTCGCGCTGAAGAGCTGGCCGCACAACCCGCAGCGCAGCTTCGCCAGTTCATAGACCGTCCCGGCCACGATGGGCTGCGCGTGCAGGTGCAGCAACACGGCCGGCCGTTCGGTGTCGTAGAGCCGGCCGTCGTCACAGCCGGGGCAGACATCGCCGGGCTTGAGCTGCTGCCGGCCGGTCCGCAGTGTCGCGCTGGAGCACCGTGGCGGTCTTCTCGGTGCGGGCGCCGAAGTTCATGCGCAGCAACCGCCGGATCGACGTGGCCTTCTGCTGGACGATGCGCCGGAGGTAACAGACCGTGTCGATCACGACCTTGAGCAACTCGTAATCGCCGGGCTCCAGGCTGCGGTTTTCCAGCCGTTGCGCCACCGCGGCCAACTGCGCGTCGTCAGCGGTCAAGCGTTGCGGTTCTTTCATGGCGCCGGAACCTCGCAGAGCTTGGTGCGGAAGTCCTTCGCGAGCGGATAGCCCAGCACGTCCTTGATCGAGCGGGTGACCTTGCGCGTCTTCTCCTTGATGCCGCGGCCGGTCGTCTGGCCCAGATGGAGCCAGTTGGCGGCGCGGTAGCAGGTGCCGTGGAAGCGCTCCTGATCCACGAAGGTCTCCAGGTAGTGCACCGGATGACCGTAGAGCCGCTGCCAGTCGGCGCTGATCCCCCGGGCGATGCGCCCGAGGATGTGGCTGGCCAGATGCGGCACCCGCACCCAGGGCAGGATGAGGAAGCGGGTGTTGTAGGCCAGTAGATGCAGGTTGCGCCGCCGCACGGCCGCGGACCACCCGATAAAGCGGTCCCGGGGCCCCATATGCCACGGCGCAGAACTCCAGGCCAGGCACCCCACCGGCCGATCCCGTGAATAGATCAGGTACTTGAGGTGTTCGCCGACCGCGCGCGTGTACCCCAGGTAGTGGTAACGCGCCAACAGACCGTTGAACAGATCCTCCTCGCCCGTGCGGCGGACTTGGCGGATGTCCAGCGGCAGCAGCTCCGACAACGGACCGGGGATCGGGGTTGGGTCCACGAGGAAGTCGGTGGCCGGCTTGGCGCGCTGCGCCAAGGGGTTGGGGGGCGAGAACTTTCTCGGCGGCAGTTCGAGGTGTCCGGCGCGGGCCAATGACAGCATCATGCCTCGGCAGACCATGTCACGCCACGCGCCATTGGCCTGCCGCCAATCCCACGCCTGACACACCAACACGGAAAGTTGCCGCCGACTGGCGCAAGGGTTCTGCGCGATAATCTGCCGGATCGAGGCGAGGTCTTGCGCGCTGATCGTGCGCCCCCGGTGACACAGTCGCGACCGAAACCCCCGTCCCCAGGATCTGCCGCTTATAAAAGTCTGATGCAGGTGGAACAGGCTTTCCGCTGCCTGAAAAGTTTGGACCTGCGCATTCGACCGATTCGTCACTGGACCGAAGACCGCGTCCGCGCGCACATTTTTTTGTGCATGCTGGCTTACTATGTGGAATGGCACATGCGCCAGGCGCTGGGCTCCATGTTATTTCAGGACGACGAGCTGGCGGGCGCCCGCGCGACGCGCGATCCGGTGGCCAAGGCCGAACCGTCACAGAGCGCAAAAGCTAAAAAATGCCGGCAACAAAACGCCGCGGGCTGGCCGGTGAGCAGTTTCGCCGAAGTCCTGACCAATCTCGGTCAAATCGCCCGGCACCAATGCGTTTTTGGTGAAGGCAAAACCGCGGCCCAGATGACTCGTTACACGGAGCCCAACAACTATCAGCGCCACATATTTGAATTGCTGGGAGTAACGCCCTAATCGGATGTTCCCATGTCCTGCCGACCTGGTTTCATCGCAACGCGATGCAACGCCGAAGGTTGCGCGGAATCAGTCCTCAAACTCCAGCTTAATCGCGTGTTTTCGCTCCAGTGCCGTGGTGGCGCAAAATTCGTCCAACATCCGCCCTGTGGCTTTCTTGCTTTGCTGGGCCGGGTACCGGCTTTTCATCCGGACGATATTTTCGCGGATTGCTGTTT
Source organism: uncultured Verrucomicrobiota bacterium (assembly GCA_964489425.1). Taxonomy (GTDB): domain Bacteria; phylum Verrucomicrobiota; class Kiritimatiellia; order RZYC01; family CAZAYP01; genus CAZAYP01. The sequence goes on along the minus strand of CAZAYP010000023.1, from coordinate 30,560 downwards.
TACTCGTTTTTATGACGCCATTCTTTCGGTGTCATTAATTGCGCGGCAATGCGCCAAGGGCGCATCTGTGATTCGGTGAGGGTTGGCCGTTCCATAAGCAGACTATCCATCTGGAACTCAGGAAGCTGGGAACGGAGTTTGAGGTCCTCGTAGACTGGCATGGATCGGCATGGTTTTCCTGGATTGCTGGAGTTCCAGATTCGTCTCCCCCCGTGCCTGTCGCGGGGACGGCGATTCCCGCAAGGGCGGCGCAGCCTGCGTGCACCGAATCGCAGATGCACCCATGCGCCAGCGCGAGCAAGGTGTTCCGGTTGGACATCCTGCGGTTCGGGCGGTAGTGTGGGTCTGTTCCCCAAGCAAGGGACGGCATGGCATGAACAGTAGCAGCGACGGGCAAGGGTTCCGATATTACCTGCATCCGGGCCGGATGGCGGCGGGCTTGTGGCGGCGGCGCCACCTGGTCGCCCAGTTCACGCGGCGCGATGTGGAAGGCCGCTACCGCGGGGCGCGGTTCGGGTTGCTGTGGTCATTGATCAACCCGCTGCTGTCGTTGCTGATCTATACCTTTGTGTTCGGGGTCGTGTTCAAGGGCCGCTGGCCCAAGGCCCAGACCGACAACCTGACGGAATTTGCCGTGACGCTGTTTTGCGGCATCCTGTTTTACAATGTATTTGCCGAGACCGTGAACCGGGCGCCGTCCCTGGTGGTGAGCCAGCCCAACTATGTGAAGAAAGTCGTGTTCCCGCTGGAGATCCTGCCGGTGAGCGCGCTGGGCGCCGCGCTGTTTCATGGGGCAATCAGCCTGGGCATCCTGCTGGTGGCCGACCTGCTGATTGGCCCGATCCTGCCCGTGACCATCCTGCTGCTGCCGCTGCTGCTCGTGCCCTTGTGCGCCTTGGCCCTGGGCGCGGCCTGGGCCCTGGCCAGCCTCGGCGTCTTTTTCCGGGACATTTCCCAGGTGGTGGGCCTGGTCATGATGTTGCTGTTCTTTGTTTCCCCCATATTTTACAGCCTGGAAGCCGTCCCGGAATCTCTGCGGGCCTATGCGCTGCTCAACCCGTTCAGCTTTCTGATCGAGGGCTTCCGCCAGGTGGTGATGTGGGGCGAGGTGCCCGCGTGGCGTCCCTGGCTGGCCTGGACGGCGATTGGCCTGGGGATCATGCAGGTCGGCTACGCATTCTTCATGCGGACCAAGCGCACGTTCGCGGACGTGATCTAAACCATTTGCGTGGCGGGTTTGACAGTCCGGGCCGGATGGTTTATGCATTGGACGGTGCTGGTGAATCCGGCCCGGAAGGGCCCCAAACAACGAGCAGCTACAGGGAGGTCAACCATGCTGGCCAAGAAATATGAGCGGTTAGAGCGCTTCGTCCGCAAGGAACTCCGGCGATTCCAGAAGGATGGGCCGATCGCGCCCGAAGAGTTCGATGATTTTATCGCCACGGTGCTGGCCAACCGGCAGTTGGATGAAAAGGATAAAATCTATTGCCGGGACGGGTGCGTGTGGGGCAAAAGAATCGACACGGATCTCTACCAGGTGATCTGCTTCCAAATCAACTCTTTCGGCGCCGGCATTTTCGGGGATGGCATCGTCAAGTTCAGTACGCCGTTGCTGCTGACGGTCAAGGTCCACGGTTCCCATCTGCATTTGACGCACAGCCTGCGGGACTCCTGCGTCGGGCTGACCGACCTGTACCTCAGCCGCCATTATGCCGGCAGCAAGGGGCCGCTGTGCCAGCGGGACAAGTTTCAGGATCTTGCGCGCCAGCTGTTCCTGGGCGGCGACGCGCTCTACTCCTTCGACTACCACACGGTCTACCGGCTGATGAATGCGAACTACCTCTGCCATCATATCGCCGAAACCATGGGCTATGCGTTTGGGGCGATCGATGTGTATTGGGCGCGGCAAAAAGAGTTGTTCTGCATGGTCGCCGGCACGCACTACGAGGAGAAGCAGCAAAAACTCCACATCGACATCATCGATGATTTTGGCGGCGATAAAATGGGCGGCTATTTCCAGGTTCCCAACTACGTCAAGCTGGACGGCGACCCCGCCAAGTTCCGGGAAGAGTTTGCCGCGCTGACGTGGGCCATCAGCTGCCGGGGGCACGTGGACACCTTCCTGCTGCCGATTGGGTACCAGAAGGTCAAGCAAACCTACTACAAGCAACCGGTCAATGTGATCACCAGCCAGCACATTATTGAGCATGTGTTGACCGATTATTACCGGCGGCCCAATGCGTTTGTCGTGGCCAGCACGTTCCAAACGCTCGAGTATCTCAGCCGCGCCATGATCGCCAAGGCCGAGGGGCGGGTCGACGAGTTCAGCCGCTACATGCGCTCAGTCACATCCTGCCAGGGGTATTACCCGGAACGCGACTTCCAGGGCGTGCTGGACAAGGCGCATGACCGCTTCGAAGAGTTTGCCGGTGACTTTACGCACACCATGTTCTTCCGCGCGCCGGTCTTGAAGTAGCCTGGGTGCGCGCCCGTGGCGCCGCGCATCAGTCAAAGTCCAGGTACATTTCCTTGGGCAGGTTCATGGGGCGCCAGTCGGGATCCTGCAGCGTGCCGCCCAGGTGGAAGTTGAGAAACATCTTGGTGAGGGGATAGGTCAACAGGTTGACCACCTCCACCAGCAGGCTGTCATCCCGTAGCAGCTTGACCTGGACATCGAAATCCAGGCCGCCGCCGAACGTATAGTCCCCATCGGCGTCGATGCTGATGATGTTGCCGAGCAGTTTCGCGTTGCGGAATGTCAGCACCTGGTTGCGCAGCGCCAACCGGCTGCGGAACTCGGTTTGCACCAGGTTGCCAAGGCTGGGGTAGATGTTGTTGAGGATGGAGGAGATCGGGCCCAGCAGGGGGACCTGGAGCAGTTGGCCCTCGGTGATGACCACGTCTCCGGACCCGGCCAGGTGTTTTTTCCATGCGTCGTTGGCCACGCCGACGAAGACGAACCGGCCGTCCAGGCTGCCGCTGTAGAGGTCGGCATTAACCGCGGGCATGCCATGCTGGGCGACATCGCGGAACCCGAGCCGTTCCACCCGGGCGGTGATGGCATAGGAAAAGTCGCGCGTCCCGCGGGTCGGGTACAAGACCATGTCGCCGTCCAGCCGTCCGCCGTACATGTCGGCCTCGATCCGGCGGACAAAGAAGTGGTCGGCGCGGCCGCCGAAGACCAGGCGGCAACGATCCGCCTCGAACGGGCCCAACCCGAGCCGGATGGCGGCCACGTCGGCCTGAAAGTCCATGTGGCGCAGGCGGGCATAATCCACCCGCCCACGGGCCTGGATGTTCACGGGGCCGCCGTAGCGCAAGGTCTGGAACGCGCGGGTGGCGCCGGGGCCGATGATGCGCCCCAGGGCCAGGGGGTCCACGGTGCTCTCGGCATGGAAATCGAGCGTGGCGGCCGGGAAGTCGAAGCGCAGATCCCCGCGCAGTTCGCCTTCGGGCCGTTCCACCAGCATCGGCTTGAGCAGCGTGTTGTTATTGGTGGCCAGCACGCCGGTTTCCAGGCTGGTCACGGGCACGCCGCGGAAAGTGAACAGGCCGGCTTTGATCGTTCCGGCTACGCGTACGCCGGCCGGGTCCTGCAACCGGCCGGTGATGGAAAAATCGCCATGCGGAGGATCGCTCTTGAAGTGGAAATCCCGCACCACGTTGGCTTGGTTGGTGGTGAGCACCGGCAGCAGGGCCAGGGGTTCGAAGTCGGTGTGGGCCGTGATCTCAAAGGTCTGGTCAGCCAGGCGGCAGACACCGGCCGCCCGCAGGGGTCCGGCGGCATCGCCGGCACCAATCTGGCAGGAGATCTCGGGGATGGTGGCCTGGTTTTTTTCAAGCAGGCATACGGCCTGCAGGTTGCCCAGGGTGACGCCGCGCCACCGCGCCTGCCGGATCCGCAGCTCGATCTTGACATAACTCTCGCGGGCCAGGTCCGCGGGGTTGATGTGGTACAGGACGTTGATTTCGCGCGGCCCGTCAAAGGCGATGGCGTTCAGTTGGCCGGCCAGGGCCGTGAGCCAGGCCGTGGCCCCGGCGTGAACCTGGCGGCAGAAAGCCTGCCATGCGGCGATGGGCGACAGCGGCGGCCGGCCGGGGGTGCTCACCACGTAGCCGGAGCCCGTGAGGCTGATCCCCATGATGCTGGCGCGCAGCCAGTCCATCCGTGTGCCGCCGGGCTCGAACACGAAGTGCATGGCCACGTCCTTGAGGTAAAACTCGCGCATTTTCCCGGCGCGCCACTCGTCGCTGGCGGCGTGCTTGAAGGCCCCCCCCTTGATCCACAGGCCGCGCACGCCCGGTTCGCCACGCAGCCAGGCCCGGGGTTCCAGATCAATGGCGATTTTTTTTACCAGGATTTCCGGGCCATCCGGATCGCGGCGGGAAAACAGGCGCACGTCGTCCCCCACCAGGCCGTCCAACAGATCGATGCGGAATTTACGGACTTCCAGGTCCAGGCCTTGGGCCCGGAGCGCGTCCAGAATCCGCACGGTCAGGGCTGGCGGAACGCCCAGCATGTTGATCAGGACCAGCCCCACGGCGGCCACGACCAGCAGGCCCAGCGCCAGGTGGACCAGTCGGCCGGCCCAGCCGCTCATCCGGCGGCGGCGGCGCGGTGCGGCGGCGGCAGTGCTGAGGCGGGCCCGGCCGGGACTGGACGGCAGCAGCATGGGGTCAGCCGCCGGGCGGGGTTGGGCGGACCGGGGTGGGGGTGGGGGGGGCGTCCGGGGCCGGCGGCAGCCACAGGCTGCGGGTCAGGGCGGCGAGATCGGCAGCGTCCAGCACAAAGACCACGTCCTGGCCGCGGATCATGGCATACGCGCCGCCTTCGGGCAGGGTGTTGCCGATCAGGATCGTGCGGGCGATCCCGGCGGCGCCCCGCAGCCCCAACGTGATCTCGGCGCGCGGCGGCTCCAGGCCGAACCCGGACCAGGTGCGGCTATCCGCCGTGACGTAGCGCTGGGCTTGCAGGCCGGTCACGGCCGCCAGCAGGCCGGCCACCGCCTCCGGATCCGGCCGGGCTTCGGTCGGGTTGTTGGTGACGGTAAACGGCGCCGTGGCGTCCGGGCGGGACAAGCCCTGCTCGCCATCCCAACGGCGCAGGGTGATGGCGCGGATATCGGTTTCCACCAGGTCCAGCACGCGGCGCTGGCGGTAAAACAGCGGGTCAAGGGACACGGTCCGGATTACGGCATCCGGGATTTGGTAGAACGTGGCGCCTTCATCGACCCGGGCCAGGATAAATCCGTTTTGCAGCAGGCGGGAACTGATTTGGACCGTGGTGGTGGTTTCGTCGGCCCCGGCTGCCGGCCCGGCCTGGGTAAACGTGATGCGGATATCGTCGGGCCCAAACCCATAATTCTCCGGGGGTTCAGCGGGGTTGTCGACAAACGAGGCGATCTGTGCGCGGGCCCATTCTTCCACCAGGCTGGTGGCCCGTTCCGGATCGGCTGGTTCGGTTGCCGGCTGGAGCATGTGCCAACCCCCCGTGGGTTCGCGTTGCAGCAGCAGGCTGCGTTCGCCCTGCGTGATGCGCACCGCGCTGACGCGCGCCGGCGTCAAGGCCAGCAGGTTGCTGCCGCGCAGCTGGTCGAGCTTGACCTGGAGCGTGTCCCACGCGGAGCGCGGCACGGTGAACACCAGGGGGCTGTGATCCCACTTGGCATAGAAGCGGTCAGCCTGCTCGGGTACCGGGTTGCCCAGCAGCAGGGTCTGGCTTTTTTCTGAGCCTTCCAGCCACCAGGAGGCCTTTACCTTGGGATCCGCCAGGCCGTAGACGGCGAGCGACTCGGAGCCTTCGCCGACAAAGTCAAGGATCTGGCAGGCGGCCAACTCGCGCAGCAGGTTCAAGACCCGCTGGCCTTCGGCGGCGGTGGTCAGCGGTTGCTCCACGACCCAGTTGCGGTCCGCGTCGCGGGCGAGTTGCAGGTACCCCTCCGGCCGTTGCAGGCCGAGCCGGCGCACGCGTTGGATGTCCGTGGCCATCAGGCGGCGCTCGCACAGCGCATAGCTGTCCGGCGGGAGCAGGTCCAGCAGCGTTTCCGGAACGATCAGGACCCCGGGCACGCCCTGCACCTGGGCGTAGACCTGGCCGCCCACGGGCGATTTGCCTCCCAGGGTGATCTTGCGGATCCCGTCCGGCCCGTCCAGGGTGATGACCGCCCGCGGCGACTGCAGGCCGTAGCTGGCCAGGGTCAGCTTGCGGCGCGCCATTTCCTCCTCGTCGATATAGCCCGCGCTTTCGACCCGTTCGAGGCTGGCAAGAAACCGTTCGATCACGCCGGCGTTGGCGGGGTAGGCGACCGGGGCCCGCAGCATCCACACCCCGTTTTCGCGCGCGCAGTCCAGCCCGGAGTCGCCGGCCATGATCCGGAGGTGGTCGATGCGCTGGGGATCCGTGGTCAGGATGCGCCGCGCCTGGTCCTGGCGGGTAGCGCTTCCGGGCAGGTGGCGTTCGCGCAGGCCGATAAACAGGCCCAGCGCCACAACGCCCACCAGCAGCACCAGCGTGGAACGCCACTTCACGGCTAGCGCCTTCGCCGGGCCCAGACCAGCAGGCCGGCCAACCCGACCAGCAGCGGAATCCCACCGGCCGCCAACGCGAAGATGGCGCGCAATTCGACCGTGTCCATCATCAGCTTGATAACCTCCAGCGGCTTGGGGGCAATCGCCATGAGGCTCTGGCGTTCCAACAGCCAGTTGAGCGCGCTCATGAACAAGTCCAGGTCGCCGCCGGTCATGGCCGCGTTGGACACAAACCCCGAGTCGCCCACCACCACCAGGCGCGTGGGCCGCAGGCGCACGTCCATGCCCTGGATCGGGCCGCGTTCGGCGGCCGCCGCCAAAGTCACGGGGCCGGGGCGATCGCGCGCCGGATCAAAGTCGAACGCGGTGGCCTGGATGTCGGACTCGGCCCAGCCTTGCGGCGAGGTCACGGCCAGCGGCCAGGCGCGCGGCCGATCCGCGGGGTTGGCGGCGTCTTCCGGCAGCGCCAGGGGCTCCACGGAACGCGGCATGTAGAGGATGGACGTGATGCCGCGCAACCGGTCGGTGATCGGGTGGGGCTCAAAACGCGTGATGAAGATCTCGTGCCCGCTGAGCGTGCGGGTTTTGTCCAGGACCATGTCCTGGCCCAGGCGCAGGCCCCATTTTTCCAGCAGCGGCTCCAGGCCGGTCTCGCTGAACGAGTCGATCAGCGCCAGCAGGCGGCCGTTTTGCTCCAGGTACTGGTCGATCCGGCTGAGTTCCTCCTGCGAGAATTTCTTGGCCGGCGCCAGCAGGAGCAGCAGGTCGCAGTCCTTGGGAATGGCGGCTTGCTCGCCAAACTGGAAGGGCCGGATCTCGATGTTGTCGTGGCGCATTTCGCGGCCGAGGATCGAGTAGCCGGTGCGCGGGTCATGGTCGTCCAGGTCTTCTTCGCCGTGCCCCCGCAGGGTGTAAACGATGGGCTGGCGATCCTGGGTGACCGCGTGGATGGCGGACGAAAACGCCTGTTCGCCCTTGAACGCCTTGAGCATCGAGCCCTGGGCGGGGTCCACGGGATTGACCGCGTAGTCGGCCATATCATCCATGGTGACAATTTTTTTCCGCCCCTGGGCGGCGAAGATGACCGCGTTGGGCTTGTCGACCTCGTACTGGCCGGCCAGGTCCTCGGCCCGCGCCAGGTTGCGCAAGGGGTCGACCCATTCGACGTGCAGTTGGCGGGTGTGGTAGCGGTATTCCTTCAGCAGGGACTGGATGTCGCGGTAGAGCGGGTTGTCGGCGGCCAGGAACGCGATCACGTCCACCCGGTTGGTCAGGCCGGCCAGCAGTTGCTGGGTTTTGGCTGACAGGCTGTAGAACCGGGTGCGGCTGAGATCCCAGCGGGCGAAGTGGCGGTAGGAAAGGTAGTTGGCCATGAGCAGCAGGAGGCCCAGCAGGAGCGTGGCGGCCAGGGTATTCAGGCCAAAAAGCAGCCGCCAGCCACGGTGGCGGCGGATGCTCAGTTGGGCGTCGGTGGGTTCCTTCATGGCCTATTTCCAGTTCCGCGACTCCAGGGCCTTAATCGCCAGGAACAGCACAAACACGATGCCCGACGTGTAAAAAACCAGCGGCTGGGTATCCACGATGCCTTGGGCGAAATCCATCATGTGCATGACCGCCGAAACGTAGGCCACCAGGTCGCGCACGGTCTCGCTGCGCGTCAGGAACGGCACGAACCCAAGGAAAAAAAAGAGGCTGTTGAGCACAAAGCAGATGATCGCCGCCACCACCTGGTTGCGCGTCAGCACCGAGGCAAAGATGCCGATGGCGATAAAGAAACCGCCGATGAGAAACGCCCCGCAGTAGCCGGTCAGCAGCGGCACCAGGTCCACGGTCATGGCCGCATCGAAATGCCGCAGCACATACCCATACGCCAGGGTGGGCAGCCACATCGCGATGAAGACCGTCACGGCCGCGGCATACTTGGCCATGACAATGGCCGTGTCGGAGACCGGCGCCGTCAGCAGGGTCTCGATGGCGCCGGAGCGCTTCTCCTCGGCAAAGGCGCGCATGGTGATGACCGGCGCGGTCATGAGCATCGCGATCCAGAAAAACAGGCTCTCCCCGAAAAGGATCCGCATGATGCCGGCGCTCACGATGCCGCCGGCCAGCATGTCCACCAGGAACCAGAAGCTGAACCCCATGAACAGCAGGAAAAAAAACATCAGCACGTAGGCCATGGGCGCGAGAAAAAACGCCGCCAGCTCGCGCCGCCACAAGACATACCATGCCCTCATGCGGCCGGCTCCTCGGCGCCGCCGGTCAGGTTGACAAACACTTCTTCCAGGGAGGTTTTCTCCAGCTTGAGCTCGCGCATTTTCCAGTTGCGCCGCACCGCCAGCTCAAACACGTTCTGCCGCAGGTCCACGCGCCGCGGGCACTCGATCCGGTAGCGAGTCCAGGGTTCCTGGTCGTCCGAGGTCACGCTGATGACTTCGGGCAGCGCGCCCAGCAGCGCCCGCGCCTCGGGCGGCGGCGCGTGCAGCTCGGTCACCACGCAGGTGGCCTGGTGCATGCGCTCGCGCAGGTTGGCCGGCGTGTCGGCGGCCACGATCCGGCCTTCGTTGATGATCAGCACCCGCTGGCAGGTCAGTTCCACCTCCGGCAGGATGTGCGTCGAAAGCAGCACGGTGTGCCGCTCCGCGAGCTGGCGGATCAGGTCCCGCGCCAGGCGCAACTGGTTGGGGTCCAGCCCGATGGTGGGCTCGTCGAGGATCAGCACGGCCGGATCATGCAGCAGCGTATCGGCCAGGCCCACCCGCTGGCGGTACCCCTTGGACAACTGGCCAATGATCCGGCGGCCGTCTTCCTTCAAACCGCAGCGCTCTTTGACTTCCGCCACCTGCCGGCGCAGCAGCTTGGGCGGAACACCCTTGAGGCCCGCCCGGAACCCCAGGTACTCATCCACGCGCATTTCCGGGTACAGCGGCACGGTTTCGGGCAGGTACCCGATCTGCCGCCGCACGGCCAGCGAGTCGGTGCGCACGTCCCATCCGGCCACGGTCACATCGCCGCCGGTGGGCGGAAAATAGCCGCAGATAATCCGCAGGGTCGTGGTTTTGCCGGCCCCGTTGGGGCCCAGGAACCCGACAATCTCCCCGCGGGCGACCTCGAACGAAATATCGTTCACCGCCACCTTGCGGCCGAAATTTTTTGTTAAATGGCTGACTTTAATCACAGCTGCTGCTTTTTCATTTCCACCGGCCAACCGGCGTGTCATTATGAAGCAGTGGGACGGATAGTCAAGCGGGCGGCTTCTATATTTTAGGATCAAGGGACCGTGCTGGCACCGGGCCGTGCCCGGACCCGGCGCGCCCGGCGGGCAACAGGAGGCGGCACCATGAAAAAAGGGATCACCGCGTATGCGGAGGCGGGCTTGGATATTTTTCCGCGCGCGGCCTTCTACCGCGCCTTGGGCGCGCCCGCGGCCGGCCGCGTGGCCGAGGCGCCCCGCGCCATCCGCCGCTTCCTCTATGCCGAGCGCCACCTGCAATGTGTCTGGGCCGATGACCGCCTGCGGCCGGCCACCCTGCTGACGCTGGATGGCGAGCCGGTGGTCGTGGAGTACCCCGGCACCTGGAACCAGGGGGCCGGGCCCGACTTTCTCGGCGCAGCCCTGCGGGTCGGCGCCGAGGGCCGCCGCATGGCGGGCGACGTGGAGATCCACGTGGCGCCCGGCGACTGGCAGGCCCACGGCCATGCCCGCGATCCGCGCTATGCCGGTGTGCGCGTGCACGTGACCTATTTTCCCGGCGCGCCTGTCCCGGATCAGTTCCCCGCCGGTGCCATCCACATCGCGTTGCGCGATGCGCTGGCCGCCAACCCTTGTTTCAGCTTCGAGAGCATCGACCTTGCCGCCTATCCGCTGGGGTTCCCGGCTGCGCCCACTCCCTGCGCCTTGCGCCTGCAAACCTGGCCCGCAGACCAGGTCGGCCGCCTGCTGGATGCCGCGGGCGAGGAGCGCCTGCGCCGCAAGGCCGCGCGCCTGGCCGCGGCCCTGGAAACCGAGCGCCCGGCCCAGGTGTTCTACGAGGAGTATCTCAGCGCCTTGGGCTACCATCACAACAAGACGCCCTGCCGCCAACTGGCGCGGCGGGTGCCGCTGGAGGTGCTGCGCCGCGAATCCGGCGGGAATCCCATGGCGGCGTATGCCTTGCTGGCCGGCGTGGCCCAGTTGCTGCCCGAACGGCCGTCCGGCCGCTGGCCGGCGGATTCGCGCCGCTTTGTCCGCGAAGCCTGGGACTTGTGGTGGAAGATCAAGGACCGCTGGCCCGGGGGCTTGATGGCGCCCGGCGAGTGGCGGCGCGGCGGCATCCGGCCGGCCAACCAGCCCTTGCGCCGGCTCATGGCCGCGGCCCGGCTGTTTGCCCGCCCCGAGCCGCCGGTGGCGGCGCTGCAAGCCGTCGTGTCCGCGGCCGGGGCCCAGGCGCTGCCGCGCCTGCTGGAGCACTTGCAGTCAGTGGCCGATCCCTTCTGGGACCACCACTTGACCCTGGCCGCGCCGCGCCGCCCGGAACGCGTGGCCCTGGTGGGCCCGCAGCTGGCCGCGGCCATGGTGACCAACGTGGTGGTCCCGTTCCTGGCGGCCCTGGATCCTGGCGGGCGGGACCCGGCCGCGTTGCTCGGCGCCATCCCGCGCGAGGGCGATAACGCCGTCATCCGCCGGACCGCCGCCACGTTGCTGGGGCCGGATCACCAGCCCAAGCTGTACCGCTCCGGCTTGCGGCAGCAGGGATTGATCCAGATCTACCAGGATTACTGCCTCAACGAGCGGGCCCAGTGCAGTCAGTGCCGACTGCCGGATGCGCTGGCCGCTGCCGGCGGGCGGTAGCGGATCCCGCGCGTGTCAGGCTGGGCCGGCGAGGATATCGCGCAGGCCGGCGTCGAGCACGGTGGTGGTCGCCTTGGCCAGGCGTTCCAGGCGGCGGTGCATGGTCTCCACGGCCTGCATCCGCTGCACGGCTTGCGATCCGCTCAGCCCGGAAGCCTGGCGGCGCAGCGCGTCCAGGTGCTGCGCGTAGTACAGCAGCTTCTCGTCGCCGCCGTGCGCCAGGACCGCCACATCCCGTTGCCAGAGCAGGATCGCGCGCATCAGGTCCGCCAGCAGTTGGCGGCGGCGCGCCTCGGCCCGGGCCAGGCGCACCTCTTTGTCGTCGGCCATCGGGTTGTCTGCGGCGGGCTCATCCGGGTTGGTATCTTCCCCGGACTCGTCCGCGTCATCCGGTTCCGTCGTGTCCGGGCCGTCCTTGGAGTCGTCCAGCTTCTTCAGTTGATCCGCGATCAACTTTTCGAGCTGGCCCACCAGCGCGAGCCGCCGGATGGGGTCGTTGAAGGCCGGGTCGCCGAGGATCGCGGCCAGGGCCGGCACCCACTCGCCGGTGGGCGCCGCCGCGGCTTCGGGGACCACCAGGCGGTGGCACCGCGAGCGGATCGTCGGCAGCAGGGCCTCGGGGTTCTGGGTCACCAGCAGCAGCAGGCTGCGGTACGGCGGCTCTTCAAGAACCTTGAGCAGCGCGTTCTGGGCCTCTTCCGTCAGCCGGTCAGCCCCCATGAGCACCGCGGTTTTCCACCCGCCCGCAAAGGCGGTCAGGTGGAGAAAATGGATGGCTTCCCGGGCATTATCGATGGTGATGCGGCGGCTCTTGCTCTCGGGCTCGAAGTAGCGCAGGTCGGCGTGGACAAACGCCGCGGCCTGGGCGCAGGCCGGGCATTCCCCGCACGGCCGTTGCGCGGCCGTGCAGTAAACGTATTGCACGATCAGGCGCGCCAGTTCCCGCCCGGCCTGCCGCGGGTCGCCCACCAGGATGTACGCCGGCATGGCCCGGTCCGCGGCCAGCCCGCGGAAGAAGACCTGGGCCACCGCCCGCAGGTCAGGTTGGACGCAGGAGGCCTGCAACGCGTCCCCAGATGGTCTCCGCGACCGCGGCCTCGTCGGCCGCGCCGTTGACCGTGCAAAACCGGGCCGGCCAGCGCCGCGCCAGGTCAAGATACCCTTGCCGCACCCGCTCGTGGAAAGCGAGGTCTTCCAACTCGATCCGGTCCTTGGCCTGGCCGGTTTTGTTCAGCCGCTCGTGGAGCCGGGCGAACCCAAGGTCAATGGGCACGTCCAGCAGGATGGTGAGGTCCGGGGTGGCCGGCCCGATGGCAAAGGCATTGATGGTCAGCATGGCTTCCACGCCGAAGCCGCGGCCAAACCCCTGGTACACGGTGGTGGAGTCCGCAAACCGGTCCGACACCACCCAGCAGCCAGATTCCAGCGCCGGCAGGATCACGCGCCGCACCAGTTGGGCGCGGCTGGCGGCAAACAGCAGCACCTCGGTTTCCGCGCCGATCGGCTCGTGGGCCGCGTCGTGCTGGAGGATGCCGCGAATGGCTTCGCCGGTCCGGGTGCCGCCGGGTTCGCGGGTGTACAGCACCGGTTGCCCGGCCGCTTGCAGGCGCTGTTCCAGCCGGCGCGCCTGGGTGGTTTTGCCGCTGCCTTCCGGGCCCTCAAACGTGATGAATATGCCACGCTTTGTCATCTGCCATGCCGGGTTGTTTGCCTGTTAGCGCTCTTGTGCTCCATCCATGTAACCGCGGCACGTTAGCGGGGGGGCGTAAGAAAGAAAAGCTTTTTTCCGCGGCTGCGCCGGGCTGCAAGACGGCTCATTCCTTCCAACACTCTGCCGCCAGCGGCAACTCATTTAGTTCGGCACGGTCTTCGCGCCAAGTGGGTTAATATTCGTCCAGAATGGCCATGAAGTGGACGCGATCCGTGAACCGGGCGATGACGCGATTCTGCGTCTTGCGTTCGGAGCGGGGTTGTTCAGGCATGGGTGTCTTTCGGTGACTTCGGTTTCCGCTGCTTCGGCAGCTTCCTCGCCGCGGCGTCCAGCAGCCCGAGCAAGTCCTTCTTGCCCTGCGCTTCGAGCGTTTCGCGGCGGCGGGCGGCGAAGCGTTCATACTCCTGTTCCGCCAGTTGGTGTGCTTCCTCGCGGCTGACTTTGCCGGAATCGGGAAGGATCGCGCGTTCGTTCAGGTTCAGGAAGTCGTGGAGCCGCGCCAGCCAGTTACTGAGGAATATTTGCTTCCGTCGCCGCGCCTGATCCTCTGCGAAATCCAGAAACATGACCACCAGTCGGTTCAGTGCCTCGATCTCATCCTCGCGAAGGTAGTTCTTCGCCACCGTGACATCGCCTTTGCGCACCACGCCGCCGTGCCACGAGGTCAGGCCCATGTTCGGTTGCGCGGCATCCGCCCGTTCGGCGATGAGTTCCGCCGCCGTCTTGCCCGTGGCGGCGAAGTGCAGCTTGTTCTGGATGGTCTCGAAGAAGACCTGCGTCTCCGGCTCGGCCGCCTCGTAGTCGGCGGCCAGGGCAAGGATTTCCCGCACGCGCAGATACACCCGCCGCTCGCTGGCGCGGATGTCGCGGATGCGCTCCAGCAGCTCGTCAAAGTAATCAATGTGCCCCTTGCCCGGCGGGTTTTTGAGCCGCTCATCATCCATCGTGAAGCCCATCACGAGATACTCCCGCAGCCGCTGCGTGGCCCAGATGCGGAATTGTGTGCCCCGCGGCGACTTCACCCGATAGCCCACGGCGATGATCATATCCAGATTGTAAAACCTGGTCGCGTAGTTCTTGCCATCGGCGGCAGTGGTCAAGTATTCCTTGACTACTGAATCCTCGCACAATTCGCCCTCGGCAAAGATATTATGGATGTGCAGGCTGACGTTCTGCTTGGTCGTCTGGAACAGTTCGGCCATATGCTGTTGCGTGAGCCAGACCGTTTCGTTCTCAAACCGGCACTGGATGCGTGTGCGGCCATCCTCCGTTTGGTAGAGAATCAGGTCGGAATCGGGTCGTGGCGCATTCTTCATGGCTTCACCTCCGGTTTCGCTCCCGCAGCCCACCTGGCGGCCCTTGCCGCTGCACATCTTGATCACCGGGTAGCTGATGAACCCCAGCGCCAGGCCGTTGCTGATAGAGTAGGTCAGCGGGATGCCGAGCATGATCAGGAAGGCCGGCAGCACCCGCCGATCGGCTCGTGGGCCGCGTCGTGCTGGAGGATGCCGCGAATGGCTTCGCCGGTCCGGGTGCCGCCGGGTTCGCGGGTGTACAGCACCGGTTGGGGTCGGATTGGAACTTCATGCCCGCACACCTGCCCAGACAAAAAGCCCCTCCGGGGTTGATCGGAACCGTTCTCGCGGCACGTTCAACTTGCCACGGATGCGCCTGGCCGATGCCGGTACGGGCACTTCGATCTTCTCCCACGGCACGGCCCAGGGGATGCTGTCCGGTACAGTCTGCGCTTTGACCAGCGCGGCAAAATAGCGCCGGAAATCGGCGCGGCGGGCAAGTCTGCCCAACGCGTCACTGGCCACTTCCCAGGCGCCGACCACGCGCGCGTCCGCTCCCATGGCCACCGTCCACTTCTCAAGTTCCACGGGTCCGCCGGCCGCCTTCTTCTCCAGCCACCACTCCGCTTTCTCGGACAGCCACCAGTCGAAAGCATCCACGAGTTCGGCGTCGTACGCGATTGGCCCGCACTGCCATCGGCTGCCTACCTTCCATTGTTCGTCCCATCGGCGCTTGTAGACCGGCGCCTCGATCCGGCGGATGTGCTCATTGTCCCGGATGGCTTCCAGCCGTGTGCGCCAGAGTTTCTCTTGAGAACCCGGCGACATAGCGCCGGGGCTACAGGCCGGATGGTTCACCGGAATCAGCCCGTACGCCGCATAGACCAGCCAGTCCATCTCCTCTTGCAGCGCGATCATCTCCGCGCGCAGTTGCTCGCGGCGGGCAATGACGGCAGCGATATTTTCGCGCAAAGTCGTCGTCATCGAAGAGGGCGCAGCTCCGTCGGCGCCGATAACGGACAATCATTCTGCCACTCCCTATAAGCGCTGCCGGCTTCCCAACCGAATGACGCCAGGCGCGCCTTCGCGACTTGCTCTCCGCGGAAATGGACAAAAGTGAACCGGTCGTATTCCGCGGTCGTGCAGAGGAAGAGCAGGTTTTCGTGCTGCCATGCCGGCAGCCTGGCATCCCGCCGGCGCTTCGGCACCAGGCCCCGCAGGACCTCCCGCAAGGCGGTGCGGTAGAGTCGTCCGTCCGTGAACTCGATCAGGAAGACCCCCCAGGGCTGGCCGGACGCGAGTGGCTGTATCTGCCGCACGATGCCATCCCGCAGGCGTTCGCCGCCCGCTTCGCTGATCCGCAAATCGTCGCGCGTCCAGTCAAAGGTGATCTCGTTCAAATCGTCGGTCTCGATCGGCCATGCGAGTTCGTCCCGGAGATAAGCCACGAGCTGTGGCATGGTCCGGATGGTGCGGAGACGATCAGGGTCGAATGGCGACATGGCGGCGGTCCTCAACGGCGCTTCGTGGTGTAGGTGGCCCGTTCCTCACGCACCGTGCGGACGGCATTCGGGTCGAGATCCACGGGCTTCCCGTTGCGGGCTACGACGATGGGCTTCCCAGCCCGCCGGTGTGCGTCGATAGCATCGGCCACCGCTTCCTGGAGGGCCCGCTCAATGCGCTTGCCGTAAACAGAGATGCTCTTTGCCTTCATGGCTTGAACTCCTCGATCAGTTCCCAGATGTCACTGTCCAGAACGACACCGTGCGCGCGCGATTTCTCATACACAAGGCGCGGCCGCTCCGTGGAATTGTCCCAGACAGCCGCATAGTCGGCCAGGGGGAGGTACAACGCGAGCAGATTCCGCAGGCTCTTGGCATGGCGGCGGGCAATGGCCTCGGCCGGAATGGCATGCCCCCCGTTGGCGACACGCGAGGCCACGCGCCGTGCGGAGAACTCGGCGGAAGGAATCCACAGATAGTTCAACTCGATCCGGTAGCCGCTCTTCTTCAGGCCCTTCCACAATCCGGCATGGGATCGCCCGGACAACGTCGTTTCCATGGCGAACGACCGAGCCTCGCGGGCCAGATGCCCGACTCGCTCGAGAAAGAGGCGACCGGCCTGCATCTGGACCGATTGTTCGTTCAGCGGTGATAGGCCCCGCGCAATGAAATCCGCATTGACGAATTCAACACACTTGGCCACTTGTGGCAGGTACCGCAAGGCAAACGTGGTCTTGCCCGCGCCGTTCGGCCCGGCGATCACATAGCAGGTGGGGTGCGCCGGCACGCTACAAGTTCTCCCGATTGATGAGATTCACGATGACCTTGCAGATCGTCTCTTTCTCCGCCGGCTTGCTCTCGGCAATCAGTAGCGTGAGGGCGACCAGCGCATTGTCCGCCAGTCGCTTCGACCCGTCCTTGCGGTAGAGCAGACCGTTGGCATCCAGGAACCAGATGAAAAGGAACGCGCCGATGCGCTTGTTGCCGTCCACGAAGGCGTGGTTCTTGACCACAAAGTAGAGGAGGTGTGTGGCTTTTTCCTCGATACTCGGATACAGGTCGTGGCCGTCGAAGGTTTGGTAGAGTGCCCCGATGGCGCTCTCCAACCCCTTGTCCTTCTCCCGCCCGAACAGGTTGCCGCCCGCTGAGGCCGCGTTTGCTGCCATGCGCGCGATGGCGCCTCGCGCCGCGTCACAGGTCATGACGAACCGCCCGGCTTCTGTGGTGCCGTGGAGCCGCAGTTGCTGGTGGTCGTACTGGTCCAACAACCGCAACGCGAGCGAGTAGTCGGTAATGACGTGCAGTAACCCTTCGGCCTCGGTCCCGGTGACGGCTTTCCCGGCAATGATCCGTCCCATCACGTCTACGGCGGCTTGTAGTTCGGACAGCCGGGCCACGTGGGCCTGCAACCGCTTCTCGTTGAGCGTGTAGCCTTGGAGGATGTGGTCCTTTAGAACGCTGTTAGACCAGATGCGGAATTCCGTTCCGCGTCTGGAATTGACACGGTATCCGACGGAGAGGATGGCATCCAGGTTGAAATATTCCACCTGATAGGTCTTGCCGTCGGCGGCAGTTGTTGCAAAAAACGCAACAACTGAACCGCGTTTCAACTCCTTGGTGACAAATATGTTGCGAAGGTGTCGCGAGATCGCGGACTTGTCCCTTCCGAATAGCGAGGCCATTTGGTTGAGGTTCAACCAAACGGTCTGCTGCTCCAGCCTCACATCCACGGCTGTCCGTCCGTCTTTCGTCCGGTAAAGAATGATCTCGCCGCCTCGCCCCGCTATGGCCGTCGTCCGCTTCATCCCAACTCCATCCACGCTTTCAGCTCTGCCTTGACCCCGATGGGTGCTTGAACCTGTTTCAGGTAGGTGTTCTTGATGTGCTTCTCCAAAGTCGCCCGGATCTCTGAAAGCTTCTTGTGCGCGATCCCCGTGACGCGCGGCGTTTGCGGCGTGGACCGGATGAACTCTACGATCTCCGTAGGCTCCTCAAGGATTCGCCCGGACGCCGCGTCAACACAGTACCAGGCGGCGGTCCCCAGTTCCGTGCTCCATTTGGCATCGCCGTCTTTCTGACTCGCCGGCGCCACGGCCGGCAGGGCATAGCAGAAGAACACCGCCTTGGTTCCGGGCGCAGGATGTTCCTTGCCGCTGAACACCCGACCCGGCAAGCCCTCGACATAATCGACCAGCCCGGGATGGTCCCGGAGCAACTGCTGGCACTCCAGGTGCATCTTTTCCACCGCCGAGACCGTGCCCGCGTAGGCGTGGTTGAAGTCCTTCAGCGCGTCGTAGTCGTCCTCGGGCCTGAGCAGTTTCCTGCCCTCGATCCCAAAGGTCTTGGAGATCCGCAGCGTCTTGTGCGAGACCCGCGTGTAGAGCTGGAGCAGGGAGTCCAGATCGTCGGGCGGCAGGAAGTTCCAGTACGCCACGTGCCCGCGCCGTTCCGCCTGTTGCGTCCTCCGAGACACCTCATCGCCCATGAGGATGCGAATCTTCTCCAACTTTTCCCGGTCTAGCATCATCAAACCAGCCTTTCAGACCTGCCGCAGTGTCCGTCTGCCACCTTATACTGTTGAACTGACTCGATAAACACCGAAGCCGTCCTGGTTTCGCGCACTCGTAGGCGGTCATTCGGTTCCGCTCGATCGGCGGTAACGATCGTGTCCCGATTAACTTCCCCATGAGCCGCCAGCGTCGCGACCATGAGCCATCGTTCCGGTTTGTTCTTCATGCTGGCAAACATCATCGGCCTTGTCGATTAAAACCATGCCCCCCATCCGCCCGCGCCCGGCGGGCGGCCGCGTTACTTGCCTTCCAGGCCGGTGAAGATGAAGTACAGCACCAGCACCGCGGCCAGCACGTAGGCCAGCCAGCCCACCTGGCGGCCCTTGCCGCTGCACAGCTTGATCACCGGGTAGCTGATGAACCCCAGCGCCAGGCCGTTGCTGATGGAGTAGGTCAGCGGGATGCCGAGCATGATCAGGAAGGCCGGCAGCACCTCGCTGAAGTCGTCCCACGCCAGGAAGCGGATGTTGCGGATCATCATCGCCCCCACCATGACCAGCGCCGGCGCGGTGATCGGCGCGTAGCTGCCGAACATGTACACCAGCGGGTGGAAAAACAGCGCCAGCAGGAACAGCAAGCCTGCCACCACCGCGCTCAGCCCCGTGCGGCCGCCGTACTCCACCCCGGCGGCGCTCTCGATGAAGCTGGTCACGGTGCTGGTGCCGGCGCACGCGCCCACCACGGTACCTGCGGCGTCGGTCAGCAGCACCTGGCGCGCGCGCGGCAGTTTGCCGTCCCGCATCAGCCCGGCCTGCTCGCTCACGCCGATCAGCGTGCCCAGGGTATCGAAAACATCCATGAACAGGACAATGACGATGAACGGGACCAGCGCCATGTTCAGCGCATGCCGGATGTCCATCTTGAACAGCGTGGGTTCCAGGGACGGGGGCAGTGACCAGATCTGATCCGCCGGCACGAACCGGGTCAGCAGCATGGACTGCTTGATCAGTTCCGCGTTCTGGATGCGGATCGGCAGGTGCGGTATGAGCAGGCGCAGCGCCAGCGCGGCCGCGGCCGTGCAGAGGATCCCCCACAAGATCGCCCCGCGGACGCGGCGCGCCTGCAGGATGCCGGTCAGCAGCAGGCCAAACCCGAACACCAGCAGGTCGGGCGACAGGATGTGCGGGTTGAGCTTCACCGCCGTGCCCGCGTCCTTGACGATCAGCGTGGCGTTCTGCAGGCCGATGAAGGCGATGAACAGGCCGATCCCCACCGCGATCCCGTGCTTGAGGCTCGGGCTGACGCCGTTGAGGATGATCTCGCGCAATCCCACCATTGAGATGGCCATGAACAGGAGGCCGGAGATGAAAATCACGCCCAGCGCCACAGCCCAGGGCGTGGTGGCGCCGGACTGGACCGCCGGGATGGCGGCGGCCGCGGGGATGATCGAGAACACGAAGAAAAAGTTTTCGCCCATGCCCGGCGCCAGGGCGATGGGGTAGTTGGCGTACAGCCCCATCATGATCGTGGCGATGGCAGACGAGATGCAGGTGGCCGCCATGACCGCGCCGAAATCCATGCCGGTGTTGAAGTTGAACATGAGCCCGGTCAGCACGGCCGGCTGCACCACGATGATGTAGGCCATGGTCAGGAACGTGGTCAGGCCCGCCACCGCCTCGGTGCGCACCGTGGTGCCGGCAGCGGCCAGGTGAAAGTAGCGGTCCAGCCACGCGGCCACGGCTTTCATGCGCGCTCCGGGGCGGCCAGGCTTTCGTACACGGCCAGGGTGCGGCGCGCGGTGTCCGCCCAGGTGTAGCGGGCGGCCTGGACCTGGCCTTGCGCCGCCAGGTCGGCGGCCAGCGCCGGATCGGTCAGCACCCGGACCAGCGCGGCGGCGAGCCCGGCGAGGTCGTCCGGCGCCACCTGCAGGGCGGCGGGTCCGGCGACCTCGGGCAGCGACCCGGCGTTGCTGCACACCACCGGCGTGCCGCACGCCATGGCCTCAAGCGCCGGCAGCCCGAACCCCTCGTAGCGCGAGGGCAGGGCCAGCACTGCGGCGGCCTGGTACGCCGCGACCAGATCCGCCTCGGTCACGTAACCGCGCCACGTCACGCGGTCCGCCAGGCCCAGTTCGCGGGCCAGGAGTTCCGGTTCCGGGTACCGCGCGTCCGGCGGCCCGATAACCTCCAGGCGCGCCGCGGGCACGGCGCGGACCACCGCGGCCAGGGCCTGGACCAGGCCGGCCAGGTTCTTGTACGGGTCGCGCCGGCCAACGTACAGGATGACCGGGCGGCGCTGCGTCGCGGCCGGGCCGGGGGTGAAGCGCGGGTGGACCCCGAGGGGGATGGCCAGCACCTGGCGGCGGTCGTCCGCCGCGATGTCCAGCCCGCGCCGCACGTCCTGGCGCGAGTGCTCGCTGTCGGTCAGGATGGCGTCGGCGCGCGCGGCGATGGCAAACAGCAGCCGGCGGAACAGCGGGTACACCCGTGTTTTTTTGGACCGCGGCGCAAAGTGGGGAAACAGCAGCGGGATCAGGTCGTGCAGCGTGATCACGCAGGCGATCCGGCCGCGGCGGCCGCGGGGGAAGGCGGGCAGGGGCACCAGGTAGTTGGGGGAATGGTACACTGCCACGTCCAGCTGGCGCAGCAGCCGTGGCAGGCGCCACTGTCCGCTGGGCGCGAACGGGGAATACCCCAGCAGGTGCGGCTGGACCCGGCCGGGCGCCGCGGGCGCCACGCCCGCCAGGGTGCGCTCCATGACGGCGCGATCGTTGAACAGGAGGACGAACTCGGGCCCGGCCGGCAGGCGGGCAAACTGGGCGATCAGCTCCTGGGTGTAAGCGCCGATGCCGCTGATTTCGGGGAAAATCCAGCGCGCGTCCAGGGCCACCTTCACCGCGCCACCGTGCGGTACACCTGCCACGTGGCCATGGCGGTCTGTTCCCACCGGTAGCGGGCCGCCTGCTGCTTGCCCAGCGCAATCATCCGGGTCCGGCGCGCAGAGTCGATCAGCAGTTGCCGGATGCGCGCCACCCAGGCATCGACCTCGTAGTCGGCCATGAGCACGGCGGCCTCGCCCAGCACCTCGGGCAGGGATCCCGCGCGGGCGGCAATCACCGGCGTGCCGCAGGCCATGGCTTCCAGCGGCGTGAACCCGAACCCCTCGTACAATGTCGGGAACACAAACAGCTCCGCCCCGGCGTACAGCCCCGGCAGCAGGTAGTCGTCCACGTATTCCAGGTAATGGATCTGGGCCGCCCGGGCCGAGCGCTGCATGCGGGCCAGGATGGGCTCATATTTCCAGCCGCGCATGCCGGCGAGCACCAGGTCGATCTCCGGCAGCGCCAGGCGGTCGAAGACATCGATCAGGAACGGGATGTTCTTGCGCGGTTCCAGGGTGCCCACAAAGAGCAGGTACGGCCGCTCCAGGCCCAGTTGCTTGCGCATGGCCGGCAGCACGTCGGGTGCCGGCGGCCGCAGGCTTTCGGCCAGGCCCAGGTGGATGGGGAACACGCGCGATTCAGGCACCTTGAGCAGGGCCTGGATCTCCTGCCCGGAAAATCGCGAGTCGGTCAGGATGGCGTCCGCGTGCTGCACCGTGCGGGCGATCTGGGCGGTCAGGAACTCGAGGTTTTTTGCCTCCGTGGCCGCGGGGAACCGCAGGAACGAGACGTCGTGGATGGTCACCACGGACCGCCCGTGGCGCAAGGGCGGCCGCACGAAGTTGGGAAAATGGTAGACGTCGGCCGGCCCGGCCAGCCAGTCAAAGGGCGGAAACGCGCAGGTTTTCCACAGCTTGTGCACGAGGCGGCCGGGCGCCCAGCCGCAGCGGCGCAGCTGCGCCCCGGGCACCGGGAACGAGACGGCCCGCCGCTGGAAATCGAAGTAAAACAGGCAGAACTCGTCCATCCCGCGGCCGGCGTACAGGTGCTCCACCAGCATCTTGGTGTAACGGCCAACCCCGGCCCGCTGGGCCACGGCCGGCTGGATATCAATGCATACTCTCACGCGTGCCTGCTGTTTTCTTGGTCCAACGGTACTTCTCCCAAAAAGCCCGGCCGCCGCAAAGCCGATTTCATGCCGGGCCGGGCCGCCCCATTGCCAACCTTGGGTAATTATGCTATCATAACCTGTTAGAAACAAAGAATATTTTCCTGGGGTTTCCCCACGCGCAAGCGAGGATCTGATGAAGCATGGGTTCGAGTATGACCTGATCGTGATCGGCCTGGGGCCGGCCGGCATGGCGGTATCCGTGATGGGATCAGAGATGGGCCTGCGGGTCTGCGCCATCGAGCGCCACAAGATCGGCGGCGAGTGCATGAACGCCGGGTGCATCCCCAGCAAGTCGCTGCTGCGCATGGCGGCGGCGCGGCACTTGGTTACGCGCCTG
Organism: uncultured Verrucomicrobiota bacterium; assembly: GCA_964489425.1. Lineage (GTDB taxonomy): Bacteria > Verrucomicrobiota > Kiritimatiellia > RZYC01 > CAZAYP01 > CAZAYP01. The sequence continues at coordinate 7,797 of CAZAYP010000023.1, read as the reverse complement.
CCGGCCATGGAACTGGCGCCGGCGCCCGCGCCCGCGGTGCAGAAGCCGTTTGCGCGCATCCAGGAGTATCTCCGGTACATCAACGAGACCAAGACCGCCGCCATGTTCAAGAAGGCCGATCTGGTGCTTGGCAAGGGCGCGGCGGAGTTCGTGGACCCGCACACCGTGGAGGTGGGCGGGCGGCGGATCACGGCCAAGCGCATCTTCATCGCCACCGGCACGCGGCCGGCGCGGCCGCCCATCCCCGGCCTGGACCAGGTGGACGTGCTGACCAACGAGAACCTCTTCGCCCTGCCGGCCCTCCCGGCCAGCCTGGCCGTGATCGGCGGCGGCGCCATCGGCTGCGAGATGGCGCAGGCGTTCAACCGCCTCGGGTGCCCGGCCACGATCGTCCACATGGACCCCTACCTGCTGCCCCACGGTCCGCGGGCGGCCGGCGACCTGCTGGAAGCCGCGTTGGCGCGGGAACACATCAAGGTTCTCAACGGCCGCCAAATCCGCCGCGTGGCGCGCGAGGATGGGCTGGTGGCGCTGTACACGGACCGCGAGGAGCGGGTCGCCGCCGCGGCGCTGCTGCTGGCCGCGGGCCGCCAGGTGGACGTGGCCGCGCTCCACCTGGAGCGGGCCGGGGTGGCCTATGACAAGCGCGGCATCACGATCAACCAGCACCTGCAGACCACGCAGCGCCACATCTACGCCGTGGGCGACTGCAACGGCCAGTTCCTGCTCTCGCACGCCGCCATGCACCAGGGCATGATCGCCCTCATGAACGCCATGATGCCGCCGTTCATGCGCTTGAAATACCGCAACTTCATGGTCCCTTGGGCGGTGTTCACCGACCCGCCGGTCGCGGCCGTGGGCCAGACCGAGGCGCAGCTGCAGCAGGCCGGCCGGCGCTACGAGGTGGTGACGCAGAAGTACGAGGACTACGGCGCGGCCATCGCCGAGGATTGCGGCGTGGGCTATGTCCAGGTCCTGGTGAGCCCCGCCGGCCGCCTCTACGGCGCGAGCATCGTGGGCGAGGGCGCCCCCGAGATGATCAACGAGTGGGCGTTGGCCTTGCAGCGCAAGACCAACATGTTCCACGTCATGATGCTGCAACACGCCTTCCCCTCGATGTCGTTCCTCAACAAGCGCGTGGCGGAAACCTGGATGATGAACCGCATGAAAACGCCCTGGATTCGCCGCATGATCCGGATGATGTTCTGACATGAACCCGGTCGAGGCCCGGCTGTACGACAAGCTGGCGGGCGGGCGCGTCCAGTGCCACCTGTGCGCGCACGAGTGCGTGCTGGCGCCCGGCGCCGCCGGGCTGTGCTGCGTGCGCGAGAATCACGCCGGCATCCTGCGCACCCTGGTCTACGGCCGCCTCATCGCGCGCCAGGTGGACCCCATCGAGAAGAAGCCGCTGTACCATTTCCAGCCCGGGTCGCTGGCCTATTCCGTGGCCGCGCCGGGCTGCAATTTCCGCTGCGCCTGGTGCCAGAACAGCGATATTTCCCAACTGCCCCGCGCGCAGCACGTGGTGCCCGGCCGTGCCGTCAGCGCCCTGGACCTGGCCGCGGCGGCGCAGGCGGCCGGGTGCCGGAGCATCGCCTACACCTACACCGAGCCCACGCTGCTTTTCGAGTACGCCTGCGAGGCGGCGCGCGCCGCCCGGGCCCTGGGGCTGAAGAACGTGTTCGTCACCAACGGCTACATGACCGACCGCATGCTGGAGGCCATGCACCCCCTGCTGGACGCGACCAACGTGGACCTCAAGTCCTTCCGTGACGAAACCTACCGCCGGCACATGGGCGCGCGGTTGGCGCCGGTCCTGGCGTCGCTCAAGACCATGCGCCGCCTCGGCATCTGGGTGGAGGTCACCACGCTGGTAATCCCCGGCGTGAACGATGACCCCGCCGAGTTGCAGGACATCGCCCGGTTCATCGCCGCGGAGCTGGGCCCGGAGGTTCCCTGGCATCTGAGCCGGTTCCATCCGTCCTACCAGATGATGGATGCGCCGCCCACGCCGCTGGACATGCTCAAGGCGGCCGAGGAATGGGGCCGGGCCGCGGGGTTGCGGCACATCTACCTGGGCAACGTGGCCGGCGAGAGCAACACCCGGTGCCCCGCCTGCGGCGCCGACGTGATCCGGCGCACGTATTTCCAGGTGACCGCCAACCGCGTGCAGCCGGGCAACCGCTGCCCGGATTGCGGCGCGATCGTGGCCGGCGTGGAGTTGGCGCCCTTCAGCGCCGGCTGAAGCTTTTTGAATCGCAGATGAACTACGAAATTCACTGAACGCGCGAAAAGAAGAGCGTCTCGCGCTATTCGACTTCCGCATGAGGAATCGGTACGTATCTGGGCTCCCCGCCTTTTCAAGGCGGGGGGGACCCGAAGGGTGGGGCGGTTGTTCCGGGTTCCCCCCACCGTGATCTCGGGGCGCGAACCATCCACAACCACCCCGGCCTGCGGCCACCCCTCCTTGCAAAGGTAGGGGAGCTTGTATGCTTGTTCTCATGCGAAAATGGTATCACTTGACTTGACTCGTGTACGGGGAAAGAGAACACTCCCACTCGCCGCGCAATGAAAGAACAACTGCAACAATATGCCGGCCTTGCGGATACAGAACTGGTCGCCAAGATTCTTGATGGCGACAGCCAAGCGGTTTCCTATCTTCTCGTTGACCGCTGCGGCCCGGCACTGAAATACCTGGCTGAAGTCAAATATCGCTCCCTGCATTTGGAGTTTTCCGAGGTTGTCAGTGAAGTGTTCTTGGCCCTCAACCGCTCTGATTGGAAGGCGCTGCGCGATTATCGCGGGCACAATCAGGCAGGGCGGGCCTGCAGCTTGATTAAATATGTCCTCTGCATCGCATCCCGCCTGCTGTGGAAAAAAATGGATCGCGCCGTGAAAGAAATCGGCTGGCTGACGCCTCTGAATGAATTGGAGGACGTGAACGTGCCGGACGAATACGAGGCGAGGCGGCGATTGGCGGCCGATGTGATTGAGGCTGTTATGGCATTGGAACAGCCCGCCGACCGTTTGGTCTTGCTACTCTATAAAATCGAGGAACGCCCGGCGGAAGAAGTCGCAACAATCATGAAGACAACGGTTGGCAATGTTTACACCCGATGCAGCAGAGCGCTGCAACAGCTTCGTTTGCTGCTATCGGAAGGAGGCGCGCATGCCTGACTGCCCTTCTGACCTGACCATGACGCAGTTTATCGGCGGTCAACTCGCAGGACCCGAATCAGACGCCATTCGCCTCCATGCCGCTGGCTGTCGGGCTTGCTCTGCCACCCTGCAGAACATGCTCGAGATTGGCGCGCTGGATGCCGTCGGCGGATTGCCGCCGCTCGCAACCGCTGAACGCGCAGCGCTCAGCAGTCGCCTGACTGCTGGGGCAACCAACGCCCCGCAGTCTGTCGGGCCCGGCGCCGGCGCCGATAAAACAAAGATTATCGACCTGTTCTTCCCCGCTGCGGCCGCCGCTGGCGTGGCGGCCATGACTGCGCCGCTGATGCTGCCATCCATCCTCCCCGCTTTGGGTGCTGACGATGATGCTGCGGCCGCGGCAGGTTCGCTTGTAAGAAATGAACCGGAATCCGCCACTATATCACCGGAGCAGTATGAAGCTTCCGCTTCAGCCTCCGGGAACGACAAGGTGGCTATGACTATGGATGGAGGATCCCGCGATATGCAGCAGGCCATAGACAACTTTTTCGGCCCAGGCTCTGGAGCTGCGGACGCACCGGCCAACGTGGGCCAGCCGGGATCGCCTGGAGAAGTGTCTTACGGCGTTTACCAGAACTACGAGGACACATGCGCCATCCGTTGCCAGGAACTGGTTCTAAAAGATTTCGGAATACCCGTAACCCAGGAGCAGTTGATCCAGGAAGCCCATGACCAGGGCTGGTACGTGCCGGGACAAGGCACCCCCGCCTATGATTTGGGCAAGTTGATTGAAGCTCACGGCTTGGACATTAACCGCTATGAACACGCCAATATATTTAACTTGGTCAACGAACTGGCCCAGGGCCACCGCGTGATTATTGCCGTGGACGCTGGCGAGTTGTGGAGTGGAAACCCCGTGTTGCAGCCAGTAGCCGCGATGAATGCCGAAATATGGGAAGATTGGCGGCCGGATCACGCGGTATTGGTTACCGGGGTGGACATCGCGGATCCGGGCAATCCGCTGGTGGTCGTTGCCGACCCCGGAACCGGGGAAGTAGCGGCCAAGTACCCACTGGCAGAGTTCCTGGAAGCCTGGGAGGATTCCGGATTCAGCATGGTGGCCACCCATGCCGCCCCCGACCATTTCGGCGCTCCCAACGTAGCGTGGATTGGGCAGCTGGCTTACGACGACTTTGCGCGGTGGTATCCGTCGGTAGCCGGGCTTACCGGCCAGGAACCACAATTCCTTGGCCTGTGTTCCGACTTTGACCGCAGGGTCCAAGACGCGCAAGCGGTTGGTTCGGGCCTGCTCAACAATGGATTGGTGGATAACGAGGCGCATCCGCTGGACGATGCCCCGGACTCATGGCAACCCCCGGACACCTTCACTGGCCACGATGAACAATATGCCGACCATGACCCTGACCCGGATGACGACGTGTTGTCATGAATGGTCGCCCCGCTGCGCCATCCTTGAAATATCGGAGACAATCTCCGACATTTCCATTTTCACGCCGGGTCGGTCCCCCTGGTGGCCGCCGGCGATGAACACACAGACGCAAACAAATCTGGTCACATGATACCATGAGTACCCCCCTGGCCCTGGGCATAGATTTTGGCAACTCGTTCACTACCGCCTGCTGGTGGAACCCCAAAAGCAATATGCCGGAAATCATCCGCAATGAGCATGGCGACGAGAGAACTCCATCCATCGTGTTCCGCGGTCTGGACGGCGTCTTGGTCGGAAAACCAGCGGAGCAGTTGCTGACGGAAAGCATTTTTCTGCCTCCCGAAGATCAAGCCGCCGTGCTGGGGCGCACTTTTGCCCGGTTCAAATCCCTGCTGAAAAATAACCTGCCACAGGCTTTGCCTGACGGCTCCCAAGTCACTTGCATCGAACTGGTGGCCGACCTCCTGATCCATATCAAACGCATGGCCGAGCAACTCTGTTTTCACGAGACGATCCCGGCCGTGGTTCTCACCCACCCGGCGGCGTTCACGCCCAAAGAAAAGGAGAATCTCACCCAAGCCGCAACCTTGGCTGGCTTCAAGGAGGTGGCATTAGTCGAGGAACCAGTCGCCGCTATTCTTGGCTATATGGCCAGCGGCGCCAAGGCTGGAGATGGGGTCCTCGTCTACAACTTGGGCGCTGGCTCCTGCGATGTGACCTATGTTAAAAGGGAAGGCGAAAACCAGTTCCGGTTGCCCTTGAGAACTTGCGGTGTGGCAATAGGTGGGGATGATTTTGACCGTGCGATTTACGATCACTTTGACCAGCTATTGATCTCGGGATACGGTGTGGGCTTTGGCGGCGCCTCCAAGCGCCTCAACCTGGCCATGCTCATGAAATGCCGGCGCTGCAAGGAAAAGCTATCTACACTATCCCAGGTCCGAATAGCCTTTTATTTGCCTGAGAAGAGGCAGCAGGCGGTTCTTCAGATGATACGCCCCGACTTTGAAAAGCTTATCCTCGAGAAGGTTCAACGCGTCCTGGACCTTACCCGCACCATGCTCAATCGCATTCAGGAAGCAGAGCATGACCTGAACACAGTTTTGCTGGTCGGCGGCGCCACTCGTACGCCGCTGGTCCGCCAGGCACTGGAAGCCATCATGCCCGTCCCTCCGCTGAATACCATGCACGCGGATGAGGCTGCCGCCATGGGTACCGTAGCGTACCAGATGGTCAAGGTCAAACAGCCCAAGGCCAAATCGAGTACTTCGTCAGCCCCATCCATAACCTCTGCAACGAAAGAGAAACCGTGGGAAAACAGCCTGGGCATGAGGTTTGTTCCCATTCCCGGCCTGAATTGCTTTTTCAGCATCTGGCTGACACGCGTGCAGGATTACGCTGCTTATATTTCCGCCACCACGCACAAATGGCCCAACCCGGACTTCCATCAGGCTCCCAACGAACCGGTAGTTATGGTGAGTTGGGAAGATGCTAAAACATATTGTGATTGGCTAACAGTGAATGAAAGCAAGAAAGATATCATAATGCGAGGGTGGCACTATTGTTTGCCAACGGACGCGGAATGGAGCAAAGCGGTTGGCGTGGGTACAGAGATTGGCAGCACCCCTAAAAATAAAGATGGCAAAATAAAAGACATTTATCCATGGGGCGTAGAATGGCCCCCACCACCTAACGCAGGAAACTACGCGCATTCATTGGGTGTTGATACGTACTATTTCACTTCCCCTGTTGGAAGTTTTCCCGGTAATTGCTATAATCTATACGACATGGGCGGAAATGTTTGGGAGTGGTGTGAGGACCTATATGACCCTCAAGGTACATCAAGGGTAACGCGAGGCGCATCTTGGTCAAATAGCGAGATTAGATTACTGCTCTCATCCGCTCGCAATCATGCACGACAAAGGGATTGTTACAATAACCTTGGTTTCCGTTGCATATTGCGCTATGAAACCTGTGCCCGACAATGAATGACTCCATACCACAATAACGCGATATAGTAATGGCTGAACCACAGAAAGCCGCATGATGAAACTAGAAGAAATAGCAAACAAAGCCGATATTATCCGAAATAATCTGATCGCTATAACATCCGATATCGATAGATTGCAATCCGCTTGGCAACTGCCGCCCATGCCCGCTGCCTTTGAGCGAGCGCGGGCGGCCCTGGCCAACCCGGAATACGATGTCGTGGTCTGCGGCGAAGTAAAGCGCGGCAAAAGCTCGTTCATCAACGCGCTGCTCGAACGGGACAAACTGCTACCGATCGGCGTGAAGGAGACCACCTCTCAGGTGTTCCGCATCGCCCATGCGAAACATGAATCGTTCGCCCTGCTATTCGAAGACGGGCACAGGGAACAGATCAAGCAAAAGGATCTTGTGCGGTATGGCTCAGAAACGGACAAGCAACTGGCCGATGACCCGATGTTCCGTGGCCGCACCTTGCGCTGGATCGAGGTGAATACCCCGGCCGTGTTCCTGCCGGAGGGCGTCCGGTTGGTGGATACGCCCGGCCTTGGCGCGTTGAATGCCGCCCACTCAGCCATCACCAACCGCTATATCCTGCGCGCGGATGCTTTCATCTTCGTGTTGGATTCGGACCAACCGCTGACCCAATCCGAAAAACAATTCCTCGAGCAGGCTTTCCGCGTCACTACCAATGCGCTCTTCATCCAGACCAAGACTGATACAAAGGACGAAGCCGCCTGGCAGGAAATCCGCGCCCGCAACGAGCAGTTGCTGAATGATGCCTTTGGCAAAGAAGGTCGGCCGCCCATAAGAGTTTTCCCGGTTTCGAGCAAGCTGCTCGCCATGGCCGCGAAACAGAAAAACAAACAGAACCAGGCGTATATGCTGGCCGACAGCATGTTCGAGGAGGCGCGCGCCGGCCTGGAGCGGGTCATGTACCGCGCCTGCGGGTGGACCAGGTCCGCGTGGGTAGCTGCCGAGGCAACGCGATACATCGAAACCATGCGCCGCAAGTTGCTCGACGACAAGCAAATGCTAGCCGCCTCGAGCGCGGAAGAGAAGAAGGAACTCAAGCGCAGGAAAATGGAGTTGAATCAGCAGTTCCAGCGCGAATGGGGCCAGTCCGGCTCCAAGCGGAGCAGATTCAGATCGTTGTCAAAAATTTTGTGTCAAAAAGTGATTGGGGGGCAATTCGGCTTCGA